>DASYDE010000131.1:0-64199 GCA_036499725.1 Kofleriaceae bacterium
CGTACGGCGGCGAGTGTAGTTCTCGAGGATTTCACGCTCTTCTTCGGTCAGAACGATCCGAACGGCGCGTTTGCTGGCTCCCATGCCGCGATCAGATCACAGGCCTCTGACGCTTCCGGACTTCTGGTCCAGGGCACTAGGGGAGCGAGCGCGCGAAGGCCGCGATGAGCTCGGCGAGCCGGTCGGGCTGATCGTAGGGAACGCCGTGGCCTGCGTTTGCGATCTGCTCCACGCGCAGTCGCGAGTTGATCCTACGGAGCTCGTTCGCGACCTCGGGCGTGACGACGGGCGTATCGCCGATGACGAGCAGGCTCGGCACGTCGAAGACACTCGCGATGTTGCGGTAGTCGGGCGTGGGCGGCGTGAGCACATCCCAGGCGGCCATCCTCGTCGCGAGGACCGCGTCGGCGAGAAGGTCGATGATCTCGGCACTGCGGTGCGGATGGCGACCGGTGCGCTCCGCGACGAGCGCTTCCTTGGTCAGACCGAGCGCCTTGCGGTGCTGGTCGGCCGCGTCACTGTCGCGCACCTCGCGTTGTCGCTCCGGGGTGAGGAACGTCGGATCGACGAGGACGAGGCCGCGCAGGTAGGCGCTGCGACGAGAGGCGAGCGTTGCCGCCGTCATGCCGCCCATCGAGTGTCCAACGACAACGGGACGTGCCAGACGCAGCGCGCGGATCAAGCTCTCCGTGTCGGCAGCGAGGTCGTCGTAGCGATAGCCGTGGAGTGGTGTGCTCGATCGACCGTGGCCACGCGCGTCGGGCATCACGACATCGAATTCGCTCTCGAGCGCGCGCGCGATCGGCGTCCACACGGCGCCACCGCCGCCGAGTCCATGCAGGAGAACGATCGGCGGCTTGTTTCCACCGGTGCGGAGGTAGTGGACGCGAATACCGTTGGTATCGACGTCAGCGCTCTGCCAACTCACGTCGACTCGCTTTCTGCGTCGGCCATCCACGTCTTCATCGAGGGTCGCGCGAAGATCGCATCGGAATAGCGCGCGCAGACATCATCGAGGAAAACGCCATACGTACGAAAGCGCGACGCGACGGGCGCGTACATGATGTCCGCGATCGTGAACGCGCCGAACAGGAACGGACCGCCGCTCGCAGCGAGCTGGTCGCGCCAGACCGCTTGAATGCGGCGCACGTCGGCGAGCGCATCTTGCGTGTGGCCGACGCCGGGCCGCGAGTCGAGCGGTGCGTAGGGCATGTTCTTGCGGAGAGCGACGAAGCCCGAGTGCATCTCGGCCGCGATCGATCGGGCGCGCGCGCGCT
This sequence comes from Kofleriaceae bacterium, assembly GCA_036499725.1. Classification (GTDB taxonomy): domain Bacteria; phylum Myxococcota_A; class Polyangia; order Haliangiales; family Haliangiaceae; genus JABFXX01. The sequence goes on from DASYDE010000131.1 coordinate 1,278, forward strand.
GGGAGCGATCAGCGGGCCAGAGGTTCGCGGCGGGCGCGAGCTCGTTCACGTACTCGCAGATCGCGTACGAGTCCCAGATGGTCTGCCCATCGTGGTGCAGCACGGGCACGAGTCCCGTCGGACCGACCGCGGTGGCCTCGGCGAGGAACGTGGGCGTATCGAGCGTGAGCACGCGGGTCTCGAACGACAGACCGGACTCGGCGAGCGCGAGATAGGCGCGCAGCGACCATGACGACTGCCGTCGGTTACCGGAGTAGAGAGTGAGCGCCACGGCGCATCCTACTCGCTGCGGATCTGAATGAGCCAGTCCAGCGTGACCACCTCGTCGATCACGTTGATCGACACGGTGTCGCCGGTGAACGCGGGCTTGGGCGCCATGGAAACGGAGCCGTTGAACCTGCACTCGATGTTGGGTCCCCTGTGAGCGAGCTGTAGCTCGAATGGCCCCATCGGAGGACCGGCAAGCGGCTGCACATCGATGTTCGAGTAGTTCGTGCCGTCGAGAGTTTCCGAGTACGACATGTGCGGACTCGGCTCGTACTCCTCGCACTGATACTTCTGCGGATCCTTCTCGACAAACAACGAGAGGAGCTCGAGACCAGCGGTGCCGCGCACGCCCTGCGAGCCCGAGATGATCAGCGTGTCGACGCCGATCGTCGACGGGTAGAAGCCGGCCCAGCTCGTCCCGCGCGTATCGAGCTGCAGGGACTCGCCATCGAACAGCTGCATGCCCGTGGTGAGCGACATGAAGTCAGCGCGCTGCGACGTGAACGGATCGAAGCGCACGATCGAGTCGCCGGGCGTGTCGGGCCGCGGGTCGCACGCATCGCCGACGCCGTCGTGATCGCGGTTCTCCTGGTTCGGATCGGCGCGATGCGGACACAGGTCGCACACGTCATCGATGCCGTCTCCATCTTCGTCGTGCCCGCTCGGGTTGGAGCACACGCGCGGCCCATCGCCGTTAGCGTCATCACCCGGCATGCCGTCGCTGCCCACGCCACCGATGTTGATGCGACCGCACGCGCCGAGCACCGCGAGGGAGAGCCCCGCGAAGGCGAACGAACGAACCACCCCGGCCATCCCGCTCATTGTAGCCGCTACGGATAGCTGATGATCATGTCCTGCGCGGCTGCGATCGACGCACCGATCCAGTTGGCATCGCGGGCGACGTTCTCCAGGCGCACCTCGTCGACAGTACCGTCGATGAAGTCCGAGTCGGCAATGCCAACCGGGGTCGTCCCGTTCGTGTCGTTGCGGTCGGCGCCGAACAGGATCGGGTTCGCGCTATGCGCGACAACGCGGCTCTCGGGTTCCGTAGCGGTCAGCACGCCGTCGACGTAGACCGTCAGCTGGGTGCCGGTGTTCGTGAAGGCAATGTTGTGCCACGCACCGACGGAGACGGCGCCGCCCGAAACCTCGTGCGCGGTCGTCGACGTGAACGATTCCGAGCCTGTCGCGACCCCGTTGAACACATTGATGTTGAAGTCGTTATCCGTGCTGTCGCCGAGCTGTCGACCGAAGATGGCAGCGTAGAACGCTGGCATCGTGTCGAGCTTCACCCAGCCCGATAGCGTGAACTGGTTGAACGCGAATGTCAGCGACGAGGAATCGGGCACCGTCATCCAATCGTCGTCGCCGGGATGAAAGTGGAGTGCAGGACCGATGAGGCCAGTCGCGTCGTCGGTGTTGTGGAGCGTGCCGTTGTTCGCGTGCACGCCCGCATCGTTCGCGTTGCCCATGTGCCACACGCCGAGGAAGCTGGCAGGCCACGTCGGATCCGTCGACGGATCGCGCGTCTCTCCGCCGTAGTGCAGCTGGAGAACCGTGCTCGCGTTGTAGTCCGTCACGCGGACCCATGCGATCAGCGGTGCGGACGCGTCGCCGAGCTGCTCGATCTCGTGCGGCAGCAGCGCGCCGGTCGTCTCCGTGAAGTAGAGGTCGCTCGCATCGGGGGCGAGCAGCGCTCGGTCGATGCGCGCGCTCGAGAGGAACACGGGCAGCACGAAGTCGCTGAGGCCCGCGGACGGCGAGTAGCGATCGAGCGCGAGCGTCACTGTCTGCGGATCGATGACGCGGCTGTCGACGGAGCCGTCCCCTGTCTGCGACGAATCGAAGCTGATCCGTCCGCACGCGGCGAGCGGCAGCAAGCAGAGAGCGCGCGCGATCACACGCCGAACTTAGCGAGCTTCTTGTGCAGACCCTCGCGCGTGATGCCAAGCGTGACGGCCGTCTTCGTTTTGTTGTTGTTGTGCTCGCGGAGAGCCTCCGTGAGCAGCCAACGCTCGACCTGATCCATCATCTCTTTGAGCGTGCCCTGTTTGGGCGCGATGCGCGTGACTGTTCCTTCGACCTTACGGAGGCGCGGCGACAGATCGGTGACCTCGAGCCAGTGACCAGGCTCGGCCTGGATCACGATGCGCTGGACCTCGTTCTCGAGCTCGCGGATGTTTCCGGGCCAGTTGTACGCGCTGAGCGCGTCGAGCGCGTCCTGGGTGAAGCCAGGGAGCTCGACGCGATACTCCGCCGCATAGCGCTTGAGGAAGTGCGCCGCGAGCTCCGGGATGTCCTCACGCCGCTCGCGCAGCGGGGGCAGCTTGATCGGGAACACCATCAGTCGGTAGTAGAGGTCCTGACGGAAGCGGCCCTTCTCCACCTCGACGGAGAGATCGCGGTTGGTCGCGCACAGGATGCGGACATCGACCTGCTTCTCGCTCGTGGCACCGACGGCGCGGATGGTGCCTTCTTGCAGCACGCGCAGCAGCTTCGCTTGCAGCGGCAGCGGCATCTCGCCCATCTCGTCGAGGAACAGCGTGCCGCCGTCCGCGATCTCGAACAGGCCCTTCTTGTCGCTGTCCGCGCTCGTGAACGCGCCGCGCTTGTGACCGAACAGCTCGCTCTCGAGCAAGTTCTCCGGCAGCGCCGCACAGTTCTGGGCGACGAACATCTTGTCCGCGCGTTGCGACTGATGGTGGATGGCCGATGCGATCAGCTCCTTACCCGTGCCGGTCTCGCCTTCGATGCACACCGTCGCGCGCGTATCGATCACCTTCTCGAGCTGAGAGAACACCGCCTTCATCGCCGGCGAGTCGCCGATGATGTTGTCGAACTTGATCTTCTGCTCTTTGCGCTTGAGGTAAACGTTCTCACCGCGCGCCCGCTCCTCGGCGAGACGAAGGCGCTGCACGAGCGTCGAGTTGTCGATCGCGAGCGACGCCTGCCCGGCGAGCAAGAGGCAGATCTCGAGGTCGTGCTCGACGAACATCCCGGTCGTCGCGCGGTTGTCCGCCTGGATGAGACCGATGATGTCGTCGCCGCGCCAGAGCGGCACCGCGAGGATCGAAAGAATCTGCCCGCCGAGGATCGACTCGCTCGACAGCGCTTCCTGCGCGTTCGCCGTGAGTACCGCTGCGCGATCCTGGAGGACGCGGCGCAGCACGGCGCGCGAGGCACGCACGGGATCGGCGGACGACTTGGTGTCGCCCACGCGCTGCGAGGCTGCGGAGCGAGAGATGGCGAGCGCGAAGCGGTCTTTGTCGGCGTCGTTGCGCAGCAGGATCGCGACGTGGGTCGCGCGCGGAAGCAGCTGGAACGTGGCCGCGACGACCGCTTCGATGACCTCGCCCGGCTCCAGGCGTGTGCCGAGCGGCTGGAGCGCCTTGTACACGCGGAGTGCGTCGGCGGGACTACCCTCGATCTGGTCCGCCACCGCGGGCAGATCCATGATCGAGCGCGATGCGATGAGCCGATCGCCAAGATCCTCGTCGGCGTCTTCACCGATGTGCACCGCGACGCGCACCGGATCGTGCGGATTGCCGAGGAGAATGATGTCGCCGTCGGCGAGCGCGAGCTCCCACCGCGACGCCGCGTCCACGGCGATCCGCTTGCCGTCGCGCTCCACCGCCGAGCCGTTCGTCGAGCGAAGGTCACGGAAGACAAAGTGATCGCCGACCTCGGTGATCTGCGCGTGATCGCCAGACAGGTGGAAGTCGGTGATCACGATGGTGCTCGTCGGTGACCTGCCGATCGTGATCGCGCCCGTCGCTCCCGCGACCGACCGGTGGGCCCGTTTCGCGGTGGTTCCGTTGAGGATTTCTAGAGCAATCACAAAAGCCTGGCGGTTGCGGCCCCGCTTTGTCGTTTATACTAGATGCTCCGTCGCGGGGCATGTCGTCGTCGTCGAAAGTCATCGTGGTGAGCGCCCCCGGCGAAGCCGAGGCACGGGCAGCGCGTCAGCTCCAGCTGGGCCTGGACCGCGAGGGCATCCCCTGCGAGGCCATCACGGTGACCGGCGATGCCTTCTCCGCCTCCCTCGACGGCGCGGGCCTCGTGCTCGTCACGGGCTCCAACGGCGCATCGCTCGACACCATCCGGGCCGCCCGCGCCAAGCTGGCGACGACCTCGCTCGACATCCCGCTCGTGTTTTCCGGCACCGCGACCCGCGCCGATGCGATCGCCGCCGGTGCTGACGAGGCTGTCGTCTCGCCGGCGTACCTGCGAGACGTCGTCACCGTCGCTCGCCTGCTCCGGGGGCAGCCCGCAGCCAAGCGCGAACATCTCATCGGCTCCCTCGCCGAGACCACCAACGTCTTCACGCTCGTCCGCGCGCTCGCCGCCCTCGGTCGCAGCGCCGTCTTGACCATGATGCGCGGTCTGCGCCGCGGCGAGATCCGCTTCTTCCACGGCGAGGTCACGTCCGCCGAGCTCGCGCTCATCCACGGCCAAGCGGCGCTCCACCAGCTCCTGCTCTGGACCGAGGCGCGCTTCGAATACCTCCACGAGGACGTCGTGCGTCGGCAGCAGATCCCGCTGTCGCACGACGAGCTGTTCACCGACATGGAGCGCTTCCTCGAAGGTGTGCGCGAGAGCTCCGGCTCGCTGTCGCCCGCGCAGGTGCTCGAGCCCGACGTCGCACGCATCCAGTCGCTGGGCCGACAGGTCCCGACCGAAGTCCACGGGGTGCTGCACATGTTCGACGGGCACCGCGTGCTCGCCGACATCCTCGAGGATTCCCCGTACCGCGTGTTCGAGACGCTGCGCGTGACCCAGCGCGCCGTCGAGGCGGGCCTGCTTCGCGTCGTCGAGTCGGTGAAGCCCAAAGCGACGTGGCGCGCCGTGCTCGGCATCGAGGAGTGGCTCACCGGTCAGACGGGCGACGAGGCGGTCGCCACCGCGCGCGCCGACATCACCGCGGGTAATGACGGCAAGCTCGACGACACCGTCCCGCGTCCGCGCACGCGCACCAATCGCAGCGTCCGCGGTAAGAAAGCGGAGCCGGCACCCGCGAGCCGCAGCTCGAGGCCCGAGATCGACTGGGGCGCGCTCGTCCCGCGCATCGTCGGCGCGGAGGTCGGGCGGCTGTCGACGGTGGTCCCCGCCGCGCAGCGCTCGGGCGAGATCTCTCTGCCGACGCGCAGCGAGGAGCCGCGCGAGCGTCTCGAGGCGCTGATGGACACCGCGCAGCGCGAAAAGATCTTCGTGCTCGACCAGTCGGCCGACGAGAAGATCGACGAGAAGGTCCTCGCCGAGGCGAGAGCCACCGCGGAGGCCGAAGCCAAGGCAAAGGCCGAGGCCGACGCGAAGGCAAAGGCCGACGCCGAGGTAAAGGCGGATACGGACCGCCGTGCCACCGAGGAGCGCATCGCGATCGCGCGCAAGTCGACAGGCGATCACGTCGCCGCGGCAGCAAAGGCCCGCGCCGAAGCAGCAAAGGCGGAGGCCGAAGCAAAGGCGCTCCTCGACGCAGCTGCAAAGGCAAAGGCGGATGCCGAGGCCGCGCTCGAAGCAGCGACGTGGGCGACGATCAAGGCGGACGCGGAGTCCAAGGCCGCGGTCGACGCAGAGGCGAAGGCGACGGCAGCCTCGGAAGCGCGCGCAAAGGCGGACGCCGCAGCAAAGGCAAAGGCCGACGAGGAAGCGGCCGAAGCAGCGATCTGGGCCACGGCGAAGACCGAGGCCGAAACGCGACAGGCAGCGGACGATGCGAAGGCCACCGCCGAGGCAGAGATCAAAGCGAAGGCAGAGGCGTTCGCGAAGGCCAAGGGAGAAGCCGATGCGAAGGCGCAGGCCGAAGCCGACGCGAAGGCAAAGGCCGACGCAGAAGCGAAGGCGAAGGCGGACGCCGAGCTGAAGGCAACGGCCGACGCAGCAGCGAAAGCCATGGCGGACGCAGCTGCGGCCGATGCCGATGCGAAGGCGAAGGCCGAGGCGGAGATCAAAGCAAAGGCGGAGGCATTCGCGAAGGCGACGGCCGACGCAGCGGCGAAGGAAAAGGCCGCCGCGCAAGCAAAGATCGACGAGGCGAAGGCCAAGGTCGACGAGGAAGCGTCGCTGAAGAAGGCGCTCGCCGCCGAGGAACTGGCCCGCAAGCGCGAGGAAGCGGCCGAGGCGGAAGACGCGAAGCTGCGCGCCGACACGGCCAACATCGCGCGCAAGGCGGCCGCTTCACGAGCGGAGTTCCTGGAGAAGAAGGCGCGCGAAGAAGAAGATCTCGTCGCGAAGGTCGCAGCGACGAGGAAGTCCGTCGATCTTCAGGCTGCGGCGAGTGACGTCACGAGTGGGCCCGTGCCTAAGGCGACGACCGATCGCGGCTCGTGGCCGCGTGGCGCCTCGCCGGATCCCGATTCGGATATGTCCGAAGAGGAGATGTGGGCGATGGTCGAAGCGCGCGCGCGTGCAGCCGCCGCTGACACCGAGACGCGGCCCGTGCCAAAGATCGATGCCGACGAGCTCGTGCGCGAGCTCAAGGGCGGCCTGCGCGTGACGGATCTCCAGGAGGCTGGTGTGCCTGCGGTGCCGCGCACGATCACGTCGTCGCAGACGCCAAACCCCGTGGTGCCACCACCGATCGAGGTGAAGGGCGACAAGCTTATCGTCGAGGAATCAGCGACGGCGACCGTCGTGGTGCAAGACACGATGTCGGTGCGCCACACGGAGAAGACCGCACACCTCACGTCGACGGCGACGGTGACGGTCACCGAGAATCTGCTCGTCGCGCGCGAGCCCACACTCTCCAGTGGCGCGCCGACGAAGGTCGAAGACGAGCCGTCCGACGGTAGGGTGCGCGAGGTTCCGACCGTCGAGACAGCGCCGCAGCGCCGCCCTCCACCGCCCGGAGCTCCCGACGACGCCGACCGTCCCGAGGCGCGTACCGGCGAGATCGTGCAGTCGCGCACTCGCACCGGCGATCTGAAACGCCCCGGCTCGCAGCCCTCGATCCTTGTCGATGGTGGCGAGTCGATCCTCGTCGGTGATCTTCACGCCGCGCAGTCCGCGATCGCCGCTGTGACCTCCGCGCAAGCGAACGTGCCGGCCCCCGCGACGGCGAACCTCGCGGCGTCACCGCTCGAGTCGACCGTGGGTCATGCGCGTACGGACGCCGTCGCCGCTCTCGACACGACAGGCGCGCGCATGCTGTTCACCGACGTCGAGGAAGAATTCTTCCGCGCGGGCAAAGAGAAGGAGAAGGATTTGAAGGTCTCGATGACCGGGTCGGTCGAGAAGTTCGACGACCTCGACGAGGGCTACCAGCCCGTCGGCTTCTGGGACCGCTTGCGCGGCAAGAAGCCCGAGCCGCCGAAATAGCGGCGGTTACGGAGCGTCCCAGGTGACTTCGACGCCGCCGCGCTCGCCGCTCAGGCGGAGGCGGACCTGCTTCACCCCCGGGCCGAGCACGTTCGCTTCGCGCGGGAACTTCACGACGTAGCCCTTGGCGAAGTCGCCGAACGCGGGGAACTCGGTGCGCACGACGAACGGCTGACGGCGATCTTTGGTGACCTCGAGAGGCGCGATCTCTTTGCCCGTACCATCGAGCAGCGTCACGCGCCACGCGGCCTTGGCACCGCGGTCCAGATCGTTCTCGCGTTGGTCCCACGTGGTGACCATCAGCTCGAGCTCGTACGGCCCCTCGGCGTCGGCCTTGGCCTGCGCGATGCGCTGCTCCTTGGCCGCACCGACGAGACCGCGGTTCTTGGCGTCGCGCTCGGCGTGGACGAGGCGCCACTCCGGCGTCTTCAGCGTGGCCGCGAGCTCGAGGACTTCCTGGTAGTCACCGTGGAGGACGGCCGAGCGCGTCCAATCCTTGGTGATGTCCTTGTAGTCGCCGTCGTCGATCGCAGCGGTCGGCCACTCGTTGGTGAGTGGCTTCTTGGGCGTACCGGCGCCGCACGCGGAGAGCGGAAGGATGAGGACGAGGGCAAGGCCGAGTGATGTAGCGCGCATGATTACTTGTCCGCTAGGAAGTCGCGGCGCGTGAACAGCGTGGTGAGCGGGGCCGAGGTCCCCAACGACGCGACCACTGCCTCGCGTCCGCCCTCGAGGCGATCGACGAGACCAAGCGCGTGCACGACCTCGAGGCCCGCAAGGCGCGCACGCTCGACCGCCTTGATCGTGGAGGCACCGGTGGTGATCACGTCTTCGAGGATGACCACCTTCGCGCCCGCGGGCAAGCGCGTCGACTCGACCCACTGATTGGTCCCGTGCCCCTTGGGCTCCTTGCGCACGAGGAACGCAGCGCGAGGGCGGCCCGCAATGAACGATTGAATCGACGTGGCCGTCGCGAGCGGATCCGCGCCCATCGTGAGGCCACCGACGGCGACTGCGTCAGGTGCGACCTCGTCGACCACGAGATGGAACAGCTCGCCGATCAGCGCCGCACCTTCCGCGGCGAGGCTGACCTGCTTGCAGTCGATGTAGAAGTTCGACGGCAGGCCGCTGGAGAGCACGACCTCGCGCTCTTGGAACGAGTCGCGGCGCAGCAGCTCGAGGAGGCGGGTGCGCTTCTGTACGAAGGCGGGCGTGTCGAGCAGCCGCTGCATCGCCGAGACGCTACCACGGCAGCCTCGGCGAACGGACCGTTCCAGCACGCGCCGCGTTGACGCGTTGGAGATCACCCCCTAGAGTGCCCGGAACTTCGTGTACCTCGTCGATGAAGCCGATGTTGTACCGGTCCGCTCGTTGGCGGATCTGGTGGCCTACTTCGACACCGCAGGCAAGCCCGCCGCCGAGTGGCGCGTCGGCACGGAGCACGAGCTCGTCGGAGTGATTTCCTCGACGGGCGAGGCCCCGCCGTATGACGGCCCCCACGGCATCGGTTCGCTGTTCGACGCGTTCGAAAAGAACGGCGGCACTCCGACCAAGGAAGCCGGCCACACGATCGCGCTCTCGCGCAACGACACCCAGCTCACGATCGAACCAGGCGGCCAGTTCGAGCTCGCCGCCCGCCCGGTCACGCGGGATGTCGACTTTTCGACAGACCTCGCGGCCTACGTGAAAGAGCTCGCCAGCGTCTCCAAGCCGCTCGGCCTCTCGTGGTTATCGACGGGCCTGCGTCCGTTCGGCACGCGCGCAGATATTCCGTGGATGCCGAAGCTCCGCTACGACGTGATGCGCGACTACATGCTCACCGTCGGCACGCGCGGCCAGGACATGATGCAGCGCACCGCGACGGTGCAAGCAAACCTCGACTTCTCCGACGAGGCCGACGCTGCGGCCAAGCTGAAGTGTCTCTACTCCGTCACGTCGATCCTCACCGCGCTCTACGCCGCGTCTCCGATCGTCGACGAGAAGCCGTCGGACTATCAGACCTACCGCGCCTGGATCTGGCGCGACACCGACAACGCGCGCTCGGGCCTCGTGCCATTCGTGTTCGACCGCTCCGACGTCTTCACCGCGTACACCGAGTGGGCGCTCGACGTGCCGATGTACTTCGTTTACCGCAACGGCTACCTCCGCGTGCCGGCGGACCTCACGTTCCGCAAGTACATGGCCGAGGGCTGGAACGGCGAGCACGCAACGCGCGCCGACTGGGCGCTCCACCTCTCGACGCTGTTCCCCGAGGGTCGCCTCAAGAAGTTCATCGAAGTGCGCGGCTGCGACTGCGGCTCGTTCCCGATGATCCAGGCGCTCGGCCCGATGATGCGCGGCATGCTCTACGACACCGGCGCGCGCACCGCTGCCACCGCGCTCACGGCCGGTCTCTCCTACGCCGAGCGCGAGCAGCTCGCGAACGATGTCCCCAAGCAGGGCTTTGCGGCCAAGGCTGGCAGGCACACGCTCGGCGAGCTCTCCAAGCAGCTCGTCGCGATCGCCAAGGACGGCCTCGCGCGTGTGCAGCCCGACGCGGTGGCACTGCTCGCCCCCGTCGAGGAGATTGCATCGACGGGCCGCACGCAGGCGGACGAGATCCTCGCGCTGTGGAACCAGCACGGTGGTGATCGCGCGAAGCTGATCAAGGCACTCGCGCACCCCGGCCTCGGCCCGCAGTAGTTAGCGCTTCTTCTTCTTCGCGGCTTCCTGCTCGAGCTCGAACTCGCGGAGCTTTGCATTCGCGGCAGCGCGGTCGGCATCTGCTTGGGCGCGGATCACGATGTCCTTCTGCCCGGCGTCGTGCTTCTCCATCTCCGCGAGGTCAGAGAGGAGTTTGTCGAGGTACTCGTCGTTCTCCTGCGCCGCCTTGCGCAGTTGGTCGAGGCGGATCCGGTCGCCGACGACGGGCCTGCGCGCGAGGAGCGTCGCGATCGCCTCCTTCGTCGACGCGATGCCCAGCCGGAGATCCTCCAGTTGCGCGACCGCGCTCGCGATCTGAGTCATCATGAGACTTCGGTCGCTGTCGGTAAGGGCGGCCGCGAGCGCGTCATCGTTCTCTCCGGCCTGCAGGGCGAGCTCACTGACCGCTTTCTCGTGCCTCGCCGAGGCGGACTCGATCGCGTCGACATCGCGCTGGAACTGCGCCATCTCGTCATTTGCAGGCGCGACGCCGGCCGCTGGGGTCGCCGCGGGCGGGAAGTCCACCGGTTTCGCTTCCCTGCTGCAACCTGCGGCAATCGCACAGACGATCACGCCCGTCACGAACCTAAGGACCATGCGCGTCTATAGCTCAATCCGCCGCCTTCCTGGTCGATTGACGAGCTAGGTGCTCGGTAGCGTCATCGGCAACTTCCGCGTCATCTCGCTCCTCGGACGAGGTGGGATGGGAGAGGTGTATGTAGCCGAGCACGTCGGGATCCAGACGCGGGTCGCGATCAAGGTCCTGCTCCCGGAGATCTCAAAGCACGACGGGCACGTGCAGCGCCTGTTCAACGAGGCGCGCATCGTCAGCCGCATCAAGCACGCGGGCATCGCGAAGATCTTCGACGTCGGCTTCCACGACGGTCAGGCGTACCTGGTCATGGAGTTCCTCGAAGGCGAACCGCTCAGCTCTCGCATCGGGCGCGGTCGGATCCCGGTCGGCGAGGTCGCCGAGCTCGGTCGACAGATCGCGAGCGTTCTCGCTGCGACGCATGCCGAGGGCGTGACGCATCGCGACCTCAAGCCCGACAACATCTTCCTCGTCGGTGACGCGGAGCTCGAGCGCCGCGAGCGCGTGAAGGTGCTCGACTTTGGCATCGCGAAGCTCCCGGGCAGCGTCGGGCCGCGAACGATCGGTACGATGGGCACTCCCGAGTACATGGCGCCCGAGCAGTGGGGTGATTCCGGATCCGTCGACTGGCGCGCGGATGCGTACTCGCTCGGCTGTGTGCTGTTCGAGATGCTAACCGGCCGCCCGCCGTTCCCGTCGTCGACGATCGTCGAGGCGTATACGCAGCACACGCAGTCGGCGGCGCCGCAGCTGCGCACGCTCGTGCATGACGTGCCTGTCGAGCTCGAGCGCCTCGTCGATCAGCTGCTCGCAAAGAATCCGGGGGCCCGCGGCGAGTCGATGAAGTCGATCGTGCGTGCGCTCGAGCCGTTCACGTCAGCGACGTTCACACCGCCGCACGGCGTTCCCGTCGTCCGTACGCAGCCGCGCTCGGTGACCACGCTCGGTGGCGGCGCCGGTCAGGTCGTGCGCATCGAGAGTGCGAAGCGCACGGGGTTCATCGCAGCCGCGGCGGCGATCGCAGCGGTGGCGGTGATCGCACTCGTCAGCGTTCGCACCGTGAGTGGAGCGCACGCGACGCGAGCTGCTTCTGCGCGCGCTGTTGTCGAGACCGCACCTGTCGAACGCGCCGTCGACGTAGCACCGGCCGCCGTCCCGTCACCAGCCCCGGCTGTCGCCGCTCCTCCGACGACGCCAACGCCGGCTCCATCACCGACGCCAACGTCTGCTGCGTCGACGACACCGACGTCTCCGCGGTCGAGTGGTGCCGCACCGGCTCTACCTCGCTCCGCGCCGACCCGAGCGCCGAAGATCGCACCGGCGCCGACGCCCGCCGCCACACCCGCTCCTGCCGCCGCGCCGCACGACGAGCTGGAGGGACGCACGTGATCCGCGCCGCGTTCATCCTCGCGCTCGGAGCCACCGGCTGCGCACAGATCATCGGCTTCGACGATCCGGGCGAGCTTCGCCTCGACAACCTCGAGGTGTCGACGGGAGCACTCGTGCCGGCGTTCGATCCCGCCGTGACGAGCTACAGCATCGCGCTGCCGTACGTCGGGCCTGCATTGACGGTTACCCCGAGCGCCGACGCATCGGTCGAGCTCACCGTCGACGGTGCGGCCGCGCAGATGAACACCGCGCAGACCTTCGACGTGGCGGTGGGCGACAGGTCGATCGCGTTCGTCCTGCGCACGACCTCGGGCGTCGAGCGGACGTACACCATCGCGATCCACCGCGCCGATCTCGATCTCTCGTTCGGTGGGCTGCAGACCGTCTTCGCGATCAACTCCATCTACGCCGTCCAGCGCGCCGACGTGAACGCCGACGGCGTCGATGACCTCGTGTACACGGACGTTCAGGGGACGATCGGGACGTCGGTGAACGACGGCACCGGACTGTTCACGACGAGCTCTTCGGCGTGGATCTCGGGCCTGAATCCGCGCGCGATCGCGGTCGCCGATGTGTCGGGCGATGGGATCGGCGACCTGCTCGTCGCGAACGGTGGCCTCCAGATCGGCAATGGCAACGGCGACGGTACGTACGCTGCAATGACGGACGTCGGCGCGTTCACCGATGTCAGCGCGGTGTCCGTCGGCCGCGTCGATGCCGATGCGTTGGATGACGTCGTCGCTGGCAATGGAGCCGGCTTCGTGACGCCCGTCTTCGGCCGCGCCGCGGGGCCCACCAAGGGATCCGATTGGCCCATCACGCAGATCATCGGCGAGCCGCGGATCGTGCGCGTCGCGCGCATCGAAGGCCCCAAGCTCGTGTCGCTCGACTCGACGGAGCACGTGATCATCGTCAGCTCGACCACCGATCCGAGCCTGCGGTGGCCCTACCCGCTCGACTCGCGCGCGTATCCGAGCGACATGCTCGTCGCTGACTTCGACGGAGACGGGCACGATGACATCGCGTTCCTCGACCAGATCACCGGAGTGGTCTCGGTGCTGACGAAGTTTCCCAACTGGGAGCACACGAACATCACCGTCAGCGGAAATCCTCGCTCGCTCGTGATCGGCGACTTCGACGCCGATGGCCATCCCGACCTCGCGATGACGGCCGGCAGCGAGCTTGTCGTTCTGCGCAACGATGGGTCCGCGAAGTTCGAGCAGCGTCGGTTCGGCGGCATGCCCTCGTGGCCGAGCTCGCTCGCAGTGGGCGACTTCAATCACGACGGTCGCGATGACGTCATCTTCGCAGAGGGCACACCGACGATGACGATGGCGTTCGGAGGGAGCCACCCATGAAGAGCACGTTTCTCGCTGCGCTCGTCCTCGGCTGCTTTGCGGCGGGTGACGCTCGCGCAGACGACAAAGCAGCCGCCGAAGCGCTGTTCGGCGACGCGAAGAAGCTCGAAAAGACCGGCGATATCGCGGGCGCGTGCCGGCTATTCGAGGCGAGCTATCACGCAGATCCTCAGCTCGGCGTGCTGTTGAACATGGCGAACTGCCACGAGGCGCTTGGTCGGACGGGCACGGCGTGGGCCGAGTTCCGCGAAGGCATCGAGATGGCTGCGCGCAAGAGCGACCCTCGCGTGGACTTCGCACGGCGCCGTGCGACGGCCCTCGAGCCGCGCCTCGTGCGCTTGCATGTCGATGCAGCGACCACGCCGGGCCTCGTCGTGAAGCGCGATGACACCGACATCTCCGCGCTCGTCGCCACCGATGTCGTGGTCGATCCCGGCACGTTCACGATCGCCGCCTCGGCGCCGGGTCATCGCGCATGGTCGACGACCGTCGACGTGCATCGCGAAGGCAGTGTGGAGACCGTGACGGTTCCCGCACTGGAGCAAGCGCCTGAGATCATCGCCGCCCGCCCCGCGGCACGGATCTCGACGACGATTCGCAGGGATAGCTCTCCGCTCCGTACCTGGGCATTCATCACGGGCGGCGTCGGTCTCGCCATCGCAGGTACGGGTGTCGGCATCGGCGCGTATGCGTGGAGCGAGTGGAAAGACACGCGTGACGCGTCGGTGTGCGACTCGTCCAACATCTGCTCGGCCGAGGGAAAGTCCAAGATCGCTTCCTCGCGCTCGCATGCGCGGACGAGCACGTATCTCGTCGCGGCAGGTGGTGCGACCGTTGTCGCCTCGGTCGTGATGCTGTGGATCGCACCCAAGCCGACGGAGAACACCATCGTCACGCCGACGTTTGACGAGCACGGCAGCGGCGTCTCGCTGTCGGGCAGCTTCTAGCTCGCCTGCCCGCACGTACAGTCGAGACAACCGTGCGTTGCACACGTGCCGCACGAGCGCGCGACCTGCTTGCGCAGCGCCGCCCGCGCCCGAAAGATCCGGACGCCCGCGTTGCTGCTCGTGATGCCGGCTTCATCCGCGTAGTCCTTCACGGAGAGACCGTCGACATCGATGCGCTTCAGCGCCGCCGCGTACTCGGGCTTGAGCGTCTCTGCGAGCTGCGCGACGCACTTGCACACGACGCGGTGGAGCTCCTCGTCGTCGGGCGCCGAGGCGAGTTGCTCCGCTGCGTACGCGTCGTCGCGGCGCTCGGCGGCCGCCGTGCGGCGATAGTGATCGATGATCGCGTTGCGCAGGACGCGATAGAACCAGCCGATCGCGCTGCCCTCGACGTCGTCGACCTTGTCGATGCTGCGCACCAGTGCGTCCTGCAGGATCTCCTCGGCCGTCGCGCGGTTGCCAACGCGCTTCTCGACGAACGCCAAGAACTCGCGGTGGTTGGCGACCAGCACTTCCGTGGACATAGCGATCAATCTAGCGCGCTGAAACGCGGGTGTAATGCCGGAGAGCGGTCTGCGTCGTAAGGGCATGACGACAATGAACCAGACCAAGTCCTCCTGCCCCTGCCAATCCACCGACTGCGGCTGCGGCGGCAACGCCGAACGCTGCTCGTGCGGCCCGCGCTGTGACTGCATGACCGCCTGCGGCTGCGGCCCGAGCTGTGATTGTGCCAAGACGTCCGCGACCTCGATGAGGCGCGCGTCAGTCCTCGGGCTGTTCGGCATCTGGACGGGCCTCGGTGCGTAGGTCCGACGAGCTGCCGCCTCACGGGCAGGTCATCGTCGATGTCGGCGACGCCGTGCAGACTCCGCTCGAGATCGTCGCCTGACAGGTCGCGGTGGTCTGGCACGGACCGAAATCGCCGGTGCAATAGAAGTCGGCGCCGCAGGTGCCACCGGTCAGCGTGCAGTCTCCGGCGGTGCGGCACGGCGTGATCCGGCACGCGCACGTCGACGCCGGTGCATCGATCGCCGCGTCGAGCGGTGGTCCGAGCTCGATCACCTTGGCGGGACAGCCTGCAGCGGCGAGCACGCACGCCATCGCGAGCACGCGCCTCACGGAGTGCACGCCGCGGCCTTTCGGGCCTCGCCCGCGAACTTGTCGGTCGGATAGCTCCTGAGATACTCGTCGGCGAGCGCGCGCGTGGCGACGCAGCCCTCCGCCGTGCTCGCGTGACCGACGAGCCAGGCGAGCACCTCGGCGTCGTGGGCCGAGCTCGGGAACGCGCGGCGGAACGCACGGAAGCACGGTGCGGCGTCGCGCTTGCTCTCGACGTCGACGCGACACCGCAGGTACGACGCCGGCTCGCGCAGCGCTGTCGCATCGAGCGCGACGAGGCGATCGAGCGCGGACCGCGCCGCCGCGAGATCACCGCGCGCCCGTGCGAGGTTTGCGAGGTCGTACAGCGCCGAGGCCGCCTGTGGCGAGTCCGGGAACTCCTCGAGCAGCTCGTCGAGGGCTCGCTCCGCACCCGTGCGATCACCGGTGCCCAGGCGCCGCTCGGCGTCGGCGTAGAGCTGCGACGCGTCGCGCGCCGGCACCGCGACCGCCGGATCTGGCACCGCCGCCGGATGATGCGTGATCGACGCGGTCGGCCGCACCGGCGCGACCGGTGAGATCGGCGCGACCGGGGTGACCGGCGCGATCACCTGCGTCGTGCGTTCGACCCGCGCGATGCCGCGCTCGGTGATCGCGAGCGTCGCGCGTTGCTCGACGTCCCCGACGACGACGAGGGCGATCGGCCCGAGCGGCACCCGCGCCCACAGCGGTGCGGTGCCGAGCACGCCGCCGCCTTCGGTGACGACTGCAGCCGACGGCCCAGGCACCGCGAGAATGCCGCTCGGATCGTGCGGCGCGGCGATCGCGTCGGCGTGATCGCGCAACGCGCGCACGAGCGCGAGCGAGCGGTCCGCGGCCGCGCCCGACCACTCCCCGGCGTGGAGCTGCGTGCCGTCGAGCTCGATCGTTCCGCGATCGACGAAGATCACCGGATGCACGTCGGAGGAGACGGCGAACGTCGCGTTCGACGCGCGCACGTCGAAGCCCGCACCGTGCACGTGGATCGCCGGCGTCGTCGCCGTGACGAGCAACGTCCCGGCGCCGAGCTCCAGGTCGAGCTCGGGCTCGACCGCGACCACGGTGAGATGACCGGGCCCGACCAGCGTTATCCGCGTGCCATCGTCGGTGCTCGCGCGCACGGTCTCGCCGGCCTCGACAGCGAGCGCCGAGAACCGCCCCGCGAGCAGCGTCGCCGCCGCGGCTTCGCTGGACGCGCCGGCCACGAGGTACGGGCGCACGATGTCCCGCGCGCGCGGCACCGCCGCGACCGGCGCAGTCGTGGTTCGTCCGGTGGCGGCCCAGACCGCGAGGACGATGCCGGCAGCGGCGGCGAACGCGGCGATCGGGAGCCAGGCGCGGCGCGACGCCGGCCGCGCACGTCGGCTCGCGAGGTCGTCGAGCGTCGGCGCCATTCGCGCGAGGAGGCGCGCCTGGGCGACCTCGTCGATCTCGGTGTCTGCGCCGCGCAGCGCGGCAGCGAGGCGTGTGTGATCCGCGATCCGCGTGCGGCACGCGTCGCAGTGCGTGAGATGCGCGGCGATCCGCTCGGCGAGCTGCGCGTCCGGCGCGTCGACGATCTGCGCGGCAGAGACTTCGCGACACGCGTCGGTCATCGGCGTCATCATGAGCCCCTCGGTTGGTTGCGAAGACGATCGCGCTCGACCATCGCGGTCAGCTCGCGCTGAGCGTGCAGAACGCGCTGCCCGACGGCCGGCGCCTTGGCACCGACGAGCCCGCCGATCTCGTCGAGCGACATGCCCTCGACGACCCGGAGCACGTACGCGATGCGCTTCTTTGGATGGAGCGCCGCCAGGTAATGAAGCGCGAGAGAGAGCTCTTCGCGTTGCCGCGCGAGCTGTTCCGGCGACGCGGCGAGCGACGGGAGATCGTCGGAGATCTCGTCGTGACGCGGCTTTGCGCGGCGCAGGTGGCGATACGCGACGCTGACGGCGATCCGATGGAGCCACGTCGAGAACGCGGCCTCGCCGCGAAACCCGTGCAGCGAACGAAACGCTTCGAGGAACACCTGCTGCACCAGATCGTCGCGCTCGGCGATGGGGCCCACGAGGCGTGTGACGAGGCGATGCGTCGCGACGACGTGGGCGCGATACAGCGCATCGAACGCGCGGCGGTCGCCGGCGAGCGCACGCCGCACGAGCTCCGCCGACGGATCGATCCGCGGCTCGGACGAGTCGGCGGCTGGTCGCTTGCCGAACCACGGCAGCAACGCGCCGAGCACGACGAGGATCATCGACGGAGCTCTCCGGCGACGCCGACGCCGGCCCACACCGCGATCCGATCCGTCGTGCCGATCGGCATCCCGGCCACTCGATAGTCGCGCGCAGACGCGAACGCATCGACGCCACCGCCCGCGAAGATCGTCGGGCCGGTGTGCGCGCCGATCGGCAGGCGCCAGACCACCGCACCGCCGCCGCCGAAGATCGTGCTCGTGTCGCTCCGGCTCGCGGAGGTCGCGATCACGGCGGCGGTCGCGCCGGCGCGGAGCTCGAGTGCGCCGAGCGGCAGTGCGACGGCACGCCAGGCGGCCGCGAGCCGAAGCGGGATCACGCGGACGTGGGCGTCGGCACCGAGCACGCTGCGCGGCGGTACGCCGACGGACAACGTCGCGCGGAGATCGGTCGCGATGGGGGCCGCGAGCTCGACGACGCCGGCGAGCGGCGAGCCGAGCTGCGTCCCGGCCACGCCCCACACGCCGAGCCCCCAGGTCGACTCGCCGCGCGGTGCGATCGGCGTCGCGACCGGTGCACGCTCGCGCACGATCGGCGCCGGCGGAACCAGCGGTGCGAGCGCGGGTGGATCGAGCTGATCCGCGGCGAGATCGAGCACCGCGAGCGCGACGACCCTCGCGGCATCGACACCGACCTGGTGGTCCAGCGCGACCTCGCGCTCGCGACCGATCACCGCGATGTGCGCCGTCGTAGAATCGCCCGAGACCGTCGCGACGAGACGGGTCGATGTGTCGGATGTCGCGAGGTCTGCGCGCAGCGCGAGCGCCGCTTCGAGCTCGCCCTGGGTGAACGGCAACGTACCGCTCGTGCGCACCGCCAGCGGATCGGCCCCCGCGATCCGCCCGGCGAGGCCGACGGCGAGCACGAGGCCGAGGATCGGGGTTCGAGACACGACGGAGGATTAGTGGCCGATTCGCACGGATCGCGAAAAAGTTTTTTTGCGATTCGATCGGGCCGCGCACTAACGCCCATCATGACCATCCGAAACCCCTTCGTCTTCGCATGTTTCGCCCTCGCCGCCTGCAGCGGTACCCCACCCACCTCGCACGTCGCAGAGCGCATCGCGTGCTCCACCACGGCCGATTGCACGGCCCGTGGCGGCACCTGCATGGACAACGAGTGCCACGCCGATAACGAGTGCACCACCGACTCCGATTGCGCGGCGGGCCAGGAATGCGCCACCGATCCGGACTTTGGCGGCCTGTGCGCGGCGAGCGGCGGCGTCGTGGCCCCGCTCCCCGCCTGGGCGTGCACGTTCGGCAAGGACTGCCCGCTCGACGAGGGCTGCGCGTCCGACGGCTTCTGTCACGTCGACGGCGAGTGCCACAACACCTGGCAGGCCGACGGCACGCAGGTCGGCGACTGCGCGGGCGTCGGTCAGATCTGCGCGGCTTCGGGCGAGAGCCTCGCCGGCTTCTGCACCGACGGGCGCGGCGGCCCCGATCCGTACTGCCGCTCGACCGGCGGAGGCGAGTGCCGCGGTGCGTGCACGACTGACGACGTCTGCGGCACCGGGGGCACCTGCCAGGGCGGGTTCTGCCACGGCGCCGACGAATGCGCGACAACCGCCGACTGCTCGCCGAACCACCACTGCGGCACGCCCGACGGCTGGGACGACTACGGCTACAGCTTTTGCATCGAGGACACCGCGCCCGCCTGCGTCGACGATGGTCAGGGCGCGTGCCGCCTCGCATGCGCGACCGATACCGACTGCTTCGACGGCGGCGGCTGCAGCAGCGCCGACCACCTCTGCCATGCGTCCAACGAGTGCCATCTCGACACCGACTGCGATGCCGGGCTGGTGTGCTACGCGAACGCGGAGTTCGGCGGCCTGTGCGGCCCGACGCGCTAACCTAGCGGTCGCGCGGTGTCGTCGACCTGGCGATCGCCGGAGCCTCGGAGGCCGGCTCCACCGGGCAGTTTCGCTGCAGCAAGAGCAGCGCGGTCTGCGGATCGTCGACGAAGTGGAAGATCGAGAGGTCGTCCGGCGAGATCATGCCGTGGCGAACGAGCGCGTCGAAGTTGACGATCTCTTTCCAGTACGACGAGCCGTAGAGCAAGATCGTGATCTTGCGATCGAGCTTGCCTGTCTGCGAGAGCGTTAGCATCTCGGCGAGCTCGTCGAGCGTGCCGAACCCGCCGGGGAACGCGACGATCGCGCGCGCGAGATGTGCGAACCACAGCTTGCGCATGAAGAAGTAGTGGAACTCGAACGACAGCTCCGGCGTGATGTACGGATTCGGTCGCTGCTCGTGCGGCAGGCCGATGTTCAGTCCGACGGTGCGACCGCCAGCGTCAGCAGCACCCCGATTCGCCGCCTCCATGATGCCGCCACCGCCGCCGGAGCAGACGACGAAGCGCTGTCCTTCCTCGGGCAAGGACGCCGACCACTGCGTGCACAGCCGCGCGAGCTCTCTCGCGTCTGCGTAGTAGCGGCCCATCGGACCGCTCTCCTGCAAGCGCGCGGAGCCGAAGAACACGATCGTGTCGTGGATCTGCTCGCGCTGAAACGCGCGCAGCGGCTCGAGATACTCGGCGAGAATCCTGAGTGGTCGCGCCTCGTCGCTGTCGAGGAACTCTGCGTCGTGATACGCGAGCTTGGAGTCGGTCATCGCTACTCGTCGTCGTCGTCGAAGTCGATGAGGACTCCGTCGTCAGTCGTCGCGCGCTTGGGCACGTGCGTGGGTACAGGCATCTGGCGCGACGGCCCGCGATCGCGAGGAGTCTGCGCGGGCATTGCCTGCGACGGCGTCGACGGGCGGCGCTTGTGAAGCACCGGTGGCGGCGCGACGTCTTCCTCGACGGAGAGATCATCCAGATCCACGTCGAGCGCTTCGAGCGCGTTCTCCAGGTCGTAGCTCTCGACGCGCTGCGCGCGCTGCGGCTGTGAGGCGGCCCGTGGTGCCGGCGTTCCTCCGCGCGTCGGCGTGCGCGACCGCGATGTCAGCACCTGAGGTTCGGGCGGAACGTGGATCACATCGCTTTGATCGAAGCGGTGAAGCGGCGGGAAGTTGCTGTCGGGATCCTGCGTCGCGAAGCCGGCGAGTGCATCGAGAGCGCTGTCCTCCAGAGCTGCATCGAGCGCTGCCTCGCCAGGCTCGTCGGGGAACCGCTCGTGCTCGTCAGAAAATTCGAGACGCGCGGCGAAGTCATCGGCGAGATCGGAACCGGGCTGCTCCTGCACCTCCTCGTCACCATGGGCGGCGAGCAAATCTGCATCGTCAGCGTCCGCCTCCGCGACGATCTCGAAGTCACCGACGGGCTCGGCGCCTTCCTCACCATCATCCACGTCAGGGGCGGGCGGCTGGATGAGCGGATCGAGCTTGGGATCGTACGGCGGCAGCTCGAACGTGGGCTGGAGGATGACGGGCTTGGTGTACGTCTCCGGCGCCGAGTAGCCGGCGAGCGTGGGGGCGGGACGATACGTCTCGGGCGCGATCGCGGCGTGCAGGTCTGCGAGGCCCATGTCCTCGTCCTGATCCGCTTCGATCTGCTGAGCGACACGCGCTTCGAGATCGCGATCCATCGTCGCGACGGGCTCGATCTCTCGCGCGATCTCGGTGTGCTCGACTTCCTCGAAGTCGCCGTCGGCGAGCGCGTGGATCTCGTCGGCGATCTGCTCGGGCCCGACCTCCTGCGCGTCGGGATCCGGCGTCTCGGGATCTGGCTCGAGCTCGAGCACGGGTGCGCTGTCACGCGCGACGAACGCGTCGGCGCTCACGTCGTCGTCGATCAGCGCGGGCGTCGTCTCGGCGGGCGCTTCGAGCGGAGGCGCGGCGTGAACCTCGTCGGGCGTCGCCTCGACCTGCGTCGTCTGCGCGACAAACTCGGGATCCGGGGTCGGTGCAGGCGCTTCGGCGACAGGTGCTTCGGCGACGGGTGCTTCGGCGACAGGTGCTTCGACGACCGGCGTCGCCTCGAGCATCTTCGCGGCGAGCGCGCGCGCGTCCTCCGCAACGGGCGCTTCGTCGACGATGCGCGGAGGTGGTGCCCACTTCGCGCTGCGGTCGCGCGACACGGCCGCGCCACCGAGCGCACGCGCGAGCTCGGCGGATGCCGCCTCGATGCTGATCGCCAACGGTGCGGCTGCTGATTCGCGGAGAGCGTCGAGCTCTGCATCGAGATCGCCCGTCGCGAGTGCGCGCGCTCGAGCGAGCACGGCTTGAACATCGACGTCGTCATCGAGCCCGGGAACGTTGGTCGCGAGCGCGACAGGACCCGACGCGCGATCGACGATCTCCTGGACGTTCGGGCGCTTCTTGCGCGGCGGCTCGGGCGCGAGCGCTTCGACGGCGGAGAGCTTCTGCACCGCGATCGATCCCGAGTGCCGGCGCGGCGACGTCATCTTGGGCGCGGGGCCCTCGAGCACGGGATTGCTATCGCGAAGGGGCCCGTCAGGGTTTGGCGTCACCGCGCGAATGGCATCGGTGTCGGAAGTGGGTGCCGCGACGACCGGCGTTACAACGGGCGTCGCGATCGCTGCGCGCGGAACGGGGCCCGTCTCGAGTACGGGACCGCTATCGGCGAGCGGAACCGCCGACGGAATGCCGCTCGCCGCCGCCTCGCGAACACCGGTGTCGACGGTAGTGCGTGCTGCATCGATGTCGGCCGCCGACGGAATCCCGACCTCGGCCAGCCCGAGCTCTTTGCGCCGCGCGAGGATCTTCAGGATCACATCGCGGCTCGTGGGCGTCACGCGCATCAGCTCGACGCCCATCCCGAACGCCGCTTTCGGCGCAGCCGGATCCGGCGCCTTGGCATTCTTCACGCGACCGAGGCCGGTGATGACGACCTTGTCGTCGGCGAGGCGGAGCTCGAACTTCACCTCGGCGCCGACGGGCTGCAGCGACTTGGTCGGGAGAAACAACCCCGACTTGCCGACGTTCGGCGCAAAGCGCTGCACCAGCGTCTCTACGGTGTCGTAGCGAAGCTTGATGCGCAGCGCGACCGGTGCAGGCCGCGCCCCACTGGTGTCGTCGGGCGCCATAGCTGGCCGCTACGTGCGGCCGGCGATATTGTACCTCTGCTCAGCCGGAGGCGCGCGGCGCTGACGTGTTAGTCCCAGCCGCCCTGGACAGAGACCCAGGCGCCGTTCTGCTGCTGCCAGTTGTTCGCCCGCCAGTGATGGCCGCGGCGCTCGCGCTCCCAGTGACCAGGGGCCCAGACCCACTGGGAACCGTCCCAATTCCAGTTACCGCCGGCCCAGACGTAGCCGGAGCGGGGCTGGTAGGTCTCGACGCGCAGCTCGGGCGGCGCGGCGGACGGGCCGATGGAGTCCCAGCCGCCATCGACATAGAAGTACTCGCCGGAGCGGTTCTCCCAGCGGGGCTCGCGCCAGCGATATCCCGAGCGATCCGCTTGGTACGTACCGCCGACCCACACGTAGTCATTGCCGTTCCAGTCGTACCGGCCGTTGGTCCACGTATAGCCGCGGCGGTTCTCGTGGCGCTCCACGCGCATCGCGGGCGGGGCACGGCGGGTGTGCCAGTCGTGGCGATCCTCGCGGCGCTCTTCGCGGGCCTCGTGGCGATCCTCGCGGCGATCTTCACGACGGTCTTCGCGCTTCTCCTCGCGTTTCTCCTCGTGCTTCTCCTCGCGGCGCTCCTGCTTTTTCTCTTCATGGCGATCCTCGCGGCGCTCTTCGCGGCGCTCGTGCGGACCAGCGATCGCGGGCGCTGCAACGCCGGCGACCAAACTCGCGATCAGTAGACCTCTCATCATCGTTCGCATAATCCCTCCACGGACGAGCTACGAACGTTAGCGCAGAAATGTGTAGGTGTTCGCGCCTTCGCGCCTGGGTCGATCCGCACACCGCGGGCAAAATGCCCCTCGCCGTGATCTACGCGTGGTCCTCGACCCATTTGCGCGCGGCATCGAGAGCCGCCGGCACCGCCGACGCATCTTTGCCACCACCTTGCGCCATGTCGGGCTTACCGCCGGCGCGTCCGCCGATCTGCTGCGCGATCTCGCCGAGCAGCTTGCCGGCCTGCACCTTCTCGACAAGGTCCTTGGTGACGAGCGCGAGGAGCTTCACTTCGGCGCCCCCGACGCCAGCGAGCACGACGACGCCCGAGCCCATCTTGTCGCGCAGCTGATCGCCGGTGTCGCGCAGAACCTTCGCGTCATCCACGTCGATCGCCGCCGCGAGCACCTTGATGCCCTTCACCATGACAGCCTCGGAGAGGAGATCGCGACCACCGCCGCCCGACGCGATCTTCTGCTTCAGCGTCGCGATCTCTTTCTCGAGAACCTTCGCCGCCTGGCGCGATTGCTCGTAGCGATTGGCGACCTCGAACAACGGAGACTTCATCGCCGCCGCCGTCTTGCCTAGCTCGTCCTCGAGCTTGCGCAGATACTCCATCGCCCCCGCACCGGTCACCGCTTCGATACGACGAACGCCCTGCGCGACGCCGCTCTCGCCGACGATCTTCATCAGGCCGATGTCGCCCGCGCGCCGCACGTGTGTGCCGCCGCAGAACTCGAGCGACTCGCGACCGATGTGGACGACGCGCACGACGTCGCCGTACTTCTCGCCGAACATCGCGACGGCGCCCTTCTTCTTCGCGTCCTCGATCGGCAGCACCTCGACGACAGAGTCCGCGTTCGCGCGAATCTCCGCGTTGACGAGATCCTCGACGCGGCGCTTCTCGTCCTCGGTCATCGGCTTGCCGTGCGCGAAGTCAAAGCGCAGGCGGTCCGGCGAGACGAGCGAGCCCTTCTGCGCCACGTGATCACCGAGCACCTGGTGCAACGCGTGGTTCAAGAGGTGCGTCGCGGAGTGATTCGCGCGGATGCGCTCGCGGCGGTCGTCCTCGACGGCAAAGTGCACCGAGTCGCCGACGGAGAGCGTCCCCTCGATGACATTACCGACGAGCACGTGAACGTCGCCGGCTGGTTTCTTCGTATCGAAGATCGTCGCCTTGCCCTTGGGCCCGATGACATCGCCCGCGTCACCGGTCTGACCGCCAGACTCCGCGTAGAACGGCGTCTGGTCGAACACG
Organism: Kofleriaceae bacterium; assembly: GCA_036499725.1. Lineage (GTDB taxonomy): Bacteria > Myxococcota_A > Polyangia > Haliangiales > Haliangiaceae > JABFXX01. The sequence goes on from DASYDE010000131.1 coordinate 26,196, forward strand.
AGCTGGACTTGCTGTCCTTCGGTCGCGCTGTGCACGCGCGCCCCCTCGACGAGGATCGCCTTGACGGTGCCCTGCCCGCTCGTGCCGCGGCCTTCGTAGCCGAGGAACTTGGTCGCACCGACCTCGCTCGCGAGCGCACGAATATCGCCGGTGATGGCGACCTGATCGGAGCCCGCGAACTTGCTCTTCGCCTGCGCCTTCGCCATCTCGACACGGAACGTGCTCTCGGGCGCGGTGAAGCCTCGCTCCGTCGCGATGATCTCGGTGAGGTCCTGCGGAAAGCCGTACGTGTCGTGTAGCTCGAACTGCACGCGCCCCGGAATCTCCGTCTTGCCTTCCTTCTTGAGGATCGTGAGCTCCTGCTCCAGGAGGCCCAGGCCGCGATCGAGCGTCGCGCGGAAGCGCTTTTCTTCGTCGAGCGTGACGTTCTGGATCGTGTTCTGACGATCGAGGAGCTCGGGGTACTGATCCTTCATCTCCTGGATGACGGTCGCGCAGACCTCGTGCAGGAACGGCTGCTCGATGCCGAGCATCTTTCCGTGGCGGATCGCGCGGCGCATGATGCGGCGCAGGACGTACTCGCGCTGGCCCTTGTCGGGCATCACGCCGTCCGCGATCAGGAACGTCGTGCACCGCGCATGGTCCGCGATCACGCGCATCGACACGTCTGCATCCGCGTTCTGGCCGTACGTCTTCTTCGCGAGCTCCGCCGCCTTGGCGAGGATGTTCGTGAACAGATCCGTCTCGTAGTTGGACTGCTTGCCCTGGAGGATCGCGGTCACGCGCTCGAGGCCCGCACCCGTATCGATCGACGGCGCCGGCAGCGGGAACAGCTCACCACCGGGCGTGCGCCGCTCGTACTGCATGAAGACGTTGTTCCAGAACTCGAGCCAGCCCTTCCACGACGCGGGGTCGCTCGTCGGGAACACGGTCGGAACGCCGGGCGTATAGTAGTGGATCTCGGTGCAGGGCCCCATCGGGCCCGTCTCGCCCATCATCCAAAAGTTGTCGGCCTTGCCGAGTCCGATGATCCGGTCATCGCCAAAGCCGGTGACGCGCTTCCAGATCGCGCGCGCTTCGTTGTCGGCTTCCACGCCCGGGAGATCCGGATCGTTGCCGCCGAAGATCGTCACGCAGATGCGCGACGCATCCATCTTCCAGACCTTGGTGATCAGCTCCCACGCGCCGGTGATCGCTTCCTCTTTGAAGTAGTCGCCGAACGAGAAGTTGCCGAGCATCTCGAAGAACGTGTGGTGGCGCGGCGTCTTGCCCACCTCGTCGAGGTCGTTGTGCTTACCGCCCGCGCGCACGCACTTCTGCGACGTCGTCGCGCGCTTGTAGGGCCGCTTGTCGGCGCCCGTGAACACGTCCTTGAACTGGACCATGCCCGCGTTCACGAACAACAGCGTCGGGTCGTTCGCCGGAACGAGCGAGCTCGAGGCCACGATCTCGTGACCCTTGCTCTTCCAGAACTCGAGGAATCCACTGCGAACGTCGGCTGCCTTCATAGCGAAGGCAACCTAGCATCCGCCCTCAGGATCAGTACAGGTAGCCAGCCAGGACGGTGCCGCCGATGTAGCGGTCCGCGGCGCCGCCGACGTCGGGCGAGCTCGGGTCGTTGTCGCGCTCGACCAGCGCGCCCACACCCTTGAACTTGTAGCCGATCTGCTCGAACCGGAAGCTCGCGCGCACGAGCACGTTCTTGGTCAGCATCACGTCGAGGCCGGCCTCTACCTCTGCGCCCGTCACCGTGGCTGCGCCGTACTGATCCATCTGCTGGATCTCGCCGGTGTTGGTGATGCCGAGGAAGCCACCGGACAGGTTGAGCGTGACCTTCTGGCCAACGGCGTACTTCACGAACACGCTCGGCTCGAAGATCGTGTACTCGGTGTCGGGCAGCGCGGGCTCGATGCCACCGGCCGACCCGATGTTGAACGACTGCTTGCCGAAGCGGAACATGCCGCCGACGACGAGGTTGCCGATCGGATAGCGGAACACCACGCCGAGGCCGAAGCGCGACTGCTTGGTCGGCAGCGAGATGTTCTGCGCCTTGCTCTCGATCTTGATCACCTTGTCGTAGAAGCCGGTGATGCCCAGGCCGCGCAGCGCGGACTTGTTCTTGTGGCCGATCGCGAGCGGGAACACGGTGATGTCGAGATCCGCGCCGGCAACGGGGACGCCGTTGTAGGGCGGCGGGACGTTCATCACGCCCTTCTTGACGGTGAAGCTGAGCTTGCGCGCGTTGAACGAGAGACCGAGCGCGGCATCGACCGCACGCTCGCCCGGGCCAAGCATGTTGGTGTCGGCGTCTTCATCGCCGTCGTCGGAGTGCTCGGTGACCTCGCCCTCGTCTTCCTCGGCGATCTTCTTCTTCTTCTTTTTCTTCGAGCCGTTGTCCTCGTCCTCGTCCCCCTCGTCCCTGTGCTTCTTCTTCCGGGACGACGTGTCTTCCTCGTCGCCTTCCTCGTTGCCCTTGGTCTTGAGCGCGGCCGCCTCATCCATGTCGCCGCCGCCGAAGCCCTTCTTCTTTTTCTTCTTCGCGCCGTCGTCCTCGTCGGCCTCGTCCTCGTCGTGCTTCTTCTTCTTGGCTTCTTTGGCCGCAGCCGCGTCTTCTTCGGCCTGCGCCGCGGCTTCCTCCTCCTTCTTCTTCTTGGCCTCGGCCGCGAGCTCCTTCTTGGACTTCTTCGGCTCGTCGCCGTCGCCCGAGTCCTCGTCGTCGTGCTTCTTCTTCTTGGGCGTGTCTTCCTCGTCGCTGCCGCCCTCTTCGTCGCCTTCCTTGAGCGCGTCGATCGCGCCGATGAGCTCGTCCTTGAGATCCTTTTTGGCGTCGCCTTCGAGCTCGGGACCGTCCGCCGTCACGTCGATGCGCTGACCGGCGATCGCGCCCGTCTTGCCGTTACGCACCTTGATCTGAACGATGTACTTGTCGCGGCGCTTCTCGATCTTGCCGGTGATGACAGCGTCGAGCTTGAGCTTCTTGGCGACCTTCTTGATGTTGCCGTCGTTGACCTTGCCGGCGTCGAGATCGTCGGCCGTCGAGCTCCACTTCTCCGACGGAATCACCGTCGCGGACTTCTTCACGAGCTTGACGACGTCGTCGTGGAACGTCTCGGCCTTGGGGCCCTCGAAGTCGAGCACGACGACGCGCTTGCGCCCCGCCTCTGCAACCGACGGTGCGAGCCACAAGAGCAGCGCACCGACGAGCACCAGCAGCGGGCTACTTATCGAAGCTTTCGATTTCGAACTCGTCATTGCCTGCTCCGGTGCTTGGTTTCGCGCCACTACTACTCGTCCCCGTGACGCTGCCGCCACCTTGATCACGCCACTCTCCCGAGCTGCCCGACACGCCGCGGAAGAGCAGCGCGAAGTCGCTCGGAGTGCTGGAATGCTTGACCGCCTCTTCGTACGTCACGAGGCGCTGCTTCACGAGCACTGCGAGGCTCTGGTCGAACGTGACCATGCCGTACGGGTGCTGGCCTTCCGCGATCGCGCTCTTGATCTCGCGCGTGCGCGTGGGCTCCTCGATCATTTCGCGGACGCGCTCGGTGTTCACCATGATCTCGAGCGCGGGGACCATGCCCTTGCCGTCGGCGCGCGGGAGCAGGCGCTGCGAGACCACGCCGCGCAACACGCTCGCGAGCGTCAGACGCGCTTGCTGCTGCTGGTGCGTCGGGAACATCGAGATGATGCGGCTGATCGTCTCCGTCGCGTCGACGGTGTGGAGCGTCGAGAGCACGAGGTGACCGGTCTCGGCGGCCGTCATCGCGATCTGCGCGGTCTCGAAATCGCGCATCTCGCCCACCAGGATCACATCTGGATCCTGACGTAGCGCTGCGCGCAGTGCCCGCGCAAACGACATCGTGTCGAACCCGATCTCGCGCTGATTGAGCACGCTGCGCTTGTCGCGGAACGTGTACTCGATGGGATCTTCGACGGTGACGATGTGATACGCGCTCTGCGTATTCACGTAGTCGATCATCGCCGCGAGCGTTGTCGACTTGCCGGAGCCGGTCGCGCCGGTGACGAGCACCACGCCGCTGGAGTTGTTGGTGACGAGGTCGAGGATCGTCTGCGGGAGGTTCAGCCGATCAAACGGCGGCACCTCGGGCGGGATCAGTCGCAGCACCATGCCGACCGAGCCGCGCTGCTGGAACATGTTCACGCGGTAGCGAACGCCGTCGGGCGTGCCATACGCGAGGTCGATATCGAGGTTGGTCTCGAAGTCCTCGCGCTGCCGGTCGTTCATCATATGAACGGCGAACTGCGCGATTGCCTCGCGAGTCAACGCAGGTACGTCGCGCACCGTCCGCAGGTCGCCCTTGATCCGAAAGATCGGAGGCAACCCTGCTTTCAGGTGCACGTCCGAGGCCCCCAACTGACGAGCGGCCGCGAGCACGCGATCGAGGATTTGACTCATCCCGTGTCGACGATGATAACACGCCGCCTTTGACGGATCCGGCTCACGGGAAGTCGCATGGCGCGCGTGTGCTGAGTTACGCTTTCCCGCGGGATGCGCTGCGCCACCTGTGGCACCGATAACGCGCCTGACTCGCGCTTCTGCGGCGGGTGTGGCGCGCGTATGCCCGACGCGCCGCGCCTGGTCCCAGCGACGCAAAAGATCGACGACAACGCCACGTTCCCCATCCCCGCGGGGCATCCGAGCACCTCGCCAGGTGTGCAACCTCCGAACACTTATCCAAGTGGGCCGCCCGTGATGCCGCCCCCCAGCATCGCCCCGCAGAACAACTACAGCGGGCCCGCAATCGCGCAGCCAACTAGCATCGCCCCTCAAAACAACCCGTACCAGCCGGTCCAGAGTGTGCCGCCCCAGAGCTCGGCGCCCTACCAACCGGTGAAGAGCCAGCCCCCGCAGAGCTCGGCCGGGTACCAACCGGTCAAGAGCCAGCCTCCCCAGAGCTCGGTCCCGTACCAGCCGCCTCCGGCGAGCATTCCGCCGACCAACGGCCGCAGCATCCCACCGGTAAACAACGGGCGCGCGCCGACGAACACCGGCAACAGCATCCCGCCGACCAATCAAGGGTTCGCCCCCACCGCGCCTGCAAACGCGCCCGTGCAGCGCCCGTCGGGCGCACTCAGCGATTCACTTGCCAAACCTCCCGGCCGCCGCTGGGGGCTTATCATCTTCGTGCTCCTCGTCGACCTCGCGCTGGCGGGCGCTGGCGTGTTCCTCCTCCGCGAAGGCCTGTCATGACCACCGAAACCTCGGGCTCGTATCGCACCCAAACCAATATCGTCTCTCTCGTCGGTATCGAGGTGCTCGTCGTCGATGCAGACAAGGACGTGCACGCGGGCATCACGCAGTTGCTCTCCGAAGCAAACCTGCACGTGACCTGCACGCCGAGCGCGGACGAAGCGCTGCGCTTGGTCGATCGACAGTTCTTCAGCGTGGTGCTGCTCGACATCGATACGCCCTCGCCCGCAGAAGGCATTGCGACGATCCGCTCGATCCACGAGCGCTCTCCGACGTCGATGATCGTCGCGATGACGCCGCGCCGCTCGTACGATGATGCGGTCGAGTCCGTGCGCGCCGGTGCGATCGATCTGATCCTCAAGGCGCCCGAGTCCGTCGCCTATCTGAAGGATCGCGTGCTCGACGCAGCCGGTCGCTCGGTCGGCAAGCGCGAGGTCGATTCCGTGCTGCTCGACGTGCGCGGCGTGCACGAGGAGTTTCTGCAGCGCTTCATGGAGACGGAGCGACGCGCGATCGATCTCGCGGACAAAGCGGCGGGCAAGGACACCAAGAAGATGGCCACGATCGAGGAGCTGCGCGTGCTCGTGATCGACGAGGTCGACGACTTCGTCACCGCGATCAGCGCAGCCGCGCCGACGAACTTCACGTTCGTGCACGCGACCTCGGGCGGCGAAGGCCTCGATCGCATGTCGCACGGCTTTCACTATTCGATGATCGCCGAGGACATCAGCGACCTCCCTTCCAAGACGGTCGCGCGCACGATTCGCAATCAGCATCCGGATACCGTCGTCCTCACGTTCTTGGGTCCGGCGGAGAACGGGCGCGTCGAGCTCGTCGAACAAGCCGGCACGCGCACACTCGTGCAGCCGTTCACCGATACCAAGCAGGTCATCGATCGGCTCGACGATCTCGCCGAGGCATGGCGCATCAAGGCGCGGGAGCGTCGCTACACGCAGGCGTTCCGTGAGCGGCACTACGACTTCCTGCGGCGTTACGTCGAGCTCAAGACCAAGATCGATCGCGCGATCCACGACGGTCCCGGGTGAGATAAGCGGTAGGCGAACAGCGCGTTCGCCGCACTGTCGTCTCGCCCATGCCACGGTCCGCGCATGGCATTCCTCACCGTCGGCAAAGAGAACAGCGCAGACATCGAGCTCTACTACGAGGATCGCGGCTCCGGCCGCCCGGTCGTCCTGATCCACGGCTGGCCGCTCAGCGGCGGTAGCTGGGAAAAGCAGTCGCAGATGCTGATCGCGTCGGGCTTCCGCGTGATCACGTACGACCGCCGCGGCTTCGGGCGCAGCTCTGCGCCGAGCACGGGCTACGACTACGACACGATGGCCGGTGATCTTGCGAAGATCATCGACAAGCTGAGCCTCGCCGATGTCTCTCTCGTCGGCTTCTCGATGGGGGGCGGTGAAGTCGCCCGCTACATGGGCAAGTACGCCGGCAAGGGCGTCGGAAAGGCGGCGTTCATCTCGGCCGTCACTCCCGCGCTGCGTCAAGACGGCAACAACCCCGACGGTGCGCCGAGCGAGATCTTCGAGGGCATCAAGCAGAAGATCGAGCAGGATCGCTATGCATTCCTCGACAGCTTTCTGCGCGACTTCTACAACAAGAAGCTGCTCGGCGGCGCCGACATCTCCGACGAGGCGCTGCTCGCGTCACGCGCGGTCGCGAATGGCTCGTCCTACGGCGCGATGCTCAAATGTGTGGACGCGTGGCTCGAGGATTTCCGCGCTGACCTGAAGTCGATCAAGGTCCCGACGCTCGTGGTTCACGGCGGCGCCGACAAGATCGTACCGGCCGAAGTCTCCGGAAAGCGCATGATGCAGTTCGTGCCGCACGCGAAGGTGAACATCATCGACGACGCGCCGCACGGCCTGACCTGGACGCATGCGACGCACCTGAACAAGTTGCTGCTCGAGTTCGTTCGCTAACGTCCAAACCGTCCATCGCGCGATAGACTGGGCGCGATGGTCGACGACGATCCCGCGCACGCCGAAACGTTGTCTGAGGCCGCAGCCGACACGAGCCCCGAGGTTGGCCGCGGGGCGCCGCGCTCTGGCGATCTGGACGTGCATATCCCTCCGGCGGGATATCGCTTTCATGAAGTGATCGGTCTGGGCGGGATGGGCGAAGTCGTCGCCGCGACGGACGACCGCATCGGTCGCGACGTGGCGATCAAGCGGATGCGTGACACGCGGCCCGACGCGCAGCACGTCTCCCGCTTCTTGCGCGAAGCACGGATCCAGGCGCGCCTCGATCACCCCGCGATCGTCCCCGTGCACGAGCTCGGGACGGACACGGCCGGCCGACCGTACTTCGTGATGAAGCGGATCAGCGGCCGCACGCTCGCGCAGTACCTTGTCGATGGAGCTCCGTCGCAACGCATGCTGCGCACGCTGGTGGACGTGTGTCTCGCGATCGATCTCGCGCACAGCCGAGGCGTCATCCATCGCGACCTCAAGCCCGCGAACATCATGCTCGGCGACTACGGCGAGGTCTACGTCCTCGACTGGGGCGTCGCTCGCGTGCAATCCGAGCGCTCCGAGCAGTCCATCGTGGTCCGGGCAGACATCGATACGCCGAACGACGGCACGCAGGCAGGCTCGGTGCTCGGAACGCCCGGCTACATGGCGCCGGAGGTGATCACCGGCGAGCCCGCGCAAGGACCCGCCGACGTCTACGCACTAGGCTGCATCCTGTTCGAGATCCTCTCCGAGCAGCCGCTTCATCCCCGCGGCACGCCCGCGATCGCGACGACGCTCGCCTCGCCGCAGGAACGGCCGACGCAACGCGTGGGGGATCGATCGATCCCGCCCGAGCTGGATCGACTGTGCTTCGAGGCCCTCGCCCAGAGACCGGGAGAACGTCCCACGGCGCGGCAGTTCGCGGATCGCATCCAGAAATACCTCGATGGAGATCGAGATCTCGCGAGTCGTCGCGCAGCCGCCGAGGAGCAGTTCGCGAAAGCACGCGACGCACTGGCTGCCGATCCGCGCGAAGGCCGTCAGGAGGCGATCGCACGCGCCGGTAGCGCCATCGCTCTCGCGCCAGACTGGGCCGAGCCGAGGCTCCTCGTCACCGAGCTCATCGTGCGTCCCGGCGAGACCCTGCCTGCCGAGCTCATCGCGTCCCTCAAGGAGGAAGAGGTCGCCGCAACGAAGCAGCGCAGCCACACGGCGTTCGTCGCCCTCGCTGGTCTGCTCTTCTCGTGGCTCGTGATTCCGTTCCTCGGGATCCAGAGCTGGCCGTGGTTGCTCGCGCTGTACGGGTCGCTGCTCCTGCACACCGGCTACACGTGGCGCGCATCCAAGACGGGCAGCGTCAACGTTCCTCTCGGCCTCGTGACCTCGACGATCTTCATCGTGTGCACGACGCGATTGGCCGGCATCTGGATGATCACGCCGATCCTGATCTGCGGCGTTCTCCTCGGATTCACGGCCGCGTCGGTGTTCCTGCGCCGGAAGTGGCTGTTGCCGGTATGGACGTGTCTCGCGTTCGGCGTCCCGGTCGTCCTCGAGTGGACTCACGTCATTCCGAAGAGCTGGCAGGTCAACCTGGACGACATCGTCTCGATCTCGAGCATTTTTCGCATGCACGGCTGGTACGCCGACGCCGCGCTCATCGGGACGAACATCGCGTTGCTGACCCTCGTCGGCGTCGTCATGATCCGCCTTCACCATGCTCAGCGACGCGCGGCCCGTCAGCTATCGATCCAGAACTGGCACATGAACCAGCTTGTTCCCCGCGATCGCCGCGCCTGGGCCACGCAGCCCCAGCCGTCGCTGAGCTAGCGGAGATCGGTCGGATCTGAAGCGCGGCGGTGCCTTACATAATGTAGTCAGAGGCGGCGGGTATAGTCCTCGACGCCATGGTCGCGCCGCGCACGGTCGTCGTCGTCAATCCCAACTCGCAGGGCGGAAAGCTCGGCAAGCGATGGTCCGAGGTCGCCGAGGTGCTGCAGCGCGCGTTCCCGTTCGACGAGGTGATGACGACCGGGGTCGGCGACGCGACCCGTCTCACCCGCGACGCTCTCGCCAAGGGTGCACAGCGCATCGTCGCGATCGGTGGCGACGGCACGGTGAACGAGGTCGTCAACGGCTTCTTCGAGAACGGAGTTGCGATCGCACCGGACGCCACGTTCGCGCTCGTGCCGTTCGGCACCGGCGGAGACTTCCGCAAGACGCTCGGTCTCTCCACCAGCCACGCAGACGCTGCGGCGGTGATCGCGGGTGGCAAGCGCCGCAAGATCGACGTCGGCAAGCTGACGTTCGTGTCGACGGCAGGCCAACCGACGGTGCGCATGTTCGCGAACATCACGTCGTTCGGCGTGTCGGGCGTCGTCGATCGCCTCGTCAACGAGAGCAAGAAGCGCCTCGGCGGCAAGCTCGCGTTCATGGCCGCCAGCGTGCGCGCGACGTTCCAGTACTCCAACCAGCGCGTCGCGCTCACGTTCGACGGCAAGGACCGTGTCGACACCACCATCTATAATGTAGCGGTCGCAAACGGCCGGTTCTTCGGTGGCGGCATGAAGGTCGCGCCCGACGCGGAGCTGGATGACGGCACGTTCGATGTCGTCGCGCTCGGCGACATGGGCATGGGCGACGTCATCAAGATGAGCCGTCGCATCTACACGGGCGATCACCTGAAGATGGACAAGGTCACCGTGCGTCGCGCCAAGGTCGTCGAGGCGGAGCCGATAGATCCAGGTGGCATCGTCGAGCTCGACGTCGACGGAGAGGCACCCGGCCGCTTGCCCGCCAAATTCGAGATCGTTCCGCAAGCCCTCTGGGTAACGGCGCCCGGGGACTAGTGCTGCGCGCCGTCCACAGCGACCGCGTCGAGCAGCTCCTCGCCGCGCTGTTCGAGGCGTTGCCGCCGGCCGATCCGTTCGCGCCCGCGACCATCGTCGTCGGCTCGCACCTCGTGCAGCGCTGGCTGATGCGCGAGCTCGCGTTCTCGCGCGGCATCGCGGCCGGCATCGAGTGCGTCACGTTCGATCGCTTCGTCGAGCGCGCGTGGGCCGACCCGACGGCCGAGCTCTCGCCCATCGATCGTGCCCAGCTCGCCACGCTGATCGCATCGGTGCTCGCCGACGCGGGTGTCGTTCGCGGCACACCCGAGGTCGCGGCGTATCTCGACGCAGCTCCCGACGCTGGTGATCGCGCGGGCCCGCGGCGCGTCCAGCTCGCCAATCACCTCGCCACGCTGTGCTGGGGCTACGCGACGACACGGCCGGACTGGATGCCGGCGTTCCTCGGTGGTCATGTCCCCGACGAGCTCGCGGGGGACGCGACGGCGGCGTGGCAGGCCAAGCTCGTCGCGGCGGCGTTTGCTCGCTTGAAGCGTGCGCAGCCGACGCGTCATCACGTTCTCGCCCCGATGCTGCCGTGGGCACGCCGCCGCTTGCACCTGCCGCCGCCCACGCTCGCGCCGATCTCGGTGTTCGGCGTCTCGTACCTGCAGCGCGCGCAGCTCGAAGCGCTGACGGATCTCGCGACGACGACGGACGTCACGGTGTACGCGCTCGATCCATGCGAGGAGCTGTGGGACGATGTCGCGGGCCGTAAGGCGCTCGCGGAGCTCGAGACCACCCCGCTCGCGGATCCGCTGCCGCTCGTCCTGTGGGGCAAGCCGGTGCGCGACACGCTCGCCGCTCTCGTCGAGCGTACGAGTGGCGATGTCGACGCGGCATTTAATTCGTCGTTGGGTGAGATCGATGCTGACGAGTCCGCGCTCGCACGCTTGCTACTCGACGTCCGCGCGCGCCGCATTCCGGTTGCTGGTGAGCCGAGCGCGCATGCGGGCGTCGTGATCCACGGGTGCCCCAATCCGCGCCGCGAGATCGAGGTCATCGCCGCGGAGGCACGCCGCCGCCTCGACGCCGATCCCACGCTGCACGCGCACGAGATCGCAGTCTGGCTCGCGGGTGATCACGAGCGATACCTCGCGCAGGCGCCGGCTGCGTTCGAAGCGGTCGGCTTGCCCTGCCACCTCGTCGATGCGCCCGTCGACGATCGCGGCCGCGTCGGTGAAGCGATGCTCGCGCTGCTCGAGCTGCCCACGTCGCAGATGGCTCGCCGCGATCTGATGCGCGTGATGACGCACCCCGCAGTGCTCGCGGGCCCCACGATGGGTCACGTCGACGCGGATGACTGGGTGCGCTGGACCGAGCGCCTCGGCATCGCGTTCGGCGCGAACGGCGAGTCGCACGCGAACACGTATCTCGAGGATCACCCGGGCCACTTCCACTGGGACCAAGGCGTTCGTCGCCTCGCGCTCGGCGCATTTATGGTCGGCGAGCGCGGCCAGCGCGGGGCGGCCCGCATCGCGAACCTCGACGTCGCCCCCGAGGAGCTGCGCCCCGATCAACAAGCGTCCGCCGCCACGTTCGCGCTGCTCGTGCGCTCGCTGTGTGACGACGCCGCATGGCTCGCGCGCTTCACCGCGCCGCTCGCGACCTGGGCGCAAGTGCTCGCCGGTCTCGTCGACGTCTACCTCGCTCCACGCGATGACGACGCTCGCCGCGATATCGAGCGCGTGCGCGCCATGCTCGCTGGTCTCGCGCACCTCGATCTGGACGGGCGCGAAGTCGGCTTCCGCGAGGCCAAGGAGCACGCCGCTCGCCAGCTCACCACCATGCGGGCCAACCGCGGCGAACCGCTCGCCGCCGGCGTGATGATCGCGCCGCTCGCCGCGATGCGCGCCGTTCCGTTCCGCATCGTGTTCGTCGCCGGTCTCGCGGAAGGCGTCTTTCCCGCCGGTGACACGCCCTCGCCGCTCGATCTGCGCCGCACGCCGCGTGCGGGCGATGTCTCGCCTCGCGATCGCGACCGCGCCGCATTCCTCGAGGTGCTGCTCTGCGCGCGAGAATCGCTATCGCTCTCGTACGTCGCGATCGAGCCCAAGAGCGGTCAGGCGCTCGGGCCATCGTCGGTCGTGCTCGAGCTCGCCGATGCGCTCGCGCCGTATATCGGTGCATCGTCGTCGCGCGAGGCGCTGCAGAAGCTCACGGTTAAAGAGCCGCTGCATCGGTTCGCGAGCGGGACCATCGCCGGCTCACAAGCATCGAGCGGGTCCGGAGCGGCGAACCGCTCGCACGGTGCGAGCGTCGACGGGGCGATCGTCCCTGCCGCGGCACGCGAGCGGTGGGCCTGCACCGTGCGTGACGCGGTCCGCGCGCAGCTGCGCACGAGCGAGCACCCGATTCCCGACGAGGATGGCGTGTTCGCATTGCTCCAGCATCCATCACAAGCCGCGCTGCGAGCGCAACTGGGCGTTGTCGATGCGCCCCCACGCGCTGCGCCGGCGGTGGGAAGCACCCGCATGCTCGCGATCGCCAATTTGCGCGACTTCCTCGAGAAGCCGGTCCAGGCATGGGCGCAAGCCGTCCTCGGCCTCGGCGAGACGCCCGATGACAGCGCGGCGGAGCACTCCGACGAGCCGTTCCAGCTCGATCGTCCACAGCGCGCGATGCTGTTGCGCGAGGTCTTCGCGTCGCAGCTCCGCGATGTGGACCCAGCTCAGGTCGCGAACGCGGCGAACGCCGTGACCATCGCGGCGGAGGCGAAAGCGAACGACGCGAAGTCCGACGACGCGAAGTCCGACGACGCGAAGTCCAGCGGCGCGATGCCGAGCAACGTCATCTCGCTGTTCGGGTCGAATGACGAAAAGTCCGCAAAGACGAATCGAACCGCGGCACCGGCTCCCCCTCCCAAACCAAGCAACGTCATTCCGTTGTATGGCGGGACGACACCCATCGACCAGCTCTACGACGCGGCAATGGAAGATGCGCAGCTGCGCGGTCAATTCCCGGTAGGTGTGTTCGCGACCTCCGAGCGCGCAAAGGATCTCGCAGTGCTCGAGACGTGGCGCAAGGGCCTGGGCCCCATCCCCGCCGGTGCTGCGACGCGGTTTGGCTTTGGCCGCGCGATGTCACCGGGCGCGCAGCTGCGACCGCCCATCGAGCTCGCGCTTGCCGGCGGCCGCACCGTCCGCTTGACCGGGCAGACCGAGCTGCTCATCGAGAGCAACGGGCGCTACACATCGGTGATCACGATGGTCCGCGACTACCAGAAGCGCACGCCGTATCACCTGCGCGGCTGCTTCGATCACCTCGTGCTCGCAGCCACGGGCCTCGCGAACAACGGTCACACGCACAAGATCCTCGACGACGAGGGCAAGGTCGTCGTCACCGAGCACGACCCGTGGGGGCAGGACGACGCGCGCGCGTATCTCACGGCGCTCGTGACCGAGCTGCTCGATCAGCATCACGGGTATCTCCTGCCGTTCGAGATCCTCGCGCTCTCGCTCGTCGGCAAGAAGCTCCCGTCGCGCATCTACGGCGATCCCACCAACGGCCTCGGCTACGGCCCCATCGAGCGCCGCGACGGTCTCGCGCTGCCGCAGAATCTCGAGGACATCGCGAAGCGCCGCCTCGGTCCGCTCGTCGCGCGCATGCACGGCGACGCGCACGGGTTTGACGGGAGCTTCCGATGAGCCTCTTGCCGACGACAGGACCGCGACCGACGGTCCGTGTGGCGCGGCCGACGTCGCTGCCGCCGTCGACGGATCGCTTTGTCGTCGTCGAAGCGAGCGCGGGCACGGGCAAGACATTCTTCCTCGAGCACCGCGTCGTGGATCTGATCCTCGCCGGCGCCGAGCTCGGCCAGCTGCTGCTGGTGACGTTCACGGACAAAGCGGTCGCGGAGCTGCGCCTGCGCATTCGCGATCTGCTGGATCGGCTGTCTCGCGCGAGTGAAGCAACGGCGAACGCGGACGAGCCCGGCTGGGACATCGACGACGACGCACGCAAGCGCCTGCGCGCCGCCGTGACCGCGTTCGACTACGCGCCGATCTTCACGATCCACGGTTTCTGCCATCGCGTGCTCGTCGAGGATGCGTTCGCGGCGCGCCGGTTGTTCGATCAGACGCAGGTCGCGGATGAAGTCGCGTTCGACGGAGCGTTTCACGCGTTGCTGCGCGAGCGATTCGCGCGCGTGCTGCCGGATCGCGATCTGTTGGGCGCGTACCTGACGACCGGCAAGACCGTCGAGGATCTGCGCAAGTTGCTGCTGCAATGCGCGCGTGCGGATGCAGAGCTGCGGCGCCAGCTGGATCCCGACGTCGCGCGTGATCTGGCGAAGGAGCTGCACGCTCAGCTCGGTACGCCCGAGAAGCGCGCCGCCGTGACTGCGAACGTGAAGAACGGCAATCACGTCCGCTGGATGACGGGCTGGTTGGAAGACATCGCGCTGAACCTCGCGCGGTGGTCACCCGACGTGAGTGCGCCCGACGTGCTCGCGATCATCGACGGTGCGCGCGAGTCGGTCGAGAAGCTGCACGACAAGCTCGTCGAGATCGAAGGCAGCAAGCCACCGAGCGCGGTGCGGCGGGCGCTGCGCGGCGTGCTGTCGAGCGTGTCGTTGCCCGAGGCGATCGCGGCGGAGCTGCTGCCGCGGATCCTCGAGCGCATCGGCACGGACAAGAGCGAGCGCGGGCTGTTCGATTACGACGACATGCTCGTCCTCGTCGCGGAGGCGCTGAACGGATCGCGCGGTGCCGAGCTCGCCACGCGGCTGCGGACGCGCATGCCGTGGGTGATGATCGACGAGTTCCAGGACACCGATCCGGTGCAGTGGCAGATCTTTCGCACCGTGTGGATGAACGCGGGTGCGAAGGGCCTGACGATCGTCGGTGATCCCAAGCAGGCGATCTACGGGTTCCGCGGCGCCGACGTGGCGACGTACGTGGCCGCGCGCGAGGAGATGCTGCGCAATGGCGCGACGCGCGTACCGCTGACGGTGAATCGCCGCTCGACGGGACCGCTCGTCGAGGCGGTGAATCACGTCCTCGTCGGCAATCTGGGGATGGCGCTGCTCGACAAGTCCATCACGTACGACGAGCCGGTGAGCGCGAGTGGCGATGTCGTGAGCGACGACATCCGCACGCCGATCAGCGTGATCCAGCTACAGAGCGGCGGAAAGCCCAAGTCCGACGAGAGCAAGCAGACGCTCGCGCTCGCGATCGGCGACGCGATCGAAGCGCTGAAGGCAGCGCCGATCCGATGGAGCAAGCGCGGCGTGGAGCAGCCGTTCGCGCTGGGCCACTGCATGGTGCTGACGCGCACCAACCGCGAGTCGCTCGAGATCGCGACAGCGCTGCGCTCGCGCGGCCTCGCATGCGCGCTCGTCGAGCCGGACCGGTTGTTCGGCACGCGCGAAGCGTACGAGCTGGCGTCGGTGCTGGCCTCTATCGCAGCGCCGCGCGATCGATCGGCGCGGTTGCGCGCGTTGCGGACGCGGTTCTTCGACGTGCCGTGGGCGGAGCTCGTCCAGGTCGTCGACGCTCCGGACCACCACCCCGTCATCGCGCGCATCTTTGACTGGGCGCAGCTCGCATCCCGGCGCGCGTACGAAGCTCTGTTCCGGCGGATCGTCGAGGACAGCCGATACGCGGAGCGAGCGCTCGTGCTCGGCGGAGGTGAGCGCGCGCTGACCAACACGTGGCACCTGATCGAGCTGCTGCTCGCGGAGGTCGCGCGCGCTCGCTGTGATCTGCACGAGCTGGTCGGCATTCTGCGGCGCTGGATGGACGACGACACGCTCCAGCCCGACGAGCGCGACGTGCAACGCGCGGAGACCGAGTCCGACGCGATCCGCATCCTCACCGTTCACAAGGCGAAGGGCCTCGAAGCGCCGTACGTGTTCATCTACGGCTGTGCGTCGCCCGCGCCCAAGGGCTCGGTGCACACGCTGCGCGATGCGGGAGGTCGCTCGCTCGTCGTCGGTCCGCCCGACCCGGTCACGCGCGAACAGCTCGAGGACGAGCAGACCGCCGAAGATCAGCGCCTGTCGTACGTCGCTCTCACGCGCGCGCAGGTCCGCATGTATCTGCCGCTGTACGGCGCGTTGACGCGCAACTCCGCGTATCAGCCGATCCAGCAGTGCCTCACCGCGTCGATCAACGCGAGACCGTCCATGCCCCGTGCACTCTTCGAGGTCACGCCACGCATGGTCGACATCGTCGACGAGCCGCTCGTGCCCTCCGACGCGCTCGCCGCGTTCACGGCGCCTGCCGCTCCTGCGTTCGCAGAGATCGTGCCGCTCGCGGCCGATCGGAGTGGCATGACGATGCTGTCGTACACGCGCCTCGCGTCGCTGCCGGATTCCGCCTCGCTCGCGGCACGCCCGGGCGATCTGCTCGCGATCGATCCCGCGGAGTTCGACGTCGACGACTCGGCAGCCGACATCGATCCCGACGCGCTCGTCACGCTCATCGGCCCCGACGAACTGCCGCCCGGCGCGAGCTCCGGCCTGATGCTGCACGAGGTGCTCGAGGTCGCCGATCTCGAGTTCGCGCGCGACGCCCGCGATCAAGCGCACTGGGCGAGTGACACCGAAGTGCGCGTCCAGCTCGTCGACGCTGCTCGTAACTTCGGCGTGGATCCGAAGTTCCTCGGGCACGCCGAGACGCTGATCTATCGCACGCTCGTCGCACCGCTCCCGCTCGTCGACGGCACGCAGCTCCCCCCGATGGTGGCCGCGACGCAGCTCGCCCGCGAAGTGGAGTTCTCGTATCCCGTCCCGGGCCGCGCTCGCCGCGCGATGGTCAAAGGTTTCATCGACGCGCTGATCGCGTACGACGACGACCTCTGGGTGCTCGACTACAAGAGCGACCTCTTGACCGGCGACGATCTCGCGAAAGCTGCCGACCTGCGCGTCCGCGATCACTACGCGGTTCAGGCGCGCCTCTACGCGATCGCTGCCGACAAGCTGCGCGGACGCCGTCGCGTCGCGGGCCTGCTGTTTGCGTTCGTGCGCCACAACATCGTCGTGCCCGTTCGCTTGCAGGCCGACACGCTCGAGCGCTGGACCGAGTGGCTCGCCGCGATCCCGATGCCCGCGCCCGGCATGTCGCTCTCTCGACCGGAGGCGCAGCCGTGACGGCCCCGCTGCATCCCAAAGGCACGCTGCGCGCGCGCTTCGAGCCCGTCGCGAGTGGCGACCTGTTCCGCAAGCTCGGCGTCGGCGCCCGCACGTGCGATCTCGGTGACGAAGGCCTCTACCTCGCGGAGGAGCTCGTCGCGGCGGACGCGGGTTGGCTGGGCGCGAGCGAGCATCCCGAAGCGCTCGCGATCATGATCCTCGCGCTGATGGTCGCGCAGCGTCAGGGCTCGACGCGCCTCGCGCTCGGCCCCAAGGGCCCGCTGAAGACGCTCGTGAACGACATCGTCAAGATGTCGCGCGTCGAGATCGACGTCCCGAAGGTGTTGAAGACGATCGCGAACCTCACGTCGACGCCGCGCTTCAACTCGGTCATTGGCAACGGCAACGCCCGCCTACCTCTGATCGTCGACGACAACTCGCTCTACACGGAGCGTTCGCGCTGGCTCGAGCAGCGGGTCGCCGAACGCCTCGCTCAGCGCATCGCCCAACCACCGCGCGACGCGACCAAAGCGCTCGCGATGCTCGACGCGGCAAACATATCCGCCGAATCAAACGCGGTCGATGCCGCCACCAACGCATCGCCGAACAACGCATCGCCGAACGACGCATCCGCGCCCAAGCGACTCACCGACGAGCAGCGGCGCGCGGTCGAGGTCGCGCTCACGGGCTCGCTCGCGGTGATCACCGGCGGCCCCGGCACGGGCAAGACGCTCGTCGCCGCGTCGATCGTGCGCGGCCTCCGCGCGCAGGGCATCGGACCGATCGCACTCGCCGCGCAGACCGGCAAGGCCGCCAATCGCCTCACCGAGGTCATCGCCACCGAGCTACTCCGCGGCACCAGCTCCGGCAACACAAATTCCGGCAACACCAGCTCCGGCAACGCCAAGTCCGGCAATGCCAACTCCGGCAACGCGACGTCTACGGACCTTCCGCCGGTCGCGCAGACGCTGCACCGACTGCTCGGCTACGGCGGCCGCCGCTTCGCGCACCACGCGCAGAGTCCCTTGCCCGTTGGCGCGGTCGTCGTCGACGAAGCATCGATGGTCGACTTGGAGTTGATGGATGCGCTGCTCGACGCTCTCCCACTGAGCGCGCCGTTGATCCTGATCGGCGACGCGCACCAGCTCCCCGCGATCGACGCAGGCCAGATCCTCGCCGATCTCGCAGGGCCCGCATCGAGCTCCGCGCACACGAAGGTCGCCCAGCGCGTGGCCGTGCTCGCGACGAGCTTCCGCATGAACACGAGCGATCCGGCGGGCCGCGCGGTCTATCAGTTCGCGCAAGCGGTACAGGCGGGCGAGCCCGATCTGAAATTGCTGACAGCGCGCACCGCGGGAACGCTCACGTTCAGCGGCGCCGAGTGGGTGGACACGGGCAAGGCGAAGCGCCCGCACGATCTGACGCTGCAGGTCGCCGAGACGACGTGGCACCACTTCAACGGCCACCGCGCGCTGCAGGCGGCCGAGCGCGTGTTCCGCTTCATCGACGGTGCGATCGATCCGGCGCACGCTGCCGATCTCGAAGCGCTGTGGGCGCTGCTCACGAGCGGCCGCATCCTGACCGTGACGCGCGCACTGCCGACGGGCGCGATCGCGGTGAACGCGCACCTGCATCAGCTCGCGCTCGAGCGGATGACGGTCCCGGGCAGGCCGGAGTTTCTCCCCGGTGAACCCGTGATGATCACGGCGAACGACTACCAGCGGGGCCTGTTCAACGGCGACCAGGGCATCATCGTTCGCGCCGACGAGGGCCTTGGCAAGCACCACTATCGAGCCGTGTTCCGCATCGCGGGTCAGCTGCGACCGTTCGCGATCGAAGCGCTGCGCGATCGCCTCGAGCTCGCGTGGGCGCTGACCGTGCACAAGAGCCAGGGCTCGGAGCTCGACGGAGTAGCGCTCCTTCTCCCGCACGAGCCCATGCCGCTCGTCACACGCGAGCTGCTCTACACCGGCATCACGCGTGCGCGCCGCGGCGTCGCCGTTGCGGGCTCGCGCAAGGTCCTGCTCGAGGGCGCCAAGCACGGCGCGCTGCGCGATACCGGGCTCGCGACGCGTCTGCTTGCTAAGCTGCGGACGTGACGACCGAGTGCACGCATCCGACGCGCGAGAACAATGTGTGCACCGTGTGCGGGCAGTGCGACCACGATCTGATCCACAACGGTGCCTGCTACTACTGCGGCTCGACGGACATCGATGGCGTCGCCATCTCGCCGAAGAAGACACCCGCGCTCATCGCGGCTGCCTCGCTCGTCCGCAAGAAGCCGGACGCGAAGTAGCTCAGCCTTTGATCAAGCGAGCATCGGGCGCCTGACGAATCGCTGCCTTTGCCATTTGCCCCCTGTAGAGACCGCGGGCGATCGCGCCGATGCCGAATGCAACGCATCCGCCCATCATGTACATCACACCTCCTACTCCCAACGCGAACAGGTAGGCAGCCACAGCCAAGATGAGCGCACCGACGCCCACGAGGATCTGCTTTCGGCTGTCGATGACGACGCGGTCGAGCTCGTGCCGCGTCAGGTGCTCGCTCATCCGGTTGTCGGCGTTTCCACTCTTGTAGATCGCGAGCTCCGCGCGAGCCGAGCATTCACGACAGCGAAGGCCGTGGCCCGTCAGATCCATGCTCGCTTCGGGAGCTTCGGCCCCACACTGCGCACAGGCGACGTTGCTCACGAGCGGCCATTCATTTGCTCGACAGTATAGACCTTGCCGCGCAATCGCCGTCGACAACGCGTGTCACGATCGCGTGCGACTCCTCGGCGTGCTGCTGATCCTCGCGATGGCCTCGACGGCACACGCCGAGCTCACACTGGTGGCGTGGAACAAGACCGGTACAGCGGCGCTCGTCGCTGGATTTGGCGTGCGACGGAATCTGGAATCCGCGGAGCGGGTCTCGGTGGTGGTCTACATCGTCTCCGCCAAGGGAGACACGGCCGAGATGTTCGAGCTCTGGGATGCGCCCGACTGCGAGCGCGCACCTGCCGCTTTGCGCAAGGCACTCGCACGCCATGGGTTCTCGGGGGTCACCGTGCGCGGTGATGGGTGCACGCGAGACAAGTGGCCGCTCGTTGCGAGCGCGGCGGTGCAGCGCACGGTTCAACGCTCGTGGGTCACGTTGCCGTACGCGCGTGCCGGCACACAGCGCGAGCAGAATGCGGTGTCCGCGACGGACGCTGTCCACACCGATCCTGTGTGTACGAGTGACGGCGTGTCGGGGGGCTTCGATGTCGCCGCGGTCGGCCCCCTGTATCTCGTGTTCGGTGCGTGCCCCGGCCAGCCGCAGGGATCACGCGCGTACGCGGTGATGCGCGTCGGCGAGGAGATGGTGTCGCGTCACGGAGTGCAGTCGGACTAGCGACCGCGGCCCTTCATGATCTGCTCGACGGTGTAGCTCTTGCCGCTCGGGTCAAACGTGTCGGGGTCGGAGCTGATCGTGACCGGAATCGAACCCGGCGCACGGAGCACGCGCTCGACATTGCCGTCCCGGTAGTCTGTCGCGCCCATCCGCATGTTCATCATGCCGAGGACGACGACCTCCGTGCCGTCGACGATGACGCCCTCGGTGCCGCTCAGATTCAGCATCGTCGAGCACACGGGCACCCAGGCCGGCGGGATGGCGTTGCGATCGAAGGGCATGTACGGCACGCGACGAATCGACAGGTCTGCCCCTGCGCCTTCGACGCGAATGGAGCCCGTTTCGTCGACAAGCTCGAAGTCCGTGCACGCGTGCGCCTCGAGGATCTCGACGTCCTCGCTATCGATCAGGCGCGTGTTGACACCGATGACGGGCATCCTCCGCATGGGCGCGTGAATGGGCGGCACGTTCTGGATGGCTCGCGCGCGGCCCCGAATGACGGCGGCTTGTCCGTCGCGGAGGTCCGCGATGCGCCGTCGTTCGACATTGCGGAGCAGGCGTCGCGCGAGCTCGGTGCGCGTCACCTTTGATCGACGCTTGGCCACGCGGAGTGCGCTCATCGCGAGCGCTCCGCCAAAGAACACGACGATCACGACGAGCTGGATCGCTGCTTCGTCCACGGCCCCTCGATTCTACCGCTCCTCCGTGCGCTTGCGGCGGATCACGTCCTCCATCGTGAGCACATGGTCGCCGCGTACAAACAGATCGGCGTCGCAGCTCAGCGCGACAGGAAAACTCTCGGTCGCGCGCAGGATGCGCAGCTGCCCTCCATCGCGATAATCGGTGATGGTCCGATCGAGGCTGACCTGACCGAGGACGAGGACGTCGGTCCCGTCGCGAATGATGCCTTCCGTTCCGACGGCGTCGGTGTTGCGGGCACGCGCCAGCACCATCTCGGGAGGCAGCTTTTGCCCGTCCGTGGTGTAAGCGACGTTGTTCACGATCGCGACGTCGACGCCTGCGCCTTGCACGCGAATGGAGCCGCTCGCGTCGACGAGGTCGAAGTCAACGCACGCCCAGCGGTCGCCCAGCTCGACGCCTCGATTTGCCTCGACGCGGGTGTTGACCGCGATGACATCGACACCGTGAATCGGTGCGTACAGCAGCGCTACACCCGGTATCGCGCGCGCCTTGCCGACGACGACCGCGGCTTGGCCTTCTTCGAGCTGCGCGATCGTCTTGCGTTCGACGTGCTTGAGCAGACGCCGTGCATACTCGGTGCGCGCAGCAGGCGCGTTCTTGATCTCCTCGCGCATCCGCGCCGCGACCCCGCTGCGGGTGAGCATGGCCCGCACGTACACGACAGCGACCACGAGGAACGCGAGCGGACCGAACGGATCCACGTCGCGAGCTTACGGGAAGTGCTTGCGCAAACGGCGCGTCACGATCTCTTTCGGATCGTAACCAGTCTCGCTCTTGATCAAATCGACCATCTGCTGCATCCGCGCCGGCTTGCCGACGTGAGCGTTGTAGAACTTGCTGAGGACCGCGTCGAGCTTGTCGGCGCCGACGTGCTCGGCGACCTCTTTGTAGAAGAACGCGCCCTCCATGTAGGGGAGGTTCGTGAACAACTTGTCCTTGATGATGTCGATCTGGTTGCAGCCGGTCGGCCACGCGGGTGCGCCGCCATCGTGCTCGGCGTCGGTGAGCTCGGATTGGTACTCGGCCCAGATGCCTGCCTCGAGCGACGGATCGACAACGGAAAGAGCGCGCGCCGAGAGATACGAGACGGTGCCTTCGGAGAGCAGGAAGTCCTCCCAGCACTGCAGGCGGATTCCATCGCCGAACCAACCGTGCGCCGCTTCGTGTGCGTGCGTGACTTCGTCGCCCATCGCGTCGCGCGCGACGTGGAAGTCGGGGTGATGCTCCATACCGCCGTAGAGACCTTCGCCCCAGACCACGGACACCGAGTTCATCTCGGGACCGAACGAGTACGGACCGAGCGTCTTCTCGTACCAGTCGACGACCTTGGTCAGATTCTTGGTGCCTTTGCGCGCGGGGCTCTCGCCGTTCGGCAGCCAGTAGACGCCGATCTTCGTGCCAGCGTCCGTCGTGCCGAGATCCGCATGCGTGTAGCTACCGACGGCCCACGCGAGCATGTACGGCGGTGCTTGGCTGTCGATCGCTTCCGGATAGACCGCCGTCTTGCCAGCGGGGACGCCCGTCAGCTCGAGCGAGAACGTCGTGCCGTCCGCGGGCTGCGAGTGACACGGGAACAGGTTGCCGCAGAAGTACGGCCAGATCACCGTCGAGCCGCCGGGCAGCAGGCCATCCGCCATGTCGTGACCGGTGAACGAGTACTCGACCGTCAGCGGGCTGCGCACGAGCGAGACGCGCAGCTTGCCGTTCGTGACCTTGTAGTTGCGAACGCGCGCGCCGTTGTCGTCCATCACCTTCGTGATCGTGAGGCCACCGACTTCGAGCGCGACGTTGCCGTTGTGCTCCAGGTCGATCGTCGCGGTCGCTTTGAGCGTGGTGACGTTCGCGCTGAGGCCCGTGTGCATCACGTTCTGCGTGGTCGCCCCGTCAGCCTTCCCGTCGAGGAAGTCCTGGTCGTCGACACCGTCGCCGCTGTCCTGGGACGCGCAGCCGATCCCCAGCGAGGAACCAGCGACGAGCAAGGAGAGCAGCCAGTGAGCGCGCATCCCCCAGCATGGAGCACCATCCGGGCCAGACACGGCGCAGCGGATCTCAGGCGGTTGGCGGGAGGTGGCTACGCGGTTAGCCGGTGCCTCGCAACGAGCCTGCGTCTGCGCGTCGTCGAGCTACTTCGCTTCGGGGGACTTGACGGCGCCCTCACGGTCCACCGCGATCCCCATCGCGTGATAGCCCTTGTCGACGTACACGACGGTTGCCGTGATGCCGCTCGCGAGCGGGCTCGAGAGAAACGCCGCCGTCGCGCCAACTTCCTCGGCGGTGAGGGTCTCGGGGAGCGGCGTGTTGCGCTTACCGTAATCGATCATCTCGTGGATGAAGCCGATCGCGCTCGCCGCGCGCGACGCGTACGCACCCGCGCTGATCACGTTCACGCGATGGCCCCACTTGCGGCCCGCCTCGAACGCGAGCACGCGCGTATCGCTCTCGAGCGCTGCCTTCGCCGACGACATGCCGCCGCCGTAGCCCGGAATCACGCGCTCGCTCGCCATGTACGAGAGCGAGATGAACGAGCCGCCCTTGTTCATCACCCCGCCCAGCGCCTGCACGAGCGACACGTTCGAGTACGCCGACGCTGACACCGCGCTCAGGTATCCCTTGCGCGACGTCTCGAGGAGCGGCTTCTTCACTTCGCTGCCGTTCGCGAGCGAGTGCACGACGATATCCACGCCGCCATCCGCCGCGACCGCCGCCGCGAGGCCGGTCATCGTGAAGTCACCGAGCTCGCGATAGCGCTTGTTCGTCTTCACCTCCTCGGGCACGAGCTCCATCGAGTCGTACTCGGCGTCGAGCGGATAGATCTTCGCGAACTGCAGCTTGCTGCCGTCCGACATCTTCATCGACTCGTCAAACTTGCCGCGCTCGAGCATCGTCTTGAAGATTCCGAGGGCAGGCGGCCAGCATGCGACCGACACCGTCGCGCCCGCCTCGGCGAGCGCCTTCGCGATCCAGAACCCGAATCCACCGTCGTCGGCGACACCGGCAACGAGAGCGCGCTTGCCCGTCAGGTCGATCTTCAGCATGCGCGGGGTTTCGCCCGAATCCGGCCGCCAATCAACTATCGTTGAGACGTGAACGCGCTGCTCATGAAGATTGGTGCGCGCGGAGCCCTCGCCGAGCCGTTCCTGTCGGTACTGGTGCGGAACCGCCGCGACGATCTGGAGCGCGGTCTCGATCGTCAAGTTGCGGGTGTGCTCGAGCTCCAGCGCCTGATGAAGTTGCCACCGCTCGAGACGATGGACCCCGTCGCCGCGCGTCGCTTCGCCGAAGAAGGTCTGTCGCCGCTCGAGGTCGATCGCGTCGAGATGGCCCACGTGCACGACGCACTCGTTCCTAGGGATTGGATACCTAGTAAACCGATTCGCGTTCGCATTTTCGTTCCCCGGAACGCGGGGCCCCACTGGCTCGTCTACTTACACGGCGGCGGAGGAACGATCGGATCGGCGCGCGCATCGGAGCCGATCACGCGCTACATCGCGAACGCCACTACGATGACCGTCGCGTCCGTCGACTATCGGCTCGGCCCCGAGCACAAACATCCCGCCGCGATCGAGGACGCCGTTGCCGCGTTTCAGAGCATCGCCCCGCGCGTTCCTCGTGGGGGCAAGCTCGCCGTCGGTGGCGATAGCTTCGGCGGCTTTCTCTCCGCGCACGTCGATCGCCGGAGCACGCTGCGGCCTGCGGCTCAGCTGCTCATCTACCCGATGACGAACCTGACGATGAGCTCGCCCGGCTTCACCACGCATGGCGAGGGCTATCTCTACACGCGAAAGATCGCGGAGTACTTCAAGTCGCACTACCTGCACGCGAACGATGATCGCAAAGCGGCATCACCCGCGTTCTTCGCCGAGCGCGGCGATAACCTCGCGAACGCGGCGCCGGCGATCGTCGCCACCGCTGGCTTCGATCCGCTCGGCCCCGAGGGAGACGAGTACGCCGACCAGCTGCGCGCCACGACGAGCGTCGTGCACCGGCGCTATCCTGGCCTCGTCCACGGCTTTCTCAGCCTCGCCGGTGGTGTACGCGCCGCCCGCGCCGCCGTCGACGAGCTCTGCGCCGACCTCGTCGCTACGCTCGGGACGTGACCGTGCCGTTGCGATGGTAGCTCGATGTAGGACCAGGTCGTCCTATCGCGCGCCAGACGAGCGCGAGATGATGAGCTGTGCGCGCGCTGCTGCTCCTTCTTGTCCTCTCGGGATGTGTCGATGCGGCGTTGGTTCCATGTGGGGACCTGGCCTGCCCCGCGAGCTACGTCTGCCTCGAGGCAGCTCATCGCTGCGTCTCGAGTGACCAGCTAAAGAGCTGCGGCTCGCTGGCCGCCGGCGAGGACTGCACGGTCAACGGCACCAGCGGCAAGTGCACCGACGGTGCGTGTACTCCGGTCATCTGCGGCAATGGAACCGTGGATCCCGGTGAAGCATGCGATGACGGCAACCAAGCGTCCGGTGATGGCTGCAGCGGGACGTGCGACTCCGATGAGATCTGCGGCAATGGCAAGACCGACGTCGCGACAGGGGAGCACTGCGATTGCGGCGACGCGAACCATCTGTCGGCTCTGTGCGCACGACCGAACTCCAACGACGCGGACGCGGAGTGCACGGTCGATTGCCAGCCGCGCTTCTGTGGCGATGGTGTCCTCGGGCCGGTCGAGCAATGCGATGGTGACGTGCATCGCGACCTCGGCTGCGGCGCATTCGGCTACTACGCCGGCGAGCTGACCTGTTCGAACTTCTGCCAGTTCACGACCGATGCATGCGTCGGCCGCTGCGGCGACGGAGAGATCCAGCCTCTTCACGAGTACTGCGACGGGGTCCTGCCGTCGGGCGGCTCGTGCGTGGGACTCGGGTTCGATCTCGGCGCGCTGAAGTGCGGTGTCGGGTGCAGCCCCGACCTCGCCGGCTGCGGCTCCCTCGGATGGACGCGGGCGCACGAGGTGTCCTCGATTCCCCAGGATCTATGGGGTGGGTACGGACGCGTCGGCGTCGTGTATCGCACGGGCGACGCGTACGTCCTCTCCGACGGGGAGTGGACGAAGGCGCCCGACCAGTACACGCAGATCGCAGGAAGCGCCACGACGGTGTGGGCCCTCGGTCCCGACGCCGCGGCGCGCTGGACCAAGGCGGGCGGCTGGGAGGCGCTCCAGCCTCCGTGGCCCCTGGGGACGGAGCTCACCGACGCATGGGGCTCGGACCAGCTCGGGCTCTTCGTCAGCGAAACCAATGACGTCGGGATCGATCGCCTCGTCGGCGACACGTGGACCGTGTTCTCGGGCCTCTGGGGAAGTGGCGCGCGCTTTGGCACCACGACTTCCAAGCTCTGGATCGTCGACAACGGGATCACCTATGGCGGCGTCGTGCCCAACAATGCGCAGACGTACGACGGAACGAACGTCGTGGACCTCCACACCGCCGCCGATACATTCGTCGAGAGCGGCACCGGCGAGATCTGGATCTACGATGGCTCGACGGCCCACGTGTTTGGCGGCGTGGGCTACGCCGCGGGAACCATGGATGCGGGGGCGATCGCCGCGTCTCTCGACGGTATCTACGGCGGTACCTCCATGCACGCCACCGGTCACTCGACGCAAGAGGTGTACGGCGGCGTGAGCTCGCCGCTGTTCTTCTCGGATCTCCCAGACCTGGTAGTCGGGGCGTTCGCGAGCGATGGGCGAGGCACTCTCTATGTCGGCAGTTCGAGCGGTCTCTTCGTGAATCGCTATGGCGAGTGGCGCAACGTCGCCACGCTCTTGTTCGGCTCGTCGATGCTGGCCTTGCCGCGTACGCCGTTGGTCGCCGTCAGCTACCTCGACTCGTTCTCGATCAACTCCAACGGTGGGCACGTGCCGCTCGGGCTCCCGGAGGGCGGCTGCCAGATCGCCGCACTCACGACGTCGAGCCACGTCCTCGCCGGGTGCCCGAGTGGCTTCTTCGTCGACGCGGATGTGATCGCTCCCGGCATCACGGTTGGTCGATTCTGGGGATCGCGCGATGGCAACACCTACGCGCTCACCTACGGCGACGGGGTGCTGACGAGCGATGACGGCGCGACATGGACGGCGGCGATCACGGGTCAACCCATCACGGAGATCGCGGGCGACACCCTCGACGATCTCTACGTCGTCATCAGCACGGAGCAGGGCTCGTCCCTCGCGCACTGGAACGGTACCGATCTCGACACGCTTCTCGACGGCGTTCAGGGAGCACCGATGGTGTCGGCGACGACCGTCTACATCATGAAGGACGACGCGCTGGTGACCTACGATCGCGCGACGCACGTGATGGGAGCGCAGCCACTGCCCTCTCACGCGACCGTTGTCACGTATGCGGATGACACGCTGTTCGCGCTCGCGGACAGTCAGGAGCGCGGCTCCCCGCTCTACGCCTTCGACGGCAGCCAATGGATCCCCGTTCGCTTGCCCGAGGGCATGAACGAGATCGGGGCGATGACCCACGCCGGGCGAACGCTCGTCCTCCAGGAGCGGGTCACCGGCCCGGTCGCGAATCGGCCCGTGTGGTTTCTTTCGCGCACGGGGCCGTGGACGCGCTGACGTACAGGCAGGCAACCGGCGAGCTGTGCGTCAGCAAGCGAGATTTTGGCCTCGGTCGCGTTCGCGAGATACCCTGAGGGGGTGATCGCGGTCCTCATCGCGCTCCCCGACGTGGGGCCGGGTGTTCAGCTGGAAGAGCAGCTGAATGCGCAGGGCTTCTCCACGCGCTGGGATGCGTCGTGCGCCGACGGTCCGCGCACGGCAGGCGCGTCGCTCACGCAGGTCGTGCTCATCGATGCCGATCACTTGGGCAAGCGCCTGTCGGAAGTGGCGGAGATGTGGCGCGATGCGCCGTCGGTGCCGGGCGTGGTCGCGATGGGGTCGTCGGCGATCGCTCGCGAGCAGGCGCCGGCCGCGCGCGTGACGCTGGTGACGCCGGGCGCGAAGCTCTCGACGATCGCCAACGCGATCAACGAGGCCGCGAAGCTACGGCTCGCGACCGGCATGCGGTGGAACGTGCTGCGCGCGGCGACGGGGCTGCCGCCGATCACCGAGACGCAGGATGCATGGCAGCTGACGCTGACCGCATCGCGGCGCGTGGACATCGAGATTCCACGCTCGGCGCTGCGCTGGCACGCGCCGCACTACGCGACGGGGACGGCCAAGCTCGAGACGATGCGCGAGGAGCGCATGCTGCAACCAGGCGAGCTCGAGTCCGTGGGAAAGCTCGACGGTACCCTCACCGTGCAGACGCTCGTCGGGTTGGGCAAGCCGCTCGATCCGCAGAGCATGGCTCGCTATCTGTGGACGATGGCGTCGATGGGCGCGGTGGAGCTCACGCCCGAGATTCGCGATCGCAACACGCCGGCGCGAGCGCTGCTCGACGATCTGCGGCGGCATCTGCGCGCGCGGTCGCAGCGCCTCGAGAAGTCGACGTTCTACGACGTCCTCGAGATCACGCCGCTCGCGGAGTACCCCGATATCGAAGAGGCGTATCGCCTGGTCTCGTGGCGGTACGCGCCAGCGAATCTTCTGCAGCACGACCTGTCGGAGCTCAAGCCGCTCGTCCAGCCGATGTGGGAGCTCGTCGAGAAGGCGCGCTCCGTGCTCGTCGATCACGCGCAGCGTGGCCGGTATCACGACTGGTTGCGCCAGCGAATGTCCGAGTTGCGGACCGTCTGGGCGATCGATCCGGGGGCGGTGCAAACGGCGCAGGCGCTGTACGCGCGGGGCCAAACCTCGCTAGGTGAAGGCGACGTGCACAAGGCGATGGGCGAGCTCGCTGCTGCGTGTCGCCACTTCCCGGGGCATCCCGAGTACGAAGCAAACCTCGCGTGGGCCCGATATCGCGTACAGGTCGCGTCGGGCCGCGATCGCGTCGAGGCCGCCATCGCCGAGCGAAAGGCCGTCGAGCAATGCATGGCTGGCTGCCGCCCGTGGCCGCGTGCGCTCGTCGCGCTTGCTCTCCTGTGCGCAGCCTCCGGCGATGCCGACTCGGCCCGGTGGCACCTGCACGTCGCGCTGCAAGTGGATCCCAAAGTTCCCGCCGCTGCGCAGCTCGCTCAGCGCCTCGGCATGCGCCGGTACTGATAAGGTCGCTCCGTGGATATTGAAGGTCGGCTCCACGCGGCTGCCGCCGGTGCATTCGAGGCAGAGCTCGTCGCGGTCGCGCTCGAGGAGACCGAGGCCGAGCACGGCGCGCTGTTCGTGTGGAACAAGGAGGCCGGCGGCCTCGAGCTGATCCACCACGTCGTCAACGGCGTCGTCGTCACACTGCCCCGCGTCGTCAAGAAGGACGCCGACGTGAAGGCGGGCATTGCACTCCACGTGTTCGAGACCGCGCAGCCGTACCTCTCGACCGACACGTCGCGCGATCCGCTCTACACGCGCTACCTGTTCGACGTCGGCTCGATCGCAGCGGCGCCGATCCGCTATCAGCGCCGACCGATCGGCGTGCTCACGGTGTCCAACCGCGATCCGCGCGCGCTCGACGTTGGAACGCTGCGCCAGCTCACCGCGATCACGCAGGTCGCTGCTCCGCTGCTGCGCCGCGCCCAGGTCGATCGCATCTCGCGCGCCGCGACCGGTCGACCGCTGATGATCAAGGGCCTGTCGCCCGCGTGGCACGAGGTGGAGCGCAAGCTCGAGCTCGCCGCGCCGACGAACGCGCCGATCCTGATCCGCGGCGAGAGCGGTACCGGCAAGGATCTCGTCGCGCGCGCGATCCACTGGAACTCTCGTCGGGCCGAGAAGCCGTACGTCGTCGTGAACTGCGCGGCGATTCCGGAGACGCTGCTCGAATCGATTCTGTTCGGTCACGTGAAGGGCGCGTTCACCGGCGCCGTGATCCACAAGGTCGGCGAGTTCCAGAAGGCGGACGGCGGAACGCTGTTCCTCGACGAGGTCGGCGAGCTACCCGTCATGCTCCAGGCAAAGGTGCTGCGCGCCGTCGAGCAAGGCGAAGTCCAGCCGCTCGGCTCCAACGAACCGCCGGAGCGCGTCGACGTGCGCTTGATCTGCGCGACCAACCGCGACCTCGAGGTCATGGCCACGAAGGGCCAGTTCCGCGATGACTTGTTCTATCGCCTCAGTGTCATGACGCTCGATCTACCGCCGCTGCGCTCGTACAAGGACAACCTCGAGACGCTCGCGAACGTGTTCCTCGAGCAGTCGTCCACCGCACACGGCAAGCCCGCGCCGCGCCTGGGCCCCGCCGTTCTCGCGCGGCTCACCGCATACGACTTCCCAGGCAACGTCCGCGAGCTGAAGAACACGATCGAGCACGCCGTCATCCTCTCGACCGACGACGAGCTCAAGCCCGAGGATCTGCCCCGCCCGCTCCTCACGGGCACCACGGCGAGCGGCAAGGCCGCCAAGGCCGGCAAGCCGTCGCAGATCACGCTCGATCAAGCGCGCGAGCAGTGGCTCGAGCCGCTGGAGCGCCAGTTCCTCACCGAGCTGCTCGCAAAGCACAATGGGAACGTGAAGGTCGCGGCCAAGGCGGCGGGCATCAATACCGTCACGCTCTATCGCCTGCTCAAGCGCCGCGGCCTCACCCTCGCCCGCTCCGTTCGCTCGGCCGAATAACGCCCGAAAATGCGCCGAAAATGCGAACGCGCCGAGCTTTGAAGGCTCGACGCGATGCGCAACTTCAGAGGCTAAGAACTAGAGGACCGTGATGGTCGGCATGAGCGCCTTCACCGAGGAGACGGCCGACTGCGCCGACGACTTGGTGGTGTACTGCTGGCTGACGCCGATGATCTGGCCGTTGTCGGCGGTGACGGTGAAGTAGTAGCCCTTCGCCGCGTTCTCGAGGACCGTGAACGCCGACGCGTTGGTCGCCGCCGCCTGGACCGCGAACGCGCCGTTGTACGCGGCCGACTCGGTCGTGTACTGCTCGGACGAGAGAACCGTCTGGCCGTTCTTCGCGATGACGTTGAAGCGGTACTGGCCGGTCTCGCCGACGAGGACGTCGACGCGCGCGCCGGTCGTGTTGGCTTCCTTCTTGTCGAGGTAGCTCGTGGTCGCCTTGACCGAGGACGTGATGGCGCGGGTCGCGTTCGACTTGCTCGAGTAGACCTGCGAGAACGCGATCGTCTCGTGGTTCGCGGCCTTGAGGTGCAGGTTGAAGCCGGTCGCGGTCTGGTTGACTTCGTACTGCGCCGGGTCGACGCCGTTGTCGAGGACCGAGAGCGCGCCGTTGATGGCGCCGGTGCGCGACGTGTACGCCTCGGACGTGAGGAGGATCGCGCCGTTGCCGCTCTTGAGGTTAAAGTGCCAACCGTCGCCGGCCGACCAGAACGAGAGCTTGCCGGCAGAGGTGGACTCGCCGTCCGCCTCCGACGTGCCGTCGTCAGAACCGGTCGACGCGCAGCCGACGGCCGCGATGGTGGAGACAGAGAGGACGAGAGCGGTGATAAGCGAGTTGATGTTGCGCATGTTGATGACCTCGGCATGAGCACGTCGCGGGCCAGCATGTAGGCAACTCTACCTATCTGGAATCATTCACTGGCTACTCGATCTTCCACATCCTCAAGACAACTAAAGTTGCACAATTGCAACTTTAGTTTCTAGGAGGCAGGTTATCCACAGAACTGTGGATGGGATCGGAACGCTGGATCTCCGTCGGTATCGACAGCTGATAGCCGCTCAGTGTCGACCCTCGAACACGGCGCCCGAGCAACCCCGCGGATCGTGGTCGAACCATTGCCGGCCCGCGGCTTGCGGTGTCCCCAGTGCATCAAGCTCGTGCTCGCCGCCACTCTTGCCGCTGTTTGCGCGTCGCTCGCCGGATGCGGTGAGCTCCTGTGTTCGAATGACGACCAAGCCTGTATCGAGAGCTGGGACGACAACGCGGACAGCGAGCCATATGTGCCGCCCGTTCCCACGCTCGACCAGTCCTACGCGCACTTCGCGTGCGGCACTGACGGCTTCAACTGCGTCGCAAGCGGCGGCACGTACGACGCGGACCTCCGCTCCAATGATTGGACGATGAAGCTCGCACCATCGGGCGCGCTTTCGGTGGAGTCGATGAAAGCAGAAGGCGACGTGGCCCACATTCGCTTTCGCGCATCGGGCACCGGTGACGGCGGGGCCGAATTCCACGGGACGTACCAGGACGACATCGGTCAACTTCATCAGTACGACCCGGTGATGCCGAAGGTCCACGTTCTCGAGGTCCGCGACGTGACGATCGCTTCCACCGAGGACGTCCACAACAAGTACACGTTCGAGTCCGCTGACCGGGCCATCCCCGCGAACGGCGAAGCGTTCGTGCAGTTGCTCGGCGCGAAGGGGCAGCCGTTGATCGACACCACCACGCACACGGGCGCGGGGTCCGACGCGAGCATCGGGCCTGGCACCGGTGCGTCCCTCGCCAACTACGCGCGCTTCACTGTCGGCGCCGAGCCTGGCCCTCGCCATGTCGTCGTGGAGGGAGACTCGTTCGCCACGCGCACGTTCGATCTCAGCGTTGCCGGGACGACCGACCACATCACGGGCGATGTCGTGCAGACGCCGTCAGGTCCCGGCGCTGACGGTGTCATTTGCTTCCACACCTACTGGCAGGGGCACGAGGTCCCGCGTGATGCGGTGGCGTTCACGTTCACCAGCGATAACCTCACGGTCGGCTCGCACGACAACCTCGGGGCCAATTGTCGGCACATCCATGCCATCGCGAGTGGATCCGCATCGGCGATCGCGACCATCGATGGCCTCACAGCGCGCGTTGCCTTCACCGTCCCCTGAGCGACGACAATTCGCCGGATCGATAGCTGATGGCGCCTCGGTGTCAGTGTTCGAACGGCGCGCGCGACTAAGTCCGCGAAGCGTGGCGATCGCACGACCGGATCAGCTCTTGCGAAGAGCGCGTCCGCCATGAAGCTCGCGCTTGTATCGACGATCGCACTGACGCTCTCTGCCACCGCTTGCGTCCAGGGCTCCGACGCGCAGTACGAATCCGGTGGCCCCGAACCGTCGTATTCGTCACCACCGCCTCCGTACGTACCTCGCGACCCCACGCTCGAGCAGTCGTACGCACACTTTCGATGTGGCACCGACGGCTACAACTGCGTCGCCGTCGGCGGCACCTACGACGTCGACGTCCATGGCAACGGCTGGCAACTCGACGCCTCTCCACTCGGTTCGGTCGACGTCGACGCGCAGAGCTCGGCAGGCGCTGTCACTCACTATCGATTCCGCGCCACCACGCTCGGAGAAGGTGACGTGGACATCAGCGCGTCGTTCATCGATACCGCGGGTGGGCACTACAGCTACGCCGCGCCCGTTCCGCGGATCCACGCCGTCGACGTCGAGGACGTGAAGCTCGGTTCCACGGAGGACGCGTACGCGCTGTACACGTTCGCCTCGGAGACGCGCGCCTTTCCCGCCAACGGCGAAGGCTTCGTCCAGCTGTTCTCCGCCGACAACAGTCCGCTCGTCGACACGACGACCCAGGTGACCGGCGTCGCTCCCCCGCTCGGCGCGGAGTACGAACCGCTCACGAGCTACGGACGTTTCTACGTCGGCGTGGCGCCCGGTCCTCGCCACATCGTGGTGCGCGCAGACTCGTTCGGCGAACGGTCGTTCGACATCACGGTGGCGGGCCGCGTGACGCGCGTGGAGGGAGACGTCGTGACGCCCGCTGCAGGGCCTGGCGAGGAAGGCATCGTTTGCTTCCATACGTACTGGAACGCGTACGAGGTGCCGCGCGACGCATCGGCGTTCAGCCTCATCGCGACCAACGTGACCATCGGCTCGCACTACGACGTCGGTCGCAACTGCTGGCGGTTCAGCCCCGACGCGAGCGGAGCCGCATCGCTGACGGCGATCATCGAGGGCGTCACGACCACCGTGTCGGTGGCCGCCCCTCAGTCGTAGCGCAGACCCTCGACGGGCCGCAGCGACGACGCGTTCCATGCAGGAACGATGGTCGCGAGGATCGAGATCACGAGCGTGATGACGCACACGAGGCCGACCTCGAAGAAGTGCACATCGATCGGCAAGCGGTCGATCAAGTAGACCTTGGGATCGAGGTGGTAGCCGTACCGCGAGGCCACGAAGCAGAACGCCAGGCCGATCAGCACGCCGACGCTCATACCGACGCCGCCGATGGCGAGGCCGACGACGATGAACACCTTCGCGACGCTGCCTGACGTGGCGCCCATGGACTTGAGAATCGCGATCTCGCGCGTCTTGTCGGTGACCATCATGATCAGCGCGGACACCATGTTCACCGAGGCGACCAAGATGATCAGCGTCAGTAGAATGACGAGCACGAGCTTTTGCAGATTGAGTGCGGTGAACAACGACTCGTTCAGCTCGTACCAGTCCTGGACCTGGTAGGGCGGACCGAGCTTGTGGTCGAGCTTGCGCGCGACCTCGGATGCTTTATCGATGTCCTTGAGCTTGAGCTCGATGCCGAGCACCTGATCGCCGCGCCCGATGAGGTCCTGGATGTCCTTGAGCGACGCATACATGAGGCGCCGGTCGTACTCGTCGAAGCCGCAGTAGAAGATGCCGGAGATCCGGTACTTCTGCGTGTGCGGTCCCGTCGTCGTCGCCTTGTACGTGTCGAGGTCGAGGTTGGACAGCGGGACGACGATCGTGACGATGTCGCCCATCTTTGCCTTGAGCTTGAGCGCGAGCTCTTTGCCGATGATGAGCGGCGGCGGCTCGTCGGCTGCGCGCGGCTTACCGAGCGACTCGACGGAGCCCTGGATCATGTAGCGCTCCAGATCGAGCACACCGCGGAACAGCTTGGGGTCGACGCCCTTCACGCCGACGCCGGCGATCTGACCCGTGCCGCGCGTGACGAGCATCTCCGTGTAGATGAACGGCTGGGCCGAGATGACGTCGGGATCGATCTCGAGCGCGGTCTTCATGACGTCGCGGTAGTTGTCGAACGTGGCCTGCGCCTTCATCACGATGACGTGCGCATTCACGCCGAGCACCTTGTCGCGGAACTGCTGCTGAAAGCCCGTCGTGACGGCGAGGACGATGGTCAGCGCCGCGACGCCGAACGAGACGCCGAGCACGGAGACGCTCGTGAACACGCTGAACAGCGAGAGCAGCAGGAATACGGCGGTCATGATCAGGCCGAGCACGAAGCTCAACAGGCCAAGCACGCTCGGTCCGGTCGCGAGCAACACGCCGAGACCTGCGAGCGAAACGACCGCAGATCCACCCGCGAGCTTGAGCAACAGGTCGTCAGCGCGCCGCGAATACAGGTAGCGCCAGCCGATACGGGTCTCGAAGCTCACAACCCCCATGTCATTGCAGTCCCTCAGTCGTAGCGCAACCCCTCGACGGGGCGCAGTGAGGACGCATTCGTGGCCGGGACGATCGTTGCAATTACCGCCACGACCATGGTGACGGCTGCCACGAAGACGACCTCCATGGGGTGGACGTCGATGGGGAGTCGGTCGATCAGATAGACCTTGGGGTCAAGCCGGTACCCGTAGCGGCTGACCACGAAGCACATCGCGAGGCCGACGCTGACGCCGATCGCCATGCCCACGCCGCCGATGACGAGGCCGATCGTGACGAACACACGCCCCACGCTGCCCGAGGTGGCGCCCATGGACTTGAGAATCGCGATCTCGCGCGTCTTGTCGGTGACCATCATGATCAGCGCGGACACCATGTTCACCGACGCGACCAAGATGATCAGCGTCAGCAAGATCACGAGCACGAGCTTCTGCAGCTTCAATGCGGTGAACAGGTTTTTATTCAGCTCGTACCAGTCCTGCACCGTGAACTCGGAATCCAGGACCTTCTCGAGCTTGCGCGCGATCTCGGATGCGCGATCGACGTCCTTGATCTTGAGCTCGACGCCGAACACCTCGTCCCCGCGCCCGACGAGCGATTGTGTCTCGGCGAGCGACGTATAGACGAGGCGGCGATCGTACTCGTCGAAGCCGCTGTAGAAGATGCCGCCGACCTTGAACCTGCGTGTGCGCGGCGCGGACTGCGTCGCGGAGAACGTGTCGAAGTCGATGTTCGACAGCGGGACGACGATCGTGATGATGTCGCCCAGCTTCGCCTTGAGCTTGAGGGCGAGCTCCTTGCCGACGATGATCCCGGGCACATCGCCCGTCGCAGCGAGCGAATCGATCGAGCCCTCGGTGATGTGTTGCTTGAGGTCGAGCACCTCGCGCACGAGCATGGGATCGACTCCCTTGATCTCCACGCCCGACAGCTCGCCCTTGCCGCGCGTCGCGAGCATCTCGGCAAAGATGAACGGCTGCGCGCTGATCACGTCCGGATCGATCTCGCGCGCCGTCTTCATGATGTCGCGGTAGCCGCCAAACAGCTGCTGCTGCTTGGTGATGATCACGTGCGCGTTGACGCCGAGCACCTTGTCGCGAAACTCGCGCTGGAAGCCCGATGTCACGGCGAGCACGACCGTCAGCGCGGCGACGCCGAACGCGACGCCGAGCACCGACACGCTCGTGAACACGCTGAACACGCTCAGCATGAGGAACACGGCGGTCATGAGCAGACCGAGCACGAATGTCAGCACGCCGATCGGGTTACCGGGCGCCGCGACGAGGACGCCGAGGCCGATCAGCGCGACAAGACCGGCGCCGATCGCGAGCTTCGACATCAACGGATCGCGCTGACCTCCGTAGAGGTACCGCCAGCCGATCCGGGTCTCGAAGCTCACGGCGGGCACTGTGCCACATCACTCCCGACGGAGATCTGAGCGGTTCCGGAACAAACAGTCTTGACTGACTGTATCTTGAGCGGTACGCCTTCGGACGGATGCCTGAGGCTCTTCGTGCCCCCCGCACGCAGCAGCAGCGACGCGATGAAACGCGACGCGCCTTGCTCGACGCCGCCGTCGAGAGCCTGATCGACGTGGGCTTCGCGCGCACGACGACGCTCGAGGTGCAGCGCCGGGCCGACGTCTCGCGCGGCGCCCTGCTCCACCACTTCCCGTCCAAGGCGGAGCTCCTGGTCGCGTCGGTCGATCACCTCGCCGAGATGCGCGCGCGGGAATTGAAGCAGCTCGCGGCCGTGCTGCCCGAAGAGAAGAACGCAAAGGCGCGCACCGACGCCGTCATCGATCTTCTCTGGCAGTGCTTCAGCGGCACGTTCTTTCAGGTCGCGATGGAGCTGCGCACGGCCGCACGCACGGATGCAGAGCTGCGCCCCGTGCTCGCCAAGGCCGAGGTCGCGCTCCGCGATCGCATCTTCGCGCAGTCGCGCACGCTGTTCGGCA
Organism: Kofleriaceae bacterium; assembly: GCA_036499725.1. Lineage (GTDB taxonomy): Bacteria > Myxococcota_A > Polyangia > Haliangiales > Haliangiaceae > JABFXX01. The sequence goes on from DASYDE010000131.1 coordinate 63,641, forward strand.
AGGACATCGCCGAGCACCCGGGCCTCAACCACGCGCTCGACATGACGCTGCAGCTGATGATCGGCACGGCGATGTCGGCCGTTCTCCACGATGAAGGTGATCAGCTCGGTTCGCTGATCGATGACTGGAAACAAGTGTTCTCGACGGTGCTGAATCTCAAACGGACGAGGAAAAAATGAGCGAGCTCCGATACGACGGAAGAGTTGCCCTGGTGACCGGTGCCGGCGGTGGGTTGGGACGCGCGCACGCGCTCCTTCTGGCCTCGCGCGGCGCCAAGGTCGTCGTCAATGATCTCGGCGGCAGCTTCACCGGCGAAGGCAAGTCCGGTGGCGCGGCCGACAAGGTCGTCGAGGAGATCAAAGCAGCCGGCGGTCAGGCCGTCGCGAACTACGACTCCGTCGAGGACGGCGACAAGATCATCAAGACGGCCGTCGACGCGTTCGGCAAGATCGACGTCGTCATCAACAACGCCGGCATTCTCCGCGATGTCTCGTTCAAGAAGATGAGCCAGCAGGATTGGGACCTCGTCTACAAGGTCCACGTCCTCGGCGCGATGAAG
>DASYDE010000132.1:0-28621 GCA_036499725.1 Kofleriaceae bacterium
GGGTTGGGTTGGGTTGGGTTGGGTTGGGTTGGGTTGGGTTGGGTTGGGTTGGGTTGGGTTGGGTTGGGTTGGGTTGGGTTGGGTTGGGTTGGGGCGCCCAAACAGAAAATATCCTTCGTGCCTTCGTTCTTCGTGGCTCTCCGTTGGGAGACAGCCCGCGCCGCTCGCCCGGCGAGGTCCACCGCTTTTTGCGTCCTCGCGTCTTCGCGGTAATTCCGACTCGGTCGCTCGCCCGGCGAGGTTCCAACCCGTTTTGCGTCCTCGCGTCTTCGCGGTAATTCCGACTCGGTACTCGCCCGGCGAGGACGAACACTCGATGAGCGACGCAGGGTGCAACGCAGCGACACGCTCGCAGCCGCCTGCAACGCACTGCCCTGCAGAAGGGCATCGCGGTCACTGCAGAGGCTAGTTCGGCGACGCTTTGTTGATCGCTTCGAGCTCGCCCCAGCGGACGAACAAGCCTTCGATCGCGGTGCGCGCCGCGTCGAGCTCGGCGACCAGCGTCTGCACTTCGGTCGGACGATCCTTGAACACGGCGGGATCGGAGAGCGTGGTCTCGAGGTCGTTGACCTTCTTCTCCGCCGCGCTGATCGCGTCTTCCATCCCCGCGAGCTCCGCGCGCTCCTTGAACGTCATCTTGCGCGCGCCGACGCCCGTCGTCTTGGTGGCGGTCATCGGCGGCGGCTTCGTCTCCTTCTTGGAGGGCGATGCCTTCTTCTTGCGGCGCTCGGCGTAGAACGAGTAGCTGCCCTCGTAGAGCGTGACCTGGCCGTCACCCTCGAACGCGAGGATCGCGGTCGCGACGCGGTCGAGGAACCAGCGATCGTGCGAGACGATCAGCGCGCAGCCGGGGAAGGCAATGAGGCCTTCTTCGAGGGCGCCGAGCGTCGGGAGATCGAGATCGTTCGTCGGCTCGTCGAGCACGAGGAGATTGCCGCCGCGGCGCAGCAAGCGCGCGAGCTGGACGCGGTTGCGCTCGCCACCGGAGAGCTTGCCGATCTTGGTGTCGCCGACCGAGTCCGGGAACGACATCATGCGCAAGAAGCCGCGGACGTGAACCTTGCCGTCGGGCAGCTCGACGAAGTCGTAGCCGTCGCCGACCTCCTCGAGGACGGTAAGATCATCGCGGAGCTCGCTGCGTCCTTGCTCGAGGTACGCGGGGCGCGTGTTCGGGCCCACGTTGACGGTGCCGGTGTCGGGCTGGAGCACGCCGAGGATGGTGCGGATCAGCGTTGTCTTGCCCGCGCCGTTCGCGCCGACGATGCCGAGGCGATCGCCCGGCTTCATGTTGAGTGTGAAGTTGCTGAAAAGCTGCTTACCGCCGAGCGACTTGCCGACGCCCTTGAGGTCGACGATCGTCGAGCCGAGGCGCGGGCCGGTCGGCAGCTGGAGTGCGAGCTTCTCGGGACGCTTGTCGTTATCGGTCGGCGCAGCGGCGACCTGTGCGTCGAAGCGATCGATGCGGGCTTTGGCCTTGGTCGAGCGAGCAGGGGCGCCGCGGCGGATCCACTCGATCTCGCGGCGGATGAACGACACGCGCTGGTACTCGGCCTCGCTCTCCGTGGAGAACCGCTCTGCTTGCTTCAACAGAAATTCCGCGTAGTCGCCCTCGTAGGAGTAGACCTTGCCGCGATCGACCTCGAGGATGCGCGTGGCGACGCGATCGAGGAAGTACCGATCGTGCGTGACGACGATCAGCGCGCCGGGCCAGCTCGAGAGCTTCTGCTCGAGCCACTCGACCGTCGGTGTGTCGAGGTGGTTCGTCGGTTCGTCCAGGACGAGCACGTCGGAGCGGCCGAGCAGGGCGTGCGCGAGGGCGATGCGCCGGCGCTCTCCGCCCGAGAGCGTGCCGATCGTGGACGTCATGGGTGGGAGCTGCAGCGCGTTCGCGATCGACGCGATCTCGTATTCCTCGACGTTGTCGCGGGCGAGCGTCTCGGCGACGGTCTTCTCGGGATGGAGCGGCGGCTCCTGCGCGACGTACTCGAGCGTGAGCCCGTTGCGCCACGTGATGAGGCCGGCGTCGGGAACGAGCGTCGCGTCATCCACGCCCATCGCGCGCGCGACGAGCATCTTGAGCAGCGTCGTCTTGCCCGCGCCGTTCGCGCCGATCATGCCGACGCGGTCGCGCTCGTGAATCGCGAACGATGCACCGTCCAGCACACGGCGGGTGCCGTAGCGCTTTTCGAGGCCTTGAACAGTGAGGAGCGCGGACACTACGAGAGCCGAGCGTTATCGGTCTGCACGAGCAGGTACGTCAACCGCAAAAGATTGAGACGCGCTTCCGCGGAGCGCACCTTGTTCGCCAGATCCCCGAGCCGCGTCCGTCCATCGAGCAAGCTGTAGACGCGCATGAGCGCGTCGCCGAGTCCAAACTGCACGAGCTCCGTGTCGGGCACTGGCTCGCGCACGATGAACGCATTGGAGTGAGTGGTCAGCCACTCGTCGATCATCGACTGCGCGAGGCCCGCCGTGCCGGCGCCGATCACGCGATAGGCATCGAGATGCAGCGAGCGCGCCTTCCACGGGTTGGGATGGCGCGGTGTCCACGTCGCGCGCCCCTTGGCCCACGACATGGTCTCCATGAGCTTCGCGGCGACCTGCTTCGCGAGCAGGCGATACGCTTCGAGCGGATCGAGGATGTCGAGACCGACGAGCGTGTCGGCGAGGCGGCCGCCGAAGTGGTGCATGACGCTGAGCGCGCGCTGCAGTGCTTGCGGCGTCAATGCGCCTTCCATGATCAGGAACGCGCCGAGGCGCTCGCTCTCGACGTTGGAGTGAACGAACAGCGGCTGCCCGTCGAGGATGTACGCCTCCTTGAGCACGCCTGCGCGACCCTCGAGCTTGAGCAGGCCCGTCGCCTTGGTCTTGGCGAGGCGGTAGAGCAGCTTCATCACGGGGAGCTCGCGGATCTCGGTGATCTCGCGCGGGCCCGACGGTTGCTCGGCGGTGACTTGCTCCGACGCGACGTCATCCTCGTCGACGGTGATCGTGCCGCTCGAGCGCTCGTCGCCGGCGACACCCGTCGGAATCCCCGCGTTGGAGATGTATGCGGCGCGTGCCACGGCGGCCTCGGCCTCGGCCCTGGCGAGCGACATCCGCGTGTTCGGTCCAGACAGGCCGACCTCTGGATCGACGGCGTCGGGCACGGCCGAGGTCGCGCGCTGGTGCGGCTCGAGATCAGCGGTGGGCGCGTTCATCACGGCGCCGATCAGCTGCGCGAGGTCGCGCGGCCCGACTCCGCTCGTGCGGCGGATCCATTCGTCGATCGCATCGCGGAACTGCGCGGCGCTCTGCCAGCGATCCTCGGGGCGGCGCTGCAGCGCGCGTGTCGTGAGCACGCGGAGCTCGACGGGGAACTCGGCCGCGTACTTGTGCAGACGATCGAGTCGCGCGTCGCGGACCATCAGCAGGATGTCCAGGTCGTTCGTCGAGGTGAACAGGCGCCGCGCCATGACCATCTCGGCGAGGAGGATGCCGACCGCGAAGATGTCGCTGCGCGGATCGATCTCGCCCCCCGAGACCTGCTCGGGCGACATGTAGCCGTACTTGCCCTTGAGCGTGCCGGCCTCCGTTTTGTGGCGGCGCTCCGCAGCACGCGCGATGCCGAAGTCCGTGAGCTTCACGTCGCCGCGCCACGACAGCAGCACGTTGCCCGGCGAGATATCGCGGTGAACGATGCCGAGCGGGCGGCCGCTCGTGTCGACGGCGTTGTGCGCGTAGTCGAGTGCATCGAGCGTGTCGCGAGCGATCAGCGCGCACAGCTCGGGGACGAGCCGGATCTGCACGCGGGCGCACTCGCGGAGGAGCGCGAGCACGTCGAGTCCATCGACGTACTGCATCGCGATGTACGGCGTGTCGGCATCGGTGCCGAGCTCGAACACCTGGACGATGTGCCGGTGATCCAGCTGCGCGGTCAGGCGCGCCTCGTCGATGAACATCTCCACGAACGACTTGTCGGTGGCCAGGTGAGGCAGGATCTTCTTGATCGCCACCAGCTTTTCAAAGCCGTGCTGGCCCGTCAGCGTGGCCTTGAACAGCTCCGCCATACCGCCGACGGCGAGGCGATCGATGATCTGATACCTCCCGATCGCTTTTGGCGTTGTTCCCGACCCGGAGCTCACTGCGGGCACATCATGACATGGCCGCCGGTGCATGGAAGCCCGACGGGGGCAGTACTAATCAGGGCTCAGTGGTGGGTCGCTACGAAAGCGCCGACGCGGACGATGACGTAGAGCACGTACGCGTCCCAGAGTAGGACGATGCCGCAGATTCCGAGCAGGATCGGCTTCCACCCTGCGATGTGCTTCGTGAAGCGCTCGTCACCCTTGCGGAACAACGATGCGATGACGCCAACCGCGGTGATCGCACTGCCGATGTTGCAGATGAAGAACGGATTGAACACCAACGACAGAAGGGTCAGGCCAAACGCGGAGAACGCGGCCGCCTTGATGCCTTGACCCGCGCGCTTGTCCGTCTCGACGAGATCCGCCTGCGCGAAGCACTTCGCGCACGTGATCCGCGCATCCGCCGTATAAAGGACGTCGGTATCCGCCAAAATCGTCCCACACCCCGAACACGCATTCGCCATGGTGCGTTTGTAACGAATGTTGCCGCGGGAAGCTTCCCGCGAGAACAATCCCTTGATGTCCGATCCCGTAGCCCCCAAGCCGAGTCGCGGTGGCGCGCTCGCGGTCGGGGCAGGCATCTTCCTCTCCAAGATTGCCGGGCTCGTCCGCGTGCGAGCGGTCGCGCATTATCTCGGGCAGGGCGGCGCGGCGGGCGCATTGACGGCTGCGCTGCGCATTCCAAACATCCTGCAGAACCTGCTCGGAGAAGGCGTGCTCTCGGCGTCGTTCATCCCGACGTACTCGCACCTGCTCGCCGAAGGCCGCGAGGAGGATGCCCAACGTGTCGCGCGCACGATCGGCACGCTGATGGCGTTGCTCGCGCTCGTGCTCGGAGCGATCGGCGTCTCCTTGGCGGGACCGCTCGTCGGGTTGCTTGCGGGTGGCTTCGAACCGGAGAAGCGCGAGCTGACCGTTACGCTCGTCCGCATCATCTTCCCCGGCACCGCGCTGCTCGTGATGAGCGCGTGGTGTCTCGGCGTCCTGAACTCGCACCGCCGATTCTTCCTCTCGTACGTCTCGCCGGTGCTGTGGAGCGCCGCCATCATCGGCGCCGCGATCGTCGCTGGCCGCCGGTTCTCCGGACATAGCGATGACATCGCCATCTGGCTCGCGTGGGGATCCGTCATCGGCGCCGCGGCGCAGTTCCTCGTGCAAGTTCCGACGGTGCTCGCCGTGCTACGGGGGTTCAAACCATCGCTCGCGGTGAAGGATCGCGGCGTCCAGGAGACGATCCGCGCGTTCGGCACGATCCTCGTCGGTCGCGGCAGCGTGCAGATCAGCGGCTTCATCGATCTCGCGCTCGCGAGCTACCTCGGCGCCGACATCGTCGCGGCGATGGGCAACGCACAAGTGCTCTACATGCTGCCCATCTCGCTGTTCGGCATGGCGGTCTCCGCCGCGGAGCTTCCCGAGATGTCGTCCGCGACGGGCGGCGCGGAAGAGCGCGCGGCGGCGTTGCGCGCGAGGTTGGAGCCCGCGCTACGCCGCGTGGTGTTCCTCGTCGTGCCGTCGGCGATCGCCTTTGTCGCGATCGGTGCGCCGATCGTATCGCTGCTGTTCGAAGGCGGTCGGTTCGGTCCTGCCGACACGCGCATCGTCTGGATCGTTCTCTCCGGCTCCGCGATCGGCCTCTCCGCCGGCACGCAGGGGCGACTCATTGGCAGTGCGTTCTACGCGCTCAAAGATCCGCGCCGCCCGCTCTACGCCGCGCTCGTTCGTGTCTCGATCACCGGCGTCGCCGGGTACTTGCTCGCGATGCCGCTGCGCGATGCGTTTGGCTACGACGCCGTGTGGGGCGCGTTCGGTCTTACCGCGAGCGCCGGCTTTGCGGCCTGGGTCGAGCTGATGCTGCTCGTGCACTGGCTGCGCAAGCGCATCGGGCCCGTGAAGTTGCCGACGCAGCTTGGCCTTGCCGCGCTCGCCATCGCTGCGCTCGCGGGTTCTGCGGGCTACGGCGTCGACTACGCCGCCCACGCGCTGCATCTGCGCCGGATCATCTGCTCGGGAGCAGCGATCGCCACGTTCGGCGTCATCTACCTCGGTGTTTCTGCGGCGGTTGGCCTCCCCGAGGCGCAGGCATTCCTCCGCCGCGCCCTCCGCCGCAAATAGCGCGACACCTTTCGGTTCATCACTGACATATCCGGGATGACCGTTCTTCGCGCGTCCCTGTTCATGCTGGCCCTGGCGTTGCCGTCGGTCGCGCACGCCGACGCCGATTGGTCGGACACCGAGACGCTGTTCGGCGACGCCATGGCGAAGGTGGATCCGGTGCTCCTCGCGTGCCACAAGGCGAAGACACCGCTGCGCATCCCGATCGCCGTCGTCCGTGATGCGAAGACCGGTTCATCGCGGGCGGGCATGCCGCTACCGGCCGAAGTTGGCATCCTCGGGCTGACGCCGGAGGACCGCTGTCTGATGAAGGAGTCAGTCGCGATCGCACTGCCGCCGTTGCCCGCGGAAGTCGAGGAGTTGTGGCTCGGTCATACCGTTGGCGCAGCGCCGTCCCCGTTCGGGGAGTGGCGCGATCTGCCGGCTGCGCTCGCCAAGCTCCTCGACGGCGACCATCGCCAGGCTCTCGGAGCATGTGGAGCGAAGACCATGCGCCTCGTTCTCGACGAGCGGCACGGCAAGACGCGCATCTGGCTCCCCGCGTGGCAGTTCCACAGCGCGAGCGGCGACGGCACCACGCCCGCGGCTCAGCAGGTCATCAAGCGGTGCCTCACGCGCGCCATCTCCGCGTGGATCGCGCCGGCGTTCCCCACCGACCTCGGCGAGATCCACCTCGCGATTCGCTTCAAGTGAACCGCCGAGCGAGCGTACAGTCCGCGCATGCGGATCGCTGTTGTCCTCGTTCTCGCGCTCGCAGCATGCGGTGGTGACGACGCGGACTCCAGCTGTGATCCCGACGGGCACGCGCAGGCGTCGGCGGGATCCGGATCAGGGCAGGTCGGTGGCGCACCGTTCGGCGATTTTCAGCGCGCCGCGGTTCTCCTCACGCCGCCGACACTCGGTGGCGCGCAGCTCGCGATCGTCCTCGACGAGTCGACCGGCTCGTGTGGTCAGCCCGGCACCTCCGGCCGGCGTCTCGTGTTCGCGCTCTGCGATACGCCCGCGGCCGGCGACTTCGAGGTCGTCGCGCCCGGTGCGCTCGTGTGCCCGACCGATGCGCCGCGCGTCTCCGCGCTGATCGAGGACTCCGACGGCACCGATCTCCTGGCGCCGACCGGCACCATGACCATCACCTACGCGGGCGGCTGCGTCGCCGGCACGTTCGAGATCGACGTCGGCGGGACAATGTTCGACGGCGACTTCGACGCGACCGTGTGTGATTAAGATCGATCAGCCTCGCCGAACTAGCTCGGGTTACGGAGGCCGCGCGGGCGAGCTGCGTTGCACCCAGCGGCGGGTGGATTGTTCGACCTCGCCGGGCGAGCGACGCGGGCTGTCTTCCAACGGAGAGCCACGAAGAACGAAGGCACGAAGGATATTTTCTGTTTGGGCGCCCCAACCCAACCCAACCCAACCCACCCAACCCATTTTTTAGCGTCTTCGCGGTTCTCTTCCTCTTCTCCGTCACGCCTCCCCGAACCCGTCTTCGTGCCTTCGTCCTTCGTGGCTCTGGGTCACCCACGTTGTCACTAGAGCGACCCACGTTGTCACTAGAACGGCGCGGTTGTCGCTGCGCGGCGCTGCTCGCCGAGATGACTCGAGAGCTTCGCCGCCACGTCGAGGTGATCGTGCAGCACGTTCGCGCGCTCGTACGGATCCTTCTCGATGTCGAACAGCTCGGACGTGTTCCCCGTCTCGATCAACTTCCAACCATCCTCGACGATCGCGGCGCGTGACGGGTCACCCGCGAGCACCATGAGCACGGAGCTCGCGGTCACGGCGGGATAGTCAAAGCCCGCGAGTCGCAGCACGATCGCGACGATGCTCGCCGTACTCGTCGGGACCGCGATCTCCACCGGCGGAATGCCGGGGCCCGTCATCACGAGCGCGACGCGCGTCTGCGAGTTGAAGAGATCGGTGCCATCCGTGCGCTGCGCGTGATCGCCGAGCCCCTGGCCGAACGCGCCCGCCACGACGAAGATCGGCGCCTGCGTCGGTGGGCGTTGCGAGAGCACTACGATGAGCTGCCCGAGCAGCGCATCCGTCGCCGTCAGCGCTTTGTCGTACGCGACGAACGCGCTCGGCTGATCCGCGCCCGTCTTGATCCACTCGCGAGGCTCGTCGATCTGGATGACGAGCAGCAGCGGTCGCGTCCGCGTCGGATCCTTGTCGTGGTTCTGCAGAAACGCGACGGCGCGGCTCATCGTCGAGTTGCTGTCGTCACCAATTCCCACCGTCTCGAACCCGCGCGCGAGCCCCGTTTTGGCTCCGCGCTCGAACAGATCGCGGTCGGTCGCGAACAGCGTGGTCTCGTAGCCCGCCGCGCGCAGTCGATCGGCGAGCGTGATGTGGCGCGGGTCCAACCACAGCTCGTCGTCGGCGCCGATCCCGCGGCCGCCAGCGGCGTTCCATTGCTTGATGCCCTTGGGCGTCGAGACGTCGCCCCGTAGCTGCTCGCTGTCGAGTCCGACGAGCAAGCTCGCGAGTGCTGGACTCCGTGCCGACGTCGGCGCGAACGCCCACTCGTACGTCGAGCCACGCGCGCTCACCTCGCGAAGCAGCGGCATCGCGGCCGGCCCGTGATACGGCGACGTGCGATCCGCTCGCATCCCGTCGACGACGAGCAGCACCACGTCGTGCGTTCGCTCGACGCTCTTCGCCTTGACCGGTGCGAACGCATGCGCGTAGCGGTCGCGGATAGTCTCGAGGTCGAACATGCGCTCGAGCACGTGCCCGGCGATCCCGTGGTGCGCCCACACCGCGAGTGCACTCTTGGGGCGACCCTTCGCCGTGATCACTGCCGTGGCCGCGCTCACCAGGACGAGCGCGATGCTGACGGCCGCGATCACTCGCCTCGCGGGCGTTGCTGCGCGCAGCATCCACCACGCCGCGATCGCGCCGGCGATCCATCCGCCCGCGCGCCACACGGGCCCGAGTGCTCCCCGCGTCGCGAGCTCCTGCGGCATCAGGCGCGGCGCGACGACAAATCTCCAGATCGCCCAGGTCGCACCGAGCCCGATCACGATGGGGAGAGCGATCACGCGCGGAACGCTCAGCACGCGCGGCTTGCCCTTTGCGCGGCGCTTGGCGCCCCACGCACGCAGCCAACCGGCGAGCACGCGCTGCACGGGAATCGCGACGAGCGTCAGCATCAGCGCACTCGCGACGGCGATCACGGGCTGCGCGAGCGTCACGACATTGGGCTTGAACTGCGTCCAGCTCGCGAGCAGCCAGGTGCCGCGAAACGTCAGCCATGCGAACGCGGCTGCCCCGATCGCGAGGGTGAAGACCGCCGCCGAAAACCCGCCGAGCCACGCGTCGTAGCGCCCATCGCGCTCGTCCTTGGCCGCGACCTCACGCTTGGTCTTGGCCGGGCGGTCGGGCGGGGCCGCGGGCCACGTGCCTACGCCCCAGCTGCGCCAGGCGAGCCGCGCGATCGCGCACGCGACGAAGAACACCGGGACCAGCTCGACGGCCGCGAACCCGATCGCCGCGACCTGGTCGATGCCGCTGACCCCGTGCGCGTCGATCGCCCCCGCGACGAGTGCACCCACACACGCCGCACCTGCGAGCAGTAACCGCGACGCTTTCACGCGCAGGCCGGCACCTGGTGCCGTCGGCAAAACATCGTCCGGCATGCGCAGCAGGTTCCCGGCCGAAATTGTAACGCCGAGCGCCAAGCGCATTCACGTTCCCGCATCGCTTCCGCCCGGAACCACGCAGCCCGCCCGGCGGGGTTGCGATCCTTCGTGCCTTCGTGCCTTTGTGGCTCTGGGAGGGCACGCACCGCTCGGCGCCGCTCGTTCACTGTCGCGTGAAGGCAGCCACGAAGCACGAGGTTCGGTCCCGAGAGACACGTTTGCGTTCGTGGCTGTTCGACCTATCGAAGTGACGGTTTCCCCGGCCCGGGCGTACCGCGATAGCAGAGCCCGAAATTGGCCCCGGTCGGGCAACCTCCATAGGCTCGTGGTCGATGCGGTCGTGGCTCGTCATTCCTGCGCTCGGCGCGGTCTGCGCGGGCGCGGGTGCGGGGCTCGCGGCGGTCGCGGGCGTCAACCCAGTGTCCGTTCCTGTCGTGATCGCCGGGTGCGGTGCAGCCGGAGCGGCGATGGCTGCGTGCGTGCGCGCCCTCGCCGGGGATTCGCCGGCGTCGCTCGTGGGGGCGGTGCTCGCACCTCTGTTGTTCGTCGCGACCGTGTTTCAGATGGGCGTCGGGGTCGAGAATGCACGCGCATTGATCGCGGTGGCCGCGCTGGCGTGGACCGTCGTCGAGCTCGCGCGTCCGTCGACCTCACCGCTCGTCGCCCTGCTGCCTGCGACGGTGGCGGCCGTCATGGATCCGTCGTTCGTCGCGCTGGTCCCGCTCGCGGGCGCCCGGCTGATGACGGCGCCGTGGGAGCGACCGCGGTGGGCTGTCGCCGTTCCGATCGCGGGCGGTCTGATGGTGCTCGTGGCGATCGTCTCCGGACTCGCGGCGCACGGCCGGTTCGCGGCGCTCGGCAGCGAGTGGTTCGGCGCGCGGCGTGCCGGCGTGAGCCCGATCGACTGGCTCGCGATGCTCGTCGCGGCGGTCGGCCCGTTCACAGCGGTGGCCGCGGTCGCCGGCGGATCCTCGGTCGCAAAACCTCGCCACGCGGAGCTCTCGATCGCGATCTCTCTCGCTGCGGCGGTCCTCGTGGGGCTCCGGTCCGGCAGCGTGACCGTGCCCGTCGTCGGCCTCGTCGCGCTGCTCGCAGGCTTCGCGGTCGGTCGCCTGGCAGGGCTGATTCGCCTCGCTTCCGGCCAAGCGATCGCGGGCACGGCCGTCGCCGCGCTCGTGCTCACGGTTCCCGCGTGGTCCGCGATCGAGCACCCAGCCGTCGCGCGCACGTCGCAAGCCTCGCGATAGCGCCATCAATACGGTAGCGTCGGCGCGTGGATGTCGTTCGCGGTCATGCGCATTGCCCTGCGTGGTCGGGCGCCGCTGTCGCGATCGGTAACTTCGACGGCGTGCACGTCGGGCACCGAGCGCTGATCGATCGCGCGCGCGAGATGGCGACGGCGGCGGGGAAGGGGACCAAGGTCGTCGCGCTGACGTTCGATCCGCATCCGTCGGCCGTGCTGACCGCCACGGCTCCGCGGTTCCAGATCGCGTCGCTCGCCCGGCGACTCGAGCTGCTCGCGGCGGCCGGTGCAGATGCCGTCGTCATCGAGGAGTTCACGCGCGAGTACGCGGCGCGCGAGGCCGCACCGTTCGTCGACGAGATTCTGTTGAAGGCGCTGCGCGCGAGGGCGGTGGTCGTTGGCTACGACTACACGTACGGTCGCGCGCGGAGCGGATCGACCGAGACGCTGTGTACGCACACCGCCGAGCTCGGCGTTCCGTGCGCCGTTGTGCCTCCGATCGAAGTGGCGGGCGAGATCGCGAGCTCGACAAAGATCCGCGCCTATCTCAAGGGGGGTGAGCTCGCCAAGGCGGAGGCGATGCTGGGCCGTCCGTGGGATATCGACGGGTCGGTCGTGCACGGCGCCAAGCGCGGTCGCGCGATCGGAATTCCGACGGCGAACATCGCGCCGGGCTCGGACCTGATCATCGCCCCCGGCATCTACGCCGTGACGATGAGCGTCGAAGGCGGGCCGGAGCGCCAAGGCGTCGCGAGCCTCGGAACGAACCCTACGTTCGTCACGCAGGGCGGGCTCGTGCTCGAAGTGCACCTCCTCGACTTCGACGGAGATCTCTACAACCGCCACGTGCGGACCACGTTCGTGGCGCGTCTCCGCGACGAGGTTGCGTACACGGGCGTCGAGCCGCTGCTCGCGCAAATTCGCCACGACATCGTCGAGGCACGCGCGATTTTCGCAGCGCGTTGAGGATCGTCCCGGGACTGTTTCCCTCGTGGAAACACGTGTTTCCAACTGTTGCAGCCACTGCGGGGTGATGCTCGCGGACATCGCAGCCGTGACGGGAGATGTCATGTCGGAGCGGTTGGCGGTTTGCTCCGCGAGGAGTTTGATACGGCGCATTCATGGGAGGGCTCATGCGTCTACGCACCATCGGTCTCGCGGCCGCGCTGTCGGCTAGCATCGTCGGAACCAGCGGCGCCGTCGTCCGGTCGAAGAACCGCGAGGATCGCGTCGTCAACGCGAACGAGAGCACCGCTCCTCGTTCGCATCGCTCCGTGCGCTGGTCTCGCAAGGACCAGTTCGCTCCGATCGGATTGCCCGGCTGGACGGGCATGATCGACGACGTCACCGGCGTGCCCGTCCGTATGTGGGGTGCTGGTGTCGCCGCGCCCGGCGCGATGCAGGATCCCGCTGCGGCGGAGCAAGCTGCGCGCGCATTCATCTCGCAGCACCTCGCGCTTCTCGCGCCCGGCGCGACGATGGCGGATCTCACGCTGGTCGCGAACCAGCTCTCGCCCGAGGGCGATGTCCGGAGCATTGGCTTCGAACAACGCATTGGCGGCGTACGCGTTCTCGGCGGCACCGTCAGCGTGTCGTTCAAGAACGATCGCGTCGTGATGGTCGGTTCGACGGCACTACCGAACGTCTCCATCGCCGCGACGCCACGTGCGATCGATCTCCCAGCGCTCGAAGCGGGCGCGCGGGCGTGGCTCGCCGTCGACGGCCACGACGTCACGGTGCGCTCGGTGCCCGTGGAGCGCGTGATCGTTCCTTCGGTGCGTCCGGCGAATGCAGGCGGTATCACCTATCGCCTCGCGGACCAGCTCTCCGTGCAGGCGGCGCGCCTCGGCGATGGTCGCTGGACGGTGTGGATGGATGCCGTCACCGGTGTGCCGATCGCCCGTCAGAGTGAGCTGATGTTCGCGACGGGTCGCGTGTTGTTCGATGCGCCGGATCGCTCGCCGTCGTACGGCACGCGAGGCGGCAAGGTCGTCGGCAACGTCGAGCACATGGTCGACAACGTGTCGACGATGGCCAACGCGGACGGCGTGCTCACGTGGGCAAGTGGCGCGGTCACGGTCGCGCCCCACCTCAGCGGCACGTACATCAAGGTCACGAGTGTTCTCGGTGGCGCGCTCAGCGATTCGCTTCCGCTCACGGACGGCGCCGATGTCACGTGGAGCCACGCGACCGAGGAGTTCGGCGACGCGCAGATCAGCGCGTTCGTGTTCGCGACGCAGGCGAAGACCTTCGCACGCACGCACTACAACCCGGGCCTCGCGTACTGGGACGAGCAGCTGTCCGTGAACGTGAACGAGGACGACACCTGCAACGCGTTCTCGACCGGCGACGACATCCACTTCTTCAAAGCCAAGGCCGTGGGTCCCGGTGGTGGTACGACGGGAACGACGGGTCTCGCGTGTCAGAACACGGGCCGCATCGCGGACGTCGTCTATCACGAGTTCGGTCACTCGATTCACAACCAGTCGATCATCCCCGGCGTCGGTCAGTTCGACGGCCACATGTCCGAGGGCGTCGCCGACATGAATGCGGCGTTCATGACGAAGGACCACGGCATGGGCCGCGGCTTCTTCTTCACGACAGAGGCGTTGCGCGATCTCGATCCCGATGGTCTCGAGAAGCGCTATCCCGACAACTGGACGGGGGAAGTCCACGACGATGGCGAGATCATCGGCGAGACGTACTGGGACATGCGCAAGGGCCTCATCGCGAAGCTCGGCGAGGACGCCGGCGATGCGCAGGCGCGCAAGATCTACTACGGCACGCTACAGCGCTCGGTCGACGAGCTCACGTCGTATGTCGAAGCACTCGTCACCGACGACGACGACGGCGATCTGACGAACGGTACGCCGAACTACTGCGAGATCTACAGCGCGTGGGCCGCGCACGGTCTCGCGGATCCGCGCACGACGCTCAACCTCTCCGAACCGGCGCGCGACGGCTTCAACGTCTCGTTCACCGCAGGCGTTCCGCTACAGACCTCTTGCGCGCCGCCGAGCATTGCCACGGCAAAGATGCAGTGGCGCACCAAGGGCGGCCAGTTCCAGACGGTCGACATGACCTCGACGGATTCGTCGACGTGGGCTGGCGCGATGCCGACGCAAGCGGACGGTTCGGTGATCCAGTACCAGGTCACCGTCACGACGAGCGATGGCGGGAAGATCGTCTACCCCGAGAACCCGGGCATCCCGTTCTACGAGTTCTACGTCGGCGACGTCGATCAGCTGTGGTGCGCGAGCTTCGAAGACGGCGGCACCGATTGGACGCACAGCGCGACCCGCGTCGACCGCGACGAGTGGGAGGTCGGTGCGCCGATGGGCCTCGGCGGTGATCCCAGGACAGCGCACGGCGGCACCAATGTCCTCGGCATCGACCTCGATAAAGACGGCATGTACCGCAACAACATCAGCACGTGGGCGGAGTCGCCGGACATCGATCTCCAGGGCCACACCAGCGTGCGCTTGCAGTACTACCGCTGGCTCGGCGTCGAGGATTCGGCGTACGACGAGGCCGCGGTGTTCGCGAATGGCCAGCAGGTGTGGAGCAACTCGACGAGCTCGCCGAGCGGCGACGAACCCGGTACCGCCAGCGTCGACCACGAGTGGGCGTTCCACGACATCGACCTCTCGGCGCAGGCCGCGGCCAGCCCGACGGTGAAGCTGAAGTTCCAGCTCACCTCCGATCAGGGTCAAGCGTACGGCGGCTGGACTGTCGATGACGTCTGCATCGTCGCCGCGAAGCCGCGCACCGACTGCACCGTCGACGACACCTGTCCCCCGGACGACAGCACCATCGCGGACAACGGCTGCTGCTCGGTCGGCGCCAAGCCGTACAGCGGCATCGTGCTCTCGCTCGGCGCACTCGGCCTGCTGCTCCGTCGCCGCCGCCGACGTAGCTAAAGTCTCCCCCGTCTGTCGCCGTCACCTGTGGCCCCCCTGCAGGTGACGGCGGCGGGCGTTCACGTTGGTTCGCTAGGACGCAGGGACGTGGATCGCGGCGTACGGCAGAGCACCGCGAAGACGCGGAGACGCAAAGGCCAATTCAAAAAGATCCGATCCGTGCAGCCCGCCCGGCGAGGCACAGATGTTCTTCGTGCCTTCGTACTTCGTGGCTCTGCCGCGTTCCGCGCGGTCCGCGTTCCTCGCCCGGCGAGGTTGAAGCGTACCTCGCTACACCGCGACAGGTAGGACGCGGCGCCGGACCAGCTTGATGCTCAGCAAGCGGTACAGCATCTTGCTGACCTCGAAGCTACCCATCCGCGACTTGCGGATGATGTCCTTCACCGTGTTCTTGCCGTTGACCAGCTCGAGCACGGCGAGCTCCTCGCGCGTGAGGCGCCCGCGGCCCATCTGAGCCACCGAGTCCTCGTTGCGCAGGAACACGACATCGAAGTTGTCGATCGCGCGCTCGATGAGGTGCCATTCGTCGACGCGGCGGTAGCCCTCCATGAGGACCGCTTCCACGTCGAGGCCGAGCGCGGCGTCGATCACCGACGGCGGTAGCTCGAGGCCCGCGGCGAACCGGAACCGACCGTGGCGCCAGCGCAGGATCTCGTAGATCAGCTCGCTCGACTGACGCGTGAGCGCCGCCTTCAGATCGTTCTCCGCGAGGAGGCCCATCTTGACCATCTGGTTTCCGATGAGGCGCCCCATCGGGCCCGTCTTGGTCGCGCGCGACTCGAGGAAGCTCTCGAAGTCCCCGCGGGTCATCAGCTCTGCATCGATCACGAAGCGACCGAGCAGGAACTCTTCGGGAACGCCATCGGCCGTCGCTTGATCTACGCGGCCGCGACGGAAGTAGATCTCGACCTTCGCACCACTGCGCTCGACGGTGAGGATGCCGCTCTGCTCCTGGACGTCCAACAGCTGCAGCACTTCCGCGAGCGGAACGACGCGCAGATCGCCGCGGAGGCCGGGCGTGTTCTCGGCGAACAGCGAGATATCGACCGTCGACAAGATGCGCGAGAGCGAGATGTCGTCGAGCGCCGACTGCGCCGCGCCGCGGATCGCTGCCGCATCCGTCGTGATCTTGGCGTCGGGATCCTCGCTGTCTTGCGCGAGCGAGAACAGCGCCGAGATGCGCGCCGCGATCGAGTCCGTGATCTCGTGGCGGAGGTTCGCGAGAGCCGCACTGCGGGCGCCGGTGCGATCCGCATCGTCGGTCGCGGCGAGATCTTCGCCCGTCACGAGCGACGGGTTGTCCTCCTCGCCAGCGCGCGTCGTGCCGTACTTGCCGATCGTGTGCTGCACGACAGCCGTGATGGCCTCGGGCGAGAACGGCTTCGTAATGTAGTCGACGATCCCCATGACCTTGACGAAGCGCTCGCCGACCTGGTCGCCCTTGGCCGACATCAACACGACGGGGATGTCGCGCAGCTTCTGATCCGCGACGAGCTCGCGGCAGAACTGGTAGCCGTTCATGCGGGGCATCACGAAGTCGAGAAGGATGAGATCCGGTCGCTTGGCGCGGACGGCCGCCAGACCAGCTTCCCCGTCGGGCGCGGTCTCGACCTGATATCCGGCCTTGGTCAGAACCAGCTGGACCACCTTCGTGATGGTCGGACTGTCATCGATCACGAGCACGGACTCGCCGGCCATGTACGTGTACCCCTTACCCCGCAGCACAGCGCTGCAGGGACCTGCATCGTAGGTGCTTCAAAACGCACCTTCAATCAGATCGCTCCCCAATCGCGACCGACCAATCTCTTCATCTCAACCTGACGCCACCGATTGGTAGCCGGTTTTCACGCGTGGTAGCTTCGACGCTGCGTGGCGCTCCACGAGGGAGATTTGGAGCATTATCCCAGGAAATTCGGCAAGTATCACTTGCTGGGTCCCCTGGCTCAGGGAGGCATGGGCGCGCTCTACCTCGCGGTCGGCGGCGACCGTGGCCTCGAGCGCCTCATGGTCATCAAGACCGTGCTGCCGCACTTGGCGGATGCCGAGTACGTCGCGCGATTCCGCGATGAAGCGAAAGTTGTCGTCAAGCTGTCGCACGGCAACCTCATCCCGGTGTTCGACGCCGGCCTGGTGGGCGGTGAGCTGTTCCTGGCGATGGACTTCGTCGAGGGGCGCGACCTCCGCGCCGTGTGGAACCGCTGCGCAAAAAAGCAGGTCGCGTTCCCCATCGATATCGCCGTCTACATCGCGAAGGAGCTGTGCCGCGGTCTCGCGTACGCGCACTCCTATCCCGAGCTCAACCTCGTCCACCGCGATATCTCGCCGCCGAACGTTCTCGTCTCGTACACCGGCGAAGTGAAGCTGACCGACTTCGGTCTCGCATCATCGACGCTCAAGCTCGAGAAGACCGCGCCCGGCATCATCTACGGCAAGGTCGCGTATATGTCGCCCGAGCAGGCGCGCGGCGAAAAGCTCGATGGACGCAGCGATATGTACGCGTCCGCGATCGTCCTGTGGGAGCTGCTCACGGGTCGCCAGCTGTTCCCTCCGGGTAAGGACCAGCCACAGGATCTCCTGACGCGCGCGAAGAACCCCGAGGTGATGCGCCCGTCCAAGCGCGCGCCGCGCGTGCCCGTCGAGCTCGACGAGATCTGCGTCAAAGCGCTCGCGAGCAAAAAAGAGGATCGCTACAAGGACTGCGACGAGATGCGCATCGCTCTCCAGACGTGGCTCGCGGCGCATGCGCCCACCACCGATGGGACGCGCATCTCGACGTTCCTGCAGGAGCTGTTCTCCGAGGACATCGTCCGCGAGCGCAACGAGCGCACCGAGATGATCTCTCGCGTTCGCACGCGCGCGCTGACGCTGCCGCCGACCGACGAGCTGCGCCTGATGG
Source organism: Kofleriaceae bacterium (assembly GCA_036499725.1). Classification (GTDB taxonomy): domain Bacteria; phylum Myxococcota_A; class Polyangia; order Haliangiales; family Haliangiaceae; genus JABFXX01. The sequence goes on from DASYDE010000132.1 coordinate 17,940, forward strand.
TCGAGAAGAGCGACAAGGTCAACCTCGACCAGCTCGGGCTCGACGACGACGAGCCGCCCGTGCGGCGTCCCAATTCCGTGGGTCGCCGCGCGACCGATCGCCAGGAAGAGGGCATCGATCGCCGCAAAGCGTCCGATCGCCGCATCGTTCCGCCCGACGAGGCTTCGGGCGCCGCCACCGCGACGGCGCTCGCCCTTCAGTCGGACGAGCTCGAAGTCGAGCTCGTCGGTAAGACGGTCGACGGTCGCTACCTCGTGATGGAGCTGATCGGCGAAGGCGGCATGGGCAAGGTCTACCTCGCCGAGCACGTCGAGATCGGTAAGCGCGTCGCGCTCAAGGTCCTGCACCCGTCGTACTCGCGCATGCCGGACCTCGTCGAGCGCTTCCGCCGCGAGGCGCGCGCCGCATCCAAGATCGGTCACCCGAACATCGTCGACGTCACCGACTCAGGCACCACCGGAGACGGCAGCGTGTACTTCGTCATGGAGTACCTCGAGGGCGTCGAGCTCGGCTCGATCATCGAGCGCGAGGGCGCCATCGATATCGCGCGCGCGCTGAAGATCTCGTCGCAGATCTGCCGCGCACTCGCCGCCGCGCACGCGCAGGGCATCGTTCACCGCGACCTCAAGCCCGAGAACGTCTTCCTCATCACGCGCGGCGGTGAAGCCGACGTCGTGAAGGTTCTCGACTTCGGTATCGCCAAGACCACCGAGGCAGAGGCCGCGCGCGAGCGCCGCCTGACCAGTCCCGGCATGGCGATGGGCACGCCGGAGTACATGGCTCCCGAACAGGCCGCGGGTCGTCCTGCCGACGCGCGCTGCGACGTCTACGCGCTCGGCGCGATCATGTACGAGATGAGCACGGGCCAGCCCCCGTACTCCGGCGACAACTTCATGGAGATCCTGACCAAGAAGGCGACGCAGGATCCGCCGCCGCCATCGACGGTGCGCCTCGATCTTCCGCCGCAGGTCAGCGACCTCGTGATGGCCGCGATGGCGCGCAATCCCGACAACCGCCCGCAGACCATGGAGACGCTCGAGTACGAGCTCAACAAGTGTCTCTCCGGCCGCGGTGTCGCCGTCGCGCAGATCCTCGGCATGACGACGGACGCGAACGTCGTCGCGCAACTCAACCCTGGCCTCTCGATGCGCAACACGGAGGACGGCATCGTCGTGCCGCGCTCCGCGTCCTCGCCGGGCGTTCAGGTTCCTCGTGCGTCCACGCAGTCCGGTCTCACCGAGCTACCAGGGATGTGGTCGGGCCCCGTCATGGCCACGGGTCAGTCGCTGCAGCTCGGCCGCGCTTCCTCCGAGCGCGCCTCTGGCGAGCACCAACCCACGCCGCGCGCCGCGACGCCGGTGCCGTTCCGCGCGTCGTCGCAGATCACCGCCGAGGACGGCGCCAGCTCCAGTGCGTCGTCGATGGCGACGCCGCTGCCGATGCCCAAGCGGTCGGCGCTCGGCATGTTCGGCTGGCTCCTCCTCGCCGCGATCCTGTTCGGTGGCGTCGGCGCTCTCGTCTACGTCGCGATGGGCGAGCGTGGCGAGCGCGGCCAGAAGGCCGTCGACACGGACTCCAAGGCGCCGATGACCGCGCCCGATCAGGCCTCGCAACCGACGACGCCGACGACGCCGCCCAAGGATCCCGAGGAGAAGGACACGAAGGGCTCCGACGCGAAGGGCTCTGACGCGAAGGGTATCCCCGCGAAGACCGAGACCAAGACCGACGACTCGACGGAGAAGAGCGACAAGACTGAGCCCGTCGAAGACGTGGCGCCGAAGGGCAAGACCCCGAAGGGCAGGACGCCCGCTGCGGTAAAGAAGACCGTCGCTATCGCAGTGAACGAGAAGGATCCCAAGGCGCTGATGAGCGCGGCCTCGACGGCGATGAAGGCGGGCGACTTCGCGAGCGCCAAGGCGACCTACGCCAAGCTCGAGAAGATCAAAGGCTACCAAGGCCGCGCGCTCTACCAGCAGGCGTACGCGTCGTTCTCCGATCACGACGCCCCCGAGGCCGCGCGCCTCGCCGAGGCTGCGATCAAAGCGCCGGGCGATCAGAAGGACGAAGCGCGCATGCTGTACGGCGACGCGCTGTTCATGCAAGGTGACTACAAGCGCGCCAAGAACGTGTTCACGTCGCTGTTTCAGACAGTGAGCGGCGGTCTCAAAGCGCAGACGCTCAAGAAGATCGCGGCGTGCAATCGCGAGATGAAGCTTCCCGAGGCGGACGGCGTACCGGGTATGTCGGCCGTGACGCCGGCCCCCGCGCCCGTCGCGCCGCCGAAGAAGAAGTAGTCACTCGCGTGCGGCCGCCGACGCCAGCCTAGCTGGACGGCGTCGCAGCGGTCATCGAGGGCAGCGGCACGGTGAACAGATCGTCCATCAGTGGTGATGCGTCTCCGGGCTCGCCGCACGGCAGCGGCTCGACACCGAGGATCGCCTGCACGCTCTTCAGGTACGAGCTCGTGTCATACGGTATCTCGGACACGAAGCCTGACTTGGCCAGCGGCGAGACAACCAGGAACGGCGGATCGTCCGCTTGCGTCCAATCCGTCGCGGAGCGTCCCTCGCCCTCGTCGGCCGTGATGAACAAGACACCACCGTTCTGATATGCGGGCGAGGCCAGGATCTTGGGCACCTCCTTCGCCAGCCACGCGTCTCCTTGCGCGACCGAGCCGTCGTGCATGTCGTTGATCAAGTTCGGCGTGATGAAGACGTAGTTCGGGAGGTTGTCGGCGGCGAGGTCGACGTCGAACTGCGTGTAGTCGACCACGTGGTCGCGGCACCGCTGCTGCCGGAGGGGCTGACCGTCTTGCCAGCCGACGATGTCGTCGAAGAAGACGAACGGGTTGTGCTTCGCGGCGTACTCGCCATCGGACACGACCTTGCACGCCTCGCCCATCGACTCCTGGTAGGCCTTCCAGGTTTTCCCTACGGCCTCGATCTGGTCGGCGAGATGCGAGGTCGAAGCGATGTGGTGCGCGGCGGGCGGGTCGTCGTCGAGAATGCCGAAGTTCTGGCCCGCGACCATCCAGATATAGTTTGGCTCACTTGGATGAACATGCGCGTCGGTGTAGCCGTCGGCGACCGCGTACTTCTTGGCCAGCGATTGGAAGTAGGGCGCTTGGGACCCTCCGAACATCTGCGAGCGTGACTTGTTCTCGAGGACGATCGTGAAGACCGTCCCCTGAAAAGGGGATTCCAGGGATGACGGCGAAGGGGTCACGGCGCTGATGGCCGAGCACGTTTGACCGACGACGTTGCCCGAGTTATTCGGTGCACACGCGGCGAGCGACGAGAGAAGCAGCACGCGAACAGACATCAACTTCATGCGGTGCACTGTGACTGCACGCACGCGTTCGGCAAATGAAGTCTTGTTGACCTGCCTAGTCGCCGATCAGGTCGAGCGGCAGGCGCGCCATCGGGGCTGTCGGCTCGGCGAGCATGGCGGGCGGGACGCCGCGCAGGAGTTGCTGCAGGATCGGGAGGTCGGCGAACGGCGATGCGTTCTTCGCGTCAGCGTGCAGGCCGACGTAGCGACCGAGCGCGCCGAAGATGCTGGTTGGCGGGGTCGGTAATTCGATGAGCTGGACACGCGTGCCCGGATCGAGCTTCATGCGGCGCTTCGCTTCATCGAGCGTGTCTGCGAAGCCGCCGAACTTGTCGACGAGGTGGAGGGGCTGCGCTTGGGCGCCCGTGTACACGTGACCACGGCCGACCGCGTCGACGGACTCCTTGGTCATCTTGCGACCCTCGGCGACAGCACCGACGAAGCGGCTATACATGTAGCGCAGCTTCTCGAGGAGCATGCCGCGCTCTTCATCGGTGTACGAGCGGAAGTAGCTCTCCACGTCGGCGCGCTTGCCGCGCTGGTAGACCTCGATGTTGACGCCGAGCTTCTTCGCGAGCGCGCCCACGTCGAACTTGCCGTAGAAGATGCCGATCGAGCCGGTGATGGTCATCGGATCCGAGAAGATCGTGTCGCAGCCGGCGGCGATGAAGTAGCCACCGGAGGCCGCGACGTCGCCGAGCGAGCACAGGATCGGCTTCACGCCGCGCGTCGCGAACACCTCGCGGGAGATGAGCTCGGACGCGAGCGCAGATCCGCCAGGTGAGTCGATGCGCAGGACGATCGCGCCGATGTCGGGATTGGCGCGGGCGGCGGTGATCGCGTTGACGAGCGACTCGCTACCGACCATGGACTGACCGAGCAGAGGCACCGAGCGCGACTTGCCGTCGACGATGTCGCCGTCGATGTAGATGACCGCGATCTGCGGGCGCTGCCAGCGCTCGGGGCGATCCGGGAGAACGCCGGTGACGGGCAGGATCTCGCCCATCTCCGTCGCGATCAGCTGACCGACCTTGTCGGGCGCGGCCACCTCGTCGACGAGCTTGTGGTCCTTCGCGAGATCACCGGCCGTGTACGGGCCCGCGTCGATCAGCGCCTTGACCTCGTCCTGCGTCAAGTGGCGCGAATCGGCGATCGCCGCGATGTAGCGCTCCCAGAGCGAGTCGAATAGATCGTTCTCCATCCGGCGCGCGGGCTCGCTCGACTCGGTATTCGTGAACTGCTCGGGTGCGCTCTTGTACTCGGCGATCTTGTCGAACTGCGGCGTGACGCCGAGCCAATCGAAGACACCGCGGAAGTACAGCTGCGTCGCGGCCATGCCGACGATGCGGATGCCACCGGCGGGGTCGACGTAGATGCGATCCGCAGCGGTGGCGACGAAGTAATCGCGGCCCGTGCCCGAGACCATGTACGCGAAGACCTTCTTCTTGGCCGCGCGCACGGCGAGGATCTCGTTGCGCAGCTCCTCGAGCGTGCCCCATCCACCGCTCGCGCCGTCGAACGTGACGATGACGCCCTTCACGTGCGGATCGCGCGCCATGCCGCGGAGTCGCGCGACGATGGTCGTGAGCTCGCGCGGCTCGATCGTTCCGGTCAGCTCGACGCGCTCCAGGCGATCCGGATCACCGACGACGGACGGCGGTCCTTGCGTGGACAGGCGAATCACGACCTGGCCGCCGAGCACGTGGTTGTCGTGGCGATCGTTGCGGAGGCCCTGGCCGATCGCGGTGATGCCGTACCGACCGAACGAGAGCTCGAGGCCGAGCATCGCGCGCACGTCGCGACCGTCGATCTCCTGCGGCGTGGGATCCGTGGCACTCGACACGAACGCGCGCGTATCGCGGGTCTCGACGCCGGCGTGGACGAGAACGCCGCGCGCGACGCGAGCATCGATGCGCGCCCAGCCGTCGAGGTCCGCGCTGGTTTCGCCGAGGCGACCGCCGACCGCGAGCTCGAGGGCATCGGTGCCGAGCGGGCGCAACAACAGCTCTGCCTCGTAGCGCCGCTCGACGGAGTAGGGCGTCGTGGTCCCCATCGGCGTCCCGATCGCGCCGGTCGCGACATCGCGCAGCGCGGCGCCGAGCGCGAAGTAGTTGCACAGGCGCGCGGAGAGCCCGAGGTCGAACGTGTCCGCACCATCGAGCAGGCCGTCGGCCGCGAAGTGATGCCACGCGACGCCGAAGCCCGCGTTCTTGCCGAGGCCGGTCGCCATGGCGAGCGTGAAGCGGAACGGCTGGCCCGGGTCGGGCAGGAGCGTCGAGCGCGGCGGGCGCAGCCACTCGAAGCCGAGGCCGACCGCGACCTTGGGCAAGAGTGTTCCGCCGACGCTGCTCGCCGCAAACGCGCCAAACCCTTGGCCGTCGTCGGTCGCCGTGTCGGGATCCTCGACGTCGAGGGCGAGCGCGAGCTCGGTGCCACGGATGAGCGCCAGGCCGCCGGGGTTGACCGAAACGGTGCGGGCGTCGTGCTCGCCGGTCATCGGCGCGAGCGGTAACGCCATGCCGTTGGTGGGGGATTCGGCGTACTGCCGGTTCACCCCCTGCGCGGCCGCGGTCGCCGCGGTGAGCAACACGACGGCGAGGACGCGCACTTGCAGCATTGCCGCGCGACCGTAGCACGGCTGATACTGGGCTCGTGCTGACGCCGACCCTCCTGGACAAGCACCCGCTGCTAGCCCACCTCTCGCCCGAGCAACTCGCCCGCATGGGACGCGCTGGCGAGATCGAGAGCTACAACCCGGGCGAGGCGATCGTTGCTGAAGGCAGCCTCGGCGACGCGCTGTTCCTGATCCTCTCCGGCCAGGTCGCCGTGCACAGAGGCGCGCAGACGTTCGCGACGCTCGGCGGCGGTGAGTTCTTCGGTGAGATGTCGCTCGTGGAACCCGCGCCCCGCTCGGCGAGCGTGACCGCGATGTCGGCGACGTTCCTGTTCCGCCTGCCGCACGATCAGCTCCGCGAGATGATCACGAACGACGCGGGCGTCGCATCGGTGCTGCTCGTGCAGGTCGTCAAGACGCTCTCGGAGCGCCTGCGCAAGGCGAACCAGATGCTCTCGTCCGTCGACTTGCTCGCCGACTGGCTCGCCGGTTCGATGGTCTAAGGCTGCGACACGCCGACGGCGTTGTAGCGCGCGGTCGACGTCACGCCGTTATCGACGTACGACACTTCAAACAGCTCGGGCGCGACCTGGCGCGCGGCGGACGGGGCGTGGCGCGGAAAATCGCGGTTGAACTGCACCATCACGGCGCGCGGCAGATCGCCGACGTTCATCTGCCCGGGGACGCGAGGCACGACCGGTGTCGTCGATGGTGGGAGCACCGGGACGATGCGGTCGACCTTCTCGGGGGCCGGAACGTAGACGCACATGCCGAGCGCCACGTTGATCGCGCCGATGAGGATCATCCCGCCGGTCACCGTCAACCAGTACTTGCGGTGCTTGCGCGAGAACGGTCGCGCCCGGTCCTTCGCCACGAACGATCGTGTAGCACGGGCCGGATCCACCGCGTACCATGGAGGGATGCGCTCAATCGTCGCTGCTCTAGCGTTTGCCGTCGCTGCGGCTGGTTGCGGGGGAATGTATGACGCCAAGGCCCAGCGTCTTCACAACCCGGATCCGGTGAAGCCTCCCAAAGGCTACACGGACGATACGACCATCGTCCAAGCGCCCGTCTACGACACGGACGCGTGCGTGATCCGCGATGCGCCGATGCCGATCGCAAAGAAGGGCGCGGTGAAGCACACGAGCGAGCTGACAGGGCAGGGCGACGAGAAGGTGAAGAAGTTCGATCACTCGGCCGACCCGAACGAGAAGACCGTGCTGATCAAGAGCAGCCTCGAGGACTACCGCAAGGCGCTCGTCGACGATCCGTTCTCTGCGGAAGCGACGCTCAAGCTCGCCGTCGCGTACGACAAGGTGCTTCGCAAGTCATGCGCGCTCGCGCTGCTCGGTCGGTTGTCCAAGCTCGCCGAGAATCCGAAATACTCGACCGCTGCGAACGCGCGCATCGACGAGATCATGGACCACGACGTGTACTTCCACGACTACCGCAACGACGCGATCAAAGCCGTCGGTCGCTAAGCGACGGGCCCGCTCACCCACGCCGCCGAAAGCGTGGGGGACGGGCCACGCCGATCTTCCACGATGCTCAACCACGTACTCAGCGGTGAGGTTTGGTCCAGAGCCTCACGGGCCGGTCTCACACACTCTTGGACTGGAATTAGGCTCCAGTGCCAGACTAGTCGCGGCACTACCATCTGCCGGACGAACGCTACTAGCGACTGATCTCGAACCGACCTGAGGTACCCCTCGAAGGGCTCGTCGACGTAGAGCAGGAATTCGTCGATAAATTCGAACTCATCAGTGATGTCTTGAAACGTCCGCTGATCGATCCCTAACATTGTTTCTAAGATGCCACGGCGGCCGCGAGCATCGGTCGCTGGTCGCGCGCCGAGCCTGCCCGATCGAGCGGTTGATTCATTGTTGACCGTTCGGTCCAGAATTGCTATCGATGGTTCATGGCCCGCACCAAAGAGTTCGAACGCGAGTACGCGCTCGAGCGCGCCATGAACATCTTCTGGGAGCGCGGCTACGAAGCGACGTCCATGGCCGACCTGCTCGAGGCGATGGGCATCGGTCGCCAGAGCATGTACGACACGTTCGGCGATAAACGCGCTCTCTTCATCGAGGCGCTCGAGCGCTACATCGATCAGCGGCAGGACGAATACAGCTGCATGGTGTCCGCGCCGTCGGTGAAGGGTGCGATCCGCGGCATGTTCGAGGCGCTACTCTCGGAGTCCCCGAAGGAGAAGCGCCGCGGCTGCTTCGGCATTCTCACCACGCTCGAGCTGGCACCGCACGACCCGGGAATCGCGAAGCTCATGCAGGCCCGGCAGCGCATTCTCGAGGACGTGATGGCGGAGGCGCTCACGCGCGCGCAAAAGACGAAGGAGCTCGGCAAGGAGAAGGATCCGCGCGCGCTCGCGCGCTTTCTGCTCGCGACGTTCTCGGGCCTGCGCGTCGCCGCGACGACGGATCCCCACAACCCAGGACATCGAGACATCGTCGAGCTCGCGCTGAAGAGCCTCGACTGAGCCCACTCACGCAGTGCTGCCGCCCGATCGGGCGGAGCGTCGAGTTACGTTTTTAATTGGACCAATTGGTCCAGAAAGCAGCATCCATGTCACGTCTGAAGAACAAGGTCGCGTTGATCACCGGTGGTACGAGCGGAATCGGGCTGGCAGCAGCAACGCTGTTCGTCGAAGAAGGGGCACGCGTGTTCGTCTCCGGCTCGACCGAGGGCTCGGTCGCAGCGGCGCGTGATGTGCTCGCTCGGTACGGCGACAGCGTCACGGTCATTCGTTCCGACGCTGGTGACGTCGCTCAGATCGACAGCTTGGTCGCCGAGGTCGCGCGAACCGCTGGCGGAATCGACGTGCTGTTCCTGAACGCAGGCATCGTCGCGCAGCAGAGCATCGGCGACCTGACCGAGGAGAGCTTCGATCGTATGTACCGGATCAACGTGAAGGGACCGTACTTCGCCCTTCGCGCCGCGATCCCTCATCTGCGGGCGGGCGGCTCCGTGATCCTGAACGGGTCGGTGAACTCCATCCTCGGCTGGCCGGGTAGCGCGACCTACGCAGGAACAAAGGCTGCGCTGCGAGCACTGGGGCAGGTCGCGGCCGCCGAGCTCGTCGACAAGCAGATCCGCGTCAACGTGCTGAGCCCGGGGCCGACGGACAGCGGCATCATCGACAAAGGGCGCTCCGCCGAGGAGACCGCGGGAATCAAAGACTGGCTACGGGCCAAGATCCCGATGAAACGCATCGCGGACGTCGGCGAACAGGCGCGCGTGGCCCTGTTCCTCGCGAGCGACGACTCGTCGTTCATGACCGGCGAAGAGCTGTTCGTCGACGGCGGCCTGACGCGATTCCACCCCTAGGTAGCTAAGCTCCTGTCACGAACGCCCTCCGCGCTTCGGACGTGAGGACGGCGATCATCTCGATCCAATCGAGAACCTCGTCGTTTCCTGGACCGTCCTTGCGCTTACCTGTTGGAGACGGATAGCGATAGGTCGTCGCGTAGACGGACAACGGCTCGAGAACGGCAGCTTGACGCGCCACGAGGAGTCGCTGGGCAACTCCTCGATGAGAGCCTCGATGTTGTGATCGTTGGTGACGCGCAGGCTGGACCCCAACCGGACCGCCTTCACGAGTTTCTCGGCGGCCTGCTCGAGATGAAAGGCGGCGAATCGATTCGGTGGGTCCTGGATCAACCGCCGAGCGGCATCCAGTTCGAGATCGCTATCGTCGAGATACGCCGCGACTACGCGGGGATCGAATTTTGGGGACTCACTGGCCATGAACGATGACGCCTGTTGACGCCACGATCTCGGCGAGTGTGCCTAGCGAGGTCTTCCAGGCATCAAACTCTCCACGCGTGATCGTGAACAGCTCGACACGTTGAAGCCGCAGATCGCGAAGCCGCTTCCACACGGATGTGAGCTCCAGATCCTGCAGCGGGGCGCTATCCGGAAGGACCGCCATGAGGTCCCAATCACTGTCGGGTCGCGGTTCGCCGTGCGCGCGACTTCCGAACAGCCATACCTGTTCCGGGTTGAGCTCGTCGACGATGCGCGCGAGCATGCTGGCAGGGACCGCGGTCACAGTACGAAGCATACCCGACTGGCTTCCTGCGCCCGGTTGTTTTTTCCGGAGAGCAGCGCTACGGGCAGGTGCCGTGCTGCGTCGTGAGCGGCGCGGCCGGGTCGACGAGGTTCGTGGTGCCGAACATGCGCACGGTCTGCGCGCGTGACTCCTCCGAGCCGCCCGCGCGGTCGATCGCTTCGACAGCGCGGACGCCGCTGCGCGTGTTCATGATGAGCGGCATGTAGCTGACGCCGTTCACGACGGTCTGACCCTGCGCGGTGCGCGTGAGGCCGACGTACAGCATGATCGTCGAGCGGCGCGCGAGCTGCGCTTGGCCGGAGACGAAGTTGCCGAGCGAGTAGATGATGAAGCCTTCGCGACCGTCGGCGGTCTTGTACTTCTCCCACGGCTCGAGCACGTGCGGGTGGCTACCGAGGACGAGCGTCGCGCCTGCGTCGAGGAAGCGCTTACCGAGCGAGCGCTGATCCGCGCCGGGCGTGGCGGTGTACTCGACGCCCCAGTGCGGGGTGACGATGACGGCGTCGATGCCGGGCGTCGCCTTGAGTTGATGAATGAGGCCTTTGATCTCGGTCTCGTCCTTCCAGCAACCGAGCACCTGATCGTTGGTGTCGGGGATACCGTTTGTCGAGAACGAGCACGCGATCCACGCGAGCTTGAAGCCCTTCTGCT
>DASYDE010000133.1:0-53094 GCA_036499725.1 Kofleriaceae bacterium
GCGAGGACCTGGCGGACGCCGGCGTCTCCTACATCATCGATCTCGACTCGCCAGTAGAGACACGCGCGACCCGACAGCGGCGCGACGACCGTTTGCGTGCCGAGCTCCATCGCCTGCCCCACGATCTTGCCGCGCGTTCCCTCGGCGAGAGCGCCGATGTGCGTCTGCGGTACCGCGTTCATGCGCGCGTGAAATCGCCGGAGCTCGAGATACCGGTCGAGTGCGCCAAACATCGGAGCGTACTTGCCGAGCCGGCGGAGGAGCCCCACTAGAAGCGACCGGTCGCGAACACGCCGCCACCATCGGGCGTGACCCACACGCTCGCTTGCGATGCACTCTCGGTCTTGCGCGTCGCGATGTAGATGATGCCGCCGACGAGACACGCTGCGCCGACGCCCGTCGACACGAGGCCGATCGTCCCGCGCGACTTGGCCTTGTCGCGCAGATCTTTCCACTCACCGTAGGTAGCGGCGCTGTCCTGATCGCTGTCGGCCTTCTTGGCCTGGAGCAAGAAGACCGTGCCCACACCAACACCGACGACACCCACGCCGACGAGCGTGAGGCCGAGCGGCGACTTCCAGCGCGACGGCGGATCGTCGGTATGCACGGGTTCTGGCGCGGCGGGCATGGCCTCGGGGGGCGCGGCGGGCGCGGCGTCACTCACGGGCGCGGGGGCCGGCGTCGCGACGGTGTTCTCCTCGGCGGGAGGCGTCGTCTGTAGCATCGCCGCGCGGCACTCCTCGATCTGCACGCCGACCGCTTTGCGCGCGGGCGCCTTGAGCTCGAATACGAGGACCTTCTCGTAGAGGTGGATCGCCTTCTCGCAGTTGGTGTTCTTCTTCTCTGCCTGCGCCCACGCGAACAGCGTGTCCTTGTCCTCTTCGAGCGCGAACGACTTGGAGAGCGCCTTGGCAGCGCCCGCGTAGTCGTTCTTGCCGTACGCAGCGAGGCCCTTGTCGTAGAGCTCGCGCGCCTCTCGCTTCTTCGGCGCAGCCTCGGCCGTGCCGATCAACGCCGCCGCGACGAGGATTATCCTCGCTACTGACCGGGCAGGAACGGCGAATCCGCGTTCCATGGCTGGCCCCCCTTCGCTGGCTTCTTCGGCATCTTCTTGGGTACGAGTTTCTTCGGCGGCTTCTTCGCCGGCAACGTCGTTTTGATCGTTTTCGGAGGTTCGTCGGGCTGTTTCACTTCCTCGACGGCTGCATCGACCTCGGGCGCAGCATCGACTTCGACGACCGCTGCATCGACCTCGACGACTGCATCGACCTCGGGCGCAGCATCGATCGACGCCGCGGCAGGTTCGGGCGTCACCGCGGGTGGCGTCGGGAGAGGTTCGATGTTCCGGTTCTCGAGGTACCAGTACCCGCCGATCGCCGCGCCGACGATCAGCACCGCGACCGCGAGGATCATCGGTGCGCGCGATTTTGTACGGACAGGAGCCTCGCTGCGCGGCTTGGGGAAGAAGACGCGCTCGGTGACTTCGATCGCGTGGTGTGGCTCGACCGCCGACGGCACGTGGTTCGACACCAGCACACCGCCACCCGCGGGTGCGTAGGCAGGTGCACTCGTCGGAACGAACGACCTCGACGGTGGAAACGACGCGGGCGGCGCGAAGGGCTGAACCTGTGCGCTCTGCGCTTGCGCGGCGGCAACGGCGGCATCGATCGCGGCGCGCTGATCCGGCGAAGGCGTGCGGCGCAGCGTCAGCGCATCGTCGTCGAGCGGAGCGCCTTGAAACCCGTTCTGCGGCGCGGGGATCATCGGCGCCGTCTTCATCGCGGGCGCGGCGGGGTCGAGAAACGGCGCCCGCGGCTGCGATCCGCGCGCGACGACAGGAGAAGCGACCTCCTCCTCGCGGCCCGTGAGCGTGCTCATGATGTGCTGCTCGACGAAGAACGCGCCCTGCGCACGCGCTTGATCCCACTCCTCGAGGCGTGCGGGGAACAGTGACGACATCACGCGGACGAGCACGAGCGGCGAGATGCGCAGACGCGTCTCGTGCGCGAAGTCCTCGAGCTGGCCCTGCATCTCCAGCGCGGTCGCGAACCGCTTGTTCGGATCGCGGGCGAGTGCTTTCTCGACGATCGCGGCGAGCGCGGGCGGGTAATCGGGGACGAGGCGCGTCGGCGATGGCGCATCCTCGTGAACGATCTGCTCGAGCAGCGCGAACTCGCTCGCGCCGGTGAACGGGCGCTGCCCCGTCGTGAGCTCGTAGAGCAGCGTGCCGATCGAGTAGATGTCGCTGCGCCGATCGAGCGTCGCGGAGCCGCGGCATTGCTCGGGCGACATGTAGTCGACCTTTCCCTTGAGTCCACCGTTGGTGGTGCGAGGTGAGTTACCCGCGCGCGCGATACCGAAATCGACGAGCTTCACGCCGCCGTCATACGAGACGAGGACGTTTGACGGCGAGACGTCGCGATGCACGACGCCGAGCGGCTTTCCGTCAGGGCCCGTCTTCTCGTGCGCGTAGTGGAGGCCGGCGCACAGGCCGGTCGCGAGCGTGAGCACCGCGTCGAGAGACATCGGCACGCCCTGCTGTTGCGCGGCATCGTGCAAGTGACCGAGGTCCTCGCCGTGCACGTACTCCATCGAGAAGAAGTACTCGCCGTCCTCGATTCCGATGTCGTAGACCTGCGCGATGTTCGGGTGGTGAAGCGTCGCGGAGAGGCGCGCTTCGGCGAGGAACATCGCGACGTACGCCTGGTCCTTCGCGTACTGCGGGAGCATGCGCTTCACGACCACGACCTTCTCGAAGCCCTCCAGGCCCGTCGTGCGCGCGAGGTAGAGCTCGGCCATGCCGCCGGTGGCTAGCGGGCGGATCAGCTCGAACTTCCCGAGCTTGTTCGGCACGACCACTGTCTACGATAGACGAAATCGGGGGGCGACGCCCGTTATACTGCGCCGCATGTCCGGTCCTAAAGGTGCGCGCGGACGGCGGTTTGAAGGGTCGTTAGATCCGATCGCCGCCGCCATGAACGCGTCGGTGAGCTTCGATAAACGACTGCTCCATCACGATGTCGCAGGCTCGATCGCGCATGCAGAAATGCTCGCAGTCCGCGGCCTGATTTCGGCGGCCGATCTCACCGCGATCCGCGATGGATTGAAGCGCGTCGAAGCGCGGCTCGCAGCGGGCGAGCTGGCGTGGGACGACGCGCTCGAGGACGTGCACATGAACGTCGAAGCGCGCCTCATCGACGACATCGGTGACGCGGGGCGTCGTCTTCACACCGCCCGCAGCCGCAACGATCAAGTCGCGACGGATCTGCGGCTCTACGCGCGCGAGAGTGCAACTCGCATCGCGACCGCGCTCGATGATCTGCGCCGCGCGCTCGTCGGTCAGGCAGCGCAGCACGTCGATACGCTGATGCCGGGCTACACGCACTTTCAACGCGCGCAACCGGTGCGGCTCGCGCATCACATGCTCGCGTACGTCGAGATGCTCGGTCGCGATCGTGGTCGGATCACCGATGCGCAGAAGCGCGCGAACGTCTCGCCGCTCGGCTCCGGCGCACTCGCTGCGACGACGCTACCGATCGATCGCGAGCTCGTCGCGAAGTCGTTGGGCTTTGCGGATGTCACGCACAACTCGCTCGATGCCGTCGGAGATCGTGATTTCGCCATCGAGCTCGTCTCCGCATGCGCGCTGATCCAGGTGCACCTCTCGCGGCTCGGCGAGGAGCTCGTTCTGTGGGCGAGCCAGGAGGTCGGCTTCGTGCGGATCGGTGAGGCGTACTGCTCCGGCAGCTCGTTGATGCCGCAGAAGATGAACCCCGATCTCGCGGAGCTGCTGCGCGCCAAGAGCGGTCGCTCCGTCGGTGCGTGGGTGACGCTGATGACCGTCGTGAAGGGCCTACCGCTCGCGTACAACAAGGATCTCCAGGAGACGCAGGAGCCGCTGTACGACGCTGTCGAGACCGCGCTCGCGTCGCTCGCTGTCGCGAAGGGCATGATCGAGTCGCTCGTGTTCGACACGCAGAAGCTGCGCAGCGCGATCGACACGGGGTACCTCGTCGCGACCGAGGTCGCGGACTATCTCGTCACCAAGGGCGTGCCGTTCCGCGAAGCGCACGACATCTCCGGGGCGCTGGTGCGCACGGCGAGCGGTCGTGGCATCGAGCTGGCCGCATTAGCACTCGACGACCTCAAGGCGGCACATCCGGCGTTCGAGGCTGACCTCGCGGACTGGCTCGACCCGAACCGCGCGGTGGATCGACGCGATGTCGTCGGTGGTCCCGCGAAAAAGCGCGTGCTCGCCGAGATCGAGCGTGTGACTGCCGAGCTGGGCTGATGTACAACCCGCGTCGATGAACGGCTACGCGACGTACCAGTACAAGAACGATCAACTGCAGTGCGAGGGCGTTCCGCTCGCGAAGATCGCCGAGCAGGTCGGCACGCCGTTCTACGTCTACAGCAAGGCGGAGCTCGTCCGTGCGTACACGTCGTTCGACGGCGCGCTCGACGGTGTTCCGCACCGCACGCACTACGCGGTGAAGGCGAATAGCACGCTCGCGATCCTCGAGCTGCTCGCGGGCCTCGGCGCGGGCGCGGACATCGTCTCGTACGGCGAGCTCTATCGCTGGCTCAAGGCGGGCGGCCCGGCGAACAAGGTCGTGTTCAGCGGCGTCGGCAAGACCGTCGAAGAAATGAAGCTCGCGATCGAGGCGGGCATCCACGCGTTCAACGCGGAGTCCGTCGAGGAGCTGCACGTCCTCAACGACGTCGCTGGCAAGATGGGCAAGAAGGTCCACGTCGCGCTGCGCGTGAACCCCGACGTCGACCCGGGCACGCACCCGTACATCTCGACGGGCCTCAAGACGAACAAGTTCGGCATCTCGATGGAGGAGGCGCGCGAGCTCGGCAAGCAGGTGAAGAACTGGGCGCACCTGCAGCTCGTCGGCGTCGACTTCCACATCGGCTCGCAGCTGACCAAGACGTCGCCGTTCGCGGATGCGATCGCGCGCCTCGTGCAGCTCGTCGGTGATCTCGCGAAGGATGGCGTGAAGCTCGAGCACGTCGACATCGGTGGCGGCCTGGGCATCGATTACGGCAAGGGCGAGACGATTCCGTCGCCGGCCGAGTACGGCGCAGCCGTCAAAGATGCGCTCGCGCCGCTGCTCGCGACGGGCGTGACGGTGTTCACCGAGCCGGGCCGCGTCATCGTCGGTTCGTGCGGCGCGCTCGTGACGCGCGTGCTCTACCGCAAGCGCAACGAGGAGAAGCACTTCACGCTCGTCGACGGCGCGATGAACGATCTGATGCGTCCCGCGCTCTACGGCTCGCACCACCCGATGATGCCGGTCACCGGAGCGAACCGCGCTCTGATCAAGACGGACGTCGTCGGTCCCATCTGCGAGACGGGCGACTTCTTTGCCCGCGACCGCGAGCTGCCCGAGATGGAGCAGCAAGAGCTTCTCTGGATCGGCGCGGCCGGGGCCTACGGCTCGACGATGTCGTCCAACTACAACACCCGTCCGCGCGTCCCCGAGGTCCTCGTGGATGGTGACAAATTCACGGTGATCCGGGCTCGGGAGACCTACGAGAAGTTGATCGAGGGCGAGCGCCGCCTGGGGTGATACCCTGATGGCGTGAGGGGGGCGCTCGCGCTGACGTTGTTCGCAGTGTTCACTGCGTGCGGCGATGATTCGGCGAGCGACGATGACGTCAAGCAGGGTGGAGACCTGACGGTCGGCGACCGCACGCGCGATGCGTTCACGCACTCGGGCCCGACGCTCTCCGACGACGATCAAGCGACCGCGCAGTTCGGGCGCAGCGTGTTCAACTTCACGTGGGCTGCACCGCAGCTCGGGCGTCTCTTCAACGACACCGGCTGCAGCGCCTGCCACAGCGGCAACGGGCGCGGCCTGTCGCAAGTGCTGCGCGGTCAGGAGCTCGGCTCGCAAGCGCTCGTGCGCGTCAGCTTGTCGACGGGAGCTCCGTCGACGCCGGGCGGTAACGTGGCCGTCCCGGGCTTCGGCGAGCAGCTCCAGGATCACGCGACGGCCGGCCTCCCCGAGGTCTATCTCGACCTCGCGTGGATCGAAACGAGCGTGACGTACGGCGACGGCACCACGCAGGCGATGCGGCGCCCGAACGTAACGATCACCAACACGAGCGGCGATCCGTTGCCGCAGTGGCAGACGTCGTACCGGCAAGGGCCACCCGTGATCGGCCTCGGCCTCCTCGACGCTGTTCCCGACGACGAGCTGGCTTCTCTCGAGGACCCTGGCGACGCCGATGGAGATGGCATCAGCGGTCGCCGCAACTCTGTCTTCGACCACATCGCAGGCGTGATGAAGACCGGGCGCTTCGGTCACAAAGCGAACGTCGCGACGCTCGTCGATCAAGTCGCGGGAGCGTTCACGAACGATGTCGGGCTCTCCAACAAAGAGTTTCCCGAGGACGATGGCGTCTCGCGCGACCTCAATGACGATCAGCTCGATCAGATCGTGTTCTTTGTCTCGACGATCGCCGTTCCCGCTGCCGCGATGCGCACCGACGATATCCGCGAGGGTCGCGATCTGTTCACGGACATGGGTTGCGCCGGTTGCCATACGCCGACGCTGCACACGGGCGACTCGCCGATCGCGGCGCTCGCGAATCAGACGATTCACCCTTACACGGATCTCTTGCTGCACGACGTTGGAGACCTCTTGACGGACGCGCGCTCCGATTGCGCGGCGACGGGCGTCGAGTGGCGCACGCCTCCACTGTGGGGCATCGGCCTGACGCAGACCGTTCAGACCGGGACGACGTTCATGCACGACGGCCGCGCCCGCACCCTCGAGGAAGCCATCCTGTGGCACGGCGGCGAGGCTGCGACAGCTTCCGAGGCATTTCGCACCGCGGACGCCGCGGACCGCGCGAAACTGATCATGTTCCTCCAGTCCCTGTAAACTTCCGGGGTGGACTCGGGCGACGACAAGCGGACGGGGGACTACCTCTCCGATTCGCCTGGCGAGCGCCTGACCAACGGCACCGAGATCGAGGGCTACGTCGTCGACGGCATTCTCGGCAAGGGGGGAATGGGTGTCGTCTACAGTGCGACGCACGCCGTGATCGGCAAGCGGTGCGCGATCAAGGTCCTGCGCATGGAGGTGTCGACGAACCCGACGCACTTGCAGCGCTTCATCCAAGAAGCGCGCGCGGTGAATGCGATCGGACACCCGAACATCATCGACATCTTCGACTTCGGTGAGCTCCCCGACGGGCGCGCGTATCACCTGATGGATCTGATGGTCGGCGAGTCGCTGCGCGAGCGACTCAACCGTGGCCCGCTCTCGCCCGACGAAGCCGCAGAGGTTCTCGGTTCCGTCGCGAGCGCACTCGCCGCTGCGCACGACAAGGGCTTCATCCACCGCGATCTCAAGCCCGACAACATCTTCTTGCTCACGATCCCCGACGGACCTCCGCAGGTGAAGCTGCTCGACTTCGGTCTCGCGAAGCTGATGCCCGACGCAGGCACGTCGCCGTTCGTGACAAAGACCGGAATCATGCTCGGTACGCCCGAGTACATGTCGCCCGAGCAGGCGCGCGGTGAAGCGGCGGACTACCGCACGGACATCTACGCGCTCGGTATCCTCACGTACGAGTGTCTCGTCGGCGAGCGCCCGTTCCCGACGACCGGCGACACGTATCTCGCGCTGCAGTACCACGCGGAGGAGCCCGCGCCTTCGCTCGGCGATGCGCTGCCCGATCTACCGGACGAGCTCGTGCAGCTCGTCGACGCGATGCTCACGAAGGAGCGCGCTGCACGTCCGTCACTTGCTGCCGTGCGCACCGTGATCAAGCGGCTGCGCTCGACGAAGCTCGACGGCGAAGCGAGCTTCTCGTCGGATGACATGCGCACGATGCAGCGCAAGGCGGAGAGGCCGCCCGCGAACCTCGCCGCCGAGCTGATCACGCCGAACGAGCGACCGTACGATCCGGACTCCACCGATCGCGACGGCACCGCGATCGACCAGGCGCCGCTTCACACGGATCAGCTCGCCGCCGTCGAGCCTCCGACGATGGATGATGCTCTCGATACAGCGACGGTGCTGGGCTACGCGGGCGGCTCGACGAACACGCCGCGCTCCGGTGTCGTATCCGCGATGCCCGAGGTAGCGAGCACCGCCAAGGGGTACGCGAGAACGCCTGCGGATCGACCGAGCTCGCCGAGCGCTGCTCCGCCGATGCGCCCGTCGCCAGTGGCCTACTCGCCCGACCCGTACTCCGCGGCCGCGCAATCCGCCGCGCCAGGCTACGCGCCGGCTGTCGCTCGTCCCGCCGTCTCGGGCGTCGGTCAAAGCGTTCGGCCGCAGACGCCCTCCACCCCGCCGTCGGCGTCCGGGCTCGCGCAACCAGGCGCCAAGTCCTCGACGGTGCTCGGAGTCGAACCCGCAAGAGTGGTGGTGGCGCGGACCGTTTCGGCGCAGACCGTTCGCCCACGCACCAAGAAGATGTCGCCGCTCGTGCTCGCGATCGGCGCCCTCGTCTTCATCGCGCTCGGCATCGCGCTCGCGTTTGTAATCTCGCGCTAGAGCTTGGCGACCTGCACGCGCGCGTCGTTGAACGCGGCCTGTCCGCCGAGGTCGGCGTAGCGCGGCGGGATCAGCGCATTCGACGTGAACCCATTGGCCGTGTGCTTGCGCCAGAGGCCCTTGGCGAGGACGACGACGCCGTCGCGAACATCACCGCCGACATGCGCGATGCAGTGCACCTCGCCGTGATCGTTCCAGATGCGGATGCGATCGCCCGACGAGATTCCGCGCGCAGCAGCGTCTGCCTTCGAGAGCTCGAGCGTGCCAGGCGCGGTGCGCAGCTGGCCAAACATCGACGAGATCTGCGTCGCGAGCGCCGGCGAGATGAGCGCGAGCGGAAACTCCTGCGAGCCCGGATCGCGCTGGTACGTGTACAGACCTTCTGGGGCCGCGCGATCGAGGAGCTCGGGAACGAGGTCGATCTTGGCATCGTGCGTACCGGGGAAGACGTCGACAAACGGGATCGGTGTTGCGCCAATGGCTGCGATCGCGACGCCGTTCTCCGCGATCTGCTTCGCGAGCGCAGGTCCCTCGGGCGTCGCGGCGAAGATGCGCTTCACGATCTCGTCGTCGGTCATCGCGTCGCCCGGCCGCACGAGATCGAAGCGGCGCAGCAGTTCGCCAAACACTTGATTGTTGGAGCGCGACTCGCCAAACGCGGAGACCACGGGCGGCGAATCGAACATGCGCATCTGCCCGTAGCCGCGGCGCAGCTCGCGATGCTCGAGGAACGTCGTCGCGGGGAGAACGACATCGGCGATCCGCGCGGTGTCGGTCATCACCTGGTCGTGCACGACGACAAGGCGATCGTCGCGCTGCAGCTGCTCGAGGAGGAGCTTCTGATCGGGCGCCGTCGCGACGGGGTTGCAGTTGTAGATGAACATCACGTCGATCGGCGGATCGGAGAGGTCGCGCAACGCGGTGGAGATACCGCTCATGTTCACGACGCGGCGGCCCGCGGGGAGCGGCTCGGCGGTGCCGTGCTCGTCGACGGGTCCCCACTTGGTGTCGCCGTTGGACATCGTGAAGCCACCTCCGCGCTCGCCGAACTTGCCAGCGACAGCGGGCAGCGCGAGGACCGCAGCGACGGCCGAACCACCGTTGCGATTGCGCTCGACGCCCCACCCGCACCGCACGACGGCTGGCGACGACGTGCCGTAGAGCTCGACGAACTGCTCGAGAAGGGCGGGATCGATCGCTGCTTCGCGTGCGGCAGCGGCGAGCGTCCAGGCCGATGCGCGGCGCTTCAGCTCGTCGGCGCGGTGCGTGTGCTGCGCGAGGAACTTCTCGTCGGCAAGTCCACGCTCGAACAGCGCGTTGATGATCGAGAGCACGACGGGCAAGTCCGCACCGGGGCGCACCGGCAGATGCAGATCGGCATGGCGAGCGAGTGGCGTGCGGCGCGGATCGACGACGACGAGCTTGGCACCTGCCGCGCGCGCGCGATCGATGATCGGCACGAGGTGGATACCCGTCGCCGATGGGTTCACGCCCCACAGGACGATCAGCTTGGAGTGGACGTAGTCCTCGAGCGCGACACCCGGCATCTTCCCGTACAGCCCACGCGTCGCAGCCGTCGTCGCGGCAGCGCAGAACGTGCGATCGCAGATCGATGCACCGACGCGGCGAAAGAAGCGCGTCGTCAGCGCGCCCTCGGTGAGCCAGCCGTTCGAGCCACCGTAGTGGTACGGCAGGATCGCCTCCGCACCGTGGCGAGCGATCGCGTCGCGCATCTTTGCCTCGACGAGATCGAGCGCCTCGTCCCACGTCGCTTCGCGAAAGTTTCCGCGCGCTCCGTTGCGGATGAGCGGTCGCGCGATGCGGTCATCGCCGTACATGTGATCGGCGAACTTGCGGACCTTGCCGCAGATGAAGCCATCGGTGATCGGCCCACGATGGTCGCCCGTGATCTTCACGACGCGATCATTCTCGACGGTGACGTCGAGGCTGCACACGTCCGGGCAGTCGAGCGGACACGCGCTGCGGCGATGCTCTACCACTGGCCGCCGAGCCCGTACGTCGCGGTCGCCTTGCCGCTCGTATCCGTCGCGGCGCCGAGCGTGGGTGTCACCTTGCCGAGCACGCGCGGCTCGTCGACGTTGCGCGAGAGAATGCCGGCGGTCACGAGGCCGATGGCCATGCCACCGAGCGCGAAGTTCGCGACGCGCTGATCGTCGGTATTGTTGTACGCGAGACTCTGCGTCGCGAGGCCACCGACGACTCCGGCGAGGCCACCGAGGTCGATGAGCACCGAGTGCTGGCGACTGATCTCGAAGTAACGCGTGAGCATCGCGCCACCGACGCCGCCGATCGCCATGCCGCTCAGCACGAGGCCGGAGCTGATGCTGCGCGGCGGATCGAACGAGCGCGCGAGCAACACACCCGTCGTCGATCCCCACAACAGCGCCGAGTTGTAGAGCGCGACATCACCGACGGTCGCGTCGAAGCGCTCGCTCGCGATGTAACCGAGAGCAGCGCCCGCGAGCGTGCCTGCACCGCTGATCGGGAAGCGGACGTCGTCCTTGGACGAGAACACGTTCGCCGCGTAGTAGCCGAGCGCACCGCCAGCGACGGAGCTCGTGATCGTGAGGTTGCTCGTCGCGAGCGGTAGATCATCGCGCAGACCAAAGTACGCGCCCGCGAGACCTGCGCCGCCGATCGCAAACGCGCCCGGCCCGAAGATCTTGCCGTCCTCGTTCACGCCGAACAGCAGCGCGCCACCGGCGTAGGCCGCACCCGCGCCCGCCGCGATGATGAGCTGGCGACGCCCCGTCTGCGGAATCTCCTCGAGGGAAATGAGCTCGCGCGACGTGCGCTCCTGGATGACCTTCACCTTGCGCGTCGCACGCAAGTGGCCCGGCGCCTCGGCGGTGATCGTGTACGTGTTGCCGGCGATCTTCTCGTCGAACCGGCCGGTGCCGACGTAGCGGTCATCGACGTAGAGCCGCGCCTCGGAGGGCGTGACCTGGATCGAGAGCGTGCCGGTCTTGGCGACGAGCGGCACGAAGAACGTGTAGGGCTTGCCGATACGAACATCGATCGGCTCGTTGTGATCTTGGAAACCATCCTTGTGGACGTTCATGTCGTAGCGACCGCCGACGATCTGGATCTGCTCGCCTGACTTCGCGCGCGCTTTCACGCCGGTGTCGTTGCTGAGCGTGACCTGCGCACCCTCCGGTGTCGTGCCTACGAACACGCGCGACGGCAACGCCTCCAGCACCTTGATGCGGCGGCGCACCGTCTCTTTGTCCTCTTGCGGATCCACGTCGCACGACGACGCCTTCTTCGCATCGTTCGGTACCGCTTCGAGCCAGCGGTCGAGATACGCGATCGCCTTCTCGTATTCGAGGCTGCGCTCGTATGCCTGACCGATGCTCTTCAGCATGCGATACGACGGCACCAAGCAGTACGCCGCTACGAGCTCCTGCACGGTGCCTTCGTAGTCGCCCTGGAGATAGAGCGTCTCGCCGCGCTGATAGTGCTCGGAGGCTTCGGTGCGCAGCTGATCCTGCGTGACCGACGGATCGAGCGCCTTGCAGTCGTCGATCTCGAGGCGCACTGCCTCTTGGCCGATGTAGCCGTTGTCGTGGCTCACGTCGACGTCGGAGCCGGAGATGCCCTCTTCGTCAGGACCGTCGGCGCGCGCGACTCCACCGAGTACGCACAACGCCAACGCGAGCCCGACTCTCACTGCTTGGGAACGTTACCGCCAGTCGCGTACGGGTTGCCACCCAGCTCGCCACCGGTCTTGTCCTCGGTGCCGGTGGGAGTCGTCTTACCTGGGACCTTGTCGTCGGGATTCTTCGGGCGCACGACGTTCGGCGCTCCCTTGGGCAGCTTGGTCAGGCGGAGAGTCACGATGCCGATGCCGTCGTCGCCCTTGGGCATCGACAGCGGGTTGAAGGACGCCGTGCCTTCTTTGTAGCCGTCGAGGATCGCGCTCACGGCTGTGTCCTTGTCCTTGAGCACGACGCTGGACGTGAACGGAGTGACCTTGCCTTGCACGTTGCCATCGAGCGCGATCGATGCACCGGGCGGCGTTGTCTCGAACCGGACTTGCACGACTGCGACCGCCGCATCCACTGCCACGGGCACGGCGACCGCAGCGTCGATCACCGGCGGAGTCACCGTCGCGACCTCCGATCCCGAACCAACGCCCGCCTTCTTGGTGGGACCGGCCATCAGCTGCGTCGCGACGACGACGGACGCCGCGAGGATGATCGCGATGCCCGCGATCCACACGATCGCCTTGGTGCCACCCTGCGGCTTCTTCGCGATGCGCTTGCGCGGACCCGTGATGCGCGCGCGCTCCGTGGAGTGCGTGGGATCCTCGAGGATCGACGTGAGATCCGCGAGCATGTCGTTCGCCGACGCGTAGCGCTCGCTCACGTCCTTGGCCATCGCCTTGGCGCACACCGCTTCGAACTCTTCGCTGATCTCCGGCTTGAGATCGCGGATCGGCCGCGGCTCCTCGTTGAGCACCTGCGAGATCACGCTCAAATAGTTGTTGCCGACGAACGGCACGCGGCCCGTCGCGCACTCGTACATGATCACGCCGAGCGCGTAGACGTCGACGCGAGCATCGAGCTCCTCGTCACCGCGCGCCTGCTCGGGCGACATGTAGAGCGGCGTGCCCAGCACCATGCCGGTCTGCGTGAGTCGCGTCGTCTCTTCTTCCTCGGAGGAAGCGCGCAGCGACTTGGAGATACCGAAGTCCACGACCTTGATGAACTCGCGCTCGTTGCGCTTCAGCAGGAACAGGTTCTCCGGCTTGATGTCGCGGTGAACGATGCCCTTGGCGTGCGCGGCAGCGAGTGCACCAGCGGACTGCGCGACGATGCGGAGGATGCGTTGCTCGGGGAGAGCGGTCTCGCGCGTGAGACACTCCGCGAGCGATTCTCCGTCGAGGAACTCCATCACGACGAACGTGCGGCCGTCCTCGGTGACGCCGAAGTCGGTGATGTCGATGATGTGCTCGTTACCGATGGAGCTCGCGAGCTGTGCCTCTTGCTTGAGGCGCTTCACGAGCGCTTCGCGCTGCGCGTACTTCTCGAGCAGAACCTTGACGGCGACGCGCTTGTTGATCAGCGTGTGCGTCGCTTCGTAAACGGCGCCCATGCCGCCCTGCCCGACCTTGCGCGTGATCAGATAACGACCACCGAGCGTCGTGCCGACAATTTCCACGGATGGCGCCGCGGGCTTTCGCAAGTCGGCGGTGATGTCGGCTTCGCCTGCGTGCGTGTCATCGTGCGCGCTCGCATCGCTGACCTTCTTCGCGGTCGCGACCGCTGTGTCGCCACCCATGATCGAGGAATCCGAATTCGGATCGAGCGAACGGACAACCAGCCTGTTCGGGGTCTCCGCTGGAGTACGCCCCGGCTGGCTGCCGCTGTTGGGCTTGCCGTCCGATCCCTCTGACATTGCTGGCTAACTCCGATGCTAGGCCCCCGCGGAAGGGGAGTCAAACCGATCACGCACAGCTCACGTGTTCAGACCTCCGACAACTATCTCGGAGGACTCATATTTTCCCGAGGCTTGCCTTCATGCGCATGATGGAATATACATGACCTCATGCTCGCAGCGCGCGCCGACCTGTTTCGCCTGCTGGGCGACGAGGATCGACTGCGTCTGCTCGCGCTCTGCGCGGAAGAGGAGCTGACGGTCGGCGAGCTCGCCACGCTGCTCGGTGAGAGTCAGCCGCAGATCACCAAAAAGTCGCAGCCGCTCCGCGAGGTAGGTTTGCTCGCGACTCGCCGCGACGGCACGCGCACGCTGCTCAAAGGGCCGCTCGACAGCGATCGCGATCCGGTGATCAATGCCGCGCTCGAAGAGGGCCGCGCACTGTGCAGCAGAGACGGATCGCTCGCGCGCGTTGCATCTGTCGTCGCTGCTCGCGAAGAAGCAGCGCGCCGGTTGTTCGATGCACCGGCCGATGAACCGCCCGCTCCGACCGATGCGTACTTCAGCGAGCTGGTCGGTTGGTTGCCCGTGCTCGCACCGCTGCTGCCCGGTCGCGCTCTCGCGATCGATGTCGGTACCGGTGAAGGTTCGCTGTTGCCGATCCTCTCGCCACTCTACGAGCGCGTCGTTGCCGTCGATCGCAGCCCGGCGCGTCTCGCTCGCTGCGCGGCTCGCATCGCAGCGTGGGGCCTCCCGAATGTTCGGTTGCGCGAAGGCGATGTCGAAGACGCGTCGCTCGTCGAAGACATTGCAGGTCGCGGCGGCGCTGATCTCGTCGTGATGGCGCGGGTGCTGCACTTCGCGGCGCGGCCCAAGGATTCGATCGCTGCCGCGACACGCCTCGTTCGCCCGGGTGGTCACGTGATTCTCGTCGACGATCTTCCGCACGACGACGAATCGGTGCGCGAGCTCGGCCACGTGTGGCTCGGCTTCGAACCGCAGAAGCTGCGCGGCTGGCTCGCCGCTGCTCAGCTCGACGTGATCGTCACCGAGGCGTTGCCCGCCCGAGACTCCAAGCAACTACCACTGCAGCTCGCCGTCGCCCGACGTCACGAGCGTCTGAACTAACCCCGAGAGAGAGAGACCACCATGGATACCCGCACCGAGTTCCCCGCGTTCAAGATCAAAGACATCTCCTTGGCCGAGCTCGGCCGCAAGAAGATCCGCATGTCCGAGAAGGAGATGCCGGGTCTCATGTCGCTGCGCGCCGAGTTCGGCAAGGCGCAGCCGCTCAAGGGCGCGCGTATCGCGGGCTGTCTCCACATGACGATCGAGACGGCGATCCTCATGGAGACGCTGGTCGCTCTCGGCGCCGAGGTCACCTGGACCTCGTGCAACATCTACTCGACGCAGGACGAAGCCGCTGCCGCGATGGCCGCCGCGAACATCCCCGTCTTCGCCTGGAAGGGTGAGAACCTCGAGGAGTACTGGGAGAACATCGGTCTCCAGCTCACCGCGTTCAAGGGTGGCAAGGGTCCGAACCTCATCCTCGACGACGGCGGCGATCTGACGCTCCTCGTTCACAAGGGTGCGGAAGCGGAGAAGTCGGGCTCGGCCCCCGATCCCAAGACGGCGACGAACGAAGAGATGCGCGTGATCTTCAGCGTGCTCACCGAGTCGCTGAAGCAGTCCAAGACGCGCTTCACGACGATGGCGAACGAGATCAAGGGTGTCTCCGAGGAGACCACCACGGGCGTTCACCGCCTGTACGAGATGGCGAAGACGGGCTCGCTCCTGTTCCCGTGCATCAACGTCAACGACTCGGTCACCAAGTCCAAGTTCGACAACCTCTACGGCTGCCGCGAGTCGCTGTTCGACGGCATCAAGCGCGCGACCGACGTGATGGTCGCCGGCAAGGTCGTCGTCGTCGCTGGTTACGGCGATGTCGGCAAGGGTTGCGCGTCGTCGGCGCGTGGCCTCGGCGCCCGCGTCCTCGTGACGGAAGTCGATCCGATCTGCGCGCTCCAGGCGTCGATGGAAGGCTACGAAGTCACGACGATGGAGATCGCGGCCCCGCAGGCCGACATCTTCGTCACCGCGACCGGCTGCATGGACGTCATCCGCGCGGAGCACTTCGCGGTGATGAAGGACGAGGCGATCCTCTCCAACATCGGCCACTTCGACAGCGAGATTCAGGTCGCGTGGCTCGAGAACAACAAGGAGATCAAGGAAGAGAACATCAAGCCGCAGGTTGATCAGTTCATCTTCCCGAACGGCAAGCGCATCACGCTGCTCGCTCGCGGTCGCCTCGTGAACCTCGGCTGTGGCACCGGCCACCCGTCGTTCGTGATGTCGAACTCGTTCACCAACCAGACCATCGCGCAGATGGCGCTGTGGGCGAACGCACAGCACGGCAAGGACACCATGACCGGTATGTCGTTCGCGCCGGGCACCGTCTCCGTTCTCCCGAAGAAGCTCGACGAGAAGGTCGCGCGCCTCCACCTCGAGAAGGTCGGCGTGAAGCTGACGACGCTCTCGAAGGTCCAGGCCGAGTACCTCGGCGTGCCGGTCGACGGCCCGTACAAGCCGGACCACTACCGCTACTAAGCCAACCCCGTTGGCACTCGGGGCCCTCTGCCCCGGGACAGGACAGAGCAAGCGCGGGTCACTCCGCGCTTTCTTTCTTTTAGCAGGCAGCCCGTGTTACGTCGCGAGCCTATGAAGGCGGAGCGTTCGACGCTGATCGGGGTGGCGCTGGTGTGCTGGGCGAACCTCCTTCTCGAGGTGCTCATCACGCGGTTGTTCAGCGCGACGATGTTCTATCACTTCACGTTCATGGCGGTCGGTCTCGCCATGTTCGGCGTCGCCGCGAGTGGCGTGTACGTGTTCCTCAAGGCCGACAAGTTCAAGACCGACGTGCACAAGCACCTGCGGCGCTACGCGCAGTGGTTCGCGTTGTTCACGATCCTCTCGCTCTTGTTCGCGACAAAGTTTCCCGTGTTCAAGGGCGGTTCCGTTCCGGCGATGAGCACGGGGCTCGTTCTCCATCTGATGGCGTTGATCGTCATCACCGCGCTGCCGTTCTTCTTTGCCGGCGTCGTCGTGTCGCTCGCGATCACGTGGTTCCGCGACGACGTCAATCGCGTCTACTTCTGGGACCTCGCGGGCGCGGCCGGCGCTGCGCTCCTGTGCGGCGTCGTGCTCGCCATCTTCGGTGGCCCGACGTCCGTCCTCGTCGCAGCGACCGCCGCTCTCGTCGGCAGCGCAATGTTCGAGCGCGGCAACAAGTTCGCCTGGGGAGCCGCTGCCGCGTGCGCAGCGCTTGTCGTCGCGAACATGTTCTTCCCGCTCGTGCGCGTCGGTCGCGTGAAGTGGGAAGGCCACCTGCGGTTCGAGAAGTGGAACGTGTTCTCGCGGATCACCGTCGACAACTCACTCAACATCAAGATCGACGCAGGCGCCGCGACGTTCGTCCACAGCTTGAACGACCTCAAGCCGGGGATGGAGAAGGAAAAGATCACCGCGCTCGCTCTCGCGACGTGGGCGACGCCTCCCGAGAAGACGCTGATCATCGGCCCGGGCGGAGGACGCGACGTGCTGTTCGCGCTGGCCGGCGGCGCGAAGGACATCACCGCTGTCGAGATCAACCCGCTGATCGCAAACGACGTGATGCGCGGCAAGTACGTGCGGCAGAACGGCGGCCTCTACCTCGATCCGCGTGTCCACCTCGTCGTCGACGAGGGCCGCAGCTACGTGCGTCGCGCGAATCAGAAGTACGACATGATCCAGGCGTCGCTCGTCGACACGTGGGCCGCGACGGCCGCGGGTGCATTTGCCCTGACCGAGAACACGCTCTACACGATGGAGGCGTTCGAGGACTATTTCTCGCACCTCTCCGATCGCGGCGTCGTCACCATGACGCGCTTCTTCGGTGGCCACGATGGCGATGGCGTCGGTGAATCGCCGCGCCTCTTGATCCTCGCTGGTGGCGCGCTGCAGACGCTCGGCGTCGCACCCAAGGATGTCCGCAAGCACATCTTCTTCGCCACGTCGTCCGATGAACCGCAGGGCACGCTCGTCGCAAAGCGCAACGAGTTCACGCCCGACGAGATCGATCGCCTCGAGGAGCGCGCGAAGTTCGCGAAGATGACGATCCTCGTCTCGCCGCGCACGCCGGGCACGTCCATCCTCGAGCAATACCTCGACGCAGGCGCGTGGAGTCCGCTCGTTGCGAACGCACGCGACGAGCTCTCGCCGCCGACGGATGACCGCCCGTTCTTCTTCTTCTTTCAGAAGTTCGGCGATCTGTTCAAACTTTCCGGCAAGCAGATCTACGACCCGGGTCTGTGGGTCGTCGTGTCACTCGGCTCGGTGCTCGGGCTCGGCTTCCTGTTCATCATGCTGCCGCTCGCGCTCAGCTTCTGGCGCCGCGGAACGAAGAGCAAGACGGAGTCCTCCGGCACGCAGCTGCTGACACTCTCGTACTTCGGGATCGTCGGCTTCGCGTTCATGGCCGTCGAGATCGCGCTGATGCAGCGCTTCACGCTGTTCGTCGGTCACCCGTCCTACTCGCTGCTCGTCGTGCTGTGCAGCGTGCTGCTCGCCACTGCGACGGGCGCCGCGCTCAGTGCTCGCTTCCCGATCGCCAAGCTCGGCCGCGTGATGACGATCGCGGGCATCGCGCTCGGCGTGCTCGCCGCGATCTACGGCCTCGTCCTCGGTGATCTTCTCCGCTCGCTGATCGGCCTCGAGCGCCCGCTGCGCATCGCGATCACCGCGATCCTCGTCGCGCCGTGCGGCCTGTTGATGGGCGTCATGATCCCCTCTGTCGTGCGCGTGCTCGGCGCCGCTGACAGCGCGCTCGTTCCGTGGGGCTGGGGCGTGAACGGCGCGATGTCTGTCATCGGCACATCCGTCGCGACCGTCATCGCCATGTACGGCGGCTTCACGGCGACGTTCATCGTCGGTGCGGTGCTCTACGTGATCGCAGGCGTGCTCGGTACGCAGGTCGCCAAGCGCTATCGAGTCACTTAGGCCGCGGCTCGCGTACGCCGTCACTCTCGCGCGGAATTCCTCGGCGCAGCTGCTGCGTGCGCGCGACCAGCACCTTCATCGCGTTGCGGACCTCTGTGAACAGGTCGCGATCCTCGTCCAGATCGTCGTGGCTCGTCGCGTACGGCTTCAGATAGCCGATCAAGCGATCCAGGTCGCCCTGTACGCCCGCCGGTTCGAGATCCATGTCCACGAGCGTGTCGTGCAGGATCCGTCGCACCGTATCGGCTCCGGCATAGTCGCCATGCACGATCGCCGAGAACGTCCGCCCCGCGAGGTGCTTTGGATAGCCCCAGCCCGCGAGCTCGATCGCCTTGGCCTTGGCCACATCCTTGCCATGCGTCGACGACGGATCCGGGTTGCCGCCGTCGGAGCACACGAGCCGATCGAGCATCAACTTGAGCGGCGATGGCGACTGATACCAGTACACGGGCGTGATGATCGCGATGCCATGCGCGCCGACCCAGCGCGGATAGATCTCGTTCATCCAGTCCTGCGTCTGACCGAGAGCGTGGTTCGGATAGCAGCTGCACGGCCAGTGACACAGCGGCATCGCCGTCGAGACGCATCCCTTGCACGGATAGATCTTTCGCCCGTACTCACCTGCAAGCGTCGATAGATCCAACTCGTCGACGTGACAACCCGCAGCGCGCAACTCGTCCGCGCCCTCGCTCGCTAGCCGCGAGGTCTTGCTGCGTTCACCAGGACACGTGTGTTCGTTGCGAGCGGATCCGATCACGACCAGCATGCGCAGCTGTTCACTGCTGTCGTGCAGCGCCTTTGCCTTCGCGATCGCCGCGCGCGTCTCCAACCAGTCCACCGAGAGGTCGTAATCAGGGTCCTTGAACCCGTCGCCGCCCTTGCGCGTCCGGGGAGACTTGCGGCCTTCGTGATAGCCGTCCCACGCGACCGCTTCGATTTTCTCGAGCGCGTCGCTCACCTTGTCGAACGCGGGGTCGACAAACTGAGCGCGAAAGCGCGTCCGAAACTCTTCACGCGTGAGCTGCACGCTCGGCGTTCCCTTGCGGATCTTCAGCTCGAGGTCGTCGGCCATGACGCTCGTGCTGCAACGCCCATTCCCGCGCAAATAGCGTCACAACGCGGATTCGATCGAGCGCTCGCGCACGTCGAGCATCTCCGCGCAGCGTAGGATGGTTGCGATGAAGCTCGGAAAGATCACCGCCAATCTGATCGTGCCGTCGATCGAACGATGTCTTGCGTTTTACGTCGACCGCATTGGGTTCACCAAGACGGTCGAGGTTCCGCACGGCGACGCGATCGGCTTCGTGATCCTTGTCCACGATGGCGTGGAGCTGATGCTCCAATCCGATGCGTCGCTCGCGGAGGACGTCCCGCCCGCCGCGAAGGGTTCACATCGCTCGGTGCTTTACATCGAAGTGCCCGATTTAGAGGCCGTGAAGAAGGCACTCGCGGATGTCCCGCGCGTGGTCCCCGATCGCACGACCGCGTACGGCGCGCACGAGGTCATCGTCGCCGACCCCGCGGGCAACACCGTCTTCTTCGCGGCGCACTAAGTTATTCGAGCTGCAGGCCGCAGTCACTGCAGGCGCCCTCGGCGAGCGGAGCGGTGCAACCGCACGCGGGACACGCATCACCGGAGAGATCGATTTCGGCGACGCCTGCCTCGAGCTTGAGCGCGGCGCGCCAGTCACCGCGGAGCAGCGCAGCGACGTTTTCGATCTCGTCCTCCTCGACCAGGAGGTGCGTTCGGGTCCCTCAACCCTTGCCGGCGCCCGGCGGACAACCGACGAGCGCGGGGATGCCGATCGCGAGACAGCGCTCGCGCAGGGACTTCATATCGGTGAGCGAGCCGGACGTCGCCGGAACGACGTGGAGACCCGCGAGGATCTCTTCGGCTTCGGCGATCGTCAGCGCTTCACTCACGGGGCCGATGATACCGCGTTCCACGATACGATGGTCTCGGTGAAGTGGTCGGCGCTCGTTCTCCTCGCGACGCCCTGCGGTCGCGTCGGGTTTGATGGCGCCGCGGGCCGCAACGCCGGTGGGCAGCAAGGCGTCAGTGCGAACGGTGCGAACATCGAGCGCTGTCCGTAGTGTGTTCCGTGCGAACCTCGACTGTGGTGAGAATCGCGGCGCTGCTCGTGCTGCTGACGAGCTGCGACGTGGCGTTCCGTCTCGACCGGAGCAACGTTTCTGAGGGAACAGATGCGCGCAGCGATGGTCCCTCGACCGACGACTGTCCAAACGCGGCGGGGCACGACGAGGACAAGGACGGCGTCGACGACGTATGCGACAACTGTCCCTCCATCTCCAACGCCGACCAGCTCGACTCGCTTGAAGTCGCGCAAGGATTGGCAGCAGATGGCGTTGGAGATGCGTGCGACCCCGCCCCCACCGAGCCGGGCGATCAGATTCTCCTCTTCCAATCACTGCAATCGATCGTCGGCTTCCGGACGGCGGGCTCGGTCAACTTCTCGAGCGACTCGGTGCAGGTGGGGGGCGACTTCGCGTTCCTCGCGTCCAACGCTAACTTCGTTCCTACGCGCGTCGAAGCGGCGATCTCGTTCTTGAATCCGACCGTCGGAGGGCAAGCGGTGCAGCTGTCCGCGGATTCTGGCGGGTTTCGGTGCGTCATCGAGACCAGCCCGTGTCCAGCGACGGCTTCGGTCGGCTGCCTCACTGCGTCGGCACCGGTCGCTGGTACGACGGCATTCCCTGACGCCGGAACGTTCACGCGCGTCACCATGTCAGTGAGCGGAAGCGATCTCGTCTGCGATGCGGGCGTCGTCGCGATGGCTCCTGGTGCCTTCACGATGGGACAAGTGGCCATCTACACGCAGTCTGCGACGACGCTCGTCGATGTTCAGGACATCGTCGTGTACGGGCGCTAGACGTCGAGGCGCTTGGCGCCAACGGCCGAGACGGCTTCGCGGAACACCTGGCCGCGGTGGCCGAAGTTCTGGAACATGTCGTAGCTCGCACACGCGGGCGAGAGCACGACTGCATCGCCAGCGGCGCAGAGTGCGGTCGCGCGCGCGACAGCGTCATGCATATCGGTGGCGTCGATGACGGGATACGTCACGCCGTGGTGCTCGGCGGCTGCTTTGATCAGCGGCGAGGCTTTGCCGATGAGCACGATGCCTTTGCACACGCCGTCGAGCGCCTCGAGCATCGGCTCGTACGAACCGCCCTTGTCGACGCCACCGGCGATCAGCACGAGCGGACGCGGGAAGCCGCGAACGGACGCGGCGACCGACGCGACGTTGGTGCCCTTGCTGTCGTCGTAGAAGTAGATGTTGCCCCCAGAGCGATCGATCGACCCGACCAGCTCCATGCGGTGCGGTAGCGGTCGATACGTGCGAGCGCCCGCACGAATGGTGTCGATCGAGAGACCGACATGGCGCGCGGCGAGATACGCGCCCATCGCGTTCTCCATGTTGTGGTTGCCGACGATGACGAGATCGTCGACGGGATAGCGCTCGTCGCTGGGCAGGACGATGTGCTTGCGGTCAGCGGACATGTGCGCGCCCTGCGTCGCTCCTGGCCGCGAATCGAACGTGACGAGCTTGGACGGAATGCCGGCCGTTTCCTTCATCACCCACGGATCGGCCGCGTTCGCGATCGCGAGATCGGTTGCGCGCTGGTGATCCCAGATGCGGCCCTTCATCTCCGCGTAGCGCTCCATCGTGTGGAAGCGATCGAGATGATCCTCGGTGATGTTCGTGAGCATGCCCGTGTCGGCGCGGAACGTCGTGCAGTTCTCGAGCATGAACGCCGCTACCTCGACGACGACGAGACCGCCGTCCGAGTTGGCCGGGTGGTCCACTGCATCGATCATCGGCATGTTGCCGAGGTTGCCGCCGCAGAACGTGGGACGTCCCGACGCTGCGCACAGCGCGCCCGTGAGCGCCGTCGTCGTCGATTTTCCGTTGGTGCCCGTGATCGCGAGCAACTTCGCCCGCGGATGCATGAAGCGATACGCGAGCTCGATCTCCGCGATGACGGGGATGCCCTGCTCCGCCGCGATGCGCGTCTCGGGAAGCGACGGCACGCCCGGCGACATCACGATCAGCTCCGCCGCGAGGAACGTCGTGAGGTTCATCCCGCCGAGCTCGAAGCGAACATGCACGCCATCGAGTTGCTTGATCTGATCGGCGAGCTTGTCGGCCGGTTTTCCGTCGGTGACGATCACCCGCGCGCCCCGCTTGGCGCAGAAGCGAGCGACGGAGATTCCGGTCTGCGCGAGGCCAACGACAACGACGGTCTTGCCGTCCAGATCGATCATCGGAACTTCAGCGTGCCCAGCGCCATGAGCGCGAGCAAGGCCGAGACAAGCCAGAAACGCACGATGATCTTCGGCTCGTCCCACCCTTTTAGCTCGTAGTGGTGATGGATCGGGGCCATCGCGAAGACACGTTTGCCTGTTGTCTTCCCGTCGGGTCCTATCTTCTTGGTCGCTTTGAACACGCCGGTCTGGATGATCACGGAGAGCGTCTCGACGACGAACAGGCCGCCGACGATGAGGAGAACGACCTCGTTCTTGGTCAGCACCGCGAGCATGCCGATGGCACCGCCGAGACCGAGCGCGCCGACGTCCCCCATGAACACCTGCGCGGGGTACGTGTTGTACCAAAGGAACCCGATACCAGCTCCGAACAGCGCGGCGGCGAAGATGGCGAGCTCTGCGATACCGTCGATGTGTGCGACGTGGAGGTACTGCGCGATCGTGACTTCCTGCGCGCCAGTGCCTTTGTGGATCAAGAGCGTCGTCTCGACGCCGGCGATGTACGCGAAGATCATGAACACGCCAGCGTTCATGATGGATGGACCGATCGCGAGACCGTCGAGCCCGTCGGTGAGGTTCACGGCGTTGGCGGCACCGACGACGACGAACGCGCCGATCACGCAGTAGAGCCACGCGGGGAGCGTGATGCCGCTCTCGTAGAAGTTCGTGAACGGGAGCTGCAGGTGCAGGCGCACCGTCGGAGCCATCGTATCGCTGTAGAACAGGAACGCCATCGCACCGCCGGCGATCGCGAACTCGAGGAACAGGCGGAGCTTGCCGCTGATGCCCGCCTTGTTCTTCTTGGCGACCTTGACGTAGTCGTCCGCAAAGCCGATCGCACCGAACGCGATGGTCACGCTGAGTGCGAGCCACACGAACACGTTGCGGAGGTCGCACCAGAGCAGCGTCGAGACAGCGAGGCAGAACAGGATGAGCGAGCCGCCCATCGTCGGCGTGCCCGCCTTCTTCTTGTGCGTCTGCGGACCATCGACGCGGATGGTCTCGCCGATCTGGCGGGACTTCAGGCGAGCGATGAACCACGGACCGATGAGGAACGACAGCAGCAGCGCCGTGATCGCAGCCGCGAGCAAGCGCGTCGACGTGTAGCGAAACACGCGGAGGAAGCTGAACTTGTCGGAGCCGACGCCATAGAGGAGGTGAAACAGCATTAGGCCTTGGCCTCCTTCATCGCTTCGAGCACGCGCTCGAGCCGCATTCCACGCGACGCCTTCAACAAGATCCAATCGCCCGCTTTGGTGCGATCGAGTGCCGTCCGCGCCGCCGTCGCCGGATCGGGTGAGACCACGCCACCGGACGCTTTCGCGACGATGTCGGCCTGCGCACCGAGAGCGATGACGCGAATGCCGAGCTGCTTGGCGAGCGCGCCCGCCTTTTCGTGCTCGGGCACCGTGTGAGCGCCGAGCTCGAGCATGTCACCGAGAACAGCAAGCGCCGTCACGCCATGAGCACGTTCCGCGAGCGCGCGCATCGCGGCGGCCATCGATGCGGGGTTCGCGTTGTAGCAGTCCACGATCACCTTGCGACCGTGGACGTCGACGATCTCGCCACGCATGCTCGGCGGGCGCGCGCGCGCGATGCCAGCGAGCGCCTGTGCAACGGAAGCACCAGCAGCGTGCGCAGCAGCGATGGCCGCACATGCGTCGATCGCAGCGTGCTTGCCGACGAGCCCGAGCGTGAGCAGATGCGTCGTCCCGAAGACGTCGAGCGTGAGATGGCCGCCGTCGTCGGTGGGCGCGTAGTCGACGAGCGTCACGTCGGCGTTGTCCTCTCCGAACGTCACCCGGCGGGCACTCGGCCGGTGTTGCTTTGCGAAGCTCACGAGGCGCGCGTCATCGACGGGTAGGACGACCGTGCCGCCCTCGCGCAGCCCCATCCAGATCTCGGACTTCGCCGCTGCGATCGCATCCGTCGTACCGAGCAGCTCGATGTGCGCGGTTCCGGCGTTCACGACGACGGCGACGTCGGGCTCCGCGATCTTGGTCAGGTATTCGATCTGCCCCGCGCCGCGCATGCCCATCTCGATCACGCCGTACTGATGGAACAACCGCAGACCGAGCAGCGTGAGTGGCACGCCCGTCTCGTTGTTCAGCGAGCCCTCGGCAGCATGCGTCGCGGCGGAGGAGGCAAGTGCTGCGCGCGTCAGCTCCTTCGTCGTCGTCTTGCCGGCGCTCCCGGTGATCGCGACGATGCGACCCGGCCACGCGCGGCGATGCGCACGAGCGAGGCGACCGATCGCGAGGCGCGTATCGTCGACGATGATCTGCGGCGCTTCCGCGTCGACGCTCTTCTCGACCATGAGTGCGACGGCGCCGGTCTTCACGGCCGCTTCGCAGAATGCGTGGCCGTCGTGCTGCTCGCCCTTGATGGCGACATACAGCGATCCGGGGAGCGCCTTGCGCGAATCGATGACGACGCGAGAGATCTCGACTTGCTTGGGCGCGTTGACGAGCTCGCCCTGTGCATCGCGCGCGACACCGGCGAGCAACCGCACTTCGCGCGCCGTTGCCGCCGCGAGCGCAACCTCGCGATCGTCGAAGTGGTGCTTGGTCGTTCCGATGATCTGGTAGTCCTCGTGGCCCTTGCCAGCGATGACGACGATATCGCCCGCGGTGGCTTCCGCGATCGCTGCTTTGATCGCGAGGCGGCGATCGGGCTCGACGAGGAACGGCTTCGGGATGCCGGGCAGAATCTGATCGATGATCGCGCGCGGATCTTCGGTGCGCGGGTTGTCGCTCGTGACGATCGCGACATCGGCGAGCTCCGCGACAGCCGCGCCCATCTTGGGACGCTTGGTCGGATCGCGGTCACCGCCGCAGCCAAACACGCAGATCAAGCGACGCTGCGTGAGCGGACGCAGCGCGATCAGCACGTTCCTCAGCGCATCCGGCGTGTGCGCGTAATCGACGAAGATGTCGAGCTCGGCGCCGGGACCGGGCGCGAGCACGCGCTCGACGCGACCGGGAACACCTTGCAGCTCGCCGATGCCGTCCGCGATCACCTTGCGATCGATGCCGAGCGCCTCGCCGATACCGACGGCGAGCGCGATGTTCTCGACGTTGTACTGACCGATCAGCGGCTTTGCATTGATCGACAGCGCACCACTCGGCGTGGTGATCCGCGCCGTGATGCCTTTGACCGTGGAGCTCTGCTCGACGACCTTGATGCTGCCGTCGCCGTTCGGCTTGGCCGTCACGCGCAGCACGCGCCCCGTCGCCGCCGCGCCCATCGCCTGGCCCTTGGGATCGTCGACGTTCACGACCGCAACGCCATCGAGGTGGTCCGTGAACAGCAGCTTCTTCGCCTCGAAGTAGTTCTGCATCGAACCATGCACCTCGAGGTGGTCCTGCGTGAGGTTGGAAAATGCTGCGACCGCGAAGTGAATGCCAGCGAGGCGTCCCATCGAGAGCGCCGCTGACGACACTTCCATCACGACGTGAGTGCAGCCTGCTTCGAGCATCTTCGCGAACGTCTCGTGCAGCACCTGCGGCGTCGGCGTGGTGTACGGCGCGTCGAACGACTGGCCCTTCCAGCGATACGTGACGGTGCCGATCACGCCGGGCTCGAACCCCGCGCGGCGCAGGATCGCTTCGACGAGATACGTCGTCGTCGTCTTGCCGTTCGTGCCCGTGACGCCGATCAGCTTCAGCTTCTTCGCGGGATTACCGAGCGCATTGCCGACGAGGACACCGAGCGCGATCGTGGTCGACGGCACCACGACGACCGTCGCGCTCTTGGTTGCGCCGGCGAGCGCGATCGCCGACAGATCCTTCTCGACGATGATCGCCGCCGCACCGAGGTCATGCGCCGTCTGGATGAACTCGTGGCCATCGCTGCGAAGACCGCGCACAGCGACGAAGACGTCGCCCGGCTTCACGTCGCGCGAGTCACTGCGGACCGCGCCCACCTTGCGCGTCTGATCGCCAACGACCTTGGTCGGCGTCACTCCGTCGAGCAATTCACGCAGGTTCATACGTTTGAGTAACGCGCAGACTCGTCGATTTCGTGCATCGGTTCAAGCGGCCGGATCATTGAGGCCCGGCGGGATCTTCGACGGGCGGAGGCGGCGTGTCGTCCTCGATGACAGGCTGGTCGACAGCGGACGGCGATGTCACCGGGCTCTCCGGTGCGCGCTCGGGTGCGGGTTTTGCGGAGATCGACGGGGACGCGGTAGGCGCCGACGGTATTGCAGGCTTTTGCACCGCTCCGGGGAGCGGCTTGACCGGCTTCGGTGCGGGGATCGTGCAGGTCTTCGGCGCGATGTCCGTGTCGGGGTTGTAGTTCGGCGGCTTCGGCGGGCACTGCAGCGTGGTTCCCGGAACGCCCAGGTAGCGCAGCGACTCGCTCGCGATGCGGGCGAAGACGGGGCCGGCAACCGCGCCACCGTAGTGATCGCTGCCGCTGGGCTCGTCGATCTGGACGATGACAACGACGCGCGGATTCTCGGCAGGTGCGTAGCCCGCGAACGAGCTCAGGTACTTGTGATCGGCGTAGCGGTGGATCGCCGCGTCGTACTTGTGGGCCGTGCCCGTCTTGCCCGCGCTGCGAAAGCCGGGAACGACGATCGCAAATCCAGTGCCGTGGTCTTTTCCGCGCTCGAACACCGCCTCGAGCATCTTGCGCATCGTCTTCGCGGTCTCGACCTTCATCATCTGACGCGACTCGACCTGCGGCGTGTACTTCACGTTGCCGTCGGCATCCGTCACGCTCTCGACGATGCGCGGCGGAATGTAGAGACCGTTGCGCGCGATCGCGGCGAGGCCGGACGCGAGCTGCAGCGGAGTGACGGTCAACCCGTAGCCGAACGAGATCGTCGCCAGCTCGACATCTCGCCACGTATCGCCCTTGCGCATACGACCCGCGGACTCACCCGGCAGCTCGATTCCCGTCTTTTGACCAAAGCCGTAGCTCTTCAGCGCTGCGTACAACCGATCGCGACCAAAGCGCAGCGCGATCTTGCCCGTGCCGATGTTGGACGAGTGCTTCACGATGCCAGACACCGTCAGATACTTCTCGGGCTCCGCGTCGTGGATCGCGTGACCACCGACGACGAGCGGCGCAGCCACATCGAAGCCGGAGTCCTTGGTGATGATGCCCGCGTCGAGCGCAGCGGAGATCGAGAACATCTTCATCACCGAGCCGGCCTCGAACGCGTCTGTCACCGGGCGGTTGCGCGCGCCCGCCTTGGGGTCCGCGTTGTTCGGGTCGTAGTTCGGCCAGCTCGACATCGCGAGCACGTGGCTCGTATCCACGTCGAGGACGACGACGACCCCGCCCTTCGCGCTGTTCAAATTGATCGCGTCCATCAGCGCGTCATCGGCGAGCGCCTGGATGCTGCGATCGAGCGTGAGCTTGACGGTCGCGCCCGACTCGGGCTGCGCCATACCATCGGCGAACATCTTGTGACCGTGCGCATCGCGGACCGCTTTTCCGGTGCCGTGCGTGCCCTTCAGCATCTCGTTCATCGAGAGCTCGAGGCCTTCCGTGCCCTCGTTGTCGATATCCGCGCGCCCGATGATCGGTCCACCGATCGACCGTCCTGGATACCACCGCCGTGGCTCTTTCTCGACGACGATGCCCGGCATCTTCATCGCGCGCACGGCGGCCGCGACCTTCTCGTCGACATGGCGATCGAGCCACACGAACTTCTTGTCGGCGCCGAGCTTTGCTTCGAGCGCGCCCGCGTCCTGGCCGAGCAGCTTGCTCAGCCGCTCGGCCGCGTCCGTGACGTCCTGGATCTCGCGCGGGTTCGCCCAGATCGAATCGACGTCCGCGCTGACCGCGAGCGGCCGATTGCGGCTATCGATGATGTCGCCGCGCGGCGCGGGGATATTCACGCTCGATCCGTGCTGGCGGTCCGCGAGGTCGCGATAGCGATCGCCCTCGTCGACTTGCAGCGCGTACGCGCGATACGCGACGCCCGACAGGCCCATCGTGACGAGCGCGCCGACGATGTATGCCCGCATGCGCGCCGCGTGCGGAATGCCCGGCGTCATCGGTCTGATCTTCGGGAGGGTCACAGGCCCGCCACCTTGCGCGGACCGACCACGCGGATCTTGTCGGGCGCGACCGGCGTCATGCCCAGCTGGAGCGCGAGCTTGCGGATCCGATCCGGCGCGGAGTAGGTCGCGAGCTCGAGCTCGAGGCTGCGGCGCTCTTCACGCAGCGCGCGCACCTTCTCGCTCTGCTTGCTCAGCTGGAAGCCCAGGCGCAGGACCTCGTGCTCGCGGGTCACACGCACGACGCCGACGCCGACGAGCATCACGGCGACGACCACCATCGAGATGACGAACAGGCGCACCGAGGGCGCCTCTCCGTCGGAGCGTCGAAACAACTGATAAAGCGACGCGGGAACCGCCATGAGCGTTCGTCCACTACGCTCCCAACCCCGATCCAGGGCAATTTTTTGAACGCGCTCTAATGAGGATCCGGGCCAAAATCCGGTGTGGTCCGGATCCCTGCCCTGTTCGCGCTCCTGGGGCTGGTCGGCTGTACAGCTATGACCGCGAAACCGGCGCGCCGGATCGGCATGGTCGCTTCCGTGGGCGGAGTCGTCGGGCTGATGGCGTCGGCCGGGTTGAGCGGAGAGGCGGATACGACCGACTTCGTCTCCGCGTTCTCCGTCATCTCGTTCGTCGGCATCGTCATGTACGCGACGGCCGAGCTGACCGATCCGCGCTTCGACGCGCGCGAGGAGCCCACCGCCGAGAAGTACGCGAGGTGGGCCCGCATCCTGACCGAGCGGTGCTTCCGCTACGCACGCGAGGGCAATTGTCGTCGCGTCCGTCGCGTCGAGCCGCGCGTGTTGTTCTACGACCGCGTGTTTCACGACACGGTGTTCATGGGCGATCCGGAGATCGCGACGTGTATGTCCCGCCTCACCGACCCGCCGCCGGAGGGAGAAGCATCGCCGCCGTCAGTCGTGGAACCGCGAACGCCCGACGGGTGAGAGCCCCGCCGCCGTCGCCGGTACGTTCGGCGCCGACGTCCGCTCGCACACGCGCAGGCGGGCCGAGCGCGATCGTGGGTTGCGCTCGATCTCTTCGTCGGTCGCGACAACGCCCTTCTTGGTGATCAGCTCGCACACGGCTTCGCTCCGTTCGCGCTCCTTTGCGGCGAGAGCGGGTGGTAGCGAGCTGCTCCACGCGAGATCGCGGAACCGATTCTTCACGAGGCGATCCTCGAGCGAGTGGAACGAGATGATCGCGCAGCGACCGCCCGGCACGAGCAGGTCGGGAAAGTCGTGGAGGATGCGCTCGAGCTGCACGAGC
The DNA here is from genome assembly GCA_036499725.1 of Kofleriaceae bacterium. Lineage (GTDB taxonomy): Bacteria > Myxococcota_A > Polyangia > Haliangiales > Haliangiaceae > JABFXX01. The sequence goes on from DASYDE010000133.1 coordinate 30,531, forward strand.
TCCGCGTTCACCGCGATGCGCAGACCTTGGAACGTGCGCGTGGCGGGATGGATCTTGCTGCGCCGTTGTTCGCCCACCGGGATGCCGCGCGCCACCACTACCGCGAGCTCGGTGGTCGTCATGATCGGTCCTTCGAGCAGCTGCGCTTTGATCAACCGCGCGATCCGCTTCGCATAGCGCTCTTCGCCCAGCTCGAAGAGCACCTCGGTCAGCTCTTCCTCGGTCAGCTCTTCGATCAGCTCGCGCGCGGTCTGCCCTCGCGTCGGATCCATCCGCATATCGAGCGGACCCTCCTTCATGAACGAGAACCCGCGCTCCGCTTGGTCGAGTTGCGGGGACGAAACGCCGAGGTCCAGCAGGATCCCATCCACCCGAGGGATGTTCAGTTCAGCGATAACACGTGGAATATCAGCGAACTCGGCGTGAACAAACCGCACGCGATCGGCATGCGCGGCGAGCGTGCTCCGCGCAGCTTCGAGTGCTGACGGGTCCCGATCGATCCCGATCAGCGTCGCGTTCGGTGCGGCCTGGAGAATGGCCAGAGAATGGCCCGCGCGGCCCAGCGTTCCGTCGACATAAACCCCATGATCTCGTGGGGCTAGGTTCTCAACGACCTCGGCGGCGAGCACCGAGACATGCGCCGGGTCCGACACGCGGTCTCGTTACCATGAAGGCGTGCAAGGTGGCAGAAAGTTTGCGATCTCACCGCAACTCGTGTGCAATTGGATGTAAGCAAACGCCCCACGTTTCCTTGACGATCCGGATCGTAGCTGCCAGAGTCCGCCATCCGGTTCTGCTAGAACCCGACAGGATAACCAGTGCTTAGGTACAAAGAGACCGAAGACATCGATGCTCGCTTTAGCGAGGTCGAGCGCATCGTTACCGCGTGGCGTGCACGCGTGGTCACGGCTAATCCTGTCGCGCGCCAAGAGTTCAACAACCGGCTCCGCATCTCTCTCATCCACCACGATGCCGCGCTCGAAGGAGAAGTCCTCTCCTATAGCGAGATCAAGGCCGCGGTAGATCCGAGCATCATCAGCGATCCGTCACTGATCCCTTCGTACGAAGAGATTCGTCGCTTCGATGACGCGTGCAACTTCGCGGCGGAGCAAGCGGCCAACAAGAAGAAGCCGTTCAAGCTCGATACGATCCGCGACATCTACTCGATCCTCTCGCCCGACGAGAAGGCGAAGGGCCTCCCCTTCCGCAAAGAGAACCCGCTCCACCGGCTCTACTATCACGACATCGCGGCGCCCGAGAAAATCCTCCCCGCCATGCGCAAACTCGGCGAGTGGATCGACGATCCGGCGAACAAGCACCAGCACGTGATCGAGAAGGTCGCGACGCTGCACTCCAAGTTCATGGCGATCTTCCCGTGGGCCAAGGAGAGCGGTCGCACCATCCGCGTCGCATCCAACTTGCTCCTGCAGGAAGCCGGTTACCCGATCGCGATCGTTCACTCGATCGATCGCCAGCGCTACTACGAGGCTCTGCGCGGTGACCACATCGGTCTCACGTCGCTGTACCTCGAGGCCGTCCAGACGACTGCCGACACCGAGATGAAGGTCTACGACGAGGCTCAGAAGGGCCCGACCAAGAAGCGCGCGAAGAAGTCGTCTACGGGCGGCCCCAAGACCGAGTCGTAACGCGAGGACCGGGTGCAGGACCTGGTCGTCACATCTCGGCTGACGATTCCGTCGGGCGAGCTCTCGCTGCAGTTCGCGCGCTCCGGTGGATCCGGTGGGCAGAACGTGAACAAGGTCTCCAGCAAGGTCGACCTGCGTTGGAGCGTTGCCGAGTCGGCCGTGCTCTCCGACGAGGATCGTGCGTGGTTGCTGCAGAAGCTGCGCAGCAAGCTAACGAGCGATGGAACGCTGATCATCACGTCGACGCTCACGCGAGATCAGCTCAAGAACCGCGAGGACGCGGAGTCAAAGCTCGCGCTGATCGTGGGCGCCGCCCTCGATAGACCCAAGACGCGCAAAGCGACGAAGGTCTCCAAGGGCGCCAAGCGCCGGCGCGTCGCGGATAAGCGCAAACACGCCGAGAAGAAGCAGCTCCGCCGCTCCGGCGAGTAGCTAGCTAGCGCGCTTCGCAGAAGCCGAGGTTGCAGGCAGGCGCCGCGGCGGGACAATCGTTCGTCGACGTGCACGCCGTACAGCCGGTGGGCGTCGAGTTGTCGGCGAGCTTGCTCTCGAAGTAGCAACCGCACTGGAACGGCGGGCTGTACGCCTTGAGCGGGCCCATCTCCGTATCGCGCGAGACCTTCATCGCGCACTGCGGGATCACGCCACCGGTGATGATCGCGTCGAGCAGCGTCTGATCGATGCCCGGCAGCGAGAAGCGCGTGACGAGCGCACCTGCTTTCGCCGTCGGCGTTCCGCCGGTGACCGCCGTGTAGAAGTGCACCGGTCCCCAGATCGGATAGTGACCATCGCGCACGTTCTGCTTGTCGAGCGACGCGGGGATGCGATCCGGATAGAAGCCGCAGAGCTGCCCCGTTGCCTGGAACGCGAGCACGCGGATGTTGCGACGCGTATCGGCGCTCTTGAGGCCGTCCGTACCCATGATGCCGATCACCTTGTCGACGACGGCAGGCGCGACACTCGTCAGGCCCGTCACGACACCACCAGTTGATCCGGAATTCTTACCCCACCACTGATCAGCCGCGACGGAGATCGCGCGCGACAGCATCTGCTGCGTGCCGGAGCTCGCGTTGCGAACGAAGTGGAGCGTCGCGTCGTCCCACGGCGCCGAGTGCTCGTCCATCGCACCGCGACCGAACACGATGTGCCCTGCCTCGGCGCTGATCGCGACGTTCTCCGATGCGGACGGCACGACGAATGTCATCGGCTGGATCGGGCCCTGGAAGTCGGCAATGTTCGACGGGACCGTGTACGCCGCGTTGCACGACGTCGAGAACACGTCCGATGCGCCAACATCGATCGTAGCGCCCGCACCCCACGAGCACGGAACGCCTGCTCCACCACCGGTGAGCGGGAACAACACCGAGGTCGTACCTGCGCGATCCGTGGCGAGATGCTTCGCCGCATCCGTGCTGAAGATACCGTCGACACCGACGCACGAACCGGCCGGCGAGTACGCGAGCCGGAAGCCCTGCGTACCGACGAGCGGCGCGACCGTCTGGAGGAAGCCGGCGATCGCCGACGAACCCGCGACGACGATCGTCGTGTTCTCCGCGCCGGTCTCGACGCACATCTGCGTCGGGAACATCGCGTCGACCGGCACCGACGCCGCTGCATCAGGCGGAGGAATCGCAGCCGGCGTCTCCGGGTTCTCGCCGCAGAGACCGAGCTTCGCGCAGTTGTCGTACTTTTCGCACTGCGCGTTCGTGCACTGATTCGCGAAGTCCTCGGGCGTCGTCGGCGTTCCGACGAAGCAGCCCTCGGGTCCAAGGCCCGTCGCGACGCACACGCCCTGCTCGCAGGTCGGTGTGCCCGTGAAACCCTTGTTCACGCAGTCATCGCGCGTCTCGCACTGGTTATCGTCGTGATCGAAGATGAAGCTGCAGGCGCCCAAGAGGCCGCCAAGCAGGACCGTCGAAATCAAAAGGTGATGCCACCGCGTAAGCTTTCCCATCGCTATTCCCTCTAGCTAGAACGTGCCACCGACGACGAACCCGCTGGGTCCGACACCGACGTGAGTGCTGCTGGCGTGTTGCTGCGCGGACGACTCCCCCGAGTCGCTCGTCAGCATGTAGATCAACGTTGCGCCACCGATCGCGATCGCGGCGATGCCGAGACCGTCGCCGATGTGCGAGTAGAGCCCGACCTTGTCCGATTGATCGGACAGCTTGGTCTTGGAGACCGGGTAGTCGTTCTTGAGATCGTCGAGCTTGTTCTTCGCCGACCACGCGAGAACGCCGAACGTGATCCCACCCGCGGCGAGAACACCGGTCGAGATCCAACCAACCTTCGCGACGGGAAACGGCGATGACTTCTCGGGCGCGACGAGAGGCACCGGCTTCGCTTCGAGCGACGGCAGCGTGATGTCTTGACGAACAGTGTCGCCTGCCGCGACATCGATCGTGCGCTCCCATTGCTGGCGGCTCGCAGCGGTAACGCGAACCTTGCGGCGACCGACGCTAACGAGCACCGGTTGCTCCATCGGCGTCTTGCCGACGAGCTCGTCGTCGATCGTGACCTCCGCGCCCACGACGTCGGTGCTCACCATGATCTTGCCGATGCGCGCTTGGAGCAGCGCGATCGTTTGCTCGACCTCGGAGCGGTGCTCCGCGTCGGCCGGCGCTTCTTTGATAAAGCGCGTGAGCGTCGTGAACGCCTTCGCGTAGTCCTGCAGCTGGTACTGCGTCTGCCCGATGTTGTAGAGCACGACGGGATTGGGAGCGATCTCGTACGCGCGCGTGAACTCCACGAGCGCGGCGCGATAGTCAGCCTCGTTGTAGAGCGCGACGCCGGCGGAGAAGCGCTTTCCCGCCTCTGCCGTATCACCGGTTGGTTGCGCGATTGCGAGCGACGACGCGAGCAACGTCGAAGTTAGTAGCCAGACGCGTAGCTTCATTGATTCACCCTGGCAGCGCCCCTCGCGCTGCGGTGTAGGCCAGTCGCTTCGTTACTTCTGATACGGGTTCTTGGAATCGATCGTGCGGTGCGGCTTCACGCCACCATTGGGATTGATCTCGCCGGTGGTGGGCTGCGGTACAGGTGTGGGCTTCACATCCTGCACGGGCGGCGGAGGCGGCGTCGCGACCGGGGTCACGGTGCCTGGTGGCGATATCTCGCGAATCGAGGGTGTCGCCGCCCGCGCGATGCGACCACTCTTGAAGCCGTGGCCGGCTTGTTCGAGCTCGAGATCGAGCGTGACGTTCGCGTTGAACGCCACGTCGCGCACCGTCGGCTTGTAGCCGGGCGCCGACACGCGAACGCGATGCATGATGCCGTCGCCGCGGTACTTGCCGTGGAACGGATTGCCGCTGACCTGCGCGTCGTCGATCGTGATCGTGGCCGTCGCCGGGTTCGCATGCACGTCGATGTCGATCAGCTGCTGATCGACCGGCGGCGTGCTCACGGGCGTCGGCTGCGTCTCCGTCGCGACCGCCGGCTTGGTCTCCTGCACGGGCGGCTCCGGCGCATGCTTTGTCGGCGTCGGTTCCGCGGTCGCCGTGGTCGTCGTCGCGGGCGCGGTCTTCTTGGTGCCGACGACGTACGCAGCAGCAGCGATGCCGAGCGCGGCCACGCCGGCGAGCGCGATGTACTTGCCCTTTGCCGACGGGGGCGCCGACGGCATCTTCGCGGCTTGGAGCGAACCGAGCGCATCCGCAGACTCACCCACGAGGCTCGGAGCGAGCGTGTTGGTGACGCTCGCGGCCGAGGCCGTCGGGATCGGTGTCGTCGACGGTTCGCGACCCGACAGCTCGATCACCGGCAGATCGTTGGACGGGGCCGAGCCAGCGCGAGCGCGGGTGACGTAGGTGTCGATCAGCTCGTTGACCTTGGCGCGCTCGTCGGAGAACAGCTTGTCGACGACGTTTCCCAGATCGCGCGCCGAGGTGCTCGCGCCGAAGTTGATGAGGTAGCCCTCGAGGTCTGCCTGAAATTCTTTGGCGGAGGCGTAGCGCTCTTCGGCGTGATTCTTGGTCGCCTTTGCGACGATGCGCTCGAGCTCGGGCTCGACGTTCGGGACGATCGTGGAGAGCTTGGGCGACTCCTCGCCGCTGGCGAGCTTCACCATGTCGGCTTCGGTGCCCGTGCGCATGCGCCGATTCGCGACGGCTTCCCACAGCATGACGCCGACGGAGTACACGTCCGCGCGCGCGTCGACCTTCTGGCCGCGCGCCTGCTCCGGCGCCATGTACGAGAGCTTTCCTTTGATCGCTCCCGCTTGAGTCTCGTGCTTGTGGTCGTTCGCTTTAGCGATGCCGAAGTCGAGCACCTTCACCTGACCGTCGAACGTGATGAACACGTTATTCGGCGTGACGTCGCGGTGCACGACCTGCAACGCCTTGCCGTCAAAGTCGGTCAGCTTGTGCGCGTACGTCAGCGCGTTGAGGACGTCACAAATGACAAGGAGCTGCATCTGCAGCGTGAACGCGTCGCTGCCGATGTGCTTTGCCCGACGACGAATGCGCTCGTACGTGCGACCGTCGAGGTAGTCCATCGCCATGAAGTAGCGATTGCCGTCGTTGCCGACCTCGTTGGTCTGCACGATGTTCGGATGGTTGAGGCGCGCAGCGAGCTTGGCCTCGTCGAGGAACATCGTCAGAAACTGCGGATCTTCCGCGAGCTCTGACTTGAGCTCCTTCACGACAAGAAGCTTGTTGAAACCACCCGGCCCCTGCACGAGCGCGAGGTAGACGACCCCCATCCCGCCCCGCGCAATCTCGGCAATCAGGTGATATTTCCCGAGCGTAGGATCGGCAAACATCGCTGATACACAGCGTCTCAGCCTAAAGTGACAACTCTGTCGCAGTTCTATAGACGTTTTGCGACAACCTACGGGAGGCCCACTTCACGCACCGAAAGCGGGGGTATCGTCAGGACGTGCGTTGGATCCAACTGCCCTTCGCTTTCGCATTCTTGGCCGCCTGCCAGCCCGAAGTTCGCGCCCCGCCCAAGCGCCCCAACACGGAGCTGATCGCCGGTAGCTACGAGCGACACGCGCCCGACAAGCCGCTCGCGATCGCACTCAACTCTGATGGCAGCTATCGGATCGCCAAGGACAAGGCGCAGCTCGAGTCGTCGTCGAACGAGGGCGAAGGCACGTACACCCTCGACGGTGACTCGCTCACCCTCGAGGCGACCAAGGGTATGTGCGCCGAGGCCGCCGGGACCAAGACCGGTACCTACAAGGTGGTGCTCTCCAAGATCGGCGTCCGCTTCACCAAGGTCGACGACAGCTGCGAGCGCCGCGCGCACTTCGACGGTCAGACCTGGTGGCGCATCCACTAGCCAAAAACTGGCCCCGTCCCCTGCACTTATTGAGGATGCAGGGATGTCGCTGCTGCGCCGGTTGCTCGAACGCCGCTCCGCGTCCAGCACCGTCGATTCGACGCTCCCGCCGACCGCTCAGATCATCGCGGTCCAGCATCCGAGCGCGACGCTCCCCGAGCGTTCGTTCGATCTCTGGCTGATCTTCGCGGTCCTGGGCTTGCTCGGCCTGGGCACGATCGAGATCTACGCCGCGACCGCCGCCGACGGCCTGACGAATCACCAGGACCCGTTCTACTTCCTCGAGCGCCAGATCGTGTTCCTCGCGCTCGGCAGCGTGGCGATGTGGGCTGCCGCTTGTCTCGACTACCGCGTGCTCAAGCGCTTCACGTATCCGCTGCTCGGCTTGTCGCTGATCCTCCTCGCCGCCGCGCTGCTCGGTCCGTCGCGCAACGGCGCCAAGCGCTGGATCCCACTCGGTCCACTGACGTTCCAGCCTGTCGAGGTCGCGAAGCTCGCACTCGTCGTCTACCTCTCGTACTCGCTCGCGCGCAAAGCGGATCGCGTGAAGACGTTCACCGTCGGCTTCGTCCCGCACCTCGTCGTGTGCGGAATGATGATGGTGCTGCTGATGAAGCAGCCGGATCTCGGTAGCTCCATCGTCCTGGGCCTCACCACCATCGGCATGTTGTTCATGGCCGGCGCGCGGATCTCGTACATCCTGCTCGCGCTCCTCGGTGCGGCGCCCGTCGCGTACCACATCATCGTCGGCACGCCGTGGCGTCTGCAGCGCGTGCTCGCGTACATCAATCCCGACGCGTTCGCGTCTGGCGAGGCGTACCAGTTCCTGCAAGCTCGCCTCGCGATCGGCTCGGGCGGCGCGTTCGGCGCGGGTCTTGGCCAAGGTCATCAAGCGCTCGGCTACATGCCGGAGGCGCAGAACGACTTCATCCTCGCGCCGATCGGTGAAGAGCTCGGCTACGTCGGGGTCGCTGCTGTTCTCCTCCTGTTCGGCATCCTCGTGTGGCGCGGCATGCGCGCAGCGCTCGGAGCCCGCGACGTGTTCGGCGGCTACCTCGCGTTCGGCATCACGATGCTGTTCGGCGTGCAGGCGCTGTTCAACGTCAGCGTCGTCATGGGCGTCGTCCCCAACAAGGGCATCACGCTTCCGCTCGTCTCCTACGGCGGATCGTCGCTCGTCGTGACGATGTTCCTCGTCGGTCTCATCCTCAACGTTGGCCGTCGCCGCACGTTCTCCGACGCGACTTCTCCCGCGGAACAAATGCGCGAGCTCGCACGTCGTAAACGGATGCGCGTCCGCGTGTTCACTGGCGCTCCGCCCGCCCGCAACGCCACGCGGGTCGAGCCGACATGCGCCTCCTGATCGCGGGCGGCGGGACAGGTGGTCACTTGTTTCCCGGCGTCGCGATCGCCGAAGAGCTGCGCGCTCGCGATCCGTCGGCAGAGATCCAGTTCGTCGGCACCGCGCGCGGTATCGAAGCTCGTGTCCTGCCTGACCTGGGCTGGAAGCTCGCGCTGATCGAAGTGAGCGGCCTCAAGACCGTCGGTGTGCTCGGCGCGGTCCGCGGTTTGTTCCGCCTGCCAAGAGCGCTGCTCCAGGCGCGTCGCGTGGTGAAGCAGTTCAAGCCCGATGCGGTCATCGGTGTTGGCGGCTACGCATCCGGTCCTGTCGTCCTCATGGCGCGGCTCGCGGGAATCCCGACCGCGATCTGCGAGCAGAACTCGATCCCCGGCCTGACCAACAAGATCCTCGGCCGCCTCGTGCGCGCGGTGTTCCTCTCGTTCGCGGAGTCCAAGCGCTTCTTCAAGCCCAAGAAGATCGTGATGAGCGGCAACCCGGTGCGCCGCGATCTGTTGCAGCGCCTCCAGGCCGTCACGTCGACCGTGCAACCGACGACGACCATCCTCGTCTCCGGTGGATCGCTCGGCGCCGTCGCGGTCAACGAGCTCGCCTCCGCCGCGCTCTCCTCGCTCGCGAAGACGACGTCGCTCCAGATCATCCATCAGACCGGCGAGAAGGATCTCGAGGCGACAAAGACGCGCTACGCCGACGCAGGAATCACGGCCGAGTGCTCTGCGTTCATCAAGGACATGGCCTCCGCGTACCAACGCGCCGATCTCGTCATCGGCCGCGCGGGCGCGACCACCGTTGCGGAGCTCGCGATCGCGGGCAAGCCGGCCGTGTTCATCCCCTACCCGTTCGCCGCCGATAATCATCAAGAGCTCAACGCTCGCGAGATGGCCGACGCCGGCGCCGCGCTGATGTTCAAGCAGTCCGAGCTCACGGCCGACAAGCTCGCGGCCGCGCTCGCGCCCCTGATCACGAACCCGACGAAGCGATCCGAGATGGGCGCCGCGATGAAGTCACTCGCGAAGCCGGGGGCCGCTGCAGCTGTCGTCGACTGGGCCACGACCGCGCCGCGATAGTCTATATCGCTGAAATCGCTTAGTTCGGGCGCCGTCCGCCAGCCTGTCTCGTGGTATTTCTGAGGGATGATGTCGATGAGGTGCAGCGTCGGACTGCTCGGGTTCGTGATGGCGTGCGGTGGCGGAGGTGGCGGTCAGAGCGACGCCATGCCCGGCAGCGATGCGCTGGTGGATGCGCCGGCCGATGCGCCGCTCGCACCGGTGACGATCACGGTGACGAGCTACAAGGATCTCCTGCAGCAGAACGCTGCCGTCGTCGCGTACCAGGATGGCAGCGGATCGTGGACGGCAGCGACCGGTGGAGGCGGGCTCTACACGTTCGATATCACCGGCTCGCGCTATGCGGTCGCGTGGGTCTGCAGCTCTAGCGCGACCGCGCGTGTGGTTCACGCGTACTACCTCACGCGAACGGATGCGACGCGCTTTGTCGCGGACTGCGGCGCCAGCACCACGCCGTACCATGTCACCGGCGCGGTGTCGGGGCTCACGACGGGCCAGTCCGTGAACATCCAGTTCGGCAGCATCAGCAACACGCCAGCGTCGTTCGGGTCGGCGACCTACGATATCGATGCAATCCAGTCGCCCATGGATATCGTCCTCTCCGTCAAGACGAACGGGGATTTCGTCAAGTTCCTCCGCCAGTCGACGTTGTTGAGCGCCACGATGAACTTCAACCTGGCGAACGGCTTCCTCCCCGAGAGCCACACCGGGTCGGTGACGAACGCTGCTCCGGGCGAGACCCTCGAGTTCGACGGGCACTGGCTCACGAAGTACGGCACGGCCGTGTTGCTCGGAGGAGCGGGGACGGCCTTCAGCACCATCCCGGCCGCGGACATCATGACCAGCGACGTTCAGTTCGTAACCGCGATCGGATTGTCGAGTACGGGCTACCGCACGGCGACCATCTGGGGGACGACTCTCGCAGACAGCGCCTTCACGCTGCCGCCGTTCATCGGCACCGTCGACGCCTCCGCTACGGCGCGCCACAGTATTCACGCGTCCGTGCCCGCTGCCGCCGGCGACTACTACACGCTGGACGTTCGTCAGACGGTGTCTGGCGGGTCACCTCTGTCCGCGAACGACTTCGTCTCCGTCAGCTCGGGCTGGGTTGGCAGCGCGGCGAACGTGGCGCTCGACGTGCCCGATCTGTCGGCTTTCTCTGGGTGGCTGACCGGATGGAACAACGTCGCGGGAACGGCGATCGACTGGACGGTCTCGCAGCAGACGAACAATCACGGCTTCGCTGCGATCGTGCCGTCGATCGCGCCGGGAACGCTGACTCCCGACTCCTTCGCGACGCAGACCGCGACAAGCACCTCGGCTGGCTCGAGCCTGATCCCGTAGCTCTCGCGACAAGATGGGTGCCGCGATGAAGTCACTGGCGAAGCCGGGCGCTGCGGCTGCGGTCGTCGACTGGGCTACGACTGCTCGCTGGTGAGCCTCTTTTCGTCTGCGTCGATCGCTGCGAGCTCGCTCAGACGAGCAGACATCCTTTCATCCGCTGCTATTCGATTGCGACGTTCGTCTTCGCTAGGCGGTTCGGAGACGTCTCGCATCGCCCGCGATTCCTCGGTCTCGCCCTGGAATCGTTTGAGAAGCTCGAGAGCACGTTCGGACGTCATCAGACTCCCCTATTGCGTGTTATCTCGTCGATTTCTTCGTCCAACTCTGCAATGCGGACATTGATTGCCGCGATTTCGCGAGCGTGACGCTCACTGACATTGACGACGTAGGCGTTCGTCGTGAGCCGGGTCGCCATCGCATCAACGATCGCGGCATTCATCGTCGCGAAGCGATCGTCTATTCGTGAGAAGCGATCGTCCATTCTCTGCTCGAATGACGTCATTCGCAGCTCGAGCCGGTCGAGCCTGAGGTTCACCTTCGCGATGTCGGCACGCAACTCGCGAAAGTAGGACAGCACGAGATCTGGATCCGTCATCAACATGCTCCTGTAAGCGTATCGGAGTGACGAAGCATGTCGAGTGCCATCGTAAGTCGACGAGATCACACAGCGGTTTGTCCGGAGATTCCGAACGTCGGACAACTTGGCCGAGGAGCGGACGCAGTGCGGACAGTTATGCGCCGACGATGATCGGCTCGGGCTCGAGCGTGACGCCGAATGCGTCGCGCACACCGACGATGATCTCGTTCGCGAGCGCGAGCAGCTCGGTCGTGGTGCCGCCGCGATTGACGAGCGCGAGCGCGTGCTTGCTCGAGATCGCGACGTTGCCGCGCGTCGTGCCCTTCGCGAAGCCGGCGCGCTCGATCAGCCAACCGGCCGCGAGCTTCGTCTTGCCGTTCTCCGCAGGGAACATCGGCATCGTGACGCCGGGCGAGTGCTTCGCGACAGCGGCCTGCACGGCGCCGAGCTGACGCGCATCGACGAGCGGGTTCGTGAAGAACGAGCCCGCGCTGCGCGAGTCGGGATCCGCGGCGTCGACGACCATGCCCTTGCCACGGCGCAATGCGATCACCGTGTCGCGCACGAGCTGCAGCGGTGCCGTCGCACCTTCAGAGACGCCGAGCGCCTTGGAGAGCTCTGCATACTTGATGGGCGCGGACTGCGTGCTGCGCGGCAAGCGGAACCGCACCGAGAGAATCACCCAGCGATCGCTGCCGCGGAACACGGAGCTGCGATAGCCAAAGGTGCAGTCGCGCGGCAGCATCTCCGAGATGCGATTGACGGCGCGATCGAGCACGCGCACCGAGTCGATCGTTTGCGAGACTTCTTGGCCATACGCGCCGACGTTCTGCATCGGTGTCGCGCCGACGAGGCCGGGGATGCCGGAGAGACACTCGACACCCGAGAGGCGCGCGTTGATCATCTGCGCGACGAAGTCGTCCCACACGACGCCGGCATTCGCCGTGACCATCGCGTGATCCGGCGCGGACTCGATGTCGATGCCCGGGATCGCGATCTGGATGACGAGTCCCCCGAACCCACCGTCGCGCACGACGAGGTTGGAGCCGCCGCCAAGAAACAGAACCGGGGTCGTGCCGGCAGCGTGAAGCGCGTCGATGAGCTGTGCCTCCGACGTGGCGCGCACGAACTGCTTCGCCGGACCGCCGAGGCCTAGCGTGGTCAGTGGTGCGAGAGGTACGTCGCGATCCATGACTCAGTGCGCTTGGCCGCTGGGCGCAAGCTCGGCGCCCGCCGAGCGCGCAGCAGCACCGGAGGTGCTGCGGAGGTTGATCGCCGCGACGCACTTGGAGAAGCGTTCGTCCTCGGTGGTGAGCGCTTCCACTTGTTCTTCGGTGAAGTCCGTCCCCGACACTTTGCCCGATCCGCCGAGCGCGGTCGTCAGGCCGTTCCACTCGGCGGCGAGCGGCGTGAGGCACGACGTATCGCGGCACGCGCACGCCTTGGCTGCGAGATCGCGCACCTTGGCGATCAGCTCGCTCGCGGGCGTTGGCTCCTTTGCCTGCTTGCAGGCAGCGAGGACAACGAGGCAGAGAGCGAGACGCTTCATCGCGCGACCGTCGCGCTCGATTCGTCGATCTTGACGAGGTTCTTCTTCGTCGCGGCGCCGAGGCGCTTCTCGAGCAGCGCGATGATCTCGTTGCACGTCAGCTGGATGTTGCCGGCGCCGAGCGTGATCACCAGATCGCCGGGCTTGGCGTGCTGGTCGAGCCAGGCGGCGACATCCTCGCGCTTGGGCACGTAGGAGATATCGCGGTGGCCGGCCTCGCGCGCATTACGCACGACGACCTCGCTGGAGACGCCGTCGATCGGCTTCTCGCCCGCGGCCGCGATGTCACAGATGACGACCTTGTCCGCGTCGTGAAACGCGCGCGCGAACTCCGTGAGCTGATCGCGCGTACGCGTGTAGCGGTGCGGTTGGAATGCGGCGATGACGCGGCGACCGGGGAACGACGTGCGTGCGCCATCGAGCGTCGCTTTGACTTCGGCCGGGTGGTGACCGAAATCGTCGACGACGGTGACGCCGCCGACCTCGCCGCGCACGGTGAAGCGACGCGCGACGCCCTCGAACGAGCTGAGCGCCTTCACGTACGTCTCGAACGGAATGCCCATGAAGTCCGTGATCGCGAGAACACCGAGCGCGTTGAGCACGTTGTGCGAGCCTGGCATCGGCAGTGTGACTTCGCCGAGCTCGGTGGCGTGGCGCCACGCGACGAACTTGGTGTTCAGGCCATCGGGACGAATGTTGCGCGCGCGGTACGTGGCCTGCGACGAGATGCCGAACGTCGTGAAGCGCTTGGTCAGGTTCGGCAGGATCGCCTTGACGCCCTCGTTGTCGAGGCAGAGCGCGGACACGCCGTAGAACGGCACGCGGTTGCAGAACTCGGTGAACGCCTTCTTGACGTTGTCGTACGTGCCGTAGTGATCGAGGTGCTCCGGATCCACGTTGGTGACAACGGCCACCGTCGGGAAGAGCGTCAGGAACGAGCCATCGGACTCGTCCGCTTCGGCGACGAGATAGTCACTCTTGCCCCAGCGCGCGTTCGCGAGGCCGAGCGAGTTGACGCGTCCACCGATGACGGCCGTCGGGTCGTAGCCCGCCGACATCAGCACGGTGTGCATCATCGTTGTCGACGTCGTCTTGCCGTGCGCGCCCGCGACCGCGATCGCGTACTTCATGCGCATCAGCTCACCGAGCATCTCCGCGCGCGGGATGACGGGAATCTGGCGCGCGCGCGCTGCCTCGACCTCGGGGTTGTAGCCCTTGATCGCGCTCGACACGACGACGACGTCCGACTCGCCCAGGTTGTCGGCGCGGTGGCCGCGAGCGATGGTGCAGCCGATGCGCGCGAGGTGGCGCGTGATCTCGGTCTCGTTGTTGTCCGAGCCCGACACGATGTAGCCCATGTTGGCGAGCACCTCGGCGATGCCGCACATGCCCATGCCGCCGATGCCGACGAAGTGGATCTTGGTGTCTTGCTTGCGGAACATGAAAGCGGGCCGTTTTACCAGATAACGCCCCGAGCGAGCCCGGGATTCCGACCACTCGCGGTCAGGGCGCTGCGACCTCGATGTAGTAGTTCCAGATCGACTGCAGGTTGTTGTCGCCGAGCACGAGCATGTCGGGCGTGAGGTCGTCAGGAACCGCCCCGCCGACCTGGTAGCGCATGCCGCTGACGTCGGCGAGGCACTGCACGTCGGGGCGGCGGTTGTCCATCACGATCCGGAACGGCGCATTCTCGAAGCGTGTGCCGGGGATCAGCATGTCCTGCACGTGGGGATGCGCGACGCCATCGGGCGTGTACGTCAGGCTCAGCGACAGCGTGCCGGCGCCGTCATCGTAGATCTCGCAGTAATAGGCAGCGACACCCATCCGCGCCTCGATCGCGATCTGCCGCGTCCCCGCGCCACCAAGCTGAACGGTTCCCCCGAGCTCGAACGACGCGCGCGCAGGCGTTCCTATCCGCTCGATCCCGATCGAATCACCTGCGCCCGGGAGATCGACCGTGTCTCCTTGCCAGCTCACCGAAGTAGACGAGGTCCACTCGGGCCGTCGCGTCGTGAACGCGTCGAACAGGGTCAGCGTGTCGAGCGCCTCGGGGTGGAGATCGCACGCGTCGCCAACCCCATCTCCATCGGTGTCCGTCTGTGGTCCCGCGAGCTGCGGGCACACGTCGCACGCATCGTCGACACCGTCGCCATCCTCGTCGTGACCGACCGGCGTGCAAACACGCGCATCACCACCGCCGTCGCTCGCGAGTCCGTCGAACGAGATCCGTCCGCAACCCGCGAGCGCGAGCAATGCGACTGGAATGCGCGGCACACGCTGATCGTAAGGTAAGAACGGGTATGCATCCATTCGCGAACCAGCGCATCGCCGTCGTCATGGGAGGTCTCTCCGCCGAGCGCGAGGTCTCACTGAACACAGGTGCGGGCGTGCTGGCTGCTCTCACAGGCAAGGGCTGGGATGCCGTCGGGATCGATTGGAAAGAGGGCACGAGCCTGCCGCAGCTGCTGAGCGACGCCGGCGCGAAGGTGGTGTGGAACGCGCTGCACGGAACGTGGGGCGAGGATGGCGCGGTGCAGGGGCTGACGGCGTGTCTCCGCATGCCATGCACGGGCTCCGGGATCCTCGCGAGTGCGCTCGCGATGGACAAGGTGATGTCCAAGCGGATCTTCGAGAGCAACGGCGTGCCGACGCCGCGCTGGCACCTCCTTCCCCACGCGGCCACCGACGGAGATCTCGACGAGCTGGTCGCAACGTTTTCAGCGACGCCGATGCCATGGGTCGTCAAGCCCGCGAACGAGGGCAGCTCGGTCGGCGTGAGCATCGTCGACACGCGAGAGCAATTGCCCGCGGCCGTCGCTCTCGCGCGCGGCTTTCACGGCCCCGTCATCATCGAGGACTACATCGCCGGGACCGAGGTGTTCGTCGGCATCCTGAACGGCCGCGTGCTCGGCTCCGTCGAGGTCCGCCCCGCGACACGCTTCTACGACTACGAGGCGAAGTACAAGCGCACGGATACGCGCTACCTGATTCCGCCCGAGCTCCCCGCGCCAGTCATCGAACGCGCGCACGGACTCGCGCTCGCTGCGTACACCGCGCTTGGCTGCAGCGGGCACGCGCGACCCGACCTGCGGATCAACGCGAGCGGCGAGGCGTTCGTCCTGGAGGTCAACACGTTGCCGGGCATGACCGGCACGAGCCTGCTGCCCAAGATCGCGAAGAACATGGGCATGGACTACGCGACGCTATGCGAAGAGATCCTCGCGAGCGCGTCGACGATCTAGTTCTTCGCGGGAAGCGTCGCGAGCAGGCGCGCGCGCTCGTCGCCTTGCACGCCGAGTAGATCGAGATCGCCGCTGAGCACCGCGCGGTCGGTCGGAGGCGTGAACGTGGCGCTCGTGAACCACGTCGCGAGATCGCGCTTCTTCTCGGCGACGGCGGCCTGGGCCGCGACGGGACAATCGGCGAGCGCCGCCGGTGTGATGCACTTGTACGTTGGCTCTTTGTCGGATTCGTTCGGGAACGCTCCGACGATGAGCGCACCGGGTTTGGTGCCAAGCGCGAGGTGCACCGAGACCACGGCGTCGAGCTCGCCGAGCCTTGTCACCTTCGTCGCGGTGGACCTCACGAGCTGCAGCACGGATGTGTGGTGCGGGACTCCACCCTCCGTCGAGGTTTGCTCCATCACCACATCGCGCGCTCCGTCACCGTCGACGTCGGCGAGAACGAGAACGCCGAGCGTGTTTTCCTGCGCCCATTCCTGCCAATCCACTTCTGGCGTGCCGGTGACCTCGCCGAGCTTGGTGACCTTCTTGCCGTTCACGCGCACGACGCGCCAGACGCCTTTGTCTCGATGCCCGCCCTTTTCCCGCACGAACTGCTGCTCGACGACGATGCCGTCCGGATCTTTGCAGCCGAACCGCCATGCTCCGTCCGGGAGCAGCGACTGGATCCCTGTCTGTTCGATCGCGTCGGGGCGCGTGCATTCGCCGATCGCGGGAATGTTCCGATCGTCCGCTGCGGCGGGGACAGGCGGCGCGGGAAACGCAGCGTCGACCTCCGCGAGCACGCGCTGTCCAATTACCCTGTACAGCGCGGAGTGATCGACAACTGCGGCGTCGACGATCACAGCCGGCGCAACGACAGGTGTCTTCGCGGGCGCGGGCGGGGAATCTTGGGTCTTCTTGCCACAGCCAGCGAGGACCATTCCGACGAGAACCACGTGAGGCCGCATGTGCTGGGACCAACGCTGCATTCGTGCATCGTAGTTCACTAAATCATTGAAACCGCGGGCGACTCGCATTGTCCTAGAGGGGTGAAGCGGCTCCTCTGCCTCCTCGTCGCGAGCGCATGCGGATCGACCGCTCCCGAGCCGGCACCGCCCGTTGCCCCCGAGCCGATCGCGGTGGCGCCAAAGAAGCCCGAGAAGAAGCGCGAACCGCTCGAGCAGGAGCATGCCAAGCCGCTCCTCTCCATCGACTGGGAGCACGTTCCCCTCGCGACGGACGCCGACGCGAACGCAGTGTGGAAGCAGATCGCGCCGACCGGCGAGGACTGGCAGCTCAAGCTCGACGAGGTCCCCGTCGCGCAAGGTCGCGCTCTCGGGATCGCGCTGCTGCACGGCGGCAACTTCGCGTGCACCAAGCCCGCAGCGACGACGCAGTGCGCAGCGCTCGTGCTCGACGTCGAGGATCCAACGTCTGCCGCGACGATGGACGATCCGTGCCTGCGCCGCATGCTCGCGATGTGGTCGATCGGCCAGCTGGAGGACGCGGATGTTCCGGGCGTGATGGATTCGCTGCGGGCGATCGTCCAGATCCCTCCTCCCGAGTCGCAGCTCGTCGCGGCCGCGATCGATGCAATTCCCGAGGCGGACCTCGATCACCGGCTCGAGCTGATCGCGCTCGCGTACAAGGCCGGCCAAAAGGACGTCGCGAATGCGCAGCTCGGCGTGCTCGACGATGGCCACCTCGTCAGTGCGGCGACGAAGTTCCACATCGACGGCGCACTCGAGATCCTCTCGGCCAATGGCTATCGCGCCGTGTTCCTCGCCGCCGTCGTCGACGAGCAGCTGCCGGGCAAGGTGCGCGCGGATGCGATCGGCGAGCTGATGGCCGAAGACGACAAGCTGCAGAACGACGCCAAGATGGCGCTCGTCAAGGCGGCAAAGAGTCAGGACTGTCAGGCGGCTGCCGCAGCAGCTCGTGCGCTCGCGTCGCGCGGAGACAAGCGCTTCATCCCGTCGCCCGCGCGCGGCTCCAGCCCGCAGGCAGCGCTCCATCAGGTCTGCGTGCTTGCCGCGTACGAGCGCATGCTCGGACCTGACGAAGCTTCGATCGCGCCGACGTTCGTTCCACCCAAGGGCCTCGAACAGAGCGTCGTTGCGTACGACCCGTATAGCGACACGGACGCGGATGGCGACGGCGATCCGCACACGTCGCGGAAGACGGAGCTGATCCCCCGCGCCGAGGTCACGCTCCCCGAGGTGGATGACATGGTGCGCTCGTTCCGCTCGTGCTCCGGCACCATTTGCGCGTCGGCGGACCGGGACTTCCAGTTCACGTTCAAGGCGGTTAACGGCGCGCTTTTGTTGAGCCGGATCGACCTGGTGGATCGCCTGCCATGTCCCGTGTCACGATGAGCAGGATGACTCGCTGGTTCGCCGCTGTGCTCGTCTCGCTCGTTGCTCTCCACGGCACCGCGGACGCGCAGGCGTTCAAGAAAAAGACGACGGCCAAGCCCGCCGCCGCGACGACCACCGCGAAGAAGACAACGGCCAAGAAGACGACCGCGAAGAAGTTCCAGGGCAAGAAGTCTCACGTGGCCGACACCAGCCGCGCCGATGACCTCACACCGGATGCCGACGACGAGGATGCCAAGCCTGCCAAGGTCGCCAAAGGCGGCAAGGGCAAGAAGGTGAAGCAGCTCGCGCCCGAAGAAGAGGACGACTACGTCGTCATCGAAGACGACGAAGAGTAGCCCTTCGAGATACACGCCTGTTCAGGTCGGATGATCTGAGCAAAGGCTCGCCGGAAACTAAATGATCCCGGTGACCTCCAAAAAATTGCGCCTCTCCCACGCGCATGACTAATTGCAAAATATGGATCGCGGCCGTCGCGTGGGAGCGAACGGAAAAACGGACACCGTTCCTGCGGCGTCGCGCCTGAGCGTCAAGCCGCGCGGAAAGAACCGCCGCCGCGCGGGTTCCGTGTGGAGCCGCATGCCGCAACCGCGCGTCCTCATCGACGCGTGTGGTCGCGCTGTTCGTCGCTCGGTCCCCGCGCTGATCGCCGCCGCGGCTGTCACCGCCGTCGGGGCGGGTGCGGCCGTCGGCTACAAGTTCGTCACCACGTCGCCGCGCTTCGCGATCACCTCGATCACGATCAACGGCGAGCATCATCTCACGGAGGAGCAGATCCGCGCGGCCCTCCCGGTGAAGGTCGGGCACAACGTGTTCGCCGCGGACCTCGACAAGAGCGCTCGCTCGCTGCGCGCCCTTCCGTGGATCGCCTCCGCGAGCATCCACCGCGAGCTGCCGCACTCGCTCGTGATCGACATCGAGGAGCACACGCCCGCCGCTGTCGTCGAGCTGGGCGGCCTCTACCTCGTCGACGACAAGGGTCGCCCGTTCAAGCGCGCGCAGGTCAGCGCTGGCGAAGGCGCGGGACTTCCCGTGATCACCGGCCTGGCTCGCGAAGCCTACGAGGCCGATCCAGCCGGCACCGCACAGACCGTGACGACCGCGCTCGCCGCGCTCGCGACCTGGCAGCTCACGCCGGGCCGCCCCGCGATCGCCGAGATCTCGGTCGACTCGCACCACACGCTCACGCTGCTCACCGCCGAGCGCGCGACCGCGATCCAGCTCGGCACCCTCGCTCCTCCGCCCTCGCTGCTCCCCCGCATGGCTGCGTTCGACGCCGTGTGGGCCGAGCTCCCCGAGGACGAGCGCTCGCGAGCCTCGACCCTTCACTTCGACGCGCGCACCGATCAGGTGACTGTCGCGCTTACCCCGACTGTCTCTTCGTAACCGCCCCCCGAAAGCAACCATGGCCAAGACCCGTAGCAGCGAGATCATCGTCGGACTCGACATCGGCACCACCAAGATCGCCTGCATCGTGGGCGAGGTGACGGAGGACGGAGGCGTCGACATCATCGGCATCGGTACCGCGCCCAGCAAGGGCATGCGCCGCGGCAACGTCGTGAACATCGACGCGACCGTGCAGTCGATCCGCCAGGCGGTCGACGAGGCCGAGAACATGGCCGGTTGCGAGATCAGCTCGGTGTACGCCGCGATCTCGGGTCCCAACGTGCGCGGGCTGAACTCGCACGGCATCGTCGCCGTGAAGGACAAGGAAGTCCGCGACGCCGATATCTCGCGCGTGATCGACGCGGCGAAGGCCGTCGCGATCCCGATGGACCGCCAGGTTCTTCACGTCTTGCCGCAGCAGTACATCGTCGACGATCAGGACGGCATCCGCGACCCGCTGGGCATGGCCGGCGTTCGCCTCGAAGCCAAGGTTCACATCGTGACGACGCTGGTCGCATCCGCCCAGAACGTCATCCGCTGCGCGAACCGCTGCAACCTGCAGGTCGCGGACATCGTGCTCGAGTCTCTCGCCGCGTCGACGGCCGTGCTCGAGGAGGACGAGAAGGAGCTCGGTGTCGCGCTGATCGATATCGGCGGCGGCACGTGCGACATCATGGTCTACGCTGACGGCGCGATCGTGCACACGAGCGTCATCGAGCTCGGTGGCGAGCGCGTCACCAACGACATCGCGACGCTGCTGCGCACGCCGCTCGACTCCGCCGAGAAGCTGAAGCGCAAGTACGGTTGTGCGTGGTCGGGCCTCGTCGAGAAGAGCGACATGATGGATGTCCCGTCGACGGGCGGCCGCGGTCCACGCCGCGTCGCGCGCAACGAGCTCGTTCAAGTCATCGAGCCGCGCATCGAAGAGATCTTCGAGTACATCAAGAAGGACCTCGTCCGCTCCGGCTGGTACGACAACCTCCACTCGGGCGTCGTCCTCACCGGCGGCGCGACGCAGATGGAAGGCACCGCGGAGATCTGCGAGCAGGTCCTCAAGGTCCCCACGCGCCGCGCGGCCCCGACCAAGATCGGCGGCCTCGTCGACGTCGTGCGCTCGCCCGCGTACTCCACGGGCGTTGGCCTCGTGATGTTCGGCGCGGAGCAGGCGCACAGGGCTCCGACACTCGTTCGCGACGACCGCCCTGGTATGTTCAAGCGCGCGTGGCGCTCGCTCGCCGAAATGTTCTGATCCTCGCGCTCGTCCTCCTCGGTGCCTGTGGCCGCAGAGGCTTCGATGCGCTGAGCGACGCGTCCGTTGATTCGGGGCGCCCGCCGCTCGATGCGCGTCCGGATGTGCCCGCAGGTTCGTGCGGCCCGATCGACGATCTCGTCGATGGCTTCGACACGACGCAGCCACTCCCCGTCTGGGACAACTATCCGGGGTCCGCTGTCGGGCAGAGTCAGGTCGGAAGCGAGCTGCTGCTCGTGCTACCAAACGGAGAGGGACCACCCGCCTACGGTGGCCTGACGTCGAAGTGCGCCTACGACCTGCGCGGGCGCTCGATCGTGCTCGCGATCGACATGGTCCCCACGCGCGTCACGGGGACGAATATGGGGATCGAGATCTCATCCGGGAACGACGGCGCTCTGCTGGAGCAGAATGGCGTCCAATTGATCGCATCGACCTCGGTGGGAACTGCGCTCACCACGCAGTACTCGACGACGTTCGACATCGCGACGCACAAGTTCTTCGCGCTCGAGGAGGACGCAGGCGATGTCGTCTGGCTGACGTCGCAGGATGGCGCCACCTTCGTCGAGGTCGCTCGCTTCGGCGGGGCACTCGTCGATACCTCGCAGGTCTACGTGGATGTCTACGCCGGGACGTACAAGGCCGTGGGCAACCCGGGACGGGCCTCGTTCACGGGCGTCTCCGTGCGCTGAAAAATGCGCGAGGAGATCCGGATCGCAAGAAATCGCCGGTGCGTTTCACACGAAAAGTTGCCCCCCGATCCCCTGCACTTTCATATGGGGGACACCAAGGGGGACTGAGACACATGGCACTTATCGAATTCGACGACGTATCGCACGCAAAGATCCTGGTTATCGGAGTCGGCGGCGGCGGTGGTAACGCGGTCAACACGATGATCAGCGGCAACCTCGACGGCGTTGAATTCGTGGTCGCCAACACGGACCTGCAGGCGCTCGAGGCCAACATGGCTCCGCACAAGATCCGCCTCGGCAACGCACTGACCAAGGGCCTCGGCGCGGGTGCGAACCCCGAGGTCGGCCGCCGCTCTGCGGAAGAGTCGATGCAGGAGATCGCGGACCTCATCTCGGGCGCCGACATGGTGTTCGTGACGGCGGGCATGGGCGGCGGCACCGGCACCGGCGCGGCCCCCGTGATCGCGCAGATCGCTCGCGACTGCGGTGCCCTCACCGTCGGCGTCGTGACCAAGCCGTTCGGCTTCGAAGGTAAGAAGCGCGCCCGCCAGGCCGTCGAGGGCATCGAGCGCCTCGGCGCCGCGGTCGACACGCTGATCGTCATCCCGAACAACCGCCTCCTCGGCCTCGTCGGTCAGTCGACCTCGATGGTCGAAGCGTTCCGCAAGGCTGACTCGGTGCTGCTCAACGCGGTGCAGGGCATCTCGGACCTCATGACGGTCCCCGGCCTCATCAACGTCGACTTCGCCGACGTGCGCACGATCATGGCGTCGATGGGCCGCGCGCTCATGGGCACCGGCATCGGCACCGGC
>DASYDE010000134.1:0-9840 GCA_036499725.1 Kofleriaceae bacterium
TCCCACTGCTCGTCGGTGAGGTCCACCCTCAGCCTTAGATCAGAAATTGAATCCGGCGTCGATCCCCTCGTTGAAGACCCGTTTCGGAACGGGCACTTGCACCATCAGGTTATGGGACGCGTTCTAGTTGTTTGGAGGTACGATGGACGTATGGCGCGTCCCTCGGCCCTGCTCGTTCAAGCGCTGCGCACGACCATCGTCCGGCTCGACGCGGGCTCGGTCTATCAGTGGGGACACCACGGCCAATGCAACTGCGGGCACCTCGCGCAGACCGTGTGCCGGTTGCCGGCGGCCAAGATTCACGCGTTCGCGCTCGAGCGCGATGGTGATTGGGAAGCGCTGTGCAACGCGTACTGCCCGACGAGCGGCCTGCCGATCGATGACGTGATCACCGAGCTCGTCGCGCTAGGCCTCACGACCGATGATCTCGCGCACCTCGAGCGCCTCGATGATCCGGCCGTGCTCGCCGCACTGCACGGTGGTCATCGCTGGCTGCGGCGCAACGATCGAGCGGACCTCGTGGCGTATCTCTCCGCGTGGGCATCGCTGCTGGAGCGCTCGCTCGCCGTCGAGATGCTCGCCGCGTGAACTACGCGCTGCTCCTTCTCGCTGTTACCGCCTGCGGTCGGATCGGCTTCGACCCGGGCTCCGGCAACGACGGGGTGCCGATCGTCGACGGCGAGTGTGTTTCGCACGACGAGCGCGCGCCATCGCTACTCGACGTTTCGCCAGGGAGCGCACAAGCAAACATCACGCTCTGCCCGGGGCTGTCGTTCATCGGCTTCACGCCGGGTGCGGGCAGCACGGTGAATGCTCTGCTCGTCCCGCAGAACGTGGATGCAACAGAGATCGGGATCACGATCCGCGATCCGGGAAATGAGCTCATCTCGCGCGCGTTGTGGAACGACTCCCTCGGGATCGGCTTCGTCGGGTCAATCGGCGTGATGCGCACCGACGGGCGCTCGCTGTTGCGCATCGAATCCCCTGCTGCGGTCGCGACGCTCACAGTCACCGTCGTACAGCCGACAGGTCGCGTGCGGTGGATCGACGTGGCCGGCGACGATAGTGGAAACGGCGAGCCGAACACGCCGTGGAAGACGTGGGCGCACGCGATGTCGCAGCTGCAGAGCAACGACACGCTCATCGCGCGCGACGGCACGTGGAACGAAGATGTCCTCGCGGATTGTACGGGCGGTGCGGGCGCGAACAAGGTCACGATCCTCGGGCAACACTTGCGCAAGGCGCACATCGTCGGTGACGGCGACGCGACGACGTTCACGATCAACCGATGTACGGAGTGGACGCTCGACGGCCTTCACATCGAGAACAAGACAAAGGCCGGCTCGAGCGATGGCCACGTCGTCACCGTGCTCGATGCGCCGCGCTTCACGGGGCGTGGCTTGCTCGTCCACCATCCCAACAGCTGCGGCAATTTTCACGGCATCGCGATCGGCGGCGTCAACGGCGGTTCTCCCGACTCGGTCGTCGAGGATAGCGAGGTCTACGACTTCCAGCGCGCCGGGTTCTTCACCGCTGATTCGCAGAACGTGACGTTCCGCCGCGACTATGCGAACTCGCGCAACGCGGCGGATGATTGCGGCGCCACGAACTATCCGGACCGCGGCGACCTCGGCTTCGATTGCTACAACTTCGTCGCGGCACCGAGCTGCACGTTCGAGGATATCGTCGCCGAAAATGTGGGTGAAGGCTTCTCCGGGGCGAGCGCGGGCTCCCTCACCGTCACTGGGGCAATTGGCATCGACGTCTACATCGGCCAGCTGCTGAACTGGCCAACGCAGGTGCCGAACGATCGCGTCGTGCGGGACTTCCTCTGCCTGAATTGCGACGTGGGCGTCTACAACCGCGGTCAGCACCTGAGTCTGCGCTACGCGTCGTTTATCGGAGGGCGCGCTCGCCACGCCGCGAGCTACGGGATCGGGATCCTTGCCGACGGCGGAACGCCAGGCGGGGGCACGCTCGGCGTCGCGCATAGTCTCGTGCTCGACTATCAGAACTACGGGACCAATCTCGCGGCCATGGCCCCCGAGATCGTCGACGATAGCGTCGTCGCGCAGACGCCAACTCCATTCAGCGAGCTCGAAGACCCCACCGACGCGCTCGGCAACATCCAGCACTCGAGCACGGCGACGCCGACGGGGGTCGCGAACACCGACGGCAACTGCCTGGTCTACATCCCCGCGACGAGCTCGCTCCACCACGCCGCGACGGACGGCACCGACATCGGCGCGAACCTCGTCTACGCGCAGTTCAACGCGACCCCGACGAACGTGAAGCTCTGGGATCAGCTCGTGGGCGAGTTTCCGTTCAACCCGATCGTCCCTGGCGTGAACGATATGGCCGGCAGCCTCTTCGATCTCCACGAGCGACTGCGCGTCGGCGTCGCGGGTTGCGCCATCCCGTAGTACGTTCCGCGCATGTCGTTTGTACCGCTCGTTCCTATCGGTGACTCGCTCGACAAGCTCGTCGACGACCGCACCGTTGCCGAGCAGCGGGCCGCGCTGGGCAAGCTGGAGGACCGTCTCCGCACCCGCCGCGACGAGGTTCACGGCGGCTGGGGCCCGAGCTACGTCGACCGCGTTCACAAGAAGGGCAAGCTGACCGCGCGCGAGCGGCTGGAGAAGCTCGCTGATCCGGGCACGCGCACGTTCGAGGTCGGCACGTTCGTCAACTACGGCGAGGTCTTCCCCGGCGATCAACGCTCACCGGCCGCCGGCGTCATCACCGCGTTCGCGCAGGTGCACGGTCGCTGGGTCATGGTGATCGCGAACGACAACACCGTCGCCTCTGGCGCGTGGTGGCCGCGCACCCCCGAGAAGATCCAACGCGCGCAGACCATGGCGCTGCGCCTGCGCATTCCGACGGTGTACCTCGTCGATTGCAGCGGCTTGTTCCTGCCCGAGCAGAGCAAGTCGTTCCCCGGCGCGACCGGCGCGGGTCACATCTTCAAGATGAACTCGCTGCTGTCCGCGCAAGGCGTGCCGCAGATCGCGGGTGTGTTCGGCGACTGCATCGCGGGTGGCGGCTACATGCCGATCATCTCCGATCGCGTCTACATGACCGAGCAGGCGTACATGGTCATTGCGGGCGCGGCGCTGATCAAAGGCGCCAAGAGCCAGAAGATCACGTCGCTCGACATCGGCGGTCCCGAGGTCCACGTCCACATGAGCGGCTGCGCTGACGTGCGCGTTCCCGACGACGAAACGCTCCTCACGTGCATCCGCCGCGACGTGGAGCGCTTGCCGACCAGCGGTGCAGCGTTCTACCGCGGCGACCTCGGCCCGATGGATCCGCGCTTCATGTCGAGCGAGCTCGGAGGCCTGCTGCCGACCGATCACCGCGAGGTCTACGACGCGAATCAGGTGCTCGCGCGCCTCGTCGATCAGTCGCTGTTCTGGGAAGTGATGCCCGAGGTCGGCGAGGAGATGATCTGCGGCATCGGGCGCCTCGGAGGCTTGTACGCGGGCTTCGTGATCAATCGCCAGGGTCTCGTCGGAGATCCTGAGAAGGCGGATCGCAAACGTCCCGGCGGCACGCTCTACCGCGGCGGCATCGCCAAGATCAGTGCGTTCTCGCGCGCGTGCAACGACGACGGCATTCCGCTGATCTGGCTGCAGGACATCTCGGGCTTCGACATCGGTCAAGAAGCGGAAGCGCACGGTCTGCTCGCCTACGGCTCGTCGCTCATCTACACCAACTCCACGAACAGCACGCCGATGTTCACGGTGCTGCTGCGCAAGGCGAGCGGCGCTGGCTACTACGCGATGAGCGGCCTGCCCTACGATCCGATCGTGCAACTATCGACGACGCTGTCGCGCCTCTCCGTCATGGAGGGCCGCACGCTCGCGATCGCCGCGTACAACACCAAGCTCGACGACGATTTCAACATCGTCGCGACCGATCCGGCCGAGCGGGCCAAGATCGAAGCCGGCATGAAAGAAACCGAGAGCCGCATCGAGGGCGACATGGACCCGTTCGTCGCGGCGAAGCAGATGGACACCGACGAGATCGTCGAGCTCGGCGAGCTGCGCTCGTACCTCACCGCGCTCGTCGAGATGACGTATCAAGCACCCGGCACGCGACGTATCAAGAACCCGCGCATCTGGTCCATGCACGACCTGCGCGAGCTGGTGGGAGGTCGGCGATGACGCGCTTCTCCGCTCGCTCGCTCGAAGTCACGTCCGCTGTCACGGGAGAGACGATCACGCTGCGCGCTCCGTCGCCGGGGCAATTCCTGCCGGGCGTCGTCGTCGGTGATCTCGTCGTGCAAGGCACCGCGATCGGCGACCTCGACGTGCTCGGTGAGCGGACGACGCTCCTCGCTCCGGTGAACGGCATCGTGACATCCATCGCGACAAAGCCCGTCGCGTTCGGTGATGCGCTGCTCGTGCTCGATCCAGCCATCGCTCTCGCAGGTGGTGCGACCGCGAGCGCGGCGGCAGCGACCAACGCGACGACGGGCCTCGTGTTTCGCTCGCCCATGAGCGGGCGCTTTTACGTCCGCTCGGCGCCCGACAAGCCCGCGTTCGTCGAGGTCGGTACCGAGCTCAAGGCCGGCGCGACCGTCTGCCTTCTCGAAGTGATGAAGACGTTCAACCGCGTTGCGTACAGCGGCGCAGGATTGCCCGCAACAGCGAAGGTGACGGCGATCCTCGTCGCAGATGGCGCCGACGTCACCGCTGGCGATCCGCTTCTTTCGCTCGCGTAGCTACTTCGCGATGCCGATGCCGACGCCGTAGCCGTCGAATTCGCGCTCGAGCGAGCGAAGCTCGTCCTGCCGCTTAAAGTGCTCGATGTAGACCTCGTACGCGGTCTCGGCCTTGCCCGGCCGGTACCACGCCGACACGCGCATGTCCTGCTCGTCGTAGTGCTTGGTCGACGCGGACGGCGGCGTCCACTGCCACGACGCTTCCACATCGAGGCGCTTCGGAATCAGCACCATCGCCGCGCGCCCCCGCACGTAGCCAAAGCCGTGCGCGAAGTTGAAACCTGCGCCAAAGCTACCGCCGAGGCGGATGCTGCCCGGCCCACCGTGCCCGAGGTTGAACACCGTGAAGGCGGTGCCAAAGCTCAGCCAGAAGTCCCACGGCTCGGTGCGAACGCCCGTCGAGATCTCCATGCCGTGGAAGTTGCCGAACGATGACGGCAAGCCGAGCCAGATGGCGTCGAACGAGAACGAACCGATCGTCTTGCTCTGCGTCGTCTCCGTCGCCGGGGCCATCGCACCCGTGATCGGTTGATCGCCCTGCCACACGCTCACCGACAGGTGACCGTGGTGGAAGATTCCCATGCCGCGCTCGCGCGAGTAGTAGTCGTCGACGCTCACCTCGTCGTCGTGGGTCGGGGTCGGAGTCGGAGTCGGTGTTGGCGCCACGACCGTCGGTGGAGGTGTAGGCGGTGGTGGCTCCGGCGGAGGAGCCGGTGGCGTCGCCGTGGTGTCCGCTGGTGGCGCAGGCGGCGGCACACCGTCGGTCGGAGGCGTGGTCGGCGCATCACCGGGGGCAGGCGCAGGTTCAGGCGTCGGCGCCGTTTGGGCCCACGCCACACTGCACGTGAAGAGGCTCGCGACGAGGAGAGCGCGCATCAGAAGAACACCCCTGCCTGCGCGAAGTAACCGAGCTGGTGCTCGGAGGCGACCTGCGTCGTCACGCCACCGCTGATCGCGATGCGCTTCATCAACAGCGTCGAGACGTCGAAGTGCCACGGGTGGCTCGTCGCGCGCACCTCCGGATCGCCCGCCGCATCGAGGTGGAGCAAGCGATCCTTCTTGTCGACGCCGTACTTGAGCCAGTTCCACTCGTACGTCAGCGCGAACCGCAGCGGTCCCGCCGCATACGCGACGCGAAATGGCATGCCGAGATACGACCAGTCCACGCGGACCGGAGCGCCCATGCGGTCGACGATCGAGTCCACCTTGCCAAAGCCAAGGCCCGTCTCGTAGGACCACTTCCCGCTGCCGTCGCCGACGAGCATGTTGATCTTGTAGCCACTCGTGTCACCGCGCTCGAACTTGTCGCGCGAGTACACGTCGAGCTCGAAGTCGGAGTAGCGCGCGTTGAACAACGAATCGATGGTGTCGTTCGTCGCCTTCGCCATCTCCGCCTTCTCGGCTTCGCTGTAGTAGGTCGTCGTTGTCTCCGTGACGATGTAGTCGCCCGAGGTGTACGACTTGCTCTCGACGGACTTGGGGCCGCTCTGCGCGAGCGCGCCACCGATCGCGACCAACAAACCGATCACCATGCGCGAGGTCACGCCGTTGCGATCGCGGATGAACAAGCCCTGCGCGTTGGGCGACAGGCCGACTTGGTTGGAAGCGAGCTCGCTGTGGCCGCCCATCATGATGGCGCCGATCTCGATGCCCTTCGCCTCCTGGATCGCCCGCCCGTCCACCAGAGACGCGTGCACCTTGTCGTCGTCGTCGTCAGCCCACCCTGGCTGCACCGTTCCCACGAGCAGCGTCGCCGCCACTACCCAACCCAGAGGTTTCGCGAGAATTCGCATCCCGCCACGATCGCGTACTCACGCGCACCTCACAACGCGAAGTCGGGTAGCTACGCGGTAGTGCCCCCCACGTCCATGGGGGCAAGAGATCAGTACGTGATGTACGGACCGCCGCGGTCGAGCGCGTCTTCGCTCTCGCCCTCTTCGGCCTCGGGCTCGTCATCGATCACGGCCTGCGCACCCGCGCCTTGCAGCACGAAGATCTTCACGGCGCTCTGCGCGATGCGCGCGTTCGGCGCGACGCGGCGAAGGATCGAAAGCACGTTGCGCTGGATGTCATCGACCTCGGTCACAGCGGGACCCGGCTTGATGACCTTCCCGACCCAGCGCTCCTTGTCCTTCTCGTCACCGATCTCGAGCACGCGAAGAAACTCTTCGCTGCTGCCGTCGAAGTACTTCTTGTCGCCGGGCTTGGACAGAGCGAGGCCTTCGCGCAGCTTGCTGTCGATCTTGGTCGCAAAGAACAGAGACGAGGACTTGTCGAGCTTCATGAATTTCTTCCGTCGCCCTGATAGTCCGGGCCTAGTTCGGGGAGAAGGACTCGAACCCTCAACCAACGGCACCAAAAGCCGCTGTTCTACCAATTGAACTATCCCCGAGTGCCCGCACGATACTTCATCCCGTGCGTACGCGCCACCCATGTCCCTGATTTCCCTGGGACCTTCGGGTGCTTACCGATCCGGCGCCCACCGAAACGCGTACGCGAACTCTTGCCGAAATGCGCTCGACCCTTTAGTTTCTGCGCCCTCTCTAGGCGCGGTAGCTCAGTGGTAGAGCAGGGGTCTCATAAGCCCTTGGTCGACAGTTCAATCCTGTCTCGCGCCACCAGATTTCGACTCCATGAAGCCCGCGTGGGGCGTCTGATCAACTCGGCTCCGAGCCCGGTTGAGCGATACTGCGTCGATGCCACTTCCGGGCGACTTCGTTGCGAAGTTCCAGGCGATCGCGGCGCAGCGCCTCGCTCGGATCGAACAGGCGTGGGCGCAGCTGTTGGGGCGCGTCGACGACCGCGCGGCGAGCACGCTCCACCGCGAGCTCCACACGCTCAAAGGCGAAGCGCAGATCGTGGGCATGGACCAGGTCGCGCTCGTCAGCCACAAGCTCGAGGACCTGTTCATCCTCGCGCGCGACCGCGGCTACGCGATCGACGACGAGCTCGATCTGATGGTCAACATCTCGCTGAAGTTCATCGGAACGCTGACGCGACGGACGTCCGGAGCCGGAACCACCGGTCTCGATATCCCGACCTTTCTCCGCCAGATCGATGGCGTCGTGCGGGACAGCAAGCGTGGGTTCGTTCCGCTACGGACCCAGACGGGCGTCGCCGTACCGTTGTCGCGCGAGGACACGGGCCTCTCGCTGCGCGCGCGCAACAGTCTCGCCACGCCCGCGATCGAGGCGTACATCGAGTACGCGTCGGCGACGAGCATCCGGCGCAATCGACTACGCGCGGCGTGGCATACGATGCGCGACCTCGCAGGCATCCACCGCGCCACGCTCGGTGCGGACCAGCTGCAGAAACAGGTGCTCGGTGCCGATACGGCCGCGCGTGCGACGGGCAAACAGATCTCCGTCGAGGTCGACGTGCCAACGCTCGAGGTCACGTCGCGAGTGCTGACTGCGGTCGATGTCGCGGCGCTCCATCTGATCCGCAACGCGATCGATCACGGCGTCGGGACGCCTGCAGAGAGGATCGCGGCGGGCAAAGCGCCCACGGGCACGATCCGGATCAAGGGACAGATCACCAACGACCTTCTCGTCGTCACGATCTCCGATGATGGGCGCGGGATCGACTTCGCGAAGGTGCATGCGCGCGCCGTCGAGCTCGAGCTCGTCGCGCCAGGCGCCGACATCTTGCGCGAGAAGTGGGTCGAGATCCTCTGCCAACCCGGCTTCTCCACGCGCGACACCGCGAACGATATTTCGGGGCGTGGCTTCGGGCTCGACGTCGTGCGCGAACAGATTCTCGGGCTGGGCGGAACGCTCGATGCGGAGTCCGAGCGGGGCGTCGGTACGACGTGGACGATGCGCCTGCCGGTGCCACCGCTCGTCGTGACCGGCGTGACGATGAAGCTGCCTGCGTTGCCATTTCCGGTGATGCTCGATCGGTGGAGCGTGATCCCGCCCCCGCCCGACCTGAACGAGCTGTTCGTGTTCGACGCCGCCCGCATGCTCGGCTTCCCCGAGCCGACCGCACCGCGACCGAACCTCGTCGCGTTCGCTCGAGACAACCTCCGCATGGCGATCGCGTGCGATACCCCGCCACGGCTGATCCAGGCGAACCGGCTCGTGAACGGGGGGCCCAAGGCGATGTACGAGGTCGTGGTGACCGACCGCGAGGTCCTGCTGCTCCATCCCGAGCTGATCGTCGGCTGAGCGTCATCTGCCCACATCTCCTACCTTGACGGCTCAGAGAATCGCCGGGAACCTATAGTGGGGAACGCTGTGGAGACCGAACTGCCGACAAAGCTCGGTCGCTACCAGGTGATCAAACACCTGGCCGACGGAGGGATGGCGCAAGTGCTGCTCGCGCGCGCAACAGGCATCGAGGGCTTCGAGCGCCACGTCGTGATCAAGCGGATCCACGGAGACCGCGCGAAGGATCCGACGTTCGTGCGCATGTTCCTCGATGAGGCGCGCCTGGCCGCGGCGCTGCACCACACGAACATCGCGCAGGTGCACGACATCGGCGAGCAAGACGGCGAGTTCTTCTTCGCCATGGAGTACGTGCACGGCGAGGACGCGCGCAAGTTGCTGATGCGCCTCAGCGACAAGCAGGTGAAGACACCGCTCGCGCACGTCATCACGATCGTCTCGGCAGCGGCGGCCGCTCTTCACTACGCGCACGAGCTCCGCGGCCCGGATCGCAAACCGATCGGGCTCGTGCATCGCGACGTTTCGCCGGCAAACATTCTGATCGGTTACGACGGCACCGTGAAGGTCGTCGATTTCGGGATCGCCAAGGCCGTGCTGCGCTCGACCGAGACCCTGAGCGGCATGCTCAAGGGCAAGGTCGCGTACATGGCGCCGGAGCAGTGCTCGGGCAAACCCGTCGATCGGCGCAGCGACGTCTTCGCGCTCGGGGTCGTCCTCTACGAGCTGATCACCGTGCGCCGGCTGTTCAAGGGCGACAACGACTTTCTGACGATGACCGCGATCGTTCAGGGCAACATTCCTAAGCCGTCAAAGCTGCGGCCGGATCTTCCCGACAAGCTCGAAGCGATCGTGCTCAAGGCACTCGCGCAGGATGCCGATCAGCGATTCCAAACAGCGAACGAGATGCGCATGGCACTCGAGCAGTTCGCTGACGACGCCAACCTG
>DASYDE010000135.1:0-153956 GCA_036499725.1 Kofleriaceae bacterium
CTTGGACATCGACCTCGACGATCGTCCGCGCTCTCCCAGGATGCGCACCATCGGGAGACCGCCCACCAGCCGTCTGCGACGTCGACAACGGTGGAGTTCCCGTGTGCAGTTCACGTCCGGGTCAACGCGCTCGAGGCAACGCCAACGTTCGCCAGGCAAGGTCGACGAGAAGGTGATGCGCGAGCTCCCACGATCGGTTCATTGATCGTCGATCAATGTTGTCAATTGACCCGACAGCGACGGTCGTCAATCGCATGGTTGATTGACGATTCGATATTGATCAACGTTACAACGCGCCGTACGCAAGAAGCATGGCGAATCCCAGCAGCTCCGGTCTCGAAGGCATCGTCGTCGCGCACACCCTGATCTCCGATGTCGACGGCGAACGCGGCCGCCTCGTCATCGCCGGTCGCGACGTGGAAGACCTCGCCGGCAGCGAGTCGTTCGAATCCGCTGCGGCGCGCGTCCTCGCCGCTGGCGCGGGCACCTCGTTCGGTCCATCGACGCCCTCTCCGGCTCCACTCGCGCTCGGCCCTGCCCGCGCGGCGGCGTGGCAGCTAGTACCGCGGCTCGGTAACGCGCTCGCACAGCCCGACGGTATGGATGCACTGCGCGCCTCGCTCGCGCACCTCGTTGCAGTCGGGCACGCGAACGAAACGGGCAAGATCAACGAGGCCGACGATCGGAGCGACGCGCTCGCTGCTCTGGGTGCCGCCCCTGTCTTCGTCGCCGCGTGGAACCGCACGCGCCTCGGCTTCGCGCCGATCGCACCCGATCCCTCGCTCGGTCACGCGGCCGACTACCTGCGCATGTCGACGGGCAGCACACCGACAGCGGAACAAGCCCGCGCTCTCGACGCCTACCTCACGACCGTCTCCGATCACGCGACCAACGCGTCGACGTTCACCGCCCGCGTCATCGCGTCGACAGCGAGCGACATGATCTCCGCGCTCGTCGGAGGCGTCGGGGCGTTGAAA
This sequence comes from Kofleriaceae bacterium, assembly GCA_036499725.1. Lineage (GTDB taxonomy): Bacteria > Myxococcota_A > Polyangia > Haliangiales > Haliangiaceae > JABFXX01. The sequence goes on from DASYDE010000135.1 coordinate 978, forward strand.
GGTCCGCTGCACGGCGGCGCACCGGGCCCCGTGCTCGACATGCTCGACGCGATCAGTGAGCCCGCGAATGCCGAGACCTGGCTGCTCGACGCACTCGCTGCCGGGCACCGCATCATGGGCATGGGCCATCGCATCTACCGCGTGCGCGATCCACGCGCGGCTGTCCTCGAGACCGCTGTTCGTCCCCTCGCTTCCCCGCGCCTCTTGCTCGCCCGCGCTGTCGAAACGGCCGCGACCAAGATCCTGCGCGAGAAGAAGCCCGACCGCCCGCTTGCCGCGAACGTCGAGTTCTACACGGCCGTCCTGCTCGACGCGGTCGGCCTCCCTCGCGAGCAGTTCGCCGCGACGTTCGCGACCGCGCGCATCGCAGGCTGGGCCGCGCACGTGATCGAGCAGCGCCGCGTCGGCAAGCTGATCCGCCCGGCGTCCGAGTACGTGGGCGAAACGACCTAGACGAGTAGGCCGTCGCCCGATCGTCGGCGCGCGCGACCTGTATCATGGCGCGATGCGGGCGTTCGGGTTGCTCACGGTTGTCGCTCTCGCGAGCTGTATCGATTCCAAGTCGCTGCAGTGCGGAGATCTGACCTGCCCCGAAAACTACGTGTGTACGAGTGCGCTGCTGTGCTTCTCGGGTCCCCAGGTCGCGGCATGTGACTCGCTCGCCGAAGATGATCCGTGCTCGCTCGCCACCGGGAGCAAGGGCGTGTGCCGTGGCGGCGGCTGCTACATCGGTGTGTGTGGCAACGGCCAGGTCGAACCGGGTGAGGTCTGCGATGACGGCAACAACATCTCCGACGACGGGTGCAGCGCGACGTGCGCGTCGGACGAGTCGTGCGGGAACGGCCTGGTCGAGTTGTTCGAGGAGTGCGACTGCGGAGACGCGACGCATCCCGGGCCTGCGCGCTGCAACGGCACGGTCAACGGCGCGGCGATCTGTGACACCTCGTGCCGACTGCGACGCTGCGGCGACGGTGTTCTCGATCCCGACGAGGTCTGCGACGACGGCAACAATGTCCCGGGCGACGGCTGCAGCTTCGACTGCGCATCGACCGAGACCTGCGGCAATGGCATCGTCGACTACTTCGCAGGCGAGCAATGCGACGATGGCGCCCTCCGGGGCCTCGACGGATGTTCGGCGCAGTGTCGTGGCGAATCCCTCGCGTGGACGGCGTTGACTCCGGCCGTGCCGCCGCTGACGTCTCACTGCGGGATGGTCTACGACAGCGGGCGACAGCGGTTCGTGGCGCTCGCCGGGGCGGGGTGCGAACAAACGTGGGAGCTCACTGGAACCACATGGTTCCAGCGCACGCCGGTAACCTCACCACCTACTCGCGGGTGGTCTGCGCTCGCGTACGATCCTCGGCGCGGGCGTGTCGTGATGTTCGGCGGCGACTCGGGAACCGCGTGGCTCTCCGACACGTGGGAGTATGACGGCACGACGTGGACGGATCGCACGCCGCCGCTCAGTCCACCTCAGCGCGCTCGAGCGGCGATGACCTACGATTCGTCGCGCAAGGTGATGGTGATGTTTGGCGGGCTCGGCAACCTTCACGATACGTGGGAGTACGACGGCACGACTTGGACCGAGCGCTTGCCCGCCACCTTCCCGAGCGGGCGAAACGGAGCGGCGCTCGCATACGATCCGGAGCGTGGCCGCTCTGTTCTGTTCGGCGGCTTCGGTAATGGCGTGGTTAACGGCGAGACGTGGGAGTACGACGGGACGACATGGTCGCAGAGAGCCGTCGCCGGCCCGTCGGCGCGCGAGGGGAGCGCCATGGTGTGGGACCCTACGCGTCACGGCATGGTCCTGTTCGGTGGGAGCGACGGATCGCAGCTCAACGAGACGTGGATGTACACGGGAGCGTGGACGAAGCTATCGACGACGGGTGCACCGTCGGGGCGCCGCGAACCGGCGATGGCCATGGCCACCGGCGCCAATCCTCGCGTGGTGATGTTCGGCGGTGCGCCAGATGTATTCAGTTCGCTGAACGATCTATGGCAGCTCGTCGGGACGACGTGGACCTCGCTCGCGGCATCGACGTCCGCACCAACGGCGCGGAGCTTCGCGTCTGCGGCGTACGACGCCAGCCGCGGTGTCTTCGTCATGTTCGGCGGATCCAGCAACGGCGCTGAGACCTGGGAGCTCGACCGCCAAGGAGTGTGGACGCGCCGGTCTCTTGCAACGAGCCCGTCCGCGCGCACGGGTGCGGCCATGACCTACGACGCGCGGCGCCAGCGGATCGTGCTGTTCGGAGGGGAAGTGGGCACTTCGCAGCTCGACGATACATGGGAGTACGACGGCACCAACTGGATACAAGCGATGCCGGCAACGCGCGCACCTGCGAGAACGAACGCCGCCATCACCTACGATGCGACGAGCGGCCACGTCGTCATGTTCGGTGGACGCATGAACCCTCCGAACGGAGCTGCCATCTATCTCGCGGATACATGGGAGTACGACGGCGCGACGTGGCAACAGCGAAGCCTGGTCACGTCTCCGTCGCCGCGCGACACCCCCACGATGGCTTACGATCTGCGCGGCGGACACGCGGTGCTGTTCGGCGGGTACAACAACGCGCGGCTCCTCGACACCTGGCAGCTGGATGCAAACACCTGGACCAAGCTCGCGTTGTCCGTCACGCCGCCCCTGCGCACGGCGTATCGACTGGTCTACAACTCCGATCGCGACCGGCTCTGGTTGTTCGCGGAGTCCTCGCGCAACATCGACCTCGTCGAGACCTGGCAGCTGGATGGGACAAGCTGGACCAAGCTGGCGCCCAGTGGCGGTCCGGTCGCTCACACGTTCTCCGCGGTCGAGTATGACGAGATCTTGCATCGCACCGTGCTGTTCGGCGGCGGCAACGATCAGGCAGGCAGCGAGGCGTACGCGGATACATTCACCCTAGGCTTCACCGCGTTAACGGGCGGTGAAGTCTGCGAGGCGGCGCGTGACGTCGACGGCGACGGAGCGAGCGGATGCACGGATGACGAGTGCTGGCCGTACTGCTCGCCGTCGTGCGGGCCTACGGCACCCGCGGCGACCTGCGTCGCGTTTGGCTGCGGAGATGGAGTCTGCTCGGCGCTGGAGAACTGCCGTCTCTGCCCAGACGACTGCGCTCTCGGAGGCCCTGCGTGTCCCGCGCAGTGCGGCGATGGCTATTGCGATGCGACCGAATCTGCCGCGACGTGCCCCGGCGACTGTATTTGACGAGCTCTACGCGAGTCGCTCGTCGTGCGTGGCGAGCAGCGCTGCATCTCTGAGCTGCGCGGCCGGCTCGCCACCGAGAAACTTCTTCGTCGCGCCGTCGATCGCGAGGCCCTCTCGATTCGTTTGCGCGATCGTCGCGAGCGCACGGAGGCGCTCGTCGCCCTGCCCCGTCGCGTCACCCGTCAGACGCGACCACGGCACGATCCGCAGCGTCGCGCCGGCGGCGGAGACAATATCCGCGAACGCGACTCCGTCGAGATCATCGGGCGTGCGGCGGACGACGAAGCCGACGACATCGCGCCACAGCACCAACTGCGAGCTGCCATCCTCGCGGTGCGCATCGACACCTGCGCGCGTGACTTCGCCCATCGCGACGACATAATTGAGCTTGCCGCGAAGAGGGTGCTGCGTCTGCGGATCCGATTTGCTCGCCGGTACCGGCGTCGGTTCCTTCTGCACCACAGGCTCTGCGATGGGCGTCCGACCGTACGGCCCCGGGGTTGCGAGCGGTGCTTCTGCAACGGTCTCCTTGGACGCACTCATCATCGCCATGATCCCTGCGATGTGCGCGAGCACATAGAGCAGCGGCGCCATGCTGCGCGATACCTCGATGCTGTAGTTCGCTTCGCCGAGTGCGACATTGGCGCCGCCGAGCTCGGGCGCGAACAAGTAACCGGCGGCGAGGCCGACCACGAGGAGCGCGATGCCCGCGGGGACCGCCTTGCGCGTCAGACCGGGCGACGCGTAGTCCTGCGAGACGCGCCAGTAGATCTGATAGAGCACGACGAGCGAGTACGCCATCGATCCCCAGAACGCGACGCGCGAGCTCAGCACGTAGAGCGACAGCCCACGGCTCGGCAACACGAAATCGACGCACTGACCGCTGCTGCAGACGGTCGCGCTGCGCAGGCCGATGTCGAGGCTACCGAGGCCGCCCATGCCGACGTGAAACCACGGCAGCACGATCGTCGACGCGACGAGCAAGCCTACGTAGGCGACCGCGAGCGCGAGGACGCGCGTCCGATGCGACACGATGCGAAAACTATCACGGCGGTTTTCGCACGGCCGCTTATCGACGGGTACGGCCGGGGGAGATGGAGCTTCTATATGGAGCGAACGCGTAAATTTCCGCGGCTGCGGGTGCGCGTATTCGCTCAGTTCGGCGGCGGGCGCGCCGGGTCGACCTTCACCGTGCCGAGATCCATCGTCTGACCTGCGACGAGAGCGAGGGGGCGACGAATCGTCGGTGCGCCCGCAGTCATGATGACGAACATGCTCGTCACCGCCTTCGATTCGACGCGGAACGCGCCATCGGGACCGGTCTGCGGCGGCGGACCGTCGAGACGGATCGAGGCACCGCCCGCCCCCTGGTCAGGAATGACGACGACGCCGACGCCACCGAGCGGCTTGCCCTCGGAATCGACGACCTTGCCGGTAACGACAGCGTTCGCCGCGAGCGCGACGTCGATCGTCGTCTTCTGATTCGGCACGACCTTCACCTTCTGCTCCGCGTTTCCAACGGACGACGTGACGCGCACGGTGTAGTCACCCGGATCGACGCGTGCCAGCTCGAACGCGCCGTCGGTGAACGTACGCGCCGCGTTGATCGGTCCCTCGATCTCGACATCGAACACAGCAGCGGGACCGTTCGCGCCATGCACGGTGCCCGCGAGCGTCGTGATGCCCTGCGCCTGGATCGTGATCGTCGCGTTGGGGACGACGTTCTCCGCGCGGCCGCGGATCGATCCGGCCTGCGCTTCCGCGACGACTTCGAACTTGCCGTGCGCGAGGTTGGAGATCGTGAAGTGACCCGCTGCGTCGGTGAGCACCGGAGCAGGCTCGCCGATGCCGCCTGCCTCGCTGTCATTGGACCGCGTGATCGAGAGCGAGTCGTTGTTGGTCTTCGTGTCGCGCTGGACGAGGTCGTCGATCATCGCTTGCTCGTCCTGGTGCGCGGAGACCCACGCGTCGGCGAGCGGCTTGCCGTCGGGACCCGTGACGACTCCGCTCACGACTCCGTCCATGCGATCGACGATCAAGTCGACACCCGTCTTCTTCTCTTTCTCGGAGAGCGTCACGCGCACGACGGTCTTGGGGCGCAGCGGACGACCCGCGTCGAGAGCATCGAGCCGGTACGGACCCGCTTCGAGACCCGCGATCGTGTACTCGCCATTCGCGTTGGTCAGCGCCTGCACGCCCGACGTCACCATGCCGTTGATGATCGTGAAACGGCGATCGTTGCCGTCGAGGGCGGCCATCACCGTCGCGCCGACCATGGGAGCGCCCTTCGTGTCGACGAGACGACCACTGATCGACGCGCCGGCTTGTACGTCGAGAACGAGGTTGGAGGTCGTCTTGCCATCGATCGTCAGCGAGCCCTTGTCGCCGCTCGTGCAGTGCGCGGTGAGCACCGCGGCGTCGGGGCCCGCGGGACCGATCGAGAACTCGCCATTCGGGGTCGTATTAACGCCGCCGACCACGGACGGGATGTGCTCGGGGATCTTGGTTCGGTCGAGGTCGTACTCGATCTGGCACACCTGACGCGGCTCGACGTGACCGGTGATCTTGAGGCCTGTCTTCACCCTCACGACGACGCCGGTGACGTCCTTGTCGATCAGCTCGGCAGCGGTGCCACCGTCGGAGAGGTACGTCTCGTTGCTCGCGGAGACGCGATAGTGACCGGGCGGCAGACCACCGAACGTGAACTCGCCCTTGTCGTTCGCTGTCGCGTTCGCACCATCGACGCCGTGCCCGCCCGCGTCGACCTCGATGCCTGGAACGGGCTCGTCCTTCTCGTTCTTCACGACGCCGCTGATCACGAGACCCGGTGCGACGAGCAGCTCGACGTCGGAGACCTGCTCGGCGACGCCGAGCCCGACGAGCGTCGGTGATTTCGTCGCGAGCTTGCCCGCGCGCGCCGTCAGCTCGTACGCACCCGGCGACAGACCGGCGAGCTTGAACTTGCCGTCGGCGCCGCTCGTGATCCGCTTGCGCGACGCCTCTGCGAGCACCGTACGTCCACCCGCATCCCGACGAGCGATGACGGCCGCGCCAGCGACCGGTTGCTTGGTATTCGCGTCGCGGACAATGCCCTCGACGACACTGCCCGGCACGAGTGCGAAGTCGACCGTCGCGCCACTCGCACCGACCTCGACCGTCTTGGATTGCGGCGCGTAGTCAGCGCTCGCCGCGGCAACGAGGATGTGACCCACGGGAACCGCGATCTGGTACTTGCCGTCCTTATCCGTCATCGCCGTGGCGACGGCATCCTCGGGCCGCATCAGGCCGGCGAGCTTCGCCGCATCGATGCGCGCGCCGACGACAGGACCTCCGCTCACGTCAGTGACCGTGCCCTTCAGGATCACACCGCCCTTGTCGAGCGTGAGCGCGACATTGACGGTCTCGTTCTTCTTCAGCGTCTTGGACTCGAGGCCCTTCGCGACATAGCCCGCCGCCGATGCGCTGATCTTCCAATCGCCCGCTCCGATCTTGTCCGCGCGCGCGATGCCCTTGTCGTCGGTCTCGAGCACGACCACCTCGCCCTCATCCGGCGCGAGTCGAACGTTTGCACCTGCGAGCGGTCCGTCGGCGCTCGTCACGGTGATGACGAGGTTCGCGGTGCCTTCCGCATCCATCCCGGCGCTCGCCGTTCCACTCGTCGTGGAGCCCGTCGAGGTCTTCGCCGCAGAGCCCTGCTGCGTCACCGTCGACGTCGCAGGCGTCCCACCGCGCCCGCGCCACAACCAGAACCCGACACCCGCCGCGGCGAGCAATAGAACGACGACCGCTACCCTCTTCATCGCGCCCTCAACCTCGATTTGTTCCGAACAATTCCAGAAAAATTCCCGTCAACCGAACGCGGTTCTCGCGCATCTAGTCAGAACGCGTGACCCTGCGCTCCGTCGACAGGAATGCACGCGCCGGTGATCCACGAGGCCCGCGCCGACGAGAGAAACGTGACGACGTTCGCGACTTCTTCGGGCGTGCCGAACCGGCCCCACGGCAAGTCGCGCGCGACGAACGCGGCCATGCCGGCGGGATCCTGTTGCTGACGACGCTCCCACCCACCACCGGGGAACAGGATCGATCCGGGCGCGACTGCATTCACGCGAATGCGATCCTTCGCGTAGTCGTTCGCGAGTGCTTTCGCGAGGGCGATCACGCCCGCCTTTGCGACGTTGTAGCCAGGCGCGCCGCCCGACTCGCGGCCCCAGATCGACGCGATCATCGTGATCGCTCCGCCGTTCGTCATGTGCCGCGCCGCGCGCTGCGCCACGCGCACCGTCGACCATAGGTTCATGTCGAGCGACTTGGTGAAATCGTCGTCGGTCATGTCATGCGCATCGCGCGCGAACGACTTACCGACATTGGCGACGACGACATCGATGCCACCGAGCTTCACGCACGTATCGACCGCCGTATCGGCGCCCTCCGCCGTCGTCACGTCGGCCGCGATCGACGTGTGGCCGGTCCCCGCGAGATCCGGCAGCAGCGCGTTCAATCCCTCTTGGCCGCGCGCGACCGCGCAGATCTTCGCGCCCTCGTTCGCCAGTGCGATCGCGATCGCGCGACCGATGCCGCGGCTCGCACCGCTGACCAGGCAGCGCTTCCCGTCGAGCTCGAGCTTCACGGAATCTCCCAGAGGTTGCCCCACAGCGCTTGCCCACCGTCGAGGCGCATGATGGTGCCGGTCATGAACGATGCGGCCGGCGATGCGATGAACACGATCGCAGCTGCGACCTCTTCGACGGTCCCCGCGCGCTTCAACGGCGTCTCTTTCACCTGCCGCTCGACGAGCTCCTTGGGATACCGCTCCGTTCCCGACGAGATGATGATGCCGGGCGCGATCGCGTTCACGAGGATGCCGAACTGCGCCCACTCGACGGACAGCGACATCGTCAGGTTCTCCACGCCCGCGCGCGCGGCGCCCGTGTGAGACATGCCGGGAAAGCCGCGGAACACGTTCGCGGTCACGTTGATGATGCGACCGCCCTTCTTGATCATCGACTGGTTCGCGACCTCGCGACACATGTGGAACGTGCCCACGAGGTTGTTCTTCACGACCGCGAGAAAGCCGTTCGGCGAGATCATCTGCGCGGGCGACGGGAACTGCCCACCCGCGTTGTTGACGAGGATGTCCACGCCGCCCCACGCCGTCACGACGTGCTTCACGAACGCTTCGACCTGCGCGGGCTCGCGGATGTCACAGGCCATCGCGATCACGTGGTCGGGAGACGACAGCGCTGCGAGCTCCGCGCGGGCTGTTTCGAGCTTCTCCGCGGTGCGCCCGCAGATGGCGACCCGGGCTCCCAGCTGCACCATTTCGCGTGCAGTCGCGAGCCCGATCCCGCTCCCTCCCCCGGTCACGACCGCGGTCGCGTTGTGCAAAAGGTCGCGCTTGAAGATCCGCTGTGATTCCGCGGCTGGCGGCTGCATCGGGGGAAGAGTCCCCGATCGGGGGTGTATGTACACCTGCGTCAGACAGCCAAATCGCTCGAAACCGCTATCCATACGATCGCTTGGGGGCGGTATGCCCGTTGCACCTGGTCAGAATCGCCGTGGCAGTAACAAGCGATACCCGCCATGCCCGCCCCGCCAACAGTGGTCGCCAGGCGGGCCGCTACGTCCTCGGCGATCTGCTCGGCCGAGGCGGTATGGCCGAGGTGTTCGCCGGCCATTCGATGGGTGATCACGGCTTCCAAAAGCCGGTCGCCATCAAGCGCCTCCTTCCCGAGCTCGCGAACGACACCGTGTTCGTGGAGCGCCTCATTCAAGAGGCAAAGCTGCTCGTCGGCTGGACGCACGGCAACGTGGTGTCCGTTATCGATCTCGCGCGCGTGAACGAGGACGTGTTCCTCGTCATGGACTTCGTCGATGGTCCGTCGCTGCGCCAGCTGCTCAAGGCGCGCGGCACCAAGACGCTTCCCCTCGGCGTCGCGTCGTACATCGTGCAGTCTGCGGCCGCCGGGCTCGAGTTCGCCCACGTCCGCCCGGGCGGCGCGATCATCCACGCCGACATCTCGCCGTCGAACCTCTTGCTCACCACGTCGGGTGAAGTTCGCGTCGCTGACTTCGGCATCGCGCGTCGCGAAGGTGGCGCGTGGGGCATCGTCGAAGGCAAGTGGGCGTACATGGCACCCGAGCAAGCGCGCGGCGAACCGCTCTCGCCTGCATCGGACGTGTTCGCGCTCGGCGTCGTTCTCTACGAGCTGATCACCGGAGCGCACCCGTTTGGCCGCCAGGTCACCGCCGAGGAGCGCGAGCGCGGCGAGATCAGCGTCGTACCGCCGCGCATCGTCAAGCCGAGCGTTCCCGCGGGCCTCGATGCAATCTGCATGAAGGCCCTCGCGCACGATCCGCGCGAACGCTATCAGCGCATGCAGCACATGATCGACGCGCTCAAGAACGAGTGCTTCACCAACCAGTGGCGCGAGAGTGCGTCGGATCTCGCTGCGCTGATCGTGGAAGCCGCGCAGCCGGGCGCTCCGTCGACGAGCGGCCCGCGCACGATGGTCACGGACCGTCCGGTCACGCTGTTCACGCGCTCGCTCATTCAGGAGCAAACGCCCGCTCGTCGCGCGTCGTCGCCCCGCCCCGTCGACAACCTCGAGGCTCGTCCGCGGCGCGTTCGCGGTAGCGACAGCGATGTCTCGCGTAGTGAAGTGCCGAGCTTCATCGCGCGCAACGGTGGAGATTCGGGCTTCGAGTCCTCGCCGTCATCCGTCGCCGAGACGCGCTCGATCATCGTCGACGATCTGATTCCGACGACCGAAGCTCCTGCGCTCGCCGCGCGCGACTCCGAGCCGGTGATCAGCGAGCCGCCCGCCGTGGTCGCCGCGCCGCAGACTCCTGCCGAAGCCCAGGCCGCGCAGATGGCGACGCTGCTCGCGATGCCGCAGATGTTCCAGCGAGCGCCGCAGCTCCCGCGGTTTGGCGTCGGCCCGAATGGCTTCCCCCTCGGTCACGAGGAGCTCGCGAGTGTTCACGGTGGCACCGTCTCGTCGGTGCACAGCGTCGCTTCCGTTACCACGCCGCGCGCGTCGAAGTGGCCGCTCGTGGTCCTCACCGCCGCTGCTGTCGCGGGTGTGATCGCGGCGATCGTGCTGCAGCTCGGTCCCAAGAACGTCGCGAACGCGGCGCCCGTTCCCGCTCCCACCGTCGCCGTCGCGCCTCCTGCACCGAAGCAGCCCGAGCCCGCCGGGATCGATCTCTCCGTGAAGCAAGAGCCCGTCGAGGTGAAGCCCGTCGTCGCGCAGCCGGCCGCGGTGCCGACCGAGAAGGCGGAGGAGATGCCGTCCGTCGCCGCGATCGTCGCCGAGGATCCTCCTGCGATGCCGGAGACGAAGGTCGTCGAGAAGCCGGCGAAGAAGACGAAGAAGACCGCCGCGAAGAGCCGCCACGCGCAATCAGTCGCCGCGCCTGACGACGAGAGCGATGAGACGCTCGCTCCGAAGAAGAACGCCGGCGTCGACACGAGCGAGATCGCGATCCTCAACGTCAGCGCATGGCCGTCGGGCTTCGTGCAAGTCGATGGCGGTCCTCGCGTCGGCGCGCCCAAGACGCTGCGCTTGAAGCCCGGCAAGCACACGATTCGCGTGTTCACCGACGATCAGTCGAAGATCCGCACCGTGAACCTCGAAGCAGACACGTCGTGCCGCATTGCCGTGGACTGGGACCACGACTCGACCAGCGAGACCTGCCGTTAGACCGGTCGGCGGCGCGCCTGCACGACGCGCTCGATCGCCGTGAAACCCACGCGCTCGTACACGCGCGAGGCAGCGCTGTCGGGCTCGCACACGATCACGAGCTCTTTCACCGTCGGGAGCACTGCATTCGCCGCCGCTGCGAGCATGGCACCTGCGATGCCGCGCTTGCGGAACGGCGCGAGCGTCTGCACGTCCTGAAAGCGCGCGCGATCACCGAGCGCGACCAAGCCCAAGCTGCCGACGAGCTGCTTGTTCGCGAACGCGCCCCACCACATCGCGACGCCACTCGCGACCATCGCTTGTTGCCACTGCGCGCGCCGGTCGAGGAACTGGCGCAGACCGTCGCTGTGATCGTCGGAGACCGTGAACGCCAGGTCGCCCGCATCCGGAACTTCGCGCGCGTAGAGCGGCCGCACGTCGATGCCCGCCGCGACGGGGAGCGCCGTCAGCGAGCGCGCCGTCATCACCTGTCGTATGTCGAGCGTGAAGCCCTGCGCGACGAGCTCCTCCCGTGCACCGACGTCACCGCGGATGCCGTCCCACGCGAGCGTGACGTGGTGGATGTTCGGATCGCTGCCGAGCTCCGCGGTGAACTTGCGCGTCCAGTACGCGACCTCACCGACCTGCGGCGCCGCTGGAAACACGAGGAGATTTCCGTCGTACCAGCTCGCCTGATCCGGCACGCGCCCGACGAGGTAGTCGCCGCGATCGACGACTTCTCCCGCGATCGCGATCAGCGCGAGCTCGGTCGTAAGGCCGATACTACGGAGGGTCACTAGTTGCGAACGAGGCCAAGCAGCTTGGACATCGTCTTCTCGTCGGCAGGCGGGAAGTCGTAGTCGAGGAACTCGCGCGACAACACCCACCGCAGGTCCGCGACCGTCGCGGGATACGGGCGCGCTTCCGCCGGCAGCTTGCACGAGTACATCGTCAGCTGGACCTGGTAGCCCGTGTAGTCGTGAAGGTGCTCGCCGAGCTTGGCGCCCACCACGACCTCGACGCCGATGCGGTGGCGCACTTCGCGCAGCAGACACGCCGTCTCGTTCTCGTCGGCCTCCACGCGCCCGCCCGGGAACTCCCACAGGCCTGGCAAAACGGCGGTGCTCTGGCGCTGGGTGATCAGGTAGCGACCGTCATGCTCGATGACGGCGGCTACGACCCGAATCACGTCTTTACCTAGCCCCACGGCCGCCGATTATCGGTCCTTTGCGCCCGATTGCAATGCTCGGGTCGAGTATGCTGCGCGACCCATGCCGATCCGATTCGTCGAGATCAAACCCGCTGACAACGCGGAACAACTCAACTCCGAATGGGTCGTCATCGAGAACGACGGCAAGACCCCGTTCAACACGCGCGGCTGCGGGATGACCGTCGGCAAGCGCGGCTCCGCCAAGAAGTCGCTGCTCGGCATCATCGATCCGGGCTTCATTCTTCAACCCGGCGAGAAGATGCGCATGCTGACCGGAAATCCGGGCACCGAGAAGCACGGCGCCCCGCCGTCCGAGGAGCAGGTGAAGAACTACTTCCTGTTCCTGCCCAAGACGTACGTCAAGGATCCCGGCACGGTGCTCACGCTCGTGCTGCGCGGCCTGCCGGTCAGCAAGGCCGAGTTCGATCCGAAGTCGACCGGCGGCGTCGCCGCGCCCGCGAAGTAGTCGTCTCCCCGCCCTAGTGGTGGTGGTGGGCGATCTTCGCGATGATCAGCGTCAGCAGCGTCGCGCCCAGGATCACGCCGACGAACAGCGCGATCAGCTGCCACGTCTGCAGCGCCTTCGCCGGCATCGCGGCCTGCTGCGCCCAATCGACCTGATTTGGGTACTGCGGCCCGACGGGCGACATGAGATTCGGATTGGGCGCGGCCGGGTAACCGCCGCTGTCCATCATCCCCATGTTCTGGTGCGAGCCCTGCGGCCCCGACGGATGGTGCTGCATCTGGCCAGGCGGCGAGCTCGGGAACACATCCCCACCGCGCGCCATCGCCTCGCTCATCTGCGCGTTCATCACGGGATAGCCCATCGGCGCCGATGGACGCATCTCGATCGGTTCCTCCTGCGCTTGATGCAGCTGCGTCGCCGCGCCGGCCAACTCCGAGACACGCGGATCGGGCGCCGCGATCATCGTCGGTAGATTCGACGCGCCCTCGGGACCGAACGACGGACGATTCGGTGTCTGGCGCTGCGGCGGCTCGGCGAGGTTCGGCAGCGGCTGTGCGACGTGTGTCGCGGATCGCGGTCCCGCCGTCCCCTGCACGTTGCGACCTGCCGGTGCGGGCTGCGCGACCTGCGGAGGCGCGGGCAACGGCAGCGGTCCCGATGGCGGCATCACCGGCTTCTGCCCCGCCGGCGGAGTCGCGATGCGGCCCGGCACCAACGGCTTGTTCGGTTGCAGCGCCACCGTCGCATTGCCATTCGCGCCCTGCGGTACGACCGGAACGATCGAGCCCGGCGTAGCCGCGAGGGTGTTGCTCGCGTTGGCCTGGACCGCGCCACCGCCCGGCTTCACGAGCGACGGAATCGACGCCGCGCGCGGAGACACCGGGCCCGCCGACGCGATCGGCGCCATCACCTGCCGCTGCGATTGGCGCTCGTACTCCTCGATGCGCTCCAGCGGATTCGCTTCGATGCGCGTCCTCTCGGCCGGCATGTCGTCGTCGTCGACCGGATCGTTTCCGTCGAGGTCATCGATGATGCCGGTCAGGCCCGCCTGGCTCGCGCGATCGATGCTGAGCATGTCGCCGACGTCGAGCGACATCGACTCTTCGTCCTTCTTGGCGCTGAGGCTGACCGTGTTCTTGCCGCCATCTTCCTCGGTCCATCCCACGCCGGTGTCGACGGAGAAGTCCTCGCTGCTCGCCTGTGCGATCAGCTCGCGCATGCGTGCGCCGTGCTCTTCGATCTCCTGCGTGAACTGCACGTCAAAGAAGCGCCCCACTTCGCTCGGGCCCGAGCCCTTACCGCGGTGGTGCAGATAGCCGAGCAGCGCGTCGCCAAACGCTTCTGCCGTCGGATAGCGATGCTCCTTCGCCTTGGCGAGCGCCTTCATCACGATCGCATCGATCGCCGGATCGAGCTCGTGGTTATGCTTGCTCGGGATGTCCACGTTGCAGTCGATCACGGCCTGATACGTCTCGTACGGCGAGTTGCGCTTGAACAAGCGCTTGCCGGTCAGCAACTCCCACAGGATGACGCCGAGCGCGAACACGTCCGTGCGGCGATCGACGTTGTTCGCCACGCACTGCTCGGGCGACATGTACGCGAACTTGCCCTTGATGGTGCCGGACCGCGTCTTGGTCTCGCGTAGCTCGGCTTTCGCGATGCCGAAGTCGACGACCTTCACGACGCCCTCGAAGCTGACGACGAGGTTCTGCGGCGAGATATCGCGGTGGACGATGTTGAGCGCCTTGCCGTTGATCGCGCGCTCGTGCGCGTAGTGCAGGCCAGCGCACGACTGCGCCACGATGTTCAGCGACAGCGGAGGCGGCAGACGTCCGCCTGACAGACGATCACCCGCGCGCCGAACGACCATCGCCAGCGACAAGCCGGCGAGGAACTCCATGACCATGTAGTAGCGGTTCTCGTGCTCGCCCAGCTCCATCGTCTGGACGATGTTCGAGTGATCGAGGTGGGCCGCGAGCCGCGCCTCGTCGAGGAACATCTTCACGAACTCCTGATCGTCCGCGAGGTGATCGTGCAAGCACTTCACGACCACGTACTTCTCGAAGCCGGCAGCGCCACCGATGCGCGCGAGATAGATCTCGGCCGTACCGCCTAGCGCGAGGAGCGCCAGGATCTCGTACTTGCCGAGTCGCTTACCGAGCAGCGATCCGGCCCCTGCGGGGATGCCCGACATCCAGGGGGAATTATACCCTGGGGCGCCAGCGGGGGTGGCGATCGGCGACCGGAGTCGCGATGTAAGTGCGTGAGAAGACCAGGAGCTTTTAGAGCTCCATGATCTCCTTCTCTTTGGCCTTCGCGACCTCTTCGACCATCGCGATGTACTTGTCCGTGATCTCCTGGATCTTCTTCTCGCCGTCCTTGCGCTGATCCTCGGTGATCTGCTTCTCCTTCTCGGCGTCCTTGACCATGTCCATCGCGTCGCGGCGCGAACCGCGGACGGCCACGCGGGCCTCCTCCGTCTGCTTGTTGACGACCTTGGCCAGATCGCGGCGGCGCTCGGCAGTGAGTGGCGGGATGGGGAGGCGAACGAGCTCCGAGTCGGCGACCGGGTTGATGCCGAGGTCGCTCGCGCGGATCGCCTTGTCGATGATGGCGATCATGTTCTTCTCCCACGGCTTCACCGTGATGAGACGAGCGTCGACGATCTGTACGGTCGCGACCTGGTTCACCGGCGTCGGCGTTCCGTAGTAGTCGACCTTGATGCCGTCGAGCATCGCCGTGTTCGCGCGGCCCGTGCGGACCTTGCCAAGCTCGCGCTTGAAGGATTCGACAGCTTTCTTCATGCCGTCTTCGGCGTCGTTCGTGATGTCGTTAATCATGGTCAGCTCCTAGGCGTACGCCGTCTTCTGGTTGTCCTTGACGACCGTCGTGCCGACGGTCTCACCACAGATGACGCGCTGGATGTTCCCCGGCGTCGTCATATCAAAAACGATAATGCCCATCTCGTTGTCGCGGCATAGTGCGAACGCGGTCGCGTCCATCACGTGCAGGTCGTCCTTGAGCGCGTCGGTGAACGTCACCGTCTTGTAGCGCTTGGCGTCCTTATGCTTCTTGGGATCCTTGTCGTAGATGCCGTCGACCTTGGTCGCCTTGAGCAAGATGTCGGCACCGATCTCCATCGCGCGCAGCGCAGCGGCGGTGTCGGTGGTGAAGAACGGGTTGCCGGTGCCGGCACCGAAGATCACGACGCGAGACTTCTCGAGGTGGCGCATCGCGCGACGACGAATGTACGGCTCGGCGAGCTGCGACATCGGAATCGCGGACTGCACCCGCGTGACGACGCCGCGCTTCTCGATCGCTTCCTGCAGCGAGACCGCGTTCATCACCGTCGCGAGCATACCGACGTAGTCGGCCGACGCGCGGTCCATGCCCTTGGCGGATTCGGAGACGCCGCGGAAGATGTTGCCGCCGCCGACGACGACCGCGAGCTCGACGCCCATCTTGGCGACCTCGGCGATCTCGGAGGCGGTCTGCCTCAACGTCTCGGGGTCGATGCCATACGTTTGGCCACCCAGCAGCGCCTCGCCCGAAATCTTGAGAAGGGCGCGCTTGTAGGCGGGCTTTGGAGACGACATGACCCGCGGACATTAGCGCATACTCCGACCGATGGGGCGCGACGACGAGGCGGACGGAGCGGCCCAGGCCGAGACGCTCGTCTCGCCGAGCCAGCCCAGCTCCGCGGACCGCTCCTCGCGGCCGGCACTGGGCGGTCTTGCCCCAGGTGCGTCGATCGGCCGCTACCGGCTGGAAAAGCGCCTGGGCGCGGGAGCGATGGGTGTGGTCTGGTCGGCGATGGATCCGCAGCTCGACCGCATGGTCGCGATCAAGGTCGTGCACCCGAACTTCGCTCGCTCTCCGGAGGCCGCATCGCGGTTGATGCGCGAGGCACGCGCGATGGCGAAGGTGAAGCACCGCGCGGTCGTGACCATCCACGATGCCGGCGACGAAGGCGATCACCTGTTCATCGCCATGGAGCTCATCGAAGGTACCGACCTCGGCACGATCCTGCGCGCTAGGAGCCTCGCGGATCTCGCAGACTGGCAGCGCTGGCTGGGGCTCATGCTCGATGCGGGCCGCGGGCTCGTCGCGGCGCACCGCGTGGGCATCCTCCATCGCGACTTCAAGCCCGACAACGTGCTCGTGGATGCCGATGGCCGCGTGTGCGTCGGTGACTTTGGCCTCGCAACGCTCGGCGAGGAATCGATCGCAGCGCTCACCGCGAAGTGGGAGACGGCGCGCACGCAGGAGATGAACGCGATATCGGGGCTTCAACTGACGTCGACCGGCGCGCTGGTGGGAACGCCCGTGTACATGAGCCCGCAGCAGCTCCGCTCGCAGACCGTCGATGCGCGCGCAGATCAGTTCGCGTTCTGCGTCGCGACGTGGGAGGCGCTCTACGGCGCGCGCCCGTTCTCGACGGAGAAAGCGGGATTCGAAGGCATCGCGGAGCTCGTCGACGCGATCGAACAGCAGTCACTGCCGCCGATGCCGAAGGACTCTGCCGTTCCGTCCGAGGTGCGCACGCTCCTCGCGCGTGGCCTGGCGGCGAATCCCGACACGCGCTGGCCCGACATGACCTCACTGCTCGACGAGCTCGAGCGCATCACACGGCCGCGCCTCCCGAGCGCTGCATCGATCGATGTCACGGCGGGCATCGTGCGAGCAACGCGGCACGGCCGGATCGCGATCTACGTTGCCATCGGCGTCGCACTCGCCGGATCTGGCGTTGCCCTGTACCTGGGGCTTCGCCGCGCGCCGACCACGCCTCCGGCCGTCGCTCCCCCCGGCGAGGTCGTCGCGAAGCGCCTGTTCACCGTCCCGCTGCGCAGTCGCCTGACGTTCTCGCCCGACGGGCGCTACCTCGTGCTGTCGAACGATCGCGTCCAGGTTCGCGACACGACGAGCAATCAGATGTGGACGACGCTGCTTCCGCTCGACGAGATGAGCCAGCTGATGAATCGGGAGGTCTCCCATCTCGATCTCGACGGAGATACGGTCACGTTCGGTTTCCGCGGCGCGAATGACCTCTGGCAGTGGAACTTCCGCACGGAAGGAAATCCGGCAATCACGCGCCACCTGGCCGGATCGTGGATGGGAGCGCTGACCAAAGGCGACTTGCTGTTGGACGGCCGTGTGTTCTCGCTCGTCGACACGTCCGGTCACGTGGTCCACACCTGGTCCGAGCCCCACAAGACGGACGAGGTCGTGGTGTCGCCCGATCGTCATCGGTTCGCGTTCGTCGAGGACCATCGGTTCGCATCGCGGATCTGGATCGGCGACGATCGAACCGGGCGCCTCGTGTCGACGGACTCGATTCCGGCCGTGACGATGGTCGCGTTTGTGACGAATGAGCTCCTCATGTACGCGACCGGCACGGCAGAGCTCCCGCACCTCTGGCGAGCGCAGATCACAGAGAAAGGCGTGGGACCGCCGACGCAGATCTACAGCCTCGACTACGGGTGGTTCGGTCCGACCCGAGCGTTCGGACGACGGGTGTACTCGCTGCTTCTCCAACCAACCCCACGCGCGACGCTCGTGACGCGAACGAACGGGCAAAGCTCCTCGGGACCGTTCGAGTCAGCCTCGGTCGCGCTCGGGTGGACGGGCGACGACGAGTTGCTTCTGTGGAACCGCGCCACGCAGCGTGTCGAACGACGGTCGCCATCCAAGACGATCGCGCTGACGAACATCACGCTCGACGGTGAGCCGGCGAACGCGACGATCGCCGACGGCGTGCTGATCGCCGAGATTCGGCGCCTTGCCGGTCGCGAAGCGGTCGCGACGTCCCTCGCCGATGGTCGCGTGCTCTGGCGCCATCAGGACGGCCGGACCCTTGCCGTGCGCTGCGCCGGAGATCAGCACGCGCCCTGTTACGCGATCCGCGCCGCACCGGCAGAGTCGGGTGATGACCACGACGAGCTCGTCTCGCTCGATCCGGCGACGGGCGAGCTCGGAACGCAGATCCTCACGCGAGACGAGATGGAGGATGTCGCCGTGTCCAACGACGGAAAGGACATCCGCGTCGTGAAGAAGCCGCAGAGCATCGACCAGCTCGATACGACGGGAAAGCTCCTCTCGACCGTGTCGTTGTCGATCGGCGGTCTGCGCTCCATCGCGTTCGATCCGCGCGGCGGACTGCTCGTCGGCGGGACGCGGTTGCGCAACAGCTTCGTCGTGCTCCACGTCAGCAGCGACGGTCAAGAGATCGAGACGATCGCGAACTCGCACGACGATCTGTTCTCGCTCGTCCGTCCATCCCCCACCGGCGACTACGTGATCGCGCTCTCGCGGCTGTTCTCGCCGGAGCTCTGGCAATACGACTTTCCCCGCCCGCTCGCTGCGGATTAGAGATCACGACCGCCGTGCACGTGAAAGACCACTGCGCGTGGAACAGGCGTTGGAGCAATCGCAGCCATGCTTGTGGATGCTGCGTTGCAAGGCGTCGAGCTTCACCGGCGGCCGACTCACCGGCACTGGATCGCTCGGGCGACGGCGCGGGCAGTGTGCTATGTCGCGGCGGTGATGCAGCCAGAGATCGATCTCGTCTACACCTGGGTCGATGGATTCGATCCGACGTGGCAACAGCTCAAAGCGAAGTACATGGCGCTCCAGGGCCTGACGCCGGACGAGAACGATCAGGAGCTTGGCGACGAGAAGCGGCACCGCCACATGAACGAGATTGTCTACGCGATCCGTTCCGCGCGCCTCTACGCGCCGTGGGTGCGCAAGATCTACATCCTCATGGCCGATGGTCAGCAGGCCCCCGCGGAGCTGCGCGGTGTGTCCGGCGTCGAGGTCGTCCCGCACTCGGCATTCATTCCGACCGAGGAGTTGCCGACGTTTTCGTGCCGGACGATCGAAGTGTTCATGCATCGGATCGCGGGGCTCTCCGACACCTTCATCTACGCGAACGACGATTACTTGTTCTGGAAGCCGACGCCGCCGACATACTTCGTCGAGAACGGCGAGCTACATCTCCGCGGCTACCCGCAGCCAGCGGTGCTCGCGCAGCTGGGCCTGCGTCGCAAGGGCCATATGAAAGTCGCAAACCGCACGGCGCTGATGCTGTACGCGCGTGGTTTCGAGCGGGTCTACATGCCCGAGCACTGCTTTCACACGCTGCGCAAGTCGACGTGTGAGCACGTGTTGAGCGAGCTCAAGAGCGAGATGAAAGCGGCGACCGCCGGCAAGTTCCGCGACGAGAACCGCGAGTACTGGTGGCAGATGCTCGTCTACGCGTACGAGGACAGGCTCCACAAGCCGATCCATGACCTCGCCCTCGGCAAGGCGCACCTGTCGTTCGCCGACGTCGAGCAGAGCAAGCTGATGAGCGCGTACGTCAACGCGCGGCTACTGATGCTCTCGAGGTTTCCCGAGCACACCGTCTGCTTCAACACGATCCCGCCGAGCTGGTACGACCGGATGCATCGCTACTTCGAGATGCACCTCGAAGGTCAGGTACCGCCGTTCGGCGACGTCGTGCGCACGCTGCGCGCCGCCTAGAGTACTCCTCCTCCACCAAGCCCCAGAGACGCCGCTGGACCGAGCGGTGCAACCTGGGAAGGTGTGAGGCGTTTTACCCCGCGCCGGATCAATCCGTCATTGTTCAGATCGGCGGCGCCCAATAGCGCTGGCCGACATACCGCTCGTTCGCGAGCTCGATGCTCGTGATGGACGCGTGCGCGCAGCGAACGGGCTGTAACCAGGGTGGGCCGAGGCGCGGCTTGAATGACTGCCGCGCTATCCAGATCGGCGATTGATGCGAGACGAGCAACACGTGCTTGCCGGCGTACCTGCGAGCGAGGTCGGTGACAGCGGAATGCATGCGTCGGCCGACGGCGGCGAACGGCTCGGCCCACGACGGCGTAAACGGATCGAGTAGGTGCCGCCAGTTCCACGGATAAAGTGGGGCAATTTTGCTCGCACCGTCGAACCGACTCGTCGCCTCGATTACGCGGTCGTCGAACGTTATGTTCATGAGCTCGAGGACAATCTGAATGATTATTGCCGTCTGTTTCGTCCGCTCGAGAGGGCTCGAAACAATTGCAGCAATCGAGCGCGCGATTGGCCGTAGATGTGCAGCGGCTGCATGCGCTTGGGCTTCACCACGTGGCGACAGCCGGTATCCCGTGCGTCTTCCGTAGCGAATTCCCAGGGGGTTCGCGACCTCACCATGTCGGATCAGATGAATGACGGTGTTCACTAACTATTCATGTTGTTGGAGATTCGACATGCAGCTCGCCAGAATAGATTGTCCCTCTCTTGAGTATTGCGTCAACGCCGTTAGATCGCGAGTCTGCGCGTAACATGTTGAGCGAACCGTTGCGCGGTGGGCTCGTTGGCTTCGGCTTCATTGCTGAACACGGTCACGTGCCCGCGTATCGTGCGTTGCCGCAGCTGTTCGACATCGTCGCCGTGGCAGATATTTCCGAGGAACGCCGCACGCGTGCCGCGCTGATGCTTCCGAAAGCGCGCATCTATCCGGATGCCGACACGCTGCTCGCCGAGGAGCGTGGGCTCGACTTTGTCGATATCGCGACGCCGCCGTGTGATCACGCGTCGATCGCCCATGCCGCACTCGATCGCGGCCTGCACGTGTTCTGCGAGAAGCCGATCGCGACGTCGAGTGCTGAGGCCCGCGGACTCGTGGAACACGCGCTGTCTGCGAGGCGCGTGCTGTTCCCGTCGCACAACTACAAGCACGCTCCCGTGCTCAAGGTCATCCGTGACGTGCTCGATGCGGGCCAGCTCGGCGCCGTTCACCTCGTGACGCTCGATACGTTCCGCACGACGCACGCGAAAGGCGTCGCCGAGTGGAAGCCCGATTGGCGCCGCCAGCACGCGCTCTCGGGCGGTGGGATCGCGATGGATCACGGCAGCCACACGTTCTATCTGGCGTTCGACTGGTTCGATGCGCTGCCAACGTCGATCACTGCGCGCACCTCGAACGTCTCGGAGTGGGACACCGAGGACAACATATCGTGCACGCTGACGTTTCCCCGCGGTGTCGCCGTCGCGCAGCTCACGTGGACGGCCGGCTTTCGCAAAGTCATCTACACGATTCACGGCGAGCGCGGCGCGATCAAGGTCGAGGACGACGTCGTCGAGATCCATCGCGACGGCAACGTCGAGCGCATTCCCGCTCCGTCGAACTGGATGGACGCATCGCACGCGACATGGTTTCGCGAGTTGTTCGTCGAGCTCGCGCGCGCGATCAAGACGGATCTCTATGTTGGGCGCGAGGCGGCGGATGCCGTCGCATGCGTAGAAGTGATCGAGGCCGCGTACGCGTCCGCGCGAGCGGGCGGCCAGAGCGTCGATCTCGTTCGGACCCCGATGATCAAGGCTGGCTGATATGGACCCCAAGCAGCAAGAAACCCCGCTTCCTCGTCGCTCGAACGTGTATGGCGTGATCGCCTGCCAGGGCGACTCGCTAACGTTCGGCTCGCGCGATCCCGACGGCATGAGCTACCCGCTCTATCTGGGCCGCATGCTGTCTCAGAAGCATGGCCAGACCTGGGCGACCGTGAACTTCGGTATCGCCGGCGAGTGCTGGGCCGAGCTGTGGCGTCGCAACTACCACGAGCTGCTCTCGGTCCCCGAGGCCGGCGAGGTCTGCTTGTGGATGGGGACGAACGATGCGTGGAAGGACCGCCCCGTCGAGCAGAGCTTGATCGCGTGCGAGGCGGTGCTCGACCAGTGCAAGACACTCGGCCGCTTCGTGTACCTGGCCACGCTGCCCGGCAAGCGCGGGTTCGGCGCGCCACGCGAGCCGTGGGCGATGAACAAGACGATCGATAAGCTCAACGCCGCATACCGCCAGATCGCGGATCGACGCAGGCTTGCGATCGTCGATCTCACGGAGCTGCCGGCGGAGCACTTCTGCGACGGCATCCACCTGACGCAGCCGGGCAATGTATGGGTCGCCGAGCGCTTCCTCGCCGCCATCGAGGCTCGCCGGTGACCGAAACGATTCACAACGGCGCGGTGTTCTGTGTGATCGGAACACGCCCCGAGGTGATCAAGCTCGCGCCCGTCGTCGCCGCGCTCCAGCGCCGCGGCGTGCCGGTGTGCGTCGTCGGGACCGGCCAGCATCACAACTGGCAGATGATGGGCGCGTTCATCGAGCAGTTCGGTCTTCGCGTAGACCTGCAGCTCGTGCTCGAACGGCGCGACCTGCTCGGTAGCTTCGTAGAGATCGTGAGTCGCCTGGGTGCGATGTTCGAGACGCACCGGCCGAGCATGGTGCTCGCCGTCGGCGATACGACGACCGTGTTCGCGTCGGCGCTCGCCGGGCGCAAGGTTGGCGCTGCGTTCGGACACGTCGAGTCGGGCCTGCGCGCGTTCTCGCGCGAGCTGCCCGAGGAGGAGCATCGCATCTGCTCCGACGCGCTCGCCGACCTCTTGTTCGCGCCGACGCGGATCGCGGTCGAGAATCTCGCGCGCGAGCGCGTCAACGGCAAGGTCGTGCTGACGGGCAACCCGGTGCTCGACGCCCTTCGCATCCATCCGCCCCCTGTCGCGGCGACTCGCGAAGGAATCCTCGTCACGATCCATCGCCAGGAGACGGTGGACGATCCCGCGAAGCTCGCGCAGGTGTTCGCGGCGCTCGACGTCCTGGGACGCGAGCACGCGGTCACGTGGCCCGTGCACCCGAGGTCCGTCGCGAAGGCGAGAGACGCGGGGCTCACGTTCCCGTCGACGATCGACGTCTGTGAACCGCTCGGCCACACCGAGTTCCTCGCGCGGCTCGCGAGTGCACGTCTCGTCGTAACCGACTCCGGCGGCGTGCAGGAGGAATCGGCCATCCTGGGCACACCGTGTGTCACCGTCCGCAACAACACGGAGCGCCCGGAGACGATCGCCGAGGGCGTCGGCCTGCTCGCCGTCCCCGAGTCCGGGGCGATCCTCGCGGCGGTGCAGCACATCCTTGGCGACTGGGCGCGATTCGCGCGTCCGGTGCCTCATCTCTACGGCGACGGCCGTGCGAGCGAGAAGATCGCGCAGGAATGCGTGGAATGGCTCGAAGCCCACGGCTCTCACGACCTTCGCCGAACGGCGACCTGAGCGATCTCATGAAGATCGCGATGGTGATTCCGTACGACCTCGTCGAGGAAGGCGGGGTCAAGCGTCACGCGATGCAGCTCGCGTCGACGCTGCGTGGGCGCGGCGATGAAGTCGACGTGATCGGACCGTGCTCGGATCCGAGCCGCGACCTTGGCGAAGGCGTCCATGGGTTCGGTGGGGTCATCAACATCCCGGCGAATCACTCCGACAACAGGCTCGGCATCTTCACGCCGCCGTGGGAGGTCTACCGGTTGTTCCGTCAGCGCCGGTACGACGTGGTTCACATTCACGAGCCGCTCCAGCCTGCATTGAACTACTGGGCTCTCTGGAGCGCCGGAGCGGCGGCACGCGTCGCGACGTTCCACGCGTTCGTCGAGGACGAGAGCCCGGGGCTGCAGCGCGCGCAACGAATCTTCGGCACGCTGACGTTCCCGTTGTTTGACCGTGGGATCGCAGTGTCGCCCGCTGCCGCGAGCAACGTCGAGCGCACGTTTCAACGCCCTCTGACGATTCTTCCCAACGGCATTCGCACCGCGCTCTACAAGCAAGGCGAGGCGCGCGTCGCTGGCTCGCCGTTGAAGATCTTGTTCGTCGGCCACTGGCGCGATGCGCGCAAAGGTCTGCCGCATCTGCTCGATGCGTGCGCCGAGCTCGACACTCGCGGTGTCGCCTGGACGCTCGACGTGGTCGGCGACGGCGGGACACGACCCGCATCGAGCCACCCGCGTGTGCGCTATCACGGCGCGATCTCGTCGGAGGGACGCGTCGCGGAGATGTATGCGGCATGCGACGTGTTCGTCGCGCCATCGACGGGTGCGGAGTCGTTCGGCATCGTGCTGCTCGAGGCGATGGCCGCGGCGCGCCCGATCGTGTGCTCGGATATCCCCGGCTACCGGTACGCCGTCGGCGACGGACCTCGCTCGGGCGCCAAGCTCGTCGCGCCCGGTAACGTCTCGGGGATCGCGAACGCCCTGGCGCAGCTCGCGTCCGATTCCGACGAGTGCGCGCGGTTGGGTGCGGTCAACCGCGAGCGGGTAGCGCAGTTCGACTGGGATCATCTCGTGACGCAGGTGCGCGAGGAATACATCCAGGCGCTGGACTCGCCGCGCAGACGCGGTCGGCGCCGATGGAACCCGCTATCCTCGGCCGCGTGAGGGCTTCTCATCCCGGCGACACGACGCTGGCGCGCGTCGATCGCAGCACCGCGTGGGTAGCGGTCGCCAGCGTCGTCCTCGGCGTGATGGACGCGGTATCGACCATCCTGTGCCTGCGGATTGGCGTGACGGTCGCGGAGCTCGGCGCGGCCACGCTCGCCGTGGCGCTGTTCCCGATCGTCGACCGGCTCGGCGGTCTGGGACTGACCGCAGCTGTGATCCGCGAGACCGAGACCGATCCGGGCGCACTGTCGTCGGTGTTCTGGCTCGGTCTCGGAGCTACCGCCGCGCTGCTCGGCGTGTTGGCCCTCGCGCGGCCGCTCGCGCTGGCGTGCCTACCCGATCCGATCATCTGGGCGCTGTTGTTCGCGTACACGGGGCGGCAGCTCGTTCGCCATTTCTCGATCGTCCCCGAAGCGATGATGAAGCGCGACCTGCGCTACCGCGAGCTGGCGCGCGTGAAGATGGTGGGCAGCTTCGCGGAGACGGCGGTCAAGATCGGGTTCGCGTACATGGCCACGCATGGAGGCGGGCCACGCGAGCTCGCGGTCTGGTGCTTCATCCTCGGGCCGATCGCGAACGCTATCGTGACCACGATCGGAACGCTCATCTGCCATCCGTGGCGGCCCCACTTCGTGATCCGGCGCGAGGTCGCGGTGCGCGCCGCCCGGTTCACGGCCGCTGTCTCCGGCGGCGAGTTGCTCTACTTCGCGTACACGAGCGCGGACTACCTCGTCGTTGGCGCATTCTTCGGCGACGCCGCGGTCGGCGTGTACCGGCTGGCGTACGAGCTGGTCCTGGACGTCGTACGGCTGCTCTCGCTGGTGACCACCGAGGTCGCGTTCCCGACGTTCGCGCGGATCTCCTCGGACATCGGCGCGGTGGGCGCGCAGCTGATCCGCTTCACGCGACAGAACCTGATCGTGATCGCGCCGTTCCTCGTCTACGCGGGAATCGAGGCCGACGACCTGCTCGCGCTGCTCTTTGGCGTGAATGCCCCGGCCGCCGCGACGGCCGCGCGCGTGCTGTGCATCGTCGGCGCGGTGCGTGCGCTCGGCTTCATCGTCCCGTCGATGCTCGCCGGCATCGGGCGCGCCGCGCAGGTGCTCGTTTACAACGCGTTCGCTGCGGTCCTGTTGCCCGTGTTGTTCGTCGTCGCAGCGCTGCTCGCGCCGCGTTACGGCTACCTCGCCGTGGCCGGCGCGTGGGCCGCGGGCTACCCGATCGCGTTCGGCGTGCTGCTCGCGATGGCGCTGCCGGCGGCAGAGCTGTCAACGAGAACGTATTTCCGCTCGCTGGCCGGCATCGTCGCGTGTGCGGCAGGTGGGCTCATCGCCGGGCTCGGGATGAGGTTCGCGCTGCCCGGCACGGTCATCGTGCGCGTGATCGGAGTGGCCTCGGTGGTGTTCGTGGTCTACGGCGTCATGTTGGCGCGCATCGAGGGCGTGACCATCCTCAAGGTCGTGCGGCGACTCCGTGCGGATCCTGCCGCATGACGCCTTCACCGCTCGCGCGGGCGCTCACCCGCCTGGTTCTTCGCCACGCGCTCGCGATCGTGATCTGCGGCGCGCTTGTCACCGCGGCGGGCATCGCCCTGGCATCGCGGCTGTCGTTGCAGACCGACCTCGCCGAGCTCTTGCCGGAGCGCGCCCCGAGCGTGATCGCGCTACACGCGCTGTCCAAGCGCGTCGGCGGCACCGGCAACGTCGCGATCGCGGTCGAGTCTCTCGACGGCAGGCCCGACGCGCTGCGAGCGTATATGCCGCTGCTCGCCGACGAGCTGCGCAGAGATCTCGGCCCCCAGCTGCTGTCGCTGCGCTACTCGCGCAAGGAGATCTCCGACTTCTACACGAAGTTCGCGGCTTACTACGCGGAGCTTGCCGACCTCGAGCGGTGGTCGCACATGCTCTCGGAAGCGATCGCGAAGCAGAACCCCGCGTACGTCGAGCTCGACGATACTGCGCCCGACCCGCTACGCGTCCTCGCAGACGACGTGCGCGCCGAACGCGACAAGCTCGCGCCGAAGCAGCAGGCCGATCCGCAGACGGGACTGCTCATGACCGAGGGGGGTGGGCTCGCGGTGATCTTCGTCCGGCCCGCATCGGACTCTCTGAACCTCGGCGGCGCGGGCGGGATGCTGGAGCGCATCAAGCTGGTCGTCGCGTCGACGCATCCGGCGGACCATGGCGTCCGGATCGCCGGTTACACCGGCTCGATCCCGGTGGCACTCACCGAGGTCGACGCGATCCGCCATGACATCGTCAGCACGGCGTTGTTCGTGATCCTCGGCGTCGGTCTCGTCGTGATCCTGTTCTTCCGCGGTTTCCGCGAGCTCGCTTTGATGTCGAGCGCCGTGATCGTCGGCACCTCGGTCGCGCTCGGGTTCGCCGAGATCTGGCTCGGTCACGTCAACGCGCAGACCGCGTTCCTCGGCGCGATCATCCTGGGCACCGGCATCAACTACAGCCTGATCCTGCTCGACCGGTACCGACAGGCGCGCACCTCAAACCGGAGCTTCGAGGATGCACTCGAGAGTGCGATCGACCAGACACTGCGGGCAACCGGCATCGCCGCGCTCGCAACGGCAGTCTCGTTCGGTGTGCTCGGGGCCGGAGAGATCGAGAGCTTCCACCAGTTCGGTGCGATCGGCCTGATCGGCATCCTCGCGTGCTGGATCGCGACGTTCTCGGTCGTTCCGGCGTGCGTCGTGCTGGCCGACCGAGGCCGCCCGCCTCGCACGCGCCCTCACGGGTTCTCGATCGGTCTGCGCCAGATCGGCGAGGCGTGCGCGCGCACTCCGAGGTTCTTCCTCGGCATGTCCGCGGCTCTCGTCGTCGCGAGCGTCGCCCTCGCTGTCAGCGGCCGTCACGATGTCATCGAGACCGATCTGCGCAAGCTGGGCACGCGCTCGTCGGAGACCGGCGGCATCGAACGACTCGACAACCGCCTGCGGAAGATGGACGACCGGTCATCGACACCAGCAGTGATCGCGACAGGGAGCCGCGAGGAGAGCGACGAGGCATGCGCGATCCTCAACGCAAAGGCGACGAGCGATCTGAAGGGCATCCTGCGCCGCTGCTACTCGCTCGACGATCTGTTCCCGCGCGACACCGATCGACGCGCGGCCGTGATCGCGAAGCTCCGGCAGGACGTCGAGCAGATCGACGATGACGATGTTGCACCGGCCGATCGCAAGGACGTCGCCGACCTGCGCCGCGCGCTGAACGAGGCCCCGCCCGACGTGTCCGATTTGCCGTCATCGCTGCGCGAGTACTTCGTCGAGCGCGACGGCTCCATCGGCAAGCTGGCGTTTGTCGAACCGAACAACGAGCACATCGAGCACAACCTCAACGCGTTCACCGATGCCATGCGCGAGATCCGGCTGCCGTCGGGCAAGGTTATCGAATCGAGCGGTGACTTGGTCGTGTTCGCCGACGTGCTGCGCGCGATGCGCCGCGACACGGTGAAGCTCACGCTCGCGTCGGCGCTGCTCGTCCTGCTCGTACTCGGAATCATCACGCGGCGGGTGGGCGCGTTCGTGCGCGTCGGCGGCGCGCTGTTCGCCGGGGTCGCCGTGATGGCTGGAATCGCCGTGATGTGCGACATCAAGCTCAACTTCTTCAACTTCGTCGCGCTCCCGACGACGTTCGGTATCGGGATCGACTACGCGATCAACATCGAGGAGCGGATCGAGCAACTCGGAGGCGATGTCGTGACCGCCATCCGCGAGGTGGGCGGCGCAGTCCTGCTCGCGTCGACGACGTCGATCATCGGCTACGCGTCGCTCCTGATCGCCGACAGCCGCGCGCTCGCGTCGTTCGGCGCGCTCGCGATGATCGGTGAGCTAACGTGCGTCATCGTCGCGCTGCTCGTCGTCCCCTCGCTCTGGGCGTTACGCCGTCGCCAACGCTAGCTCGATCACGGCTTCCACCATCCCTCGCGCTCGACGACGTCGAACACCTCGCGCAGGATCGCGAGGCCGTTGCGCGCGGTCGCCTCATCTGTCGTCAGCGGCGGCTGGATCCGGAAGCTCGACGTGTAGCTCATGGTCAACAGGCCGCGTCGCACACACTCCTGGAAGATGCGCTCGGTCACCGCGCGTGTCAGCCGCGTCTTCGCGACCTTGTCGGACACCAGCTCGATCGCGAGGAACATGCCACTGCCGCGGACGGTGCCGATGAACGGATAGCGATCGACCCACGTCTCGAGCTCGCGCAGCATCACTGCACCGACTTGCCGCGAGCGGTCGACGAGCTGCTCCTCTTCGATGATTCTCAGCGATGCAGCGCCTGCGGCCGCCGCGAGCGGATTGCCACCGTAGCTCGACGAGCTGCCGGATGCGTTCGACCACGGCTTCGCGCTCGCGATCTCGTCGGTCGTAGCGAGCGCCGACAACGGGAACCCGCCACCTACCGCCTTGCCGATCGTGACGATATCTGGAACGACGCCGGAGTGTTCGACGCCCCACCACGTCCCGGTACGGCCAAGGCCCGTGATCATCTCGTCGGCGATCAGGAGAGCGCCGACTTCCGTCGCGATCGACCGCATCGCCGGCAAGAACTCCTTCGGCGGAATAATATTTCCCGCAGTTCCCTGCATCGGTTCGACGATCACCGCGGCGACCTCGCCCGCCGTCGCGACCTTCATGTAGTTGCGTCCGACCTCTGCGCAGCCGATGCCGCACGTCGGGTAGGTCGAGCCGATCGGGCACCGGTAGCAGTCCGCGTAGGGAACCTGGTGGCTGCCCGGGACCATCGGCCCCAGACCATCCTTGAACGTCGATCCCATGAGCGACAGCGCGCCCATGGTCTTGCCGTGGAAGCCGCCCCAGCAGCTGACGAACTCGTACTTGCCGGTGGCCGACTTCGCGAGTCGCAGCGCGCTCTCGACCGCCTCGGCGCCGCCCGAGTAAAGCTGGAGCCGGCGCACGCCGTTTGCCGGCCTGTGCCGCGCGAACGTCTCGAATAGCTCCACGCGCGCATCGCTCGTCATCGATCCGATGGCGGTACGCGCCGCCTGCTTCTGAACCGCAGAAACCCACGTCGGATGCGAGTGTCCGAGCGCGGCCACGGCGATTCCACCGATGAAGTCGAGGAACTGGTTGCCGTCGACGTCGGTGACCTGGGTTCCCTCGGCGTGATCGACAGCGACGCCTGCCATCAGCGCGTACCCCTGGGTGCCGGGCGCGATGTGCGCATCTTCGCGCTCGCGGAGCGCGCGGCTCCTCGGGCCAGGGACTTCGGTTACGAGCTTCGCGTTCTGATTGGAAGGTTGGGGCATTACGGCAACGACCGGTGGATGCGAACGAACCGAATGACGGCAGCCGCGTTCCCGATGATAGCGACGAGGGCGAGAGCGATCAGTACTGGCGCAGTGTACGGCCAACCGCGCGCCACGATGTGCGGGCGGAGCAGCGGAACGAGCCCGGTGCCCACGATGAGGTAGACGGCACGTTCGTGACGCCTCATCAGGCCGCGGGGAGGCTTGACCCCGAGCGCCTCGGCCTTTGCGGTCGAGTAGCTGATCATGAACGACGCGAGCAACGCGCCGAGCGCCAGACTCAGCTGCCACCAGCTCGCGCGTACGAGGATAGCGATCCCTGCTATCAGCGCAAACTCGGTGTAGCGGTCGACGGCAGCATCCAATAACTCGCCGCGATCGCCCGACTTGCTCGTCAATCGCGCGAGCTGTCCGTCCAAGATGTCGCCGATCGTCGACATCGTTGCGAGCAGACACGCAAGGCCGAACCACCCGGCGCCCGCCGCGACGCCCGCGGCCGTACCGAGGACCAGACACCCCCAGGTCACACCGTTCGGAGTGATTCCCACTCGAGCCATGCCGCGCAGGAGAGGCTCGATTGCCCAATACGTCGCCTCCATGATGCCGCGGCCCACCAGAGCACTGCCGCCCATCTTGTCGACACGATCGCTCTGAAAGGCGCCTCGCCTCGCCAGGCGGACTGCATAGAGCCCGAACAGAAGTACCCAAACGCCGCCTGTCGCGTAACAGAAGTAGACGTCCAGATACACGCGAGGCACGTTCCTTGGCTCCGCTATATCCCCGCCGCACACCCCGCGCAACGGCTTCGACGAGCCGACATCACGCTCGGGTAACCATGCCCTTGGTTCGAGCTATACGTTCAGCGCGTTGGCGAGCGGCATGTCACGCAGGCGCTTGCCGGTCAGCGCAAAGATCGCGTTCGCGAGGGCAGGACCGACCGGTGGTACGCCGGGCTCACCGACGCCGCTCGGTGGTTCCGTCGACGCGACGATGTCCGTATGGATCGTGCGCGGCACGTCTCGCATGCGCGCGACGCGCGAGTCGCGGTAGTTGGTCTGATCTGTCGCACCGTTCGTCATCGTCACACCGCTGTAGAGCGCGTTGCTGATGCCCATCACGACCGCGCCCTCCATCTGCGAGTGCACGCGATCGAGGTTGATCACCGTTCCGGCGTCCATCGAGATCCACGCATCGTCGATGCGAAACACGCGCTGCGCGTCGGGAACCACGGAGATCACGACCGCCGTGTACGTCACGAAGCTGCGATGCGCGGCGAGACCGAGATAGCGCCCCTTGCGATTGGACCAGTTGGCCGCGTCGGTCACGCGCGTGATCACGTTGCGCAGGCGGCCCGCGTCGACGGGATGCTTGTCGAGCGCCTCGCCGTAGTTTGGCAGCGCGGGGATACCGAGCTCTGCGAGCGACACCTTGCGCGCCGGACCGATGACATCGAGCCACGTGTCGCGCGGATCCGCACCACGCGCGTGTGCGATCTCGTCGATGAACGAGCCCACCGCGAATGCGTGGAAGATGTTGTAGACGGAGCGAAACCACCCGACGCGCGTATGCAGGGGCGCCTTACACGCCTCGGTGCGCACGTTGGGAGCGGACAGCGCGACGTCGTTGACGCCTTGCTGCAGATCACCAGCGCTCGGCGTATCGGTCTTGCCGTCGAACGTGCCGCCGATCGGCGTGAGTGCGGTCTTGTGATGCCACGCGATGACCGCCCCCGTGTCGTCGAGGGCGGCACGCAATCGCTGGGCGTTCGCGGCGTTGTAGTAGCCGTGCTTGACGTCGTCCTCGCGCGTCCACTGCACGCGAACCGGCGCGCCCATCTGCGCAGAGAGGAACGCCGCCTCGACGACGAAGTCGGACTTGGACTTGCGACCGAACGCTCCCCCGAGCAGCGTCACGTGGATCGTGACCGCCTCCTCTTTGACCCCGAGGAGCTTCGCGACATCGGTCCGGTTCTGCTGCGGATTCTGCGTCGGCGCCCACACCTCGGCCGTACCGTTCTGGACACGCGCGACCGCGACGAGCGGTTCCATCTGCATGTGCGAGAGGTGCGGGCCCGTGTACTCCGCCTCGATGATGTTCGCCGCCTTGGCAAACGCCGCATCGATGTCGCCGAGGTCGCGCAGCTTGGTGCCCGGTGCGCGAACGCTCTGCAGCATCTCCTCGCGAAACGCGGGTGTGTTGTAGCTCGCGTTCTCTCCGTGATCCCACGTCACGTCGAGAACGCTGCGTCCCTTCAGCGCCGCCCACGTGTTCTCCGCGACAACCGCGAGCCCACCCCACGGCTGGAACAGCCACGGCTTGGTCGGCACCGGCATCTCGATGACCTTCTTCACGCCGGCAACAGCGAGCGTGCGCGCAGCGTCGTACGTCGCGACCTTTCCGCCGACGACGGGCGGGCGCACGATCATCGCGGTGAGCATGCCGGGCAGCACGACGTCCGCGCCGTACTGCGCAGAGCCCGTGACGTAGCCCGGGCCGTCGATCAACGGCAGCTTGGGATCCGCGACGCGCTCGAGCTCGGCAAACGGGCGCAGCGTGATGCCCTTCTTGGGCACCGGCAGCTTCGCTGCATCCGCGACGACATCGGCGAACGCGACCGTGCGTTTCGTCAGCACGTGGATGACCTGATGGTCCCGTGTCGTGCAGCTCTCGGGCTTCACCTTCCAGCGCTTCGCGGCTGCGGCGCACAGCATCATGCGTACGACGGCGCCGGCCTTGCGGTACTCGTCGTACTGCTTGCGCACGCTCGTCGAGCCGTCGGTGTTCTGATCGCCGTACTTCTTGTCGCCCGTCGCTTGCTGCACCGTGACGCGCGCCCACTCCGCCCCCATCTCGTCAGCGATCAGCACGGGCAACGAGCTGCGAATGCCCTGCCCCATCTCCGAGCGATGGCAGATGATCGTCACTGCACCGTCGAGCGCGACGTGAACGAGCACGTGCGCGTCGAGGCCGTTGCCCGTCGGTGTGGGCGGCGCCGGCCTGGTCGCCTTTGGTTTGGGCGGCCCCGCTGCATCGGCGAGGTTCGGCAACACCGCGACCGCGAGTCCCGCGCCGAGGCCGGCGAGAAAACCGCGGCGAGACATGTTCACGATGCTCACGACTCACCTGCCGCTTTCTTGATCGCGGCGCGAATCCGCGTGTACGTGCCGCAGCGACAGATATTGGTCCCCATCGACTGATCGATCTCGGCGTCGGTCGGCTTGGGTTTGATCTGCAGCAGCGCCGCGGCCGTCATGATCTGTCCCGCCTGACAGAATCCGCACTGCGGGACGCGCAGATCGAGCCACGCTTGCTGCAGCGGATGTTTTCCGTCGGGCGAGAGCCCCTCGATCGTCGTCACGGCCTTGCCCTCGGCGCGCCGGACCGGCGTCACGCACGCGCGCACGGCATGACCGTCGAGGTGCACGGTGCACGCGCCGCACAGCGCCTCGCCACAACCGTACTTGGTGCCCGTCAGGCCCAGTACGTCGCGAATCGCCCACAGCAGCGGCATCTCCGGATCCACATCGAGGGTCTTCTCGACGCCGTTGACCGTGATCTTCATCGCGACTCCTCCGGGCATTCCGCGCCCGTTGCGACCCACTCGGCGACGAGCGCGCCGAATTGCGCTTGCGTCCCCGGAACCGGTTCTCGATCCGCACCTGGTGCCCAGCCCCAGCCGACGAGCGGGTCGTGCGAGACGTGCTCGACGATCTGCGCGAGCGTCTTGCCGCCGTTGCGCGCCGGGTCCTGGATCTGCTTGCAGATGTAGGCGCTGCTCTTGCCGACCCACGCCATCTCGATCGGCGCGAGGTGCCACTTCGGCGCACCGGGCACGCGCGTCAGCGCTTGATTGTGATCCTGGTGGCACGTCGAGCACTCCGCACCCGGCACGCCGTTGTTGTCGGGGCCGCGCACGACGGGCGGATCGTGGATTTCCATCGCGAGGCGCTGATGCGGCTCGTCGTTGGCGGGATGACAGTTCACGCAGCGCGGATGCATGAACACGCGCGATGCGTCGGCCCACAGCGCGCGCGAGTGTTCCGCGCGATCGTCGTGGACAGGTCCCGTCGCCGACTGCGATCCGCCACAGCCGACGAGCACGAGCGCGAGCAGGCATGGGCGCATCACTCTCGTGTACCAGCCGCGATCATCGCCGGCATCGGCGCCCGCCGCGAAAACGCCAGACTTTAACGCTGGTCTAACAGCTGGCGAGGCGCGCAGGCCTCGCGCATGACTCGTACACGTACGGCAGCAATGTCGTTATCGACTGGTCGCCCATCAGTGCGAAACGCCCACTTGGAGCGGGCACGCCGCGTGCTGAAGCGCTTCGGCCTATGCGTAGCTTCTTGGTAGTGGCCTGCGTTTCGGTGGTTGTCGCGGGGTGCACGCTCGAGCACGACGGAGGCTCGGGCGCCGGCTCGGGTAGCGCGGTGGGCAGTGGTTCGTCGGAGATGCCGTCCGACTGCGAGGAGACCGCACCCAGCCTCGGTGACTGCGGCGGCCCACCCTCGACGACGTGCGATCCCGGCGACAGCTGGCATTGGGCGTGTTGCTACAAGGACCATGGCCAGTGGCAGACCACGTTCTGGGAGTGCTTCAACGACGAGGGCCCCGACGGCGGGGTTTATCCCGACGCCTACATCCCCGATACGCTGTAGTCGGATCTGGTCGTGGCCCGACAACGGTCGAGCGGATCAGCCCAGTCGTAGGGCGCCATCGATCGCGATCGTTCTGGGCTCGCTCGTCGTTTGCGCTGCGTCCGCATCGAGCGCGCCTTGATTCGCGTTCCACCACGCGCCGGCATGCCCGGTGTCCCAACCGTCCACGCTACAAGCCTCGAGACGACGACGCAGCTCCGCAGCCGACTGAGGGCGGTCGTCTGGCTTCTTTGCCAGACACGCGAGAACGACTGCTTCCAATGCGGGCGGCACCTCCACGCCGCGCGCCGAGAGTGGCTCGGGTTCCTGATGCAGATGCTGGCTGCAGACCTCGATGACCGACTTTCCGTTGAACAGCTCGGTTCCCGCGAGAAGGAAGTACGCCACCGCGCCGAGCGCGTAGATGTCCGTGCGCGCGTCGACCGACTCGGGGGCGCGAATTGCCTCGGGGGCCATGTACTGGGGACTGCCCGTCAGCGTGCTCGGTCCCGTCAGATTGACGTCGGCATCTACCTTCATCTCTTTCACGAGCCCGAAGTCGAGAAGCTTGACGACATCGCGCTCGCCGCCTTGCGTGCAGAGAATGATGTTGGCCGGCTTGATGTCGCGATGAATCAAGCCAATCCCGTGCGCTTCGGTCAGCGCGCTGCACGCCATCGAGAGAATGCGCACGACACGACCGACCGGTTGATTGCCGGTGACCGAGACGATCCGCTGCAGGTTGGAGCCATCGAGGAGCTCCATCGCGTAGTAGAAGACGCCGTCGTCCGTTCGACCGTAGTCGAAGATCGTGATCGTGTTCGGGTGAGTCAGACGAGCAGTGAGCTGCACTTCCCGCTCGAAGCGCGCCACGCCTCCTTCACCGGCATTGTCGGGACGAAGCAACTTGAGCGCGGATGGACGGCGCATCATGCCGTGGCGAGCGCGATAGACCTCTCCCATCCCGCCCTCA
Organism: Kofleriaceae bacterium; assembly: GCA_036499725.1. GTDB lineage: Bacteria > Myxococcota_A > Polyangia > Haliangiales > Haliangiaceae > JABFXX01. Next base: position 36,679 of record DASYDE010000135.1, read on the forward strand.
CCGATCTTCTTCTCCAGCACGTACTGCCCGAGGAGGCGTGCCTCGCGGACTTCCTTGCGAAGGCCGTACATGACCCACGAGATCACCGTGCAGGTGAAGACGATGAAGGCCCACATCATCGTGAGCGTCGCCGGCATCCACGGATACGCAGCGGAGCTCGCGGACCGAAGGATGAAACCTCCATGTTCCGACGGAACGATCAGGAGCGAGCACACGATCGGCGGAAGGCCGCACAGTGCGGTGTAAACGAGCGTGCGGCGCGGTGATGAAGGGACGAGCGCGGCGCGAATGCCTAGCTGCGCCGTGATCCCGATCAAGCCGAGCGCCGACAGGTACGCATCCGCCATCAGCTTGCCTTCCGCGCTCACGATCGACTGATCGCGAGTGAATCCGACGAGCACGTACCGGCCGAGCATCGCCGCAGTGCAGAAGTTAAAGAACAGTCCCCCGCCCTCGAGAATGCGGAGGAACCGGATCGAGCGCGGTCCTCTTCGGCACAACCACCAGAAGACGCCTGCCTCGACGACCGTTGCGGCGTCCAGGATCAAGTCGGGCCCGGGGTCCTTCATGACCCCCTTCAGCCCCATCACCGTGGCGAGCAGCATGAAGAAGAACAGCGTCTTGAAGAACAGAGCGAGTCTGTTCTGGAGAAAGGCGCGTCCTTCCTCGCTGCTATCGGTTCCCGATGAAGGTCGCGTGGCCATCGTTCACTATGCTCCTGACAACTCCGCCGTCGCTACGATCGAGGGCGTCGTTCGAGAGTGATCTGCAGGCGCTCCATCCGTCGATAGAGTGCCTGTCGGCTCATTCCGAGATCGGCAGCCGCCTTGGAGACGATGCCGCTCGCGCGAACCAGCGCTTCCTCGATCTGCGTGCGCTCGGGGTCGGTCTCCCTGGGAGTCGCTTCAGGTTGGTCAACGCGTTGCGCCCGAGACGCGCGACCGAGTCCGAGATCCTCCGCCTCGATCGTCGAGTCCTGGCAGACAAGCGTCGCGCGCTGGATCCGATTCTGGAGCTCGCGAACGTTCCCCGGCCATTCGTGCGCGAGAAGCGCGTCACGCGCCGACGGAGAAAGCGTCGGTGCTGCGCGGTCGACCGCGAACGCAGAGATGAACGTCTCCGCGAGCGTGATGACCTCGTCCGGACGCTCTGCGAGCGGCGGCACCTTGAGCTCGATCACGTTGAGACGAAAGAACAAGTCCTCGCGAAACGCCCCTGTTGCGATCGCGCGCGCGAGGTTGACGTTGGTCGCGCTGATGATCCGGACATCGACCTTCTTGGTCGTGCTCGAACCGAGCCGCTCGAACTCACCGGTCTGCACCACACGCAGGAGCTTCTGCTGCCCGATCATCGACAGCGTCCCGATCTCGTCGAGAAACAGCGTGCCGCCGTGAGCAGCCTCGAAGCGGCCGATGCGTTGCTTTGTCGCGCCAGTGAACGCGCCCGCTTCAGCACCAAACAGCTCTGCCTCGAGCAACTCGTCCGGCAATGCACCAGCGTTCACCTTCACGAACGGTTTGTCGCGCCGGCGCGAGTTCGCCTGGACGATCTCCGCGATCTTCTCCTTACCGGACCCATTGGCACCGGTGATCAGGATCGGTGCATCCGATGGTGCGACGTTGACAGCGAGCGCCAATACCTCGTGCATCGCGTCGCTCGAATAGACGAGGCCGCACAGATCCGCCTTCACGGCGAGGCTCTGGCGCGCGCGCCGGCTGCGTGCTCGATGGCGTGCGTTCTCGTCGGCGAGCTGACGCAATTGCACCAACTTCTGCACGTCGCGTACGAGCTTGGCGTCGTCCCAGGGCTTCGCGATGTAGTCCGCTGCGCCTTCCTTCACGAGCGCGACGACCATCTCGATGGATGCAAAGGCGGTCATGAGCAGAACAGGAAGATCAGCGTCCAACTTGCGGATCGCTCGGAACAGCTCGAGACCCTCGACGCCGGACGTCTCGTTGGCGCGAAAGTTCATGTCCTGGATCACGACACCGACGTCTTCCGACGCGATGAGGTCGAGCGCCTCGGCAGGAGTGCTCGCGGCAAGCGTGGGAATGCCGTACTGCTCGAAGAGAATCTCCAGTGCGGTTCGAATCGCACCTTGATCGTCTACTACGAGCACTTTCATGGGACAGATCACCATACGCCTTGTGACTCACCGAGCGACGAACGTGCACGTGTAGTTGATGTCTGTGGTGACAGGTTCGCTATGCGCATCGAGCGGTGCTTGCCAATGCGACCCTGCGAGTGTTCGTCGACACGCGTTGCCGAACCCCGACACCGTCTCGGAAACGACGCGGATGGGTCCCACGGAGCCAGTCGCGAGGATGCGGGCTCGCACCACGGCCTTGCCGGTGATCCCCGCGCGGCGCGCGTCGGCGGGATAGTTCGCCGCGAGGGCCCCATCGAGGTTCGGTGCCTTCGGCGGTCGCGATAGGTCGCCTACACCCACCACGCGATCACCCCGCGCCTCACTGCCGTGCGTGACGGGCGCAGGTCCTGCTGGCGCCGTCACGATAACTGGTCCCGTCATGGCTTCGCCGTTCCCGACGGGCGACGACCAGCTGCTGCCTTCGTTGGAGAGCGTTACCCCGGAGAGGTCGACGGGCACTTCGGGCGTCGGGAGCTGTTCCGCCGGGGCGACACGAGCAACGGCCCGGCGAGCGGCAACGGGACGAGCCGTGCGAGGAGCAGCTTCTGTCGCGGCGAGCGCGTCGACGTGCACAGGGGGCGGCGGAGTCGGGAGAGAGAGAACCGTCTCGATGGTCACGAGCGTTCTGGGGCGCACGGCGTGTGGCGGCACGTCGTGAGCCGACGGCAGGACAACAACGAGAACGAGATGAGCGGCGATGCTCGCCACCACGAGGAGCAGAAACGCCGGAGACGAGTGTTCCGTCCCCATGTCAATGCTCGGGCTCGGGGTCGACGTTGATCGCGAACTTCGTGACGTTCTCCTGCCGCAGCACGTCGATCACGTGGACGACCTTCGCGTGCGGCGTGCGCCCATCCGCCGCGATGATCGCTTGCGGGTCGTGGTGCTCTCCCCGACTCGATGCAATCCGACGCCGCAAACCGGCTTCATCGATCGGAACTGCATCGAGATAGAGGGCGCCGTTCGCCGTGATGGAGACGGCGAGCACCGTCGGCGTCGCTTCCCCGGTGGATCCCTCGGGCAGCTCCATCGGGATGCTCTTCGAAACGATGAAGCTCGCGGTGACCATCATGACGACGAGCAGGACGAGCGTGATGTCCACGAGGGGAGTGACGTTGATTCCAGTGATCATGTCGTCATCGAGAGTCTGGGTAGCCATGGCAGATTCCTTTCTCGATCAGATCAAGCAGGAGTGAGTTGGCTCAGCACGTCTTGGCCGAGAGCCTCTGCCCGAGCGAGGCGGGTCTTGATGACTCGCTGAAACGCGTTGAAGAATGCGACGGCGGGCAACGCGACGAGAATTCCGATCGCAGTCGAGACGAGCGCCTCACCCACTTCGGCCATCAGACCCGCGCTCATGCTTCCGGCTGTCTTCTCGAGCAGGTGGAACGACCGAACGATGCCGATCACGGTTCCGAGGAGACCGATGAAGGGAGCATTTGCACCGAGGGTGCCGAGAAACGCGAGGCGCTTCTCCATCTGAAGTTTGGCGAGCAGCGTCGCGCTTGCCATTGTTTGTTCGACGGCCTTGGGTCCTGCAGCCGTTTGCCCGAGACCCGCGCTGACAATGCGAGCTTCGAACGAGCGCGAACGTGAGAGTCGCTCCTGCGCTGCATCGATGGCTCCGCGTCCGATCAAACGCGTCACGTCCGCGCTGAGGGCGGCAACGTGATCGCGCGTTCGGGTGAAGACATATGCGCGCTCCATCGCGATCGCGAAGCCGATGACGGAGAGACCGACGAGGAGCCACATGACCCATGCGGAACCGTTCATTGCGAAGTCTGTGAGGCGAGCTTGGAGATCCATGACGAGAGCACCTTTCGTGGTTGGCGAGACGTCACCCTCCTGTGCAGCGGCTATGCCGCGACAACCACTTGAAATGGCTGGGGTGACCGACCACTGTCCGCGGACACCCGGACAGATGTCCGGGCACGTCCGGTCAGCTGCGCGTGAGCGTCAGACGGCGATCCGGGACGTCCGTCGCACCGCTGCGATTCACGAGCCGAACGTGGACTGCCAGTCCGCCATCGTCGCGGTTCTCGAGACGCATCGCCCCGCCGTGGGCTTCGACGATCTCGCGGGACAGCGTCAGACCGAGGCCCGATCCCTGCTGCTTCGTCGAGTAGAACGGAACGAGCGCGCGCTCCATGACCTCGGCCGACATCCCGGGGCCTCGATCACCGATCGTGATCCGGAACCCGCGCTCCCCGTGCGCAGCCACCGCGAGAGTCACGACATCCACCTCGCCGCCGCACTCCGAAGCGTTCTTCAGGAGATTGATCAGCACCTGCTCGAGCTGGCCCGCATCGAACCACCCGGGTTCTGTTGGGAGATCTCCGACCAGCCGCGCGGAAGGAAACAGCGCGAGGAGCTTGTCGACGAACGGCCGCCACGCCACGTCGATCTTCCGTGGCATCGGAAGCTTCGCGAACTGCGCATAACTATCGAGGAAGCGCCGGAGATGATCGGTTCTCTCGGCGATGGTGGTGAACACACGCTCCAGCTTCGGTGCGAGCGGAGAGCCCTCCACGACCATCTTTGCTGAATGCACGAGGCTCGAGACGGGCGCCAACGAGTTGTTCAGCTCGTGGCAGAACACGCGAATCATGTGCTTCCACGCGTCGGCCTCCTGACGATGGAGCTCGCGGGAGAGGTTCTTGACGAGCACGAGCACCATCGACTCGCCATCGATGACGAAGCGCCGCTTTCCGAGGATGTATGTCTGTCGCTCGCCCGATGCATCGTCGACGGAGAACAGCTCGTCACCGTCGCCGGTCAGAGCGCGGCGCAGCGCGTCCGGGGCATTTCCGAGGAGCGCGACGAAGTCTTCACCTTGCGGATCCTTGTCTTCGAAGAACAGCTCGCGGGCCGCTGCGTTCGCGAGCGAGATCCGTCCTGCCTCGGAAAACACGACGATCGCGGACGGAGTTCCGTCGAGCGCAGCACGTAGCAGCGCTTCACGCGCGGCGGCTCCCTGTAGATCCCTCGTTCGCGCATCGGCGAGCTCTCTCGCCGCTCGAAATAGCTCACCGTGGTCGCCTCGCGGAGATGATGGCTCTCCGCCGTCTGCGAGAGCGCGGATATCGGCGACAGCCTCGCGAGCCCTCCGCACGTCGAGCATCGACCGAATCGCGATGGCGACCAGCCCAACGCCGAGCCCCATCACGAACCACAGCACCGAGCTCATGGCGAGACGGCTCCGATTTGTCGCATCGACGTCAACGCACCACACTACGCTCGAAAGCCTCGGTCACCTAACGCAGAGCTCGCGCGTTGTCGCGTCGACTCCGCCACGCATGTCTCGGACGACGAAGGTGAACTTCACACGAAGACCATCGGCGGGCACGTCCTCCGCGCTCGGGGGATCCCATTCGACAGCGATCGGCGATGCAGCGCGATCGTCATCAGCTTCGACGTACGCGTGGAGCTGAACGACGTCGCCCGCGGTAGTGAACACGCCGAGCTGCAGAGCCTCGCGCGAGGCTCCGGTGGCGGCCGTGAACGTCTCGCGGTCCGATCCGTCGAACGTCACTCCGATGAGCGTCCGGTCAGCCCCGGCCTTCACGACGGGGAGATCGTCGCAGCTCCCGCCGTCTGCCCATGCTTGGCCAGCGATGGAGATCGGAGCCGCCGTGATGTGCGGATTGTGATTCGTCGCGACGTCGGTCCCGAGAAAGATGTGCTGGGAGACAACGTCGACGCGAGTGCCGTCGCTGCACTCACCGAGTCTCGTCTCGGAATCGAGCGAGGGTGTGCCGCTCGCGCAGATCGCCCCCGTGACGACGACGGCGGTCGCGGCGATGTCAGCCGGAATCGCCAGACGGAGCGTCGGAATCGGCCCGGTGCCTTCGGAGGTCGCGAATGCGTCCCCGGCGCACGCCGGCAAGCCCGTGCTTGTCGCAGCGGGGCACGCGAGGAGGGTCCAGGAGAACATCGGCGGATCACCGGGCGATGCGGTGACCCACGTCATCGTCGCGCTCTCTCCAGGAGTTGGCCACGCGCGGTCGGGATCACCGTCGACGCCTACTTTGGCGGCGAGGACGCGGTCGCGCTTGATGAGGGTGGCAGAGTCGAAGTCCGCGCACGCCGTCAGCGCGAGCAGGATCACGGGAATGAAGCTGTTCATAGAGTTCTCCATCGAGTGCAGATCTAGATCTCGCCCTTGATCCCGAAGCTGGGAAGGAGCGGAAGGCCGGGCGTATCGCTGCGCTCCGAGTAGTCGAAGTTGTAGGCGGTGCTCTCGCGGTTCTTCTGGTTGTAGGCGTTCTCGAGATCGAGATAGCCCGCGAACGGATGACCGCCGATGTGGAACTGTTTCTCGACGCGCAAGTCGAGCCGATGGAACACGGGATTGCGTGTGCTGTTCACGTCACCGTAGATGGGGCGATACGCGTCGATGTCTGCATCGAACACGCTGCCCACCACCGGAGTCTCGGGGTTGCCCGACACGAGGCGGAACGTGGCGCCGAGCTCCCAACCGCGACCGAGCTTGTACGAGCCGGAGACCGTCAGGATGTGAGTCTGGTCGTAGTCGAACAGACGCGTGACATCCCCCTCGTGGCGTTCGCTGCGCGATAGCGTGTAGGACAAAAAGCCCGAGAAATCACCGCCTGGTTGCCACCGACCAGCAACCTCTAGCCCGACGACCGTTCCGCTGCCCGTGTTGTCGCGCATGCCGGTCTCGCCGGCGACGATCATGTGCTGGAGGTCCTTGTAGTAGCCCTCTACGCCGAGCGAGATCCGATCCGTGAACTGGTGATCGACACCGACGTCGTAGTGAATCGCGTGCTCGGCTTCGAGGTTGGGATTTCCAAGCCCCTTGAGCGCGTGGCCTTCCTCGGGAGGCTGCGAGAACCGGCCGACGCCCGCCTTGAATGTCGTCGCGCCCCGCGCGTACGTCGCGGTCGCACGCGGATCCACCGCCCACTCCATGATCTCGCCGAAGTAGTCGACGCGAACGCCGCCCGTGATCGAGAGATCGGCGATCGGCTTCACGGCAGCCTCGGTGTAGGCCGCGGGCCGGAAGAAGTGTCCGACGCCCTTGTAGTGGGTGCGATCGACTTGTTCGGGAGGGGCGAACTGATCCGGGTTGCCTTCGTCCTGTCTGATCTGCGGTCCGTCGAACACGATGTTTGACCGAATGTTCTGCAAATCGAGGCCCCATCGCAGCTCGACGCGATCGCTGACCTTCGAGGTCCAATCCGCACGACCGAGAATATCGATCACGTTGCCATCGACACCGATGTCCGTGCCGACCTTCACCTTGTAGGCGCGCGTGCCAATCGCGAGCGAGAGACGCTGATCGATGCGATCGCTCGTATGCGACCAATCGCCATGGAGGCGGTACATCGAGTTACCGAGGCCGAAGTGGTCACGATTCGTGGAATCTCCACTCGGGTTCGCGATCACGATCTTCAGATCGTCGCTGTTCGCATAGGCGACGAGTCGCAGCTTGTTCTTCGCGTCGGGCTTGTACGCGAGGATCGCTTGCGAATCGAAGTAGACGGGGACCGCCGCGATTCCAACGTTCGCTGCATCCAGAGCAGGACCGATCCAGGCGTCGACATAACTGCGCCGACCCGCGATCGCGAACGATGTGGTGTCGCTGATCGGGCCTTCCACCAGCGCGAACGCATCGATCATGTTCACGTCGGCCTGCGCATGAATCCGATCCGTCTGCGGATCGCGGAGCTCGGTCTCGATGATGCCGCCGATCTTGCGGCCATAGCGCGTCGAGAAATTGCCTGGATAGAGATCGATGCGTTGGAGCAGCGAGCCGCTGATAAAGCTCGTCACACCGCCGAAGTGATAGAGCTGCTGAACCGGCTCGCCGTCGAGGAAGACCTGGCTGTCATTGGGCGCACTGCCCCGAACGATGATCGCGCCCAGCGGACCGGGCGGCCGTGCCACTCCGGGTAGAAGCTCGATCCCGCGCAGAGCGTCGCCGCGCGTTCCCGCCATCTTCGTCATCTCCGCGGCCTGGATCGAACGCCTCGTGATCTCGCGAGACGGAGCTTCGAGCGTCGCCACAGCGCCGTACGCACCATTGTCGACGACCACCTCCGGAGGAGGTGCCGTGACCGCTGCAGCAGGTGCGATGTCCTCGATCGGCGCGATCGCGACAGGGGGCGGAGGAGTCGACAGCGTGAACGTGTAGCGGTACTGGATGCGCGCTGCCGTCGGGACTCCATCCTTGTTCGCCGGCGTGAAGACGAACTTGCGAACGGCAGCGAGCGCGGCTTCGTCGAAGCCATCACCGACGGGCGCAGTCACCTTTGCATCGAGCACCGCTCCGTCAGCTCCGACGATGATCTCGAGGTCGACGGACGCCTCTTTTCCGGCATCGCGAGCGGCTTGTGGATAGTCCGCCTCGACGTAGCTGGAGACAGCAGGCGGCGTGACGGACTGCGCGGTCGCCTGCGAAACGCTGACGAGGGTGCCGAAGAGGAGTGCTGCGATAGTCGTCCGGAGGTTCTGCATGGCATCAGCGGCTAGAGCAGCCGACGTGCCAGTCGCGGTTGATTCGATTCGCGAGCTTCCGCGATCGAACAGCGGACACATGCCCGAGCGAGCGGACAGGTGTCCGGACACAACGGGCATATGATGAGCGGCGATGGATCTGCACCAGCTCAAGACGTTCGTGGTCGTTGCTCGCGAGGGCAGCGTCACGCGGGCATCGGAGCTGCTGCACCTCAGCCAGCCGGCGGTCAGCGCGCATATCAAAGCAATCGAGGACTCGCTCGGACTGACGCTATTCGAGCGCGTCGCCCGCGGCATGACTCTCACGAGCGATGGAAGACGCTTGCTCGCAAAAGCCGAGCAAACGCTCGGTGCGCATCAAGCACTGATCGACGAAGCGACGCGGCTCAAGGGACACCTCGTCGGGAAGCTCCGAATCGGCGCGGGAAGCAATTCCAACAACGAGGCCGTCGGTCGCCTGCTCACGAGTCTCTCTGAACAGTGTCCGGACGTGGAGGTCACGCTGCGGCATGGTTCGTCGCAGGAGATCCTCTCCGGCCTGCGCAACGACACGTTGGACGCCGGCTTCTACAACGACGCGGGCGAACCGGATCCGGATCTCACCACCGTCGAGGTCTCGCGGTTCACGACGTTCCTCGCCGCTCCGCCGGGTCAGCACGGTCTCGATTGGCAAGCTCTCGAAGACCAGGCGTGGATCTACCCGACGACGAGTGCATGCTGCGGGCGAACAGCGGAGGGATTGTTCAAGGCCCATCACATCAAGCCGAAGCGCGTGATCAGCGTCGATCGAGAAGCTGTCACGCGAACGCTCATTGCCGGCGGTCTCGGCGTGGGATTGCTCCATGCTGGAACCGCCCGCGCAGCAAAGGACCGCGGCGAGGTCGAGCTCCTGCTGGAAGCGCCGACCATCACGCGCGTACTGTTCGCTCTCCCGGCACAGCGCGCGCAAGAGCCACTGCTCGACATCGCCGCTTCGATCATGCGCGCCCCGCCAGCACAATCGCGATAACGAGAGAGGCGAGGCCAGCGACTGCGCCGACGCCAAACGCTGCGCTGTAGCCGAACGTAGCTACGACCATTCCGAGGAGCGGCACCCCGATGCCCATCGCGACGTCGAAGCACGCGGTGTACGCGCCGAGAGCGACGCCCCGGTTCTGCGGTGGCACGCGCTTGATGGCTTCGACACCGAATGACGGAAACGCGAGGGAGAAGCCGAGGCCGGTCAAGGCGGCTGCCGCAACCGCTGTCGGTCCCGAGGACGCGAGCCACATTCCGACCTGACCGATCGTCGCCACCGCCGCGGACGCCATCGCGATGTGCGCACCACCGAAGCGATCCGGCAAGCTACCGAACAGCAGACGCGCGAGCACGAACGCGGCCCCGAACGCTGACATCGCGAGCGCCGAGTGCGCCCACCCGTGACTGTGGAACAGTAGCGGTGCGAACGCAGCGATGGCGCCGAAGCCGACCGCGCATAGCGCGAGGCCTACGCCGGGAAGCCAGATCATCGTCGCGACGCGATAGAACGGCAGCCTTGCTCCACCCACGGGTGCCACGGAGCGAGCCGCCAGCGCCGGACCGAACCCGAGCGCAGGAGCCAACGCGGCGACGACAGACATGCCGACGAACCCGATACTGGTATTCAGCGCGGAGCCGATGGGAGAGCCGATCGCGAGCGCTCCATACATCGCGATACCGACCCAGGCCATCACCAAGCCGGAGCGCTCACGGCCCGCCAACGCAACGCCCCACGCCAGTGCTCCGGTGATGACGAGGCTCTCTCCGATGCCCAAGAGGACGCGTCCCAGGAGCAGCACGACGAGGCTGGGTGTTCCGCCGGGGAGCGCGTACGAGGCTGCGTAGAGCCCACCCGCAAGCACGGAGATGCCGAGGCCGCGTACGACGGCCCGGCGCGGTCCATGCTCGTCGGTGCGCGTACCTGAGGAGTGTCTCGTCACGAGCGTGGCCCACGACTGCGCTCCGATCACGAGGCCAACGACAAACGTACCGAAGCCGAGCCCGCCGTGGACGCGCTCCGGCAGCACGGGCAGAGGGAGTCCCATCGCGAGGAACTCCAGGAAGACGATGAGGCAGATGGGCGTCAGATCGCGCCACGGTTTGAATTGCTGACCTGTCATGCGGCCAGCGTGGTTCTCGCGAGCGCGCCCCACCAATCGAATGTTCCGAGGGCTGCCCTCAGAAACTACGATTGGATCGTTTTGCTCCAACGCTGCACGTTGGGTTGCATGACGGACAACATGGATATGGTGGTTCGCACGGGGTTACTCGGCGCGGGGGCGACGGCGACAATGGACGTGTGGGCAGCGGTGCTGCGGCGATTTGGCGTGCCCTCGTTGAACTTCGCGCTTCTCGGGCGTTGGATCGGTCATCTGCCGGAGGGCCAATTCGTTCACGCGAGCATCGCGAAGGCACCGCCCGTCCGCGGTGAGCGCGTGCTCGGGTGGATGGCGCACTACGGGATCGGAATCAGCTTCGCCATCGTTCTGGTCGCAGCGTTCGGTCGGGAGTGGACGCGCTCCCCCACCCTCGGGCCAGCAGTCCTGATCGGTCTAGCGACCGTCATCGCTCCACTGTTTGTTCTGCAGCCGGCGCTCGGGCTCGGAATCGCCTCATCGAAGACGCCGCGCCCGGTGTTCAACGCCACGAAGAGCATCGTCACGCACGTCGTCTACGGTGCGGGCCTCTACCTGACCGGACTTGGCCTCGCCATGCTTCCGGCGTGAGCTAATCGCCGCCGAACAGCTTGCCGAGACGGTGCAGCAACCCGTCGCGATGCTCCTCGTGCCCCGGCGGATGCGTCTTGAACCGCTTCACCTGGCGCAGCAGCGTCGTCAGCTCGTTCGCATCGAACCACACGCCGTGTTGCGCGCAACGATCCAGCTGCACGCTCCCGAGATCCACGGTCTGCATCGGCGTGGAGCACACCGCGCACGGACGCGGTTTATCTTCACGCGGAGCCCACGGCAATTCCACGAGCGTGTTCGCGCGCTGCTCGAGAATCGCGACGAGCGCGTCCTCGGCAACCCACGCGCCTTCGCACTTGGAGCAGCGGAGCGTCTGACCCGCTTCTTCGAGCGGGACGGCGTCGACAGGACAGTTCGCCATGGACCTAGACTGACACGCCTGGACCGCGTGCGCAGCGAGCGTTAGTACGCCTTCGCCCAGACAACGCGCTGCTTGCTCGGCTGGCCCGTGAACGGGCACGTGCCGGGGGCAATCTCGACGGGGCCGCCCGCGAGCGGGATGCAGCGCACGGTGACCTTGAGGTCATCCTTGATCTTCGCTTCGAGCGCCGGATCACCGTTGAAGTGAGCGAGCGCGAAGCCGGCGTGGATCGGCGTCGGGTCGGTCTCCTTCTTCTTCGGCGGATCTGCGAAGAAGGCATAGAACTCCTCCTTCGTATCGATCGTCTTGGTGAACTCGGTGCGGTACGCGAGGGCGCGCTGGAACAGCACGTCCTGGATGTCCTGCAGCAGCGTCGCGGCCTGCGCGACGAACTCCGCCCGCGGCATGCCGACCTTCTCCTTCGGCGTCTTGTCGCGGCGCCCCATGAACACCGAGTCCTTGTCGATGTCGCGCGGTCCGATCTCGAGGCGGATCGGCGAGCCCTTCTTGATCCACTGCCACGCCTTGTCGCCACCGCGCATGTCGCGACCGTCGACGTGGACGCGGATCGGCGCGCCCGCGAACGTCTGCGCCTCGAGCTCTTTCTCGAGCGCCTTGCAGAACGTCATCACGCGATCGCGATCCTCGGGCTTCTGGATCACCGGGATGATGATGATGTGCTCGGGCGCGAGGCGCGGCGGGCAGACCATGCCGTCGTCGTCGGCGTGCGTCATGATCATGCCGCCCACGAGGCGCGTTGACACGCCCCACGACGTCGTCCATGCGTGCTCGACGACGCCCTTGTCGCTCTGGAACTTGATCTCCGACGCCTTCGCGAAGTTCTGACCGAGGAAGTGCGACGTGCCGGCCTGCAGTGCCTTGCGGTCCTGCATCATCGCTTCGATGCAGTACGTGTCGACGGCACCGGGGAAGCGCTCGCCCGCCGTCTTCATGCCCTGGATGACGGGCATCGCCATGTACTCCTCGGCGAACTGCGCATAGACACGCAGCATCTGCATCGTCTCCTCGACGGCCTCTTCGCTCGTCGCGTGCGCCGTGTGACCCTCCTGCCAGAGGAACTCCGCCGTGCGCAGGAACAGGCGCGTGCGCATCTCCCAGCGGACCACGTTTGCCCACTGATTGATGAGCAGCGGGAGGTCGCGATAGCTCTGCACCCACTTCGCGAACGAGGCGCCGATGATCGTCTCCGACGTCGGACGCACGACGAGCGGCTCCTCGAGCTCACCCGTCGGAACCAGCTTGCCTTCGCGCAGCTCGAGGCGGTGGTGCGTGACGACCGCGCACTCCTTTGCGAAACCCTCGACGTGAGCGGCCTCCTTCTCGAGGAAGCTGACCGGGATGAACAGCGGGAAGTACGCGTTCTGGTGCCCCGTCGCCTTGAACATGCCGTCGAGGACGCGCTGGATGTTCTCCCACAGCGCGTAGCCCCACGGCTTGATCACCATGCAGCCGCGAACATCGCTGTTCTCGGCGAGGTCGGCGGCCTTGATAACTTCCTGGTACCAGTCCTGGTAGTTATCGGCGCGGGTGGGCGTGATCGCGGTCTTGGGCGCTTGCTGCTTGTCGTTGCTCACGGCGACGGAGGCATAGCACAGGCCTAGAGGGCACCGCGTCGTCGAGCGGGCTTGGTCTGCGCCGACTGCGGGGCGATGACGCGCGCATTGAACTGGTCCGCGAGCTGATGCATCTCGGAGTCGTTGTCGCCGTAGTAGTGGTCGCGCCCCGTCAGTGACGCCGCGACCGTCTCGGCCCGGGAGCACTTGTCGCCGCCCGCGACGAGATAACCGTACGTGTAGCCGCCGATGCCGACGCCGAGGACGCCCGCGCCGACATAGGTGAACACCGGTTGCTGCGAACCCGCCGCGATGCCCCAGAGCACCAGGCCCCCGATGACGCCCACCATGCCGACGTGGCGCGGACGCGTGGCGGCTGTGCACTGGCGCTGCAGATCAGCGAGCTGGGTGCGCTTCGCCTCCTGCTCCGTATCGGCCATCACGGCGAGCTGGGCCGGCTCGAGCTTCTCGCCGCCGTAGGTCACGGTCGTCTTGGTGGAGGTGATGGGCTCGACGACGGAATACGTCGTGTACGAGCACAGCGGATCACCTTCGATGTGGCCCTGCGGACAGGTCCAGCTCTTCTTGGACACCGATCCCATGTGCGTCTCGGACTGGGAGTCGACGAGGACCTGGAGGCCGGGCCGAATGTCGGGCAGCGGAATCCGCGGCGGGGTGGGCGGCGCGGCGCCGTAGCAGCCAGTGACGACAATGAACGAGAGGACGACAAACGCTTTCATGCTCCGGTAGTCGGAGCAGCCGGCGGATTGATCCCAAAAATCGTCAGGGAATCGCGCGGGACGTAAATGCGTCCAGCGTGGACTGCGCGAGCGCAGGCGTTTCGGCTAGTTGCGTCAGTTGGGCGCGCAGGGCCTCGCGGGCCCGGGCGAGCCGCGACCGGACCGTGGGCTCGGCGATCCCGAGCACGACTGCGATCTCGGCGCCCGGGAGCTCCTCCCAGTAGGCGAGCTCGAGGACGACCTGGTGCTCGAGCGAGATCCGGCGCAGCGCATCGTGGAGCAGCCGCTGTTCCTCGTTGCGGCCGAGCTGGCTCGACGGCGACGTGCCGAGGTCCGCAACGGAGAGCGACGTCAGACCGTCGACGGGACCGCGATACTTGGCGCGCAGCTGATCGAGCAGGCGGCGATGCGCGATGGTGTACAGCGTCGCGCGGACGTTCTGGATCTCGGAGCGCTTGGCCGATTCGAGCAGATCGAGAAACGTCCGCTGGAGTAGATCGTCGACGTCGTCCCCGACCTTGCTGCGAAAGAACCGACAGATCGAATCGAAGTAGCGCAAGATGAGCGCATCGCCCGAGGCTTGATCGCCACTGGCCCACGCGCGCAACTGTTCGCTATCGTCCACGCCGACCCACGTTACCGCGGAACCACCGATGGCGCATGACGACCCTCCCGAGACCGAAGTGAGTGGCCTCGCCGCGGCGCGTCCGCCGCAGAACGACATCGTCGCGAAGCAGCTCCAGGCAAAGCTCCGCGGTGCGCTCGTCGGGGTGAAGGTTGCCCCGGTTTCGCTCGGTCGGTTCGAGATCATCGAGCAGCTCGGCGCGGGCGGCATGGGCTCGGTCTTCGCCGCGTTCGACCCGAAGCTCGATCGCAAGGTGGCACTCAAAGTGTTGCACGCGAGCGCCGATCGCACGCGCGTCCTCGCCGAGGCGCGCGCTCTCGCGAAGCTGACGCATCCCAACGTCGTCGCGGTCTACGACGCTTCCGATGAAGGCGACGACCTCTACATCGCGATGGAGCTCGTCGAGGGCACGAACCTGCGCACGTGGCTCGCTGAGACCAAGCCTGCGAAGGAGCAGGTGATCGCGATGTTGCTCGCGGCAGGACGCGGGCTCGCAGCGGCGCACGCGGCCGGTGTCGTTCACGGTGACATCAAACCGGAGAACATCCTTGTCGCGAAGGAATCCGCGAAGGTCGCCGACTTCGGATTGGCCCGCGCCGAGCGCGAGATCGATGAAACGCGCGCCGGCACGCCTGCGTACATGGCGCCGGAGCAGCGCGCCGAGGGAATCGTGACCGCGCGCAGCGATCAGTATTCCTTTGCCGTCACGCTCTACGAAGCGCTCACCGGCAAGCGCCCCGAGATCGCGCGTCTCCTGGACGGCGCACGGACGAACGAGGACGTCAGCGTGCGACCGGCGGTCTACGGCGCGCTCCGGCGTGCACTCGCGATCGAGCCGACTGATCGATTCGCGACGCTCGACGAGATGCTCGCGATGCTCGAACCGCCGCGCTCGCGCCGCTCGATGTTTGCGGTGGCGGTCGGCGTCCTCGTTGCAGCGGGAGGCGTCGTGTTCGCGCTCGCCCATCGCACACCCGCCGTTCTGCCGTGTGATGGCGGCGCACAGCAAGTAGCCGCCGTTCTCGCTCCGTATCGTGCGCAGCTCTCACCACGAGCCATCAGCGCCCTCGATGCACACGGTCGCGAGTGGACGCAGATGGCGCAGGAAACGTGCGAAGCGACGCGTCACGGCGCGCAATCCGCATCGCTGCTCGATCTGCGCATGGCGTGCCTCGATCGCCGCCTCGACGAGCTGTCCGCCGTCGTCGACGAAGCCGCGCGCAGCACACCCGATCAACAGATCAGCGCGGTGCTGTCGCTGTCGTCACTCGCGCCCTGCGCAGATCGCGAGCATCTCGTTGGCATCCTGCCCACACCGCCCGGCATTCGCACCGAGGTCGACGCGTTCTACAAGCAGTACGCGAGAGTCGCCGCGCGGCAGAATCACAGCGGGATCGAGACGTCGGTGAAGGCTGCGGAGGCGCTCGTCGCTCAGGCGCGCACGCTCGGTCATCCGCCCGCGATCGCGGATTCTCTCCTGCTGCTCGGCAACCTCCGAGCGCAAGCGGGACACAACGATCTTGCCGAGGCCACGCTCAAAGAAGCGCTGACCGCCGCGGTGACCGCGCGCGACGACGATCTGACGACGGAGATCTGGACGGCTCGGATCGCCATCGCGCTGCAACGCGGAAAAGCGAGCGACGCTATCGCGTACGCCGAGGCGGCGGAAGCAGCGGCCTCCCGCCTCGCGAAGCCCGACCTCCCGCGCGGCATGATCCGCAACTACCTCGCCAGTGCCGACCTGCAAGCGGAGCACGTGACGGAAGCGCGCAAGCTCGCCGAAGAATCGATCGTGCTCGTCGAAAAGGCGCGCGGCCCGATGAGTCCCAAGGTCGGCGAAGCGCTCGCGACGCTCGTCGCCGTCTGCCTCGTACAGAATGACATCCCTGCTGCGACGAAAGCCGCCGAGCGCCAGCTCGCGATCTTCCAGACCGCGTTCGGGCCGGACTACCAGGGGACGATCGCCGCGATGACCTCACTCGCGAACGTGCAGTCTACCGACGGAGATCTGGAAGCAGCCGTCGCGCGCTATCAAGACGTACTCGCCCGCACGATCGCTGCCGTCGGACCCGACCATCCTCTCGCCGCCGATGCGCACGCGAACCTCTCCCTCGTGCTGAAGAAGCTCGACCGCACTGATGACGCACGCAAAGAGCTCGAGGCAGCTCGCATCATTTACGCGCGCACACCGAACGACACACCCGAGCTCCTCACCACGCTCGTCCAGCTCGCGCGCATGGAAGAGGACCTGGTCGTCCGCAAGTCCAAGCTCGAGGACATCCTCGCGCGCCAGATCCCGGTGTTCGGGGAGACGAGTCACATCGTCGCGAACACCATCAACGACCTCGGCAACATGGCGCGCGATAGCGGCGACTACACGGCCGCGACCGACTACTTCAAACGCGCGCTCGCGGTGTACGAGAAGGGGCTCGGCCCGACGAACCCGCAGGTCGCGATCGCGCTCTCCAACCTCGGCGAGGTGGCGATCACCACGAAGCGCTACGACGACGCGGACGCTTGGTGCCGACGCGCGCTTTCGATCGACGAGCCGGGCCTCGGCCCCGATCATCCGGATCTCGCGTACGACCTCACATGCATCGGCGAAGCGGAGCTGGGGCGCGGCAAGAAGGTAGAAGCGCTACCGCTCCTCGAACGCGCCTATGCGCTGCGCAAGAAAGCGAAGATCACTGGCACCGACATGGATCGCACGAAGGCCGCACTGGCCCGCGCCAAGCGCTAGCAACCATCAGGAACGGTCTCGCTGAGATTCTCGTCGTCGTCGATCATGTTCGAGACGAACCACTTTCCGTCCTTCAGGAACTCCACCTTCACGAACCTATTCGGCGCGACGCCGGCTTTCGTGCGCACCGCCGCGATGGAGCACTTCGGGATGGCGCGGATCGGCGCCTTGCACTTGGCATCGCTGCTGTTGTCGCGAACGCGCACGATCCAGCCCTTCGTGTTTGCGATGACCTCCAGGTAGCACTCGCCCGTTCTCGACGGGGAGCGAAACATGTAGCTCGCCTCCGCATCGTCGTGCGTCAGGTCGACGAAGCCCTGCCCGCTCACGTACTCCATGTCGATCTCGACGAGCCCCGCATCACTCCACGTCGCGCGCGCGAGCTCGAGCGCTTTTGCCGCGTTCGCTTTTCCATCGAATGCCTTCGCGTTGTAGGTCGCCGCGACGCGCGTCAGCTTGTCCTCGGGCACCGGTGTCGCGATATCCAGCTCGCCGTTGATGTGCACGACCTGCTCGCCCTTGCTGTTCGTCGTCGTCGTGATCGCAGGCGTGGAGGTCACCGGTGGTGGCGTCGTCTTCGCGGGCGGTGCCTCGGGAGCCTTTGCGGGCGTCGGTGCTTTCGCGGGCGGCTTTGCAGGCGTCTCCGCGATCACCTGCGCATCGACGGGAGGTGCTTCCACGACGACCGCGGCATCGATCGGCACCGGCTGCACGACCGTCACGATCGGCGCCTGCACGGATGCTTTGCGACCGCCCGAGACGATGACCATGATCGCGATCGCACCCGCCGCGAGCACGACGATGCCGAGCGCCACGAACAGCCCGGTCCGCGAATCACGGGTCAGCGTCGGTGCCGCTTGCGTCGGCGGATTGGGATTGGTGCCAGCGACCGTCTTCTCCCCCTTGGAGGGCATCGTCTTCTCGCCGGTCGCTATCTCTGTCTGCTCGAAGCCGGGTCGCGAGCGCGCCCCCGAGAGCGAGATGTTCTGGAGCGACGGTCGGCCCGTCAGCGCATTGCCGGCGAGCGTCTTCCATTGCTCACCCGGCAGCTCCACCGACGCTGCGCGGATCGCATCCGCCATCTCCATCGCCGTTTGAAAGCGCCGCGCGGGATCCTTCTCCATCGCGCGCAGGATCACGTGCTCAAGCGCGACAGTGAGATCCGGGCGCAGCGAGCGCGGATTTGGCGGCGTCTGCTCCAGGTGCGCGCGCATCAGATCGAACAGCGTCTCGCCGGTGAACGGTGCGCGCCCCGTGACGATCTCGAACAACACGACACCGGCCGCGTAGATATCGGTGCGCGAGTCGACAAGTTGCGCACCGCTGATCTGCTCCGGCGCCATGTACGCGGGCGTGCCGAGCAACGCTCCCGTCGCCGTGCGCGGCGAATTTGCGTCGAGCCCCGGCGCGAGCTTGGCGATGCCGAAGTCCAAGACCTTCGCGTGCCCCTCGCGCGTGACGATGATGTTGTCGGGCTTGAGATCGCGGTGCACCACGCCGCGGTTGTGCGCAGCGGCGAGCGCCGAGAGCGTCTCGGTCATCACCTGCACCACGCCACCGAGCGGCAGCGGAGAGCTATCGCGCACGAGCTCGCCGAGCGTTTGGCCCTCGACGAACTCCATCACGATGTACGGCCGCCCGTCGGTGAGCTGCGCGAGATCGAGCACCGACACGATGCTCTCGTGGTGGATGAGATTGACGCTGCGCGCCTCGGCGAAGAAGCGGTCGAGCAACTGCGGGTTGCGCGCACACTCCGCGCTCAGCACCTTGATCGCGACGCGGCTGCCGATCGCGGGCTGAATGCCGAGGTACACGGCTCCCATGCCGCCCTGGCCGAGCAAGCGCTCGACGCGGTAGCGCCCGACCTCGGTCCCGATCAGCTCGTCGCCCATCCGAAGGTGCATACTACCGCGAGCGATGCATCCAGTCGTCGAACGTGCGAAACAGCTCGAAGCTGCGGGGGATATGAACGGCGCGATAGCGCTCGTCATGTCCGCGCGCGCGACGGATCCCGACGATCTGGAGCTGATGGCCTGGCACGCGCTCCTGCTGTCAAAGCGCGGTCAGGACGCGGCCGCCATCCCGCTTCTCGAACGACTCATCACGAGCATCGACATCAACGTTCAAGCACCCGCCCTCGCGATGCTCGCCGTCTGCTACGACACGGTCGGACGTGGGGCCGATGCGATGGAGACCGCTCGCGCTGCTCTCGCCGTCGACCCGACGCGAATTCCGCCCGCGACGACGCTCGGCCTTCGGCTCGTCGAGGCAGGTAAGGTCGAGGAAGCTCTCGCCGTGCTGGAGCGCGCCCTGCCGCATGCGAAGAAGCCGAAGCAGCGGGAGAGCATCGAGAAACTCATCGCCGTTGCGCGGGCAAAGCGCTGACCATCAGTCGAGAACGCGACGATCTTCTTCATGGTGCTCGCGGACGCGCATGCCGCACATCCCCACGAGCGCGCCACGCACTCTTGGTGCCCGAAACGCCAGAAGCCGCCCTTTCGAGCGGCTCCGTCAGCGTGTCGTACCGATGACTACGAGACGACTACGAGGACAGCCCGGCTTGCGCGGCAACTTCTGCCGCGAAGTCGTTCGCCTTCTTCTCGAGACCCTCGCCGAGCTCGAAGCGAGCGAAGCGGCGGATCTTGATGTTCTCGCCGATCTTCGCGACGAGCTCCTGCGTGATCTGCTCGATCGTCTTGTCGTTGTCCTTGAGGAACGGCTGGTCGAGGAGACAGATCTCCTTCATCCACTTCGAGATCTGACCGTCGACCATCTTGATCGCGATCGCCTCGGGCTTGCCGCTCTCCTTCGCCTTCGCGACGAGGACAGCCTTCTCACGCTCGACGACGTCGGCCGGCACTTCATCCTTGCGGACGAACTGCGGGTTCATCGCGGCGATCTGCATCGACACGTCGCGGGTGAACTGCTGGAAGTCCTCGTTGCGCGCAACGAAGTCGGTCTCGCAGTTGACCTCGAGGAGGACGCCGATGCGACCACCACCGTGGATGTAGCTCGCGACCAGGCCCTCGGTCGCCTCGCGGCCGGCCTTCTTGGCCGCCTTCGCGAGACCTTTGGCGCGCAGGTAGTCGATCGCCTTGTCCATGTCGGCGGCCGTCTCGACGAGCGCCTTCTTGCAGTCGGCCATGCCGGCGCCGGTGCGCTCGCGCAGGTCCTTGATCAGGTTGGGGGTAACTTCGGCCACGACTACGACTCCTGGTCGGGGGAGGCAGACGCCTCGGGGTTGAACATCGAGCCACCGGTCGACATCTCGACGCGCGGGCCATCGCCACCCGACGACACGTGGATGACGCGCTCGCCCTCGTCCTGGCGCTCCGCACCCTTGGTGCGCGCGTTCTCCTTGTGAACCTTCGCGCCGATGATCGCGGCGTCGGCGATGCGAGCTGCGAACAGCTTGATCGCGCGGATCGCGTCGTCGTTACCGGGGATGACGTAGTCGATCTGGTCCGGGTCGCAGTTGGTGTCGGTGATCGCGACGACCGGGATCTCGAGCTTGCGAGCCTCGTCGACCGCGATGTGCTCCTTGTGGGGATCGATCACGAAGAGCATGCCGGGGACCTTGCTGAGGCCCTTGATGCCGCCGAGCGACTTCATGAGCTTCGCGCGGTCGCGCATGATCATCACCTGCTCGCGCTTGTGGAGCGCGAACAGCGTGCCGTCCTCTTCCATCTTCTCGAGGCCGCGGAGGCGCTCGAGCGAGCCCTTCACGGTCTTGAAGTTCGTCAGCGTGCCGCCGAGCCAGCGCTGCGTGACGTAGTGCTGGTTGGAGCGCGTCGCCTCTTCGACGATCACGTCCTGCGCCTGCTTCTTGGTGCCGACGAAGAGGATCGTCTCACCGCGCGCCGTCGTGTCGATGACCGCCTGGAACGCCGAGCGGAACAGCTTGACGGTGTGCTGGAGGTCGATGATGTGGATGCCGTTGCGCGCGCCGAAGATGAACTGCTTCATCTTGGGGTTCCAACGACCCGTGTTGTGTCCGAAGTGAACGCCCGCTTCGAGGAGCGCGCGCATGCTGATCGGGTTTTGCCCGGTCGCTTCTGCCATCGTTTCCATTGTCAGTTCCTTCCCGTTTTGCACCCCTCCTGCGTCACTGACTCCGGGAACCTCATAGAGGCACGGCCCTTTGTCTCGGCAGGAGGTGAAGATTTGCCCCGGAAAATCCGAGGCGGGGCTGCGTATAGCACCCGGTTCCTCGTCGGGGCAAGGGATCGAGGCCTGCTGCGTTTCACCGTCAGAAAACTCGTGTTAAAGCGCTGGCACCCCCATGCGCAAGCTCCCGATTCTGCTCCTCTCTGTCGCGGCCGCCTGCGGCGGCTCGAAGCCGGCTCCCGCCCCCGTCCCCGCGCCCCCGCCGGATATCGCGGCCCCCGAGGCACCTCCCGCCCCGGCTGCGCCCGAAGCGCCGCCCGCGCCGACCAAGCCGGTGACGAACACGACGCTCCAGGCGATCGGCCTCGATCCGAACGCGATGGACCGCAACGTCGACCCCTGCGACGACTTCTACCAGTTCACCTGCGGTAACTGGCTCGCGACCACGAAGATCGCGCCCGACAAGCCCGTCGCGATGCGCAGCTTCGTGGACATCCAGGATCGCAACGAGGCCTACGAGCACGATCAGCTCGAGAAGATGGCCAAGGACACCAAGTCCAAGGATCCGCTGACCAAGCAGCTCGGTGCGTTCTACGCGTCGTGCACGGACGAGGCAGCGATCGAAAAGGCAGGCCTCGCGCCGCTCGCGCCGCTCCGCGCGACGATCGCGAAGGTCAAGGACGTCAAGTCGCTCTCGCTCGCCGTCGCCCAGCTGCAGGCGGCTGGTTACAACGTGCTGTTCGCGTACGGCCCGGCGCCGGATGCAAAGGACGCGAAGAGCATCATCGCGTCGGTCGATCAGGGCGGCCTCGGTCTGCCTGACCGCGACTACTACCTCGGGAAGGACGCGCAGCTCGCGCCCAAGCTCGAGGCGTACCGCGCGTACATCAACTCGATCCTCACCATCGGCGGAGAGACGGCGGATCAGGCCAAGGCCGATGCCGACGCGATCATCGCGCTCGAGACGCAGCTCGCGACCGTGAGCAAGACCAAGATCGAGCAGCGCGATCCGGTCACGATGTACAACCGCCTCGAGAAGGCGGGCGTCGCCAAGGCGATGCCGTCGTTCGACTGGGCGACGTTCTGGAAGACCGTCGGGCAGAAGACCGATGCAGTGACCGTCGGTGCACCAGGCTTCCTCACCGGTATCGACCCGCTGCTCGCCAAGACGCCCGTCGCGACGTGGAAGGCGTACCTGACGTTCCACGTGCTCTCTCAGAGCGCGAACTTCGGCCCCAAGAAGCTCGTCGACGCGCGCTTCGAATTCGGCAAGGCGCTGACCGGCGTGCAGCAGCAGAAGGATCGCTGGAAGCGCTGCGTGGACTACACCGACGGTGCGCTGCCCGACCTGCTCGGTCAGGTGTTCGTACGCGACAAGTTCGGCGGCGACTCCAAGACCGCGGCCGTCGAGTATGTCGGCGCGATCAGCGCGGCGATGAAGGCGAACCTCGAGGCGCTGCCGTGGATGGACAAGGCCACCAAGGAGAAGGCGTTCATCAAGCTCGCGAAGATGACGAACCAGATCGGCTTCCCGAACAAGTGGCGCACCTACTCGTTCAAGATCGACGCGAAGGCATTCGGCGCGAACATGCTCGCCGCGAACAAGGCCGAGACCGCGCGTCAGCTCGCCAAGATCGGCAAGCCTGATGACCGCGACGATTGGTACATGTCCGCTCCGACGGTGAACGCGTACTACTCCGCCGAGCGCAACGGCATGGTGTTCCCCGCCGGCATCCTGCAGACGCCGTTCTACAACGTCGCGTCGTCGATCCCGGTCAACCTCGGTGCGATGGGCATCGTCGTCGGCCACGAGCTCACGCACGGCTTCGATGACCAGGGCGCGCAGTACGACTCCGACGGCAACCTCGTGAACTGGTGGCAGGAGTCGACGCAGAAAGAGTTCGCCGCGCGCACCAAGTGCGTCGTGGACCAGTACTCCAAGTACGAGATCGCGGGCACGAAGGTGAAGGGCGAGCTGACGCAGGGCGAGAACATCGCGGACATCGGAGGCACCAAGCTCGCGCTCTCGGCGTACCGCTCGCTGCGCTCGTCGTCGCCCGACACGCAGGTCGCGGACGGGTTCACCGAGGATCAGCAGTTCTTCATCTCCTTCGGTCAGGCGTGGTGCGCGAAGGAGCTGCCGGACTACGAGAAGATGCTCGCGACTGTCGACCCGCACTCGCCGCCGAAGTGGCGCGTGAACGGTGCGCTTCAGGCGACCCCGGATTTTGCAAAGACATTTCGATGCAAAGCCGGCTCGAAGATGGCGCCAGTAAAGGCCTGCGTCGTCTGGTAACCGTCGGAATTTCGACAGAGTGACGAGCGCATCGGCCGCGGTACAATGGTGGTCGATGCGGCGCTCGGTGGCGTTGTTGATTTTGGTGATAGCGGGGTGCAAGAAGGCTCCGCCGGTGCAGTTCTCCGACGCGGATCTCGCGGCGAATCGCGCGGCCCTCGAACAGAACCTCGCCGACAAGCCGAGCTGTGCGCGTCCCGTGCTCCACCCGGGCACGGCGACGCCTGTTGATCTGTCGACTCGCTTCAAGCTGCCGAGCGAGTGCAGCGATCTGAAGAAGGCGATCGACACGGAGGCAGCGAAGGGCCCGATGGCAGAGCTGCCGTTCGGCGTCCTCGACGCGCCCAGGGCGAGCGAGTGCCTCGCGAGCGTTACCGCATTCGTGCGCAGCGCGGTGAGTGCGGACTCTGTTTGCGCGAGTCCCTACTCCGAGCCGGAAGCCGGCGCGCAGTTCAAGCCGCAGTTCATCGCGTACATCATCGCGCTGCAGGCGCGCACGCTGGCCAAGACGTCGCCCGCGGAGGGGTTGGCGCTCGCGATGGATGGCGTGCGGTTCTTTCAGGACGGCACGCGCGGCGGAACGCTGATGCAAGCGATGCTGTCGGTCGCGGCGCGCAAGCTGGTGATCGAACGCGGCGCACTGCCGATCATCTCTGCGAAGCCGGAGCTCGACGATGTGACGTGCGCGGAGGTGAGCCGCGACGTGGATGCGCTGCTCGCGAGCGAGCCGTCGCTGCACGACATCCTCGTCGCCGAGGCGAACTGGATCGGCACGGAGCACGGGCTGAAGCACTTGAAGGGCAAGGAGCGCGATGATGGTGCGGAAGCACTTGCTGCATCCGTCGCGAACCACGCAGCGTGGGGTATGGCGTGCCCGCCGGGGGCATCGGTCAACGCGTGCCGCAGCGCGCTCGAGCGACCGTCGGCGGCACCGCAGACCAAGGGCAATGACACGCTCGACCGAGGGGGCGGATTGCCTCCGTACGTCGCGCGCTGGGGCGAGCCGATCGTGCGTCTCGCGATGCTGCGCTTCCAGCTCGAGGTGAAGGAGCACGGCTGCCCGAAGGCAACGACGCAGGAGCCGTGGGCGACGATCTTGGCGCCGGCCGTGCTCGGTGATTCGCTGCGCGCGGACAAGACGGCGACCGGATTCACGCTGCGCTCGCCGGCGTGGATGGATCGCCCGGCCGACGAGTGGCCGGTCACTTGTCCGTCGCCGATCTAGTTCCGCCTGAGGCAAGAGCGGTTGCTGCGGTGGACCGCGACGCTCTTGCTCGGTGCAGCGGAATGCCTTACGAACAACGGACGCAGTGACGGCCTGAGGTTGTCGCTGCGAACGCGGACCTACGATCAACGAGGCTGGGGATGGCTCCTCTAGCTCGGTGCAGCGGCGGGCCCTTGCGTCCGGCCGCGCACGCCCGTGCCGAGCGCCAATGCGGCGGTGCCTGGGCGAAGCTTCGCCGATGTGCTGTGCGCTCGCGCGAACGCGTTTGCTCTGCCCGCGCTCGTCACTGGGCCTGCGCGTCTCGGCCGCTGCGGTTGCCCCGCCGCCGCCCCTCGGGGCAGGTGGTTTCCCTTGTGTGGCTTGGTGCGGTGCGGACGAACGGAAGACCGCGAACGTCAGGTGCAGAACACGTCGGCGCTTCGGGCGATGCGACGGTGGGCTTTCTTCGCGCGATCCGGGGTTCGACAACACGAACCCGCCCGGGTTCCACAACACGAACAGCGCAAATCCGGCGATCGATTCTGTCCGACATCCGGACAGATGACTCTAGAATGAATCGAAAAAGCTCACGATGTTGTCGTTTTTCTATTGACGCCTTCGCGGGGCCCAACGAGCACCAAGAAGCGAGCTGTGCATTTTTCTCGTCGGAGATAGGCATGGGTGGAGCCGTATGCGTGTTCTTCGAGCGAAGGGAGTTGCGAGCGGGGCGGGTGCGTCGGATGCGCACAGAGCGCGAACGAGAGAGCCGAAAAAGTGCGTGCTACAGGTGGTTGATGCATGCGCAAGAGAAGCTTGTCGACGGGACGGACGGATCGCCAGCGCGGAAGAACACGGCGAGCAAGTTCTACCGGGTCACTCGCGAGGCGAGCCCCGAGCGCGCTGAACGTGCGCGTGTTCTGCACGAGCGGTTTGTTCATCGCACCAAGTTGCGCGCAGCGTGGGAAGCCCAGGAGTGCCGCGATATTCGCGCGGCGCAAGATCTGCGGCTGTGTGAGGAATGCGGCTGCATCAATCTGCCCGAGTACCTGATGCGCACGTGCGGGTTTACCCGTCGCGAGGCGATCGAGCGCATCCGTATCGCGAACGCGCTGACGGACCTGCCGCGCCTGGAGGATCAGCTGGAAGCGGGGGCGCTGAGCTACTCGGCGGTGCGCGAGCTGGTGCGGGTGGTGATCGCGGAGAAACAGGATGAGTGGATCGAGCACTGCGTGGGACTGACGAGCGATCAGGTCGCGCGCGCCGTGAGCGGTCACAAGCGAGGTGACAGTCCCGATGATCCAGTTGATCCGGACGAGCACGGCCACACGGTCTCGTTCTCGCTGCGTGACTCCACGCGTGCGCGGTTCAACGCAGCCGTGCGCGCGCTGCGGCGCGTGCGCGGTCACGATTTCTTCGACGACGATGATCTGTTTCAAACGCTCACCGACGTTCTGGAGTCGCACGGCTCGCGGGCGATTTCTGACGAGCAGCCGCTCGTCGCGAACGACAACAACGCGGATGGAGACGGCACTGGTGGCGAAAACACGCTCCCACTTGCGAACGACACGACCCCGCCGGGTCTGAGCGCAACCCCGCCGGGTCAGGCGTCGGCTGAGGCGTCTGAACGCCGCGAGGAAAAGCGGGACGCTGCCATCAGCAGCGAGTCGCTCAAGGCGATGCGCAAGGCGCTGTCTCGCCCGCCGGTTCACGTGTGGTTGATGACCGACGGACGCGGATTCGCGCACGGAGTGGAGCTGCCGCAAGACGAGCTGAAGACGTTGCTGTGCGACTGCGTGGACATGGGAGACATTAACGATCCGACGGCAGAGAAGCGGAAGCATCTGTCCGATCGCGAGCGGGCTCGAATTCTCGCGCTGCACGGGAATCGCTGCGCCGTGGAGGGTTGCATGGCGGAGACGGACATCGACATCCACCATATCGAGGCGCTCGAGGATGGAGGGAAGGACATCTCGTCAAACAAGATTCCTCTGTGCAAAAGCCCCACCGGCTCAATCACGCCGGCAAGCTGACGATCACTGGTATCGCGCCCTACAACGTGGTGTTCGACTTCGCGGCGCCGCCCGTCGCAGAGCTCGACAACTGACCACCGGCGAGAACACGCTCGTCGGCGACGCTGAGAATTGAATAGTTGAAACTGAACGGTTCCGCGCCGCCGTCCTGCGCGCGCGCGACGCGGAGCCAACGTACGGACGTGCGTGCGACCTGCCGGGCACACGCACGCTCTTCAACCAAGCGACCCTGCGGGGTACATGCACGCCGCTCAAAAAACGGAGTTCCGCGTGCACGTGCTCTCTGAACCATGCGCGACCCCGCCGGGTACACGCGTCGAACGATCACGCCCCCCGAGTACAGGCACGCTCTTCACCCAACTACGACCCTGCCGGGTACACGAAGCTGCTCGACAGACGTGTTCCGCGTGCACGTGCTCTCTCGACCAAGCGCGACCCCGCCAGGTACACGCGCAAACGATCACCCCCTCGCCGAGGACACGCACGCTCTTCATTCAACTACGACCTTGCCGGGTACACCTGTGAACGATCACGACCCAGCCGGGTTCGTGTTGTGTCGCGCGAAGCGAACCCACCGTCGCGTCGCCACAAGCGCCGACCTGTTCTGCACAAAGGAGAGCACCTGCCGCGAGGTGCGGCGGCGGGGCAACCGACAGCGGACGAGACGCGCAGGCCGAGCGCGAGCAGAGCCCGCGTTCAAGCGAACGCACAGCATGACGGCGGATCCTCGCGCAGGCACCGGCATTGGCGCTCGGCACGGGCGTGCGCGGCCGGACGCAAGGGCCCGCCGCGGCACCGAGCGAGAGAGCGATCAGTGCGCTGCGTCGTTGTTCACGCGTCCGCGCTCTCCGATAGAGACCCAGGACGCTGTTCGCACCCACCACAAGAACCCGCCGCGCCCGAGAGGAACTATCACTTCACAGCGCCCCCGCCCGGAACGGCGGCATTGCCGTGATTCCCCGAGCTATCGTCGAGGGATGAACCGCGCGCTGTCCGTCTTGCCGCGCTGCGCTTCCAGCTCGTGGTCAACGCACAGCTCGCGTGTCCGCCGTCGACAGCTCTCGGGCGATAGCAGCTACACGCTCACTCCACCCGCATGGCTAGGCAAGGAGAAGCCTTTGCTCGTCGCCTGCCCGCGACCGTCGCCGATGAGCATCGAGCGATGAAGCACTCGCCGGATTGCGGGCGAGTGTCCCGCGACAAAGGGTCTGGAGACCGATCCGTGGAAGCGGCTGCGGCCGCCAGGCAACTCGGGGAGCCGCTATCGGTGAGCATCACGGGTCAGACAGCCATGGTGGCCGTCCCAGCACGGTTCACGGCGACGAAGCTGGCACCTGCCCCGCTAAGTAGCTGCACTACCTAGCGGTTTCGGCCGGCGCTTCCGCCCGCGCGCTGCTGCGCTGGCACTGCGGTCTCCAGTCAGCATCGTGTTGGCAGCTGTCGTGGTTTTCCCGTCGCGAGCTGGCACTCGAATTGAGTAGGTTCCGCCGCATGAAACGCCTCGTCGCCGTCGCCCTCATCGTCGTCGCCGCCTCCGCCTGCAAGAGCGGTGGCGTTGGTGGCAATGGAACGACGCACGGCCCGATCACTCGCCAGTACGATCCGCAGACGTATCAGCAGACGAGCCACGGCGATCTCGACCGCGCTATCGGTCAGCGCTGAGCAACGAGAGCGCGCACACGCGCGTCACGTAGATACAGACCGAGCCACACCACGACGCCGAAGTAGATCGGGAACAGCGTGTGGCTGACGAGTGGATTGCCGACGCGCAGATTCGAGACGACGGCGCCGCCGAGGTAGCCCGTGATGAGCACGGCGCCGAGTGGTGCGGTCCGTGGGATCGCATAGAGCACGACGCAGACCGCGAGGATCGCGCCGATCGCGAACATCGACTCCGGTGCAAAGCCGAGCGTGGGCGCTGACTTCATCACCATCGGATGGGAGATGAGCTTCATCAGCGCATCGAACGAGAGAAACAAAATGGCGAGCGCCGAGAGCACGCGGCCGAGCCAGTAGGACTTTCCAATTGCGATGTTCGTCGTCATGCAAGAACGACGAAGCCCGCGGCGCTCGTTCGACATGGCCGGAGATATTTTTCTAACTATCTGATTTGGCGCCGAAACCTGACTGGTGACCGTGGTGCCGTATCGACGGTAACCTCGTATATGGCCGACACACTGCATCGAGTTGTCGTCAAGGAGACGGCCCGCCGCGAGGCGCAGCGACACCGGAGGGCCTCCGCCGCGATGCTCGCGATGGTCGTCATCGGGATCCCCGTCGGGATCGGGCAAGCGCAGGTCAATTCGTTCGGGTCGACGAACACGGCCGGCCTGCTCGTCGCGTTGCTGATGGTGTTCAGCGCAGCCGTGCTGGGGATGCGCGCCATGCGCCGCATGAAGCAGCGTGCCGCCGAGCGCATTCTCTACGCCGTTCGGCATCGCAACGACGTGTACTGGACCTACGAGAACAACGAGATGGTCGGGTACGACGCGGGCGGTCCGCGCGTTCGGCTCTCGCTCGTGGCCGAGCTCGCTCTGCCCGTCATCCCGGCAGCTAGCGCACGAATGCGGAGCGCAAGAGACCTTCAGCGAGCTTGAGGGCGGTGACCCGTGTGATCGGGTCCGCGGGCAGTTTGGCGACGAGCGCGCCGAGCGTCTGCTTCGGCTTTCGGTTGTCGATGAAGGCCTGCGCGAAGGTGCGCACCGCGTTGCCGGGGTCCACACCAGGCAGCTCGATCGGTCCCGGCTTTAGCACCGGCGCATCGCTCCACCGCGCGATCGCGTGCATCAACGGAGCTTGCTCGGACCACAGCGTTGTCAGCTCCTGAAGGCCGAGCGGCCGCTTCGCGAGTTGCTCGCCGAGCGCGGCGAAGCCCAACCATGCGAGCCACATGCGCGCGAGCACGGGCGACATCGTCGAGCGCGGTGCGTACTGGCGCGGCCCGTAGAGCTCGTTGAAGCGCATCGATGGCGTCAACCACGTCGCGTTTGCCGCGGTCTCCGACGACGGTGCACGCCAGGCCGTACCAACGATCGCCGTGAACGCATCACCCGCGATCTGCGTCTCGCGATCGAACGCAGCCGCATCGGCCTGCGCGCCCCACGCGATCGCGAGATCACCTGGCGCCGCAAACAGCGCCTCGGCGATCGGGCGCTCCGTGGCGACAAATGCGTCGCCCTCTTTGGTCGCGTCCTGGGCCGGCAAGCGCGTGCCGACGATCGATGGATCCTTGATGCTCGCGATCTCGTCCGCGATGCTCGCGTGATCGATGCCGTCGGCGGCAACGACGCGCAGCGGACAGATCACCGAGTTGAAATCGACGACGGTGTGCGAGCCGATCGTGAACACGCGATTGAACGGGAACAGCCTGCACGACGCGGGCTTCGCGCTGCGCCCGTCCTCGACTTCCACGCGGCACAGCCCATCGTCTTCGAGAAACCAGCACCGATCGCGCGGATTGAACGCCGTGATCGTCTCGCCGCGGCGCCGTACGAACGCGGTCAGCTCCGGCCGCCGCGCGACGAGCTGGACGAGCTGCCCGGCGGCGACGTCGATGCCAATGCCGTGTCCCTTACAACACGCCCCGCAGCCAGCGCATGTATAGGCGAACCGGCGATCGGGCCACGTGAAGAAGAGGCCCGCCATGCCTTTCATCGTACACTCGACAAAGGCAACCAGGGGGGACGGCCGCTATGGGCAATATCGTCGAGCGTTTCGCGCTGCAGTACGACTGGACCAAGCATCGCCGCGTGATCGCGGGGCGCGAGGTAATTCTGCACTGCCACCACTACAACTCGCGACTCCAACACACAGTGGAGAGCGCGGCCGGCATCGATGGGAAAGGCATCATGCGTAGCTCGGCGGCATCCGTCTTCGCGGAGCACGTCGCCAATGCGCTGCAATCCGGCGATGACGAAACGACCAAGTGGTCGGTCGCGGCGCGGCTGTACGCGCACCTCGGCTTCGGTGATCTCGATATGCGCGAAGCGGCGAGCGGCAGAGTCGAGGCGCGCAGCTCGCACTTCGTCGAGGGTTGGAACGCTGGCTTTGCGGGTCGCCGAGAACCCGTCTGCACCATGACGGAAGGCTTTCTCGCCGGCGCGAACAAGGCGATCACCGGCAAGGA
This sequence comes from Kofleriaceae bacterium, assembly GCA_036499725.1. Lineage (GTDB taxonomy): Bacteria > Myxococcota_A > Polyangia > Haliangiales > Haliangiaceae > JABFXX01. Next base: position 67,876 of record DASYDE010000135.1, read on the forward strand.
CGTCGAATTTCGAGAGACTGCGTGCATCATGAGCGGCGCCGAGCGCTGCACGTTCGAAGCGCGCGCTGCGGAGACACCGATCGCGCCCGTCGCGCGCCAGCCATTCGCGTTCACGCCCAAGTCGGCGGATCAGTATCCCAAGCCCAAGAACATCGACGGCGACGCGATCGTCAAAGCGCTCGTCGGCATGCCGATCCACGGCGGTGCGGACGGGTTGATCCCGGCATTTGGCGTCTACCTCGCCAATACGCCCGCCGATTTCTACAACCTCGTTTGCATCCGCTTCGTCGAAGAGATGACAGCGAGGGGCCTCGGCAAGAACGCCGTGCGCCTGCTCGTCAGCGACGCCGAGACCTGCGCGATGAATACGTTCCGCGGGATCATGTCGTCTCCAGAGTGGGACGGACTCGTCGCGCCGATGATCAAGGACGCGCCCGATAAGTTGTACGGCATCGTCGCAGTGTCCAACGCGCTCGGGTGGGGCAACTGGTACGTGACGAGCCACGATCCGTCCGAGGCGTTGCGCATCGAGAGCGTGAACGGCTACGAGGCACTCGGCTTTCGCGAGATGCGCTCCGAGAGCCTCCACCCGCAGTGCTTCATGTTGCGCGGCGTCGCGGCTGGCATCATGGCGCTCGTCTACGGGTCGGGCACCGTCGCCGAACGCTTTGGCTCGTACGCATCCGTCGAGAACGACTGCGTCTGCGCCGGCAAGCACTCGTGCAGCTTCGAGGTCCGGCGAGCGTGACATGCAGGGCGTGCCCTACCGGGAAAAGGTGATCGCGTGCGAGCGCGGAGGGACGTTCAAGTACTTCCTCGCCGCGGACCGCGTCGCCTCCGTGTGGGCAGCCCTCGAATTGTCCTACGGCGCGCTCGTGAAGAACGACGCGTTCGCGACCATCGAGATCGCGACAGATGCATTCATCGTGCGGTCTACAGTGTTGCGCAATCCGCTGACCGTTTTTCGCAAGCGCGCGTGTACGGAAGCGGATATCGTCGAGCTTCACAGGCTGCTCGAGTACGTCGATGACTAGGTTTCCCGGATTGCCGATCGGTCAGCTCACGCTGGATGCGCAGTTCCGCATCACGGCTGTGGACGAAGCGTTTATCGTGCTGTTCGAGGGTGGGGCCGAGCTCGTCGGACAGTCGCTCGACGATCTGATCTCGGAGCGCGATCGCCGCGGCGCGGTCGCTCTGTCCAATCGGCTGAACTCGTTCCGCGACGACATCATCGATCTCGCGCTCGTCATCAATGTCGCGGGCATCGACACGTACGTACGTCTACGCATCGTGCGCCAGGGCGAGGAGGTCATCGCGTACGTCGAGCCGAGCGATAGCGACAACTCGCTCACCTACGAGCTCGCTCTCGCCCGGCAGCGCTGGAGTGCACTGTTACAGCGGTCCGACGAGGGCATCGTGCTGCTTTCGCCGACCGGGCGCATCCTGCAGCACAACATGCGCTTCTTCGAGCTGATGCAGTTCAGCACCCGGCACGGCATCACGCTCGCCGAGTCCGCGCTCGAGGGTCGCCAGCTCGCCACGATGTTGCCCCGCGCGTTCCAGACGCTCGCCGACGCACTCACGCATGGCGAGGACGAGTTTCTCCTTCGCCTCGAGATCGATGGCAGGACTCTCGAGGCGGAAGGCCGCACGCTGCGTCTGCCGCTGCGCGGTCGCATCGAGACGTTGCTGCTGATGCGCGACCTCAGCGAACAAAAGCAGATCGCGGACCGAGATGCGGTGATCCAGAAGGATCTCGAACAGGCAGCGAAGTTCCAGACCGCTCTGCTCGATCAGCGCATCAGAATGCCTGGACTCGGCATCGACATCGCCTATCGCCCGCTGCATCGCGTGGGTGGCGACCTATTCGACGTGACGCGGATGAGCGACGGCACGGTGCGCTTGTTCATCGCCGATGCGACGGGCCACGGCGTCACGGCCGCGCTCTCGACGATGTTGATCAAGAGCGAGTACGACGCGATCAAGCTCGATGGCGAGGGTCCTGGTGCCACGCTGACCGCGCTCAACGATCGGATCACCCGCAGCTACTTGAAGCTCGCGGTGATGTTTACGGCCGCGATCGTCGATATCAGTCCCGACCGGCGCACCATTCGGCACGCGTGTGGTGGCCATCCAGGCCCCGTGCTGTGGCACGACTCCACCCCCATCGAGCTCGCAGAAGGTGGCCCCTTTCTCGGTGCCATCTCCAAGCAGGTCTACCCGGAGTGGTCAGCATCCCACCCGCAATGGTCCAGCCTGCTGCTACTCACCGACGGTGTTACCGAAGCCCGCGACCCCGAGGGACAGCAGTTTGGGGAGCAGCGCCTTTACGCTTCGGTCGAAGAAGCGCTGCAACGTGGTAAAAAGGTGACTGCGAATGTTTTGGCCCATCTAGACGCGTTCACGGCGTCGCAACACCAGAGTGACGACATCACGTTGCTCGTCGTCCAACCGGAGCTCTCGTGACCCTGCCCCAATACCGCGACCGTGACTTCTCGCTCGAAGTTGTCGAGGACGGGGGCACGTTGACGTCCAAGTTCGTGGGCAACGCGGATATGGCTGCGACCGGACCGCTCTCGGAGCTCTTGCCTCAGCTACACGACAAGCTCATCGAACGCGGCGCGCGGGAGCTGGCCGTCGATTTCCAGCAGCTCGAGTTCATGAACTCGGCGTGCCTGAAGTTGTTCGTGAACTGGATCGTCCAGATCCAAGAGACGCCGGCGGACCAGCAGTACAAGCTGATGTTCCGCTCGAATCCCGAGCTCCGCTGGCAGCGTCGCAGCCTGCAAGCGCTCGCGTGCTTCGCGTCGGATCTCGTCCTCGTCGATCCGTAGCTACCGCGTCGCTGCCTGCCACGGCCAGACGAGCTGGTTGGCGCTGTTCACGCGCGCGCTCGTGCGGTCGTGGATCCAATCGGCAAGCTCCGTGTCAGCCGTGGGAAGATTCCACAGCAAGAGCCCGCCCCCAACGCGTAGCCCCATGACGTTCGGCGTCGGCAGCTGGACTCCGAACACGTCATCGTCGCTGAGCTTGGGCAGTGTCCAATGCGCATTCGTCGCGAGATCGACGACCTCGATCACGTGGTTCTCGATCTCCGCGACTGCGCGCTGACCGCTCTCGTCGCTCGCAGTCTTGAATGCAGCCGCCTCCAGGGGGATGGGCTTTGCGCCGGGCGCGAGCGCGACGCGCCATGATGTGTGGTCCGTGAGCGTGACGAGCGCGGATCCGTCAGGCAGTCCAGCGAGAACATCGATCGGTTTGCCGAACGTGGTGACCGCCGTGACCGCGTTTCGGGACCAGACGCTCACGCGCACGCCGTCGGCAATTCCGACGCGATCGTCACCCGCGGGCGCGATGATCGTGTCCTTGGTCCGCGCGATGTTGATCCGGTCGACGATACCGAGCTTGACGTCGACGCGCAGCAGCTCGCCCTTCTCTGTCAGCAGCACGGCGCGGTTCGGCGAGCTCCTGATCGTGATGACGACCCGCGAGGAGACCTTTGCGATCTCGCGGGTCTGACCATCGCGATCGCGCAACACGATGCGCTCGTCGTCCCGGCCCGGTCCGAACAGGACGCTGTCGGGCGACACGAGGACGGCCCACGCGTTCTTCCCTCTGATCAACGGCTCGAACTTGGTGTCGTGCGCCTTCGCCAAGAAGAACGTCGGATTGTCCGAGAAGTTCGACCGAGCGAGCACGCGTTTCGTCGCTGCGTCCCACTGCTCGATGCTCACCGGATCGTTGAACGTCATCGGCGTCGTGGTGTTCGTCGGGATGTCGAGCCATTCGGCTCCACCCGACATGGGAGATTGCAGGAGCGTGTCTGCGGTGATCAACGCGACGTCCTCGTTCAGCGGGATCCACTGAGGGACCAGCTCCGCGACATTCATCTGCAGGATGACCCCGTCGCTGACGACGACGACGCGCGACGAGCCGCGGCGAACCACGAGGCTGGGGTTTTGCAGTGCCATCGGATACGGCAGTGAGAGCTGCGTATCACCAGCGAGCACGACCACCTTGTCGACGGTCGGCACCGCGAACCAATCGTCTCCCATCTCTCGCGGCTCCCTCGTCGGAGTACCGAGCTCGCGCGAGCGCGGATAGAGGCCGGCTGGCTTGGTCCACATGTACGTCTTTCCGGACGCCGTGATGAGATCGAGAACGCCCCCGACGCGCCACTCGCCGTGGAAGAGCATCTCTCCTTGCTCGGGGGGCGCGATCAACGTCCACGTTGGCGTTGGCTCGAGCTCGAGCGCCAACACGCCCTTCGAGGTGACCGTCATGCTGCGCCGCCCCGTGATCCGCGAGATTCCGCCGTTGAGTTGATCGTGCGTCGTCAGCTCGTGACCGTCGCGATCGATCGCTGCCACGACGTTCTTGTCGCGCGCGAGGAGCCACGAACCATCGGGGGCGAGCCGCACTTCCTCCGCCGCATGACCAGGCCACAGCTCGGTTCGCTGGCCGCTCTTCAGGTCGACTCGAACCACGGCTTTGGTCGTATCGATGCCGACAGCGGTCGTCGCATCGTCCGTGACGGAGACATCGTCGAGCGGCAAACCGGTGAGCTGCGTGGCCCGATTCGCAGCCGGATCGAGGAGCTCGAGCGGTCCCGACTTGCCGCTGACAGCGATGAGCGAACCAGCCCACGTCATGCGACGGTCGAGACCGTACGAGCGAGCGATCACGACCCGGCTGTGCTCGAGATCCCACACGCGCAGATCACCGTCGCGACTCAGCGTGAGCATGCGCTCGCCCTTCGCATCGAGCTCGGCCCAGACGGTGAGTCCGGCAGGGCCTTCCATTCCGCGCCAGATACCGCGAGTGGCGGCAGCCTGAGCGACCGCGCGAGCATCACCCATGCGCGACGACGACGGCGGGAGCTCGAGAAGCATCGCCGCGGCGAGCGTCGGATTTGCATCGAGCACGGAGCGCGCGCGTTCGATCACGAGCGTGTCGTTGCGCTCCGCGAGATGATCGCGCGCGGTCTCGGCATCCTGCTTCTCGCGCAGCGCTTGGGCTCTCGCCGTGGTCGCGATATCGCGCTCGACGAGCACGCGATGCACGCTGAACATACCGAACGCAGCGACGGCGACCAACGCGATCGCGGCCACCGCGAGCGGCGAGCGATTCTTGGTCACGAACCGCGATACCCGCTGCCTCCGCGTGTAGCTGTGCGCCGCGACGAGCTGCCCCGCCTGAAAGCGGCGAACATCGGCGGCGAGCTCGCCCGCGTCCTTGTAGCGAACGCCTGCCTCGAACGAGAGCGCTTTCTCGACGATCGCGTTCAGCTCTCGCGGCACACCGTCGACGACCTTCGCGAGCGGCGTGACATCGTGCGTGAGCGTCTTGCCGATCAGCTCTGTCGCCGACGACCCGCCGAGCGGAGGCTTTCCCGCGAGCAGCTGATAGAGCGTGGCGCCGAGCGCGTAGACGTCGACGGTTGGCGTGAGCTCCTCGCCGCGCGCTTGCTCGGGTGACATGAAGCCCGGCGTCCCGAACACCGAGCCGACCTGCGTGTGCAAGCTGTCGGCGGCCTGGCGCGTGGTCGACATCTCCTCGTCGACCTCGCCGATTACCTTCGCGAGCCCCCAATCGATGACGACCGTCTGGCCGAGCTCGCTGACGAGGATGTTGGCGGGCTTGAGATCGCGATGAATGACGCCGCGCGCGTGCGCATGAGCGATCGCGTCGATCGCGGCCAACATCGACGGCAGCAGCATCAGGCGCTCGTCGAGGGTGTTCGCGCGCCGGATCTCTTCGTCGAGAGGTCGCCCCGTGACGCGCTTCATCACGTAGAACGGCCGGCCGTCGATCGTGGTGCCCGAGTCGTAGACCGGCACGATCGACGCGTGCTCGAGGCGCGCGGTGATCTCGATCTCGCGGACGAAGCGCCGCACGATCGAGGCGCCGTCGGGGAGTACTTCTTTGAGCGCCACCGTGCGTCCGAGCTGGGTGTCGAATGCTTCGACGACGCGGCCCATGCCGCCGCGCCCGATCTCTTCGCCGAGGCGATAGCGCGTGGTCGGCTGCGGTGGGATGGACGCCCGCGATGAACGATCGGCGGGCGCTTGCGAGATCTCGTTCAGCTGCGCGGGAAGCGTGTCCTGGACGCTCGTTGCGGGCAGCGTCTCTCCGACGCCGCTAACTGGTTTACCGCTGCTGGGCTGATCGCCGCTCGCCATCGGTTATTGCCGTCGCTCAGTCGAGGTCCCAGTCGACATCCGACATCGCGCGGGCGGGATCGCCGCTGATGTTCACGGCGCGCGTGCGCTCGTCCTGCGGGGGAGGCGCTGGATTCAGGTCCGTGCGCGGCGCTTCGCGTGGGAACTTCTCGAACTGCGGATCGAACGTGGTCGCTTGGTCGCTCTCGCCGAAGCCGGCTTCGTCGATCGTCGGCATCGCGTCGGAGAATGGCGCGGGCGGCTTGGCGCGCGTCGGGAGATGCAACGGCGCTTTCTGACGCGGAGGCGGCGGGGCCTCTGCGCTGCGCAGCGCGGACAGCACGTCGCCATCGACCTGACGCGTCGGCTCGTCGGCAAACGGGCTCGGCACAGGCTTGCGCGGCGGAGCACCCGTCGGCTTGGCGGAGCGCGGCGGCGGCGGCGGCGAGGTGGGCGGCAGTGTCGGAGGAGCGAGGGGCGGTGCAACGCTCACGCGCTTGGAGCGAGCGGCCTTGCCGGCTTGCGCAGCAGCAAGTCCGACAACGACGGCGGGCTTCGCCGGCACGTCCGGACGGACCATCGACTGCGACGGCGGCGGCGGGTTCACCGGAGAGTCGTCCTCGAAATCGAAGTCGTACTCGGACGCGCGCGGTGCGGCACCGATGAAGACCTGCGAATCCTCGTCGGCCAGGCGGCCGCCCTCGTCGCGAAGCATGCGGAGAATACGCGTACGCTCACCAGCGGAGAGCGCATCGCGACGACCGTGCCCCGTGTGACCGCTGTTCGTGGACGGCGCGCGACCTTTGCCGCGAGACGCGAACTCGGAGAGCGGAACCGGAGCGGGCAGCTTCTTGCCAGGTGCGCGAGGCGGCGGAGGCGGAGCAGCGCGCACGCCCGCGCTCGGCGGTGGCATCGGGATGTTCGCGTTGGTGTTGCCGCGACCCGACGAGAAGATGCTCGTCGCCGAGCGCAGCCACTTGCGCGGACCGCTGACCGCACCCTCGACGGCCGGCATTGACGGCGGGAGCGGCGCGGGCGTCATCGGGCGAGCCGGCTCGATGCCGACGCTGCCACCGAGCACCTGGGCAGCAGCGCGAGCGGCATCCTCGGGGCACTCGATCGCGCGCGGAACGAGGCGGCGAATGATGTCGTCGCTCTTGCCCATCTGATGCTGGTGCGGGCGCTCGACGAAGCGAATGCCCACCTTCTCGAGCCACGCGATCGGCGGATCCGCGCCGATGAGCACGAACGTGCCCTCGTTCGGATAGCGCTTCTGCGAACCGTCGCCGAGCGCGAGCGTCACGGAGTCCGCGTCGAACTGCAGGACCTGCGAACCGAGCTTGGCCTTGATGCGGCCCTCGCGCGCGTAGTTCTCGACGGTCTGCTTGTTCTTGGGAGCGGCGCGGTTAAAGCCCTTACCGCGGTAGCTGATCATGACCTTCGCGCCGGCGTCGGACAGCGCCAGCGCGGCTTCGACGGCGGAGTCTCCACCACCGACGACGAGCACCGCGCGACCACGCCACTCGTCCGGGTCCTCGAGCAGGTTGAAGATCTTCGGCAGGTTCTCGCCGGGGACCTGCAGCGTGCGCGGCTTACCGCGCGTACCGATCGAGAGCACGACGCGCTGCGCGCGATACGCGCCGACGGTGGTGCGCACGTCGAACGCACCGTCGCCGCCACGCGTGACGGTCTCCACCGACTCGCCCTGGCGCACGCGAACGCCGACGCGGTCGAGCAGCTCCTGCCAGATCGGGATGAGCTGCTCTTTGCTGGAGTCGAACACCGGCAAGAGCGAGAGGTTCTGCGTGTCGTACGGCTCGGCCATGACGAGCTTGCCCTTGGGATAGCGAGAGATCGTCGACGCGATCAGCTGCTCCTTCTCGAGGACGACGTACGACAGGCCCTTCTGGATGCAGGTGAGCGCAGCGGAGAGACCGCCGGGCCCGGAGCCGATGATCGCCACGTCGACAACGGTGTCGCTGCGACCGAGCATGCCACCCCGCAGCCCGGTCTGAAGCATGTGCTCGATGACAGCGCGGCCGAGGTTCGCGGCGTTCTTCACGAGCGGCTTACCGGCGACCTCGCCGATCAAGTACTGGCCCGGCACCGCCGTTTGAAAGTTCTCGTCGATCTCGGGGATCTTGAGCGGCGGCGGAACCGCGCCCTCGGGGAACATCACGAGCGCTTCGGTCGGGCACGCGAACATGCACGCTTCGCACTGGATGCAATCCTGAAAGCGAAGCACGCGGCTCTTGTTCGCCACGAGATCGAGAACGTTGGTAGGACACACCGCCACGCACGCATCGCATCCCGTGCAGCGATCGTCATTGATGTCGTGAACCAGGATCCGAGGTCCGACTGTTGTCGCGGGCTGCACCATCGCAAACGCTCGTTTGCGGGACGACAGCACTGCGGACACCACCAGCACGAGGATGGCGGTGCCAACCAGTGCCAAGGGAACAACCCAAGTCACGAGAATAGGATACCTGATTTGGTGGGCGTGGCAGGGCGTTCAGCGCCCGGGTTCCCCCTCGACGTTGGCGACCAGGAATTCTTTGACTTCCTGAACAAGCCCGTCGATGTCGCGCCCCTCGACCGGAATCGGATCTCCAATGGTAACGCGGACGTCCTGCCCGAGCCGCGCCGAGGCCCCACCCCGCGGGAGGACGTTGATCGTTCCTCGCACAGCGACGGGGACAATGGGGGTGTTGGTCCCGACGGCGAGGTGGAAGCCGCCCTTCTTGAGCGGGAGGATGCGACCGTCACGCGACCGCGAGCCTTCCGGGGCGAGCCAGATCGAGACGCCCTGCCGCACGAGCTCTGACGCCGCCTCGATGGACGCGACCGCCTTGGCGTGATTGCCGCGGTCGACCTCGATGAACTCCGCCCTGCGCAGCGCGCGCCCCCACAGAGGGATCTGAAAGAGCTCCTTCTTCGCCAGCATTCGGATCGTCGACGACGGGAGTGTCGCGTAGAGCATGGGGATGTCGAGGTGGCTCTGGTGGTTCGACATGTAGACGTACGCACGACCGGTCGGGACACGCTCCGCACCCGTCGCAGTCAACCTAATCTGAAGGAGGTCGATGACCTGTCGAGCGAACCAGTGCGTCCGCTCGTCGATGTCCTCACGCCGCAGATCTCCACGCACCACTTCCACCAACGTAGGTGCAGTGACGCGCGCCATCGCGCCGAGGATGCGCAGTGAATCGAAGATCGACATCGCCGTCATTGTCCCACATGTGGTGACGTCGCTCGGTCGTTCAAAGCGATCTGGCGTACGTGTTACGTTGAGGCAGATGTCTCGCGCATCCGCGGTCATCGCTGCTTGCTTGTTGCTGACCGCAACGAGCGCGGCGTTAGCGGATACCACCGATACGAACATCGCGCAGCTGCACAGCAAGAAGGGCACGTACAAGGTTCGCCTCTCCGCTGCACTCGCGCTGAGCAAGACGCATGATCCGCGCTCGATCATCGCGCTCGCCGATGCACTGCTCAACGATGCCGACGCGACCGTGCGGCGCGTGTCCGCGCTCGCGCTCGAGAAGATGATCGACGGGCAGACGCCGGAGGATGCGAAGGAGCTCGGCATCGATGCATTGAATCAAGCGTCGACGCTCGACACGGATGAAAAGGTCCGCTCGACCGCAGCGTCTGCGATGCGCGCGCTCGCGTCGTACAAGAAGAAGACGACCAAGAAGGTCGCGTCGAGCAACTCCGGTCCGCCGTCGAGCGTGTTCGTGAACATCGATCAGACGATCGATCAGTCCAAGAAGCTGCCGACGGGCGCCGGAGCGCGGCTCCAGAAGATCGTGACGACGAACGTCGCATCGACGGGGTACGCCACGAGCTGGCCGGGCGGACTTCCGACCAAAACCGATCTCGACAAGAAGCAGGCTCGCGGCTTCATCGTCGCCTCGACTGTGAAGAAGGTCGAAGTAACGAAGACCGGAACGTCGGCGAATGTCTCGTGCAGCGTCACCATTCGCGTGTCGCCGTGGGAAGGCAAAGACGGCGGCGAGAAGTGGGAAGCGAACAAGGCGGCGTCGGCGAGCGGTAGCGCCAAGACGACGACGGGCACGCGCGACAAGGACATCGCGGGGGGCGTCAGCGAGTGCATCGAAGCGGTCGCCGAGGACGTGAGTGCGCGGCAGGTCGTGCCGTTCCTCAAGCGCGTCGCTCTCGCGCCGTAGTCCTCCGTCTGCGTTTCAAAGAGGCAGAGAACCGCGAAGACGCGGAGACGCAAAGGAGAGGTCTTGACCTCGCCGGGCGAGGGGCGGTTTTGGTTAGGCCACCCAACCCTGGCCAACCCAACCCAACCTAGTTTTTTGCGTCTCCGCGTCTTCGCGGTTGTCTTCCTCACACCAGTCTTCGTGCCTTCGTCCTTCGTGGCTCTGGGACCGCTGCGCAACAATGTCGAGGCGAGACGTTATTTATCGGTATGAACGGTCACGTACGCGGACAGACCCGGGCGCACCGAGATGCCGGGCGGGCGCGTCCACTTGATCTTCACCGGCACGCGCTGCACGACCTTCACGAAGTTACCCGTCGCGTTGTCGGGCGGGATCAGCGAGAAGCGCGCACCGGTCGCGGGGGAGAGCGTCTCGACGACGCCAGCGAACTCGCCCTTGAACGCATCGATCTCGATGTCGACCGGATCGCCGGGCTTCATCTCGCCGATCTGCACTTCCTTGAAGTTCGCGATCACGTACGTCTCGTTCGGAACGATCATCACGAGCGCCATGCCCGCGACCACGGACTGCCCCGCATGCACACCGAGGCGCGAGATGACGCCGTCGACGGGTGAGGTCACGCGCGCGTACGAGCGGTTGAGCTTGGCCTTGGCGAGCGCCGTCTCCGCAGACTTCACGTGCGCCGCGGCGAGGTCGGCCGCAGCGTGAGCAGCCGCGACCTGTGACGAGACAGGACCGGCGGAGGTAACGCGGCCCTGTGCTTCCGCGATGCGCGACTCGGCCATGCCCTTGTTGGAGCGCGACATGTCGAGGTTCGCGCGAGCGTTGTCGAGCGACGCTTGTGCGACGGCCTTTGCCTGCTCAGCGTGCTCGAGATCGCGGCGCGTGATCGCTTCCTTCGCGAACAAGCCCTGCGCACGCGTGAGGTCCGCGTTCGCCGTCGTGAGATCCGCTTGCGCGCGAGCGACGGAGGCTTCCGCAGCGCGGGTCGAATCCGCGGCAGACTTCACCGACGCGCTCGCGCCCTGAACGGCTGCCTTCGCCGATGCGAGCGCACCACCGGATGTCGACTCCACGATCGCCACCTGCTGATCTGCCGAGGTCTTCTGCGCGTTCGCGGCATCGAGCTCGGCCGACGTGCGCTGAACCTCGAGGTCCAGGTCCGCGGGATCGATCTCGAACAACACGTCGCCGGCTTTGACCTGCTGGTTGTCGGTGACCTTCTGCGTGAGGATCACGCCACTCACGCGAGCGCTCAGCGGAACGACGTCCGACTCGACCTGCGCGTCGTCGGTGTCCTGCTTTCCCTTGGTCAGCTCTCGATGCCCGAGGTACGCCCCCGCGACACCGATCGCGACGACCGCGAGGATCAGGTAGGCCCGACGCGACTTGCGAGCGCGGGCAGCGTTAGCGGCTTCTTTGCTTGGTGCTTCCATTGGTCTACTCCGCGGACATTTCGACGTGAACCGGCCCATCTGTCGGCTTCACTCGCAAAAAGAACAACAACGGCAGAACGGCCAAGAACGCGACCGTCTGAAGAACAAACGTCTTGTCGAATCCGATGACCATGCCCTGGAGGGCAGCGCGACCACCGAACTGTTTGATCGTGATCGCGTAGGACATATCGCCCGAGAGCCCGCGCGCCATGAGCGAGGCAACGTTCAGCTTGAACGGGGCCGCGACCTCGGGGCGCAGGAGCGTCATGTTCGACGAGATGCCCGCTGCAGCGCGCGTTCCATAGCGCGTGAACAGCGTCGCGAAGATCGAGAGGCCGATCGAGCCGCCGATCTGACGGATGAAGCTGTTCACGCCGGCCGCGCCTGCGAGCTCGGCGCGCGGCACGTTCGCGAGGGCTGCCGTCGTGAGAGGCACGAACAGGAACGCGAAGCCCATACCGGTGATCGCGAGCGGCCAGAACAGATCGCTTGTCGCGGTCTGGAGGCTGATCGTCGCCTGGAGCCAGCAACCGAACGACGTGAGGATGAGGCCGATCGCGCACAGCCACGCGGGCTTCACTCTCCCGTAGAGCTTTCCGACGATCGGCGAGCTGATCATCATCGCGATCGTTCGCGGCAACAGCACGATACCGGACTGCGTCGCGTTGAACTTCATCAGCTCCTGCGTGAACACGGGCAACAGGAACATCGAGCCCATGAGCATCGCGAACATGATGCCGGCGATGATCGTTCCCGACGCGAACGTGGGATCGCGGAACATACGCAGGTTGATGACCGGCGCGACGGCAGTGAGCTCGCGGATGATGAACGCGACGATCGCGACCGCGGCGAGGAACGTCAGGCCAATGATTAGCTCGGAGTCGAACCAATCCTCGGCCGCGCCTTCCTCGAGGACGTACATCATCGCGCCAACGGCGATCGCCATCAGGATGATGCCGGCGTAGTCGAGGTTCTTCTTCATGACCTCGGCGCGCGCACGGTTCTCGACGAGCACGTCGGCAGGCTCGTGCACGTTACGGAACGTGAGGTAGATGCCGAGGATGCCGACCGGGAGGTTGACGAAGAAGATCCACGGCCACGACATGTTGTCGGTGATGTAGCCACCGAGCACCGGGCCAACGGCGGGACCGACCATGATGACCATCGAGAACACGGCCATCGCCATCGCTTGCTCGGACGGCGGGAACGTCTGGCGCAGAATCGCTTGCTGCGTCGGTTGCAGCGCGCCACCACCGAGGCCCTGCACGATGCGCCACAGCACCAGCATCTCGAGCGAGCGAGCGGTGCCGCACAGGACGGAGCCGATCGTGAAGATGACGAGCGACATCAGGTAGACGCGCTTCTGACCAAAGAACGAGCCAAGGAAGCCCGTCAGCGGCATCACGAGAACCATCGCGATCATGTACGCGGTGGTGACCCACGTGATCTCTTGCAGCGACGCGCCGAGCTGGCCGCGGATCTGCGGAATCGCGACGTTCACGATCGACGTATCGATCGATGCCATGAGCGAACCGAACGCGACGGAGATGGCGACGGTCCACTTGCCGACCTGCGGTGTCACCGTGGCCGGCGAGAGAGTTGGGAGCTCGCTCACGGATTTCGCCGCGCTCCGTCCAGGAGCATGGAGATCATTGCATCGGCCTTGTCGACGAACGGCGTGTTGTTGTCGAGCGAGCGCACGACGACGCTCCGCACTCCACCGATGTAGAGCGTCGCGAACGTATCGGCGTCGCGCTTCTCGATCACGCCTTCGGCGACACCCGCGGCGACGATCTGCTGCTCGACTAGCTGGAAGATGTCGGTCTTGCTGTGGTGCTTGAGGTGCTCCGCCTGGAACATGATCTTCATGTAGGAGCGGAGGTTCTCGAACGTTTGGAACGCGGCGCGGCTGAACGCGCGCAGGCGCTGCTCGAACTTGTCGGCCTTGCCCGCCTCGAGCGCGACGATCAACTGCGCGCGCAATGCGTCGCGCCGCGAGGCCAGAAGTGCGGTCACGAGCGCCTCGCGGTCCGCAAAGTAATTGTAGAGCGTACCGACGGCCACCCCGGCTGCCTTCGCGATCTCCGCGAGCGACGCAGCGGTGAGTCCTTGCGACGCAAACCGCTCTTCCGCGGCGTCGAGGATCGTCGCCGTGACCGTCTCGCGCAGCTGCGAGCGCAGCACGTCCTTCGGGGCAGCCGACTTCGTTGTCGTCACCTTGAGCGCCGCCTTGCGTTTCGGTTTGCGCGCTGCTGAACCGAGATTCACGGTAATGAATATAGATTCACTCCGAGCTCGCGGCAAGCGATCGCTGGGGTAACAGCGCACGCGGCGCGCATACGCACACCGGAGTACCCGGCACGGACCTCGCACACCGATCGCGCAGGAGATTCCGCCATGTCGCGCCTCATTCATCTAAAGCACCTGTTCGTCACAGCAGTTGGCGTTGGAGCCGTCGTGGTCGCGTGCCGTGCCGCTCAGCCCGAGGCACCTCCGCTCGCCCCGAGCCCCGACCGAGTGGGGAGGTCGGGAGATCCCGCGCCTTCTCGCGGCCCCACCGAGGACCCTGCCCCGTCGGTGCCCGGCCCCACGTTCCCGACTCCCGATGGTGGCGCGCCGAACAAGGCGAGCCCCGACATGCCGCCGACGCCGATGCCGAACCCGATGCCAAAGAACAACGGACCGATCACGAAGGTCCAGGTCGTCGGCACGCCGGAGTTCGCTGCGGACCAGTACCAGGTCGTCGACGCGGGGCTGCGCGACACGCCGCTCGCACCGGATGCAGCGCCGCAGATGCCCGATGCGAGGCTGCCGGTCGACGGCGCACGTGGAGATGCGTTGCTACCGCCGCCACCGCACGACGCCGGTCGCCCGTATCCGTGAGGTAGCCTCGCAGCGTGGACCTCGCTGCCTTTGAACCTCGCCTCGAGCATGCGCTGCGCGAAGGACTCGCTGCGTTCGCGGCCGAGCACACCGACGAGACGTTCTACGCGGTCGCGATTCACACGGTGTATCGCGAGCTCGGCGCCACGCTGGGAGTCCCTGCGCTCGCCGCATCATCCAACGAAGCGGGACCAGCGGCAGATGATCCGTCGAGCTTCTGGAGCGCGCGCTTCACGCCCGCCGACTGGCCGTACAGCGAGATCGATCTTCCCGACCGCGAGCCGCTCGAGCACGAGCTCACGGAGTATGCGACACGCGGCGACGAGGACGAATGGCGCGAGACGCAAGGGCTCTACTTCGCGATGCTCGAGCGGATCGCGCGGCGCTTGCTCGCGGATGCGCGGCGCTTGCTGCGCACGAGCGACGACTTCATCTGTTACTGGCACGACGAGGAGTTTGGCGTCGAGCTCGCGCGGTCGATGATCGCGCCTGCGGTCGCGCAGCGCGTGTTCGCGCGTGAGGCGTAGCGCGCTTCGCTCGCGCCGGTGCCTTGTGAGGCCGCGCGTCTGTCGCGAGCGATGCCTTGAGCGCCGCCATGAGATCCGGAATCGGCGCGCGCTCCTCGGCCTCGGGCGCGAGGATCTCGCCACCCTTCGCCTTCTCGGCGATGAGCTTGCGCACGCGTCCCTTCACCTCGTCCTTGTATTTGCCGAAGTCGAGCTCGTCCGTCTTCAACTGCCCGATCACCTTCGCGGCGAGCGCGAGCTCCGATGCTTGCGGCTTGGGCATGGTGCCGATCGGAACTTCCTTCCACGACTTCACTTCGTCCTCGTAGCGCAGCTGGTGCATCGCGAGGCCGTCCTCGAACGGACGCACCATCACGACATACTGCTTGCCGCGCGCGGAGTACGCGGCGATGCCGGCGAGCTCCTCGCTCTCCATCGCGTCGCGCAGTAACCGATACGCGCGCTCGGCGCCCTTGCCTGGCCCCAGGTAGTACGTCGCGTCGACCAGAATCGGATCGACGGCGCTGATCGGAACGAACTCGCGCATCTCGATCTCCTCCGATGACACCGCCTCGAGGTTCTTCAGCTCGTCCTTGGACAGCTCGACGAAGTTTCCCTTCGTCAGCTCGAAGCCCTTCGTCATCTCGGACCGATCCACTTTGCCGTGCTTGGGGCACTCGTAGAACTGCTTGACGCGTTCGCCGCAGCCCTCGTGGATGAAGTGAAAGTGGATCTCGTGCGAGGGCTCGTTGGTCGAGTAGATCTTGACCGGGATCGAGACCAAGCCGAACGCGATGGTCGCCGTATCGATGCTGCGAGCGGGCATCCCTCGCAACCATGCGATGCGCGTGCCGGCACGCTGCTCGCAGTACCCATGCTCATGCGTACGTTGTTGCTGCTAGTTAGCGTCCTCGGTGTGGCGTGTGCGCGCGAGGCTGCGCCGCCAGCGCACGTCGGACCGCCGCTCGGCGACTCTCACGTATCGATGGGCCCGCAGGATCCGTCGGTGCCCAACCCCGACGCCGGCCCGCCGTCGGTTGTGAGCGGAGAGATCGCCTTACCGCTAGGCCCCGCACCCGCGACGCCTGCCCCGACGAATCAATCGAACGCGCCGGCGCCCGCGCCCGATGCGCAGCCCGGTGCGTTCTCGCCGCCGCCCGCTCCCGAAGGAACGCCCGGCACGCCGGTCACTCAACCAAGTGATGTGAAGCCGGCGCCCGAGCCGCGCGACACACAACAGTAGGGTACACAGAGCCATGGACCCGGCGACGATCGCAGCACTGTTGCGCGAGCTCGCCGTGTACTACGAGCTCGACGGCGATCGGCATCGTGCCTTCGCCTACGAGCGAGCGTCGCAATCAGTCGCCGCCGCGAATGGGCTTCCGCGCCTGATCGACGAGGGCAAGGTCGAAGAGCTCCCCGGCGTGGGGCCGTCGATCGCGCGCGTGATCGTCGAGCTGTGGAAGACAGGGACGGTGCCCCTGCTCGAGCGCCAGCGCGCGACGTGGCCACCCGTCGTGATCGAGCTCTCGCAGCTGCCCAAGGTCGGCGTGCCCAAAGCGCGCAAGATCTACGAGGCGCTCAAGCCCGAGAACATCGACATGGTCGCCGCTGCAGCAAAGGCCGGCCAGCTGCGCGAGATCGGCGGCATCGGCAAGCTGAGCGAGACCAAGATCCTTGCCGCCATCGAGCAGCGAAAGCTTCAGGGCGGTAGCGTGTTGCACTCCGATGCGCTGCCGTCGGCGGAATCTCTCGCGGCGTATCTCCGTGCGGGTGCGTGCGAGCGCGTCGAGATCTGCGGTCCCCTCCGACGTTGGATGGAGGTCGTCGATCACCTCGCGTTCGCGGTCGCGACGAACACGCCCGACGCGATGATCGATCGCCTCGCGGCGTACGGCTTGATCACGTCCGTCGATCGCAGCACCACGCCCGTCATCGGCTTCATGGCCGGCGGCCTCCGCACGGAGATGCACCTCGCGCCAGCTGCCAAGCTCGGTTGGGCGCAGCTCAAAGCAACAGGCTCCAAAGAGCACGTCGCCCTCCTCGAGGCGCGCGCCCGCGATCGCGGCATGAACCTCGACATCCTCGAAGCGGCCGACGAGGCACACGTCTACACCGCGCTCGGCATGCCGTTCGTTCCGCCCGAGCTGCGCGACGGCACCGACGAGATCGCGATGGCGCTCGACGGAGACACGTTCTCCGATCTGATCACGCTCGATGATCTTCGCGTCGCGACGCACTGCCACACGACGTATAGCGATGGTCGCAACTCGGTCGCGGAGATGGTGCGCGCCGCCGCCGAGCTCGGCTACCAAGCGATCACGATCACCGACCACTCGGCCGCGGCCTCCTACGCGGGTGGCCTCGATCTCGCGCAGCTCTACGCGCAGGCCGCAGAGATCGCGGCGCTCGAAGCCCCCGAAGCGCGCGTGTTCCGCGGCACCGAGGCGGACATCAACATCGACGGCACCATCGACGTGCCGGCCGAGATCGTTCCGGAGCTCGACATCGTCATCGCGAGCATCCATCAGCGCTTCCAGCTCGACGAGGACGGCGCGACGAGCCGCCTCGTGAACATGATGCGCCAGCCGTTCTTCAAGATCTGGGGCCATGCACTCGGCCGCATGCTGCTGCGCCGTGATCCGGTGAAAGTCCGCATCGACGAGGTTCTCGATGCGGCGGCGGAGTCCAGGGTCGCGATCGAGCTCAACGGTGATCCGCACCGTCTCGATCTCGATCCCATCAACGCGCGCAAAGCGGCCGCGCGCGGCATCAAGTTCGTGCTCTCGAGCGACGCGCACTCCACCAAGGGCATCGCGATGGCAAACAATGCCGTCCATATGGCCCGCCGCGCTCGCATCCGGAAACACCAGGTGCTGAACGCGCTGCCGCCCGATGAATTCGCAGCGATCGTTCGCCCCGTGCGCTGACGCCCGCGACGATCTGGCACCTGATTCGCAGCGTCACTCCGCATGGCTCGGAGCAACGTCGATAAGCTCGCGAAGTATCGATCGATGCGCGACTTCACGCGCACGGCCGAGCCCAGTGGCGCAGCAAAGCCGGGTGCGGGAAATTCGTTCGTCATCCAGAAGCACGCGGCGAGTCGCCTGCACTACGACTTCCGCCTAGAGCTCGATGGCGTCTTGCTCTCGTGGTCCGTGCCGAAAGGTCCGAGCCTGTCTCCAAAGGAGCGGCGCCTCGCCGTGCGCACCGAGGATCATCCGCTCGACTACGCGGGCTTCGAGGGCATCATTCCAAAGGGCGAGTACGGCGGCGGCTCCGTCGTCGTGTGGGATCGCGGCACGTGGGATCCGGAAGGTGGTCTCGACGGTGCGCGCGCGATGCTCGCGAAGGGCCGGATCACGTTCGACCTCCACGGCGAGAAGCTGTCCGGACGCTGGCACCTCGTGCGGACAAAGCCGCAGGGCAAGCAAGAGGGCTGGCTGCTGTTCAAAGGTCGCGACGCTGCGGCAGATGACAAGAAGGACATCGTCGAGGAGCGACCCGAATCGGTGATCAGTGGGCGCACCGTCGAGCAGGTCGCGGAGAATCCAGATCGCGTGTGGCGCAGCAATCGCCCGGTGAAGCTCGCGTCGCAGCCCGTGTTCAAGCCGGCCGCGAACCAAAACGAGCTCGCAAACCTCGTCGCGCAGCTACCGCTCGGCTACGGCCTCACGAACCTGAACAAAGTCCTGTGGGCCGATCAGGGACTCACGAAGGGGCAGCTCGTCGCATATCTCGCCGTCGTCGCGGAGCACATGCTCCCGCACGTGGAGAAGAGGCCGCTGACGCTGGTGCGGTGTCCGGAAGGCGCGGGCAAGAAGTGCTTCTTCCAGAAGAAGCTGCTCGCTGGATCGCCGGCGCAGATCCATCCCGTCGAGCTCGAGGAGGCTGACGGCACGCAGGTCAAGTACATGTACATCGACGACATGCCGGGGCTCGTCGGTCTCGCACAGCTCGGCACGCTCGAGATCCACACGTGGGGATCCCACGTCGACAAGGTCGAGCGCCCTGACGTGATGGTGTTCGATCTCGATCCCGATGTCGGCCTGCCGTGGAGCACGGTCGCACTCGCCGCGTTTGCGGTGCGGCGGCGCCTCGCTGATCTCGGCCTCGCGAGCTTCGTGAAGACGACCGGCGGAAAAGGACTACACGTCGTCGTACCGGTCGAGCGACGCCTCTCGTGGGACGACTTCAAGCTCGCAACCAAGCTCGTCGCGGAGCAGATGGTCGCGGACGATCCGGTGCACTTCACGACGAACATGTCCAAGGCCGCGCGCAAGGGCAAAATCTTCCTCGACTATCTCCGCAATGGCCGCGGTGCGACGTTCATCGCGCCCTACTCTCCGCGCTCGCGTCCGGGAGCGCCCGTCGCCATACCGATCTCGTGGGAAGAGCTCGCGAACGGAATCGACCCGAGTGCGTTCACCGTGAGCACGGTGCCCGCTCGCCTGGGGAAGGTGAAGGACCCGTGGCGCGACTACGCGTCGACGAAGCAAGCGATCACGCTCGCTCAACTGCGCGCACTCAAGCGCGAGGAGGACTAGGCATGGCGATCGAACGAACTGACGACCCGGGCATCATCGAGCAACGTCTGCTCGAGTTTGCTTACGAGACAGACGCGAGCATCACGCCGCCAGCACTCGCGTACTACGCACACTGCTCGATCGACGATGCGGAGCGAGTGCTCGAAACCCTCGCGACGCGCAACCGCATCAGCATGGACGTCGATGACACCGGCACGGTCGTCTACAACCTGCCCAATCGCCGCAAGCTCACTCCCCGCGAGGAGCCGTTGGTACTCAAGGTGATTCGCCCGACGAGCCTGCCGCTCGCGTTGCGCGGCGGCCGCGCTGCATCACCCGGCCTCGCCGCGGTGCTGTCGCTCGTGATCCCCGGCGCGGGACAGTTCTACGCCGGGCGCCCCATTGCCGGCGTGCTGTGGTTTCTCCTCGTCGGGCTCGGATATCTGTTGTTCCTCCCTGGCGTGCTGCTCCACGTGATGTGCATCGGCGCAGCCGCGGGCGCAGCGCACAGGCTCAACTCGAACCTGTACCAGCGCTATCTTGCCGACCCAGACCTCGCACCGCGGACAAACTGAACAGGACGATCAGCGGCAACAAGGCGGTCGCGATCGGGATCCACAGTGGCTGCGCGAGAAGGCCTAGCGCGCACGCGATCGCGAGGAGCAGGACCTCGACGATGCGCGCCTCGAGATAGAGCCTGCGCTTTGCGCCGAGCCACGGGATCGCGAGGTCGATCGGCAGGAACACGAGCGCGACCTGGTTCCAGCGAACGAGCGCGATCGGAGAAATGATCACCAGCGTCCAGATCACGACGCTCCAGAACACGAGCGGTGTCATCGCGATCGCGACCGACAAGCGTCGCTTCTTGCGCAGCAGCAACGCGAGCAGCGGAACCAGGACGGCCGCCGCGCCAAAGACAAGCCGACCGGTCCATCCCGGATCCGTCGGGAACGGCGGAGCCTTTCGCAGATGAATCCCGTCGGTGAGCACGCCCGGAAGCTTGCCGACTTCTGCGCGCAGCACCTCCGGCAGGAACATCGCGTCCCACCGCGGGAGCGGTCGATCCATCCCGTGCCCGAGCGCGAAGTCGGTGAACGCGAGCAGCACCGGAGTCTCTGCAAACCCGCGCGCCTCTACTGCGCGCAGCGTGATGTCCGTCGGCGCAGTCGCACCACCGCGCAGGGCCCCTCGGCTGGTCCCCGGCGCGCCTGCCTCCGGTGTCGCGAGCTCCTCGTCGAGGATGTCGCGCAACCGGGTCGCGCAGTTGTTGTAGACGTGGTCGTAGATGTAGTCGCGATTGGCGCGATCCGCGTCGTGCCACAAGCGCTTCTCGATCGCGCGCGCCTGCGCCGGCGTCGTGGGAATTGTCTGCTGCCAGATGTCGCGGTCTTCGTCGACGTAGTCGTCGAGCATGCCGTAGTAGTTCGCTGGCTCGGACCAGAACAGCTGGGCGCCGCGGATGAAGTTCCAGATCAGCGACGCACCCGCGCTGTAGTCGGTGACTCCATAGTTGAAGCACACGTCGTGCGTGACCTCCTGGTAGCGGAGGCACATCGCAGCGTGACCGAAGCGCTCGAACAGGCCGGCTCCGGGGCCAAACGTGACCAGCTGGACGACGGGCGGCTCGTCGGTATCGGCTCGCGCTGGCGTCGCGATCGCCAGCAGAGCGAGAACGACGAGCGCGCGGATCACTTCTTCTCGGGCGCTGACTTGGTATCGAGCGTCTTTTTATCGGGCGGAGCGGGTACAGCAGCGGCTGCCGGCTTGTCGAAGAACGTGTCGTCGATCTTCGGATCGACCTCGACAGTCTTCAACACGAGATCCGTCGAACGAGCGTTGTCGCCCGTGCCCTTGCTGTTGCGCTTGAACGCGACCTTGACGCCGCTGATCGTGCGGTAGTCCGCGAAGTCATCGGTCTCGCTGCGGCCGTCCGCCGAGTACATCGTGCGGGTGACGAGCTTGGTCTTCTTGTCGATGTAGATCGTCAGATCGACAACGTCGTCGGGCGCGCGCAGCTTGATCACGGACTGCGGATTGCCGTCGATCGTCTCGTCGGGCATCAGCCGCAGCTTCGCCTTGTCATCGGCCGCCTTGAGGAGGATGAGCTCCGGCTCGCGCCAGCGCTCGAAGTCGATCTGATCGAGATCCTCGGCGTGCAGGTCCTCGGTCATGGTCTTGCGCGTCTGCGGATCGGGCGCGGACTGCCAGCCGTTCTTTCCGTTCACGGCGATGATCACCTTGATCGCGTTCTGGATCGTCGCGTCGATGCGCATCCGGTCAGGCAGCACGAACACGCGCTCCGTCACGACGGGCAGCGTCTGCGGGCCGAACGACGTCGTGCCTTCGGCGACCATCTTGAACGACTTGATGCTCGCGAGCTTGGCCTTGCCGCCTTTGGCCGCGATCGCTGCGTCGACCAGCTTGTGAGCCGCGACGACATCCTTGGGATCGACCGGCGCGTCCTGACGAACGGGCTCGGGCGATACGGGATCCGTGAATGCGACCTTGTCGTAGCGCCAGCCCGCCGCCTTCAACTGCGGCTCGAGGTCCTTGGCGTCGCCGACCATGACGATGACGTACGAGTTGGGATCGAGAATCTCGCTCGCGGCGCGCTTCGCCGAAGCCTGGTCCACCTTGGCGACCGCGAGCGAATAGTTCGCGAGGTACTCGCGGCCAAAGTTGTGGAGCTCCGCGCCGAGCAGCGCGCCACCAACGTCGGACGCGCTCTGGAAGCGCAGACCGTATCCGCCGGCGATGTTCGAGATCGCAGCAGCCACTTCGGTATCGCTCGGGCCTTCCTTTGCCATCTTCGCGATCTCGCCGAGCATCAGCTTCGTCGTCGCGACCGCTTCCTTGTTGCGCGTGAACGTCGTCGCGACAAAGCTGCCCTTGTCCATGTTGCGATCGAAGCTCGACGATGCTCCGTAGGTCTTGCCGCCTTCGACGCGCACGACCTTCATCAAACGCGAGCTGAACGCGCCGCCACCGAGCGTGTAGTTCCACACGAGCGTGTCGAAGAACCGCGGATCGTCGTGCTTGATACCGAACTGCGCGATGCGGATGTGCGTCTGCGTCTGGCCCGGCTTGTCGACGAGCCGAATGCGGCTGCCCGACAGCGTCGGCTCCTTGTACGTCGGAGCGGGAGGAGTCGGTCCCTTCTTCCATCCACCGAACGCGCGCTCGAGGTCGCCCTTGAGCTTCTTCGAATCGACATCACCAGCGACGACGAGGATCGCGTTCTCGGGAACGAACCACGCCTTGTGCCAGGCGAGGACCGCATCGCGATCGATCGCGGCGATGGACGCTTCGCTGTTGATCCAGCCGCGCACGTGGTCGTTGCCCCACAGGAGGTTCTGCACGTGCATCGAGGCGAGCTTGCCCGCGTCGTCGAGGCGCTGACGGACATCCGCCGTCATGTCGTCCTTCACCTTTTGCAGCTCGTCCTGCGGAAACGCGGGCTGCGTGAGCATGTCGGGCAAGAGATCCAGACACGTCTTCATGTCGCGCGAGAGAACGCTGCACGACAACAGCGTCGCTTCGTACGTCGAGTCCGCGCGGATTGTTCCGCCGACGAAGTCGATCGCCTTGGCGATCTGCAGCGCCGTCCTCTTCTTGGTGCCCTTGACGAGCATGTTCGCGGTCGCTTCGGATACGCCGAGGCGCGCGTGTGCCTCTTCCATGCGGCCCGCTTTGATCGCGAGCTGCATCGACACGACGGGCAAGCGATCGCTCTTCACGACGTAGACTTGCAGACCGTTCGAGAGCTTCAGCTCGTCGATCGGGGGCAGGTTCACCGCGACGGGCGTCGCCGCCGCAGGCGCACCGATCATGTCGGACTTACCGGTCCACGGATCCACCGCGACGGGCGGTCCCTCGACAGGCGGCTTGGCGGTGTTCGCGTCGCCGTCGCCCGGCAACACGGGGATCGGGTTTGGCTTCGGCTTGGGTCCACAGGCAACGCAACACAGAGACACGGCAACAGCAGTCAGAAGATATGCGCGCATCGTTCAGCGGCCCTTCGGCGGAATCACCACGATCGTGGCGAGCTCGGGAGTCATGTACGTCTTGATCACGCGCTGCACGTCGGCGCCCGTGACCTTCTCGATCTTGTCGACGTCGCTGAGGAACGAGCGCGGATCGCCCGTCTGGATCCACGAGCGACCGATCGCATCGGCGAGCCCCTGCGCGTCCTCGAGCGAGAACACGAAGCCGGACTGCACCTCGTTCTTTGCCTTGCGGAGCTCGTCATTGGACGGCGCCTTGTCGGCGAGCTTCTTCACCTCGTCGAAGATCGCGGCCTCGACGGGCGCGGCCTGCGCCGGATCGAGATACGCACCGATCGCGATCGTCATGCCCGGATCCTCGCGAACGAGCGACTGCATGCCACCGTCGAGCGCGAGCGCCTTCTTGGTCTTGGGGTCGGCGTTCTTCAGGCGCTGCTTGATGCGCGATGAATCACCCGCGCCGAGGAGGATCGTCGCGACCTGCAGCGCGTACGAGTCCGCGTCCTTTGCGGCCGGGATGTGCCAACCGACGAGCGTCAGGCCGATCTGGCTCGGTTCGACGGTCTCCTTGCGCTGCTTGTCCTGCTTGGGCTCCTGCGCCGTGGCAGCGGGACGCGGAGGCTCCGCTCCCTTCGCGATCGGTCCGAACCACTTCTCCGCCGACGCCTTCACGGCCGCCGCGTTCGTCTTGCCGACGACGACGAGCAACGCGTTATTGGGCTGGTAATACGTCGTGTAGAACTTCCTCAGATCATCGACGGTCGTGTGATCGAGATCCGCGATCGTGCCGCCGGCCGTCCACGCATAGGGATGCTTCGTGAACGCGACCTCGAGGAAGCGTAGGAACCCGCGCGCAACGGGCGAGTTCTCCTGCTGGCGAATCTCTTCTTCGACAACACTGCGCTCGCCATCGACCATCTCTTTACGGAAGAGAAGATTGCGCATGCGCTCGGCCTCGAGCTGCAGCGCGAAGTCGACGTAGTCGGATGGCAGCGTGTTGATGTAGTGCGTCGCATCCTCATCGGTCTGCGCGTTCACGTAGCCGCCGAGGCCGTTGATCATTTGCGCATGAGCTTCGGCGCGCACGTGCTGCGTGCCCTTGAACAGCATGTGCTCGAACATGTGGGCCGAGCCGCGGCGGTCGCGGGGCTCGTCCTTGCTGCCCGCGTGGTACCAAAGCTGAACCGCGGCTACGGGCGCCGAATCGTTCGGCAACACCGCAACCGTCAAGCCGTTCGCTAGAGTGAACGTCTCGATGGTCGGCAGCTTTACGATCGCCTTGGTCTTCGCGACGGGGGCTGGAGCTTGGCCAGGAGTTTTCGCGGGTTGGGCGAGAGCGGCGGCCGGCGCCAACACGAGGGCAGCGGCATATTGCAGTCGGCGCATGGGTTCCCTTTTGGCGGCGCACACTACCAGACCGGACCTCACACCAGGCTTTTCCGTTGCTTGCTTAACCTGCGGTTCATCAATTATAGAATTCTACGACTTGACTGGAATCTGATATCCGGTCAAGGTGGCCTCACAACCCAATGCAGCGACCTGCTGCACTCAGTAAAGGTGGAGCGACGTGGCACGTATGCAAACCGGTTCGGTGGAGGATGCACGGATGATCGATGTCACCGGAGTTAAAGTCTTTTCGGCTACCAAGGCCAAGGAGCGCGAGCTCCTCGGCGAGCTGATCACGGACTGGATCCGGTCGCACCCGGACCACGAGATCGTGGACAAGATCGTCACGCAGAGCTCGGACTCCGAGTTCCACTGCCTCACCATCACGCTCTTCTACAAGCACAACAAGGCCTAGCTGGGCGTCCCGAGCGCCGGAGGCTTGATCTCCTCGCCGCGATCGGGTACCCACTTCATCCGCTATGGAAAGCTCATCGTTTGGAAAGCCCGTCGAAGTCGAGGTTCGCGACAGCCTCGAAAAGGCGATGAAGATCCTCAAGCAGAAGATGTCCAAGGAAGGCATCCTGCAGGAGCTCAAGCGCCGCCGCTTCTACGAGAAGCCCAGCGTCAAGAAGAAGCGGAAGACCCGTGAGGCCCGCAAGCGCCTCCGCCGCGAGATGAAGCGCCGCGTGTCGCCGCCGCCGCCGCGCTGAATCGTTCCATAGCAGAAGCAAATGCGCGCCCAGGTCCCCGGACTTCGGCGCGCTTCGCGTTTTCGGGATTCGGGTGAGGACGTGATACGAAACGGCATGGCTGCTGTACCGACCGACTGGGTCGAGATCGTGGTTCCGGTCGGCGCGGCCGAGGTCGATGACATCTCCGCGCTCGTCGTTGCCGAGATCGCGCATGCCGCGGCAGGTGCCGAACAACGGGGCGACGAGGTCGTCTTTTGGGTCGCGGCAGAAGCTGCCCCGGTCGCGCTCGCCGATGCAAAGGATGCCGCCACGCGCTGGGCCGCCAACGGCGCGCAGATCGATCCCGCGAAGATCCGCATGGCAACCGCCCTGCCGGAAGCAGAGTGGCGCGACGCGTGGAAGAAGTACTTCAAGGTCTCGCACCTCACGAAGCAGTTCGTCGTCGTGCCGAGCTGGGAGAAATACACTGCGGCGCCTGGCGAGGTCGTGATCGATCTCGATCCCGGCATGGCGTTCGGTACCGGTACGCACGCATCCACGCGCCTCGTGCTCGAGGAGATCCAGGACCTCGCCGATCGCGAGCAGTCTCCGAACCGTGTGCTCGACGTGGGCTGCGGCTCCGGCATCCTCGCGATCGCTGCCGTGAAGCGCTGGCCGCAAGCGACGTGCGTGGCGGTCGACAACGATCAGCTCGCGATCGACGCGACGCTCGACAACGCTGCCGTCAACCGATGTGCGGATCGGATCGAGGCGTCACTAACACCGTGCGGCGAGCTGACCGAAGCATTCCCGCTCGTGCTCGCAAACATCCAAGCGCACGTGCTGCGCGAGCTCAAGACCGCGCTCGTCGAGCGGGTCGCTGTCGGTGGAACGATCATCCTATCCGGCCTCCTCACGCCGCAAGCGCAGCCGATCGCCGACGAGTTCGCCGAAGCAGGCCTCCGTATCGTGCGCGTGAAGCCGAGCACCGACGACGCGCAATGGTCTAGCGTCACGCTCCGCAAGTGAGGATCTTCGTCGCGCCCGGATCTCTACGCGCGGGCGAGCTGTCCGTCGCCGGCGACGAACATCACTACCTCGGTCGCGTGCGTCGCGCGCGGATCGGCGATGCGGTCGACCTCGTCGACGGCGAAGGTCATCGCGCGAGCGCGTCCATTGTCCGTATGACCGAGACAGAGACCATTCTGTCTGTCTCGACGCCCGCGGCGATCGTCGCCGCGCCTCCGCACATCACGATCCTGTTGCCGCTGATCAAAGGCGATCGCATGGACACCGCACTCGAGAAGCTCGTCGAGGTCGGGGCCGATTCCATTCTCGTGTGGCCCGCGCAGCGCTCGGTCGTGAAGCTCGAAGCCGAGCGGCTCACGTCGCGGATCGCGAAGTACGAAGCGGCGCTCGCCGCCGCCGCACGCCAGTCTGGACGCGCAACCGTTCCCACGGTTCGGTGGAGCGATACGCTGCAAGCAGCCGTTTCTTCCTCGGCGAGCTCCGATTCCAAATTGGTTCTCGACCCCACGAGCGATACCCCGCTCGATCGCGCTCTCGCGCACGGCGATCGCATCGTCTTCGCGAGCGGTCCGGAAGGTGGACTCGCTCCTTCCGAGATCGAGCTGCTCTTCGTTGCCGGCTTTGTCGGTGTCGGCCTCGGCCCCCGCGTCCTGCGCGCCGAGACAGCGCCCGTCGCCGCCGTCGCTATCGTGCGCGCGCTCACGCACTCGTAAGTCTTCCGAGCTCTGAGCCGCCACCTACATGCGGCGCGGGCGTTGCACCCGTACGCCACATGTCTCATGTAGTTATTGTCGGAGCCGGGATGGCGGGGCTCGCGGCAGCACGAGAGCTCGGAGAGCACGGCTACGAAGTCGATGTGCTCGAAGCTAGTGATCGCGTGGGTGGCCGCGCGCAAACCGTCCGCGACGCGAACGTCGGGTTGCCTGTCGAGCTTGGCCCCGAGTATGTCCACGGCGATCCGGACCTCACCAAACGTCTCATTCGCGGCGCTCCCCTCGAGCTCGACGCCGTTAGCGAGCTGCACCACAGCTATGACGGCGGCGCGCTCCACGAGATCCAGAACATCTGGACGACGCTCGCCGACGCGCTCGTCGAAGGCCCGACGACGGACAAACACGATATGTCCGCCGAGACATATCGCCGCGACCAGAAATTCTCGTCCTCCACAGACGCTCTGTTCGCCTCCAGTATCGAAGGCTTCTACGCCGCACCGCTCGACGACATCTCGGTCGCGGGTCTCAGGGCCGACGCGGGCATCGAGGACGACGACTCCGCGCAGTACCGCATCCGCGCGGGCTACGGCCCCGTCGCCGACTGGCTCGCTGCGCGCGCCGCCGAGAGTGGCGTCCGGTTCCACCATGGTGCTCGCGTCCGCGCGATCGATTGGTCAGGGACGCGCGTTCGCGTCGACTTTTTGCACGAGGGAACCCCGTCCGCACTGTTCGCCGATCGCGCGATCGTCACGCTCCCCGTCGGAGTGCTGCGCGCCCCCGCCGACGATGGCGTCGCCTTCACGCCCGCCCTTCCCCGCGACCACGCTGCCGCGCTCGCACAGATCGGGATGGGCCACGTCGTGAAGCTCGTCCTCTGCTTCTCGTCACCGATCTGGGAGTCGCGCGGTCCGCTCTCGTTCATTCACGCGTACAACCAGCCGTTCCCGACGTACTGGATCCGCTCGCAAGATCGCGGTCACCAGATCACGGCGTGGGCCGGTGGACCGCATGCGACCGCACTCGCGACTCTCTCCGTCGATCAGCTCGTCGCGCACGCGCTCGAAGGGTTCGCCGCCGCTGTCGGCATTCCGCGGCCCGTGCTCGACGCGTCGCTGCTGCATCACCATTATCGCGACTACGCGCACGATCCGCTCACGCGCGGCGCGTACTCGTACACGCGCGTCGGCGGCTCCAAGGCGCCCGCGGTCCTCGCACGTCCGCTGAAGGATCGCCTCTACCTCGCGGGAGAAGCGACGCATCCCGACTACGAAGGCACCGTCGCTGGTGCACTGGCGAGCGGTGTCCGCGCAGCCCGCGAGATCCTCCGCGTCGAGCAACTCGCTGTCGCGCGCGCGAGTTAGCTAGTCCGAGCTGTTGCATGTCTGCTTGGTGCCGGCTTTGGGCACGCACTCGAAGCAGAACGACCCTTGCTGCATGTCCATCGTCGAACACGGGGCGAGATCCAAGAGAGCCGAACAGTCGTAGAGCGTCCGCAACTGGATGTTTTCGCCGCCCGCCCCGCCGTCCTGGTAGTACCAAAGCCAGTAGATGCGCGAACCATTCTTGATGAATCCGTTGTAGCCGTTATCGACGCCCTGGAGAGCGACGAACGACTTGTCGCTCACCAACGCGTCCGCCACGCATGTACGAACCGCTTCGTAAAACGTCGCGTCGCGTGGGCGGTCAGTACAATCGATCCCGGCCGGGTCACCCAACTCCGCGACTGCGGCCTGGTAGCTGCAGTCCGGATCGTCAGCGCATCCGGCAACCGCCAACAATCCCATCAGCCAAACGCATCGCATCACGCAACCCTACCGCACCGACTAGGGCACGTACGTAATGACGAGGCGGTCGTGACGCACCTCACCGGCCTCGCCCGACGAGAACCGCACGTACGTTCCCGCGGCGGTATCGAGGTGCACGCCGACGGCGAAGTCCTGACCGAGATGCGCTTTCACATCGGCGGCCGCGGCGAGCGGCGTCGTGATGACCTGATTCACCTGCCCGGCGGTCAGCGTGTTCATGCCGTACTTCGTGCCGGATTGCAGGTCGGGGAAGATCACCGACGAGTCGCCGGAGTTTTCGACGTCGGACGGCGCGCTCGTGACGTCCCAGATCGAGAATGTCTCGGTCGCTGCCCCCACATAGGACTCGAGCTCGAGCTCGAGCGTGACGGATTGAATCGACGACGCCGTGATGCCCGCGAGCGGAAAGATGAAGTAGCTGTTGTAGATCGAGCCGCCCGTATCACCGGTAGCGGTGTTGTCGTTGCCGGACGTGTGCATCGCACCGAGTGAGTGCCAGCCGCGCCAGTAGTTGCCGCCGACGACCTTGAGGTCGATCGCCTTCGTGAGCACCTCGGCGCAGTCGGGGATGTTGTTCGCGTTCGCGTCGATGCGATCGTCGGTGCCCGGGCAGTCATCGCACCCATCGGGGATGGTGTCGGCGTCGGAGTCGACGGAGTCGTCCGCGCCGGGGCAGATGTCGACCGCGTTGCACACACCGTCATGATCGATGTCGATGCACTGCGCGGGCGACGCGTCATCGCCGGGGCCGGCGTCATCGGCAGGCGGCGCCCCGCTGTTCATGCTCGCGCAGCCGGCCAGCGCGGCGATCAGCGCGAGAGCGGACCTCATGGCCGAACTGTACTAGATACCGACGAGCGCGCGGTCGCGAACTATCTGGTCCCGGTACGCGGAGTTTGCCCACTGCGTCACATCGAAGCCGGCGAGGCGCTCCGTGGCGTCGGTGCGAGCGGTCTCGTCGGCGAGGTACTGGATCGCGGCCGCTGGGACGGCGGGCCAATGGACGAGCGTGTTGTTGACCTTCGCTAGATCGGTGGCAAACGCGTTCTGGTCGAACTTGTACCAGGGGTAGTCGCCCCCGTCGGGCAGTTGATCGACGAGCTTGCCGTCGACAAACACGTTGACCGTTCGATCGGTGAGCGTCGATGCGCGCTTCTCGACCTCGGAGCTGTCCTCCTCCATCGAAGCCGGGCGATAGACGAGCGCGACGGTGCTCGCGCCGTGGCGGTACGTGTTGATCTCGAACTGCTGCTCTGGAGGACCGAAGCCGCATGCACTGCACGTGAACGCGGGACCGCGCACGGTGACGGACGCGAGTACCTTGCCGGCGTACACGAGACGATCGGTGCGCTGGAGGCGCTGTTCGGGGAGGTTCTTCGTCGTCGTGACGACCTTGTACGCGCACTTCGTGCACGCGGTGTCTCCGAGCGCGGCGGCGAGCTGGGCCGGTCGTGTCTCCGGCAGCCCAGCCCGCACCGCGAGCTTCGCGTCGATCTCGCGCTTGATGCGATACGACGCCGGTGTCTCGTCGGCAGCAGCGAGCAGGCGAGCGCGCTCGTCACCGGTCACGCGCGCGACGTCGAGCATCTCGCCGAGCTGATCGCGATCGGGGAGGGCCGAGTCAGCCGGCGCGTACGCATGCCCCGCGACGAACCAGTCTGCGATCTGCACCGCGTGATCGATGCGCGCCGCTTCCGCTGCGGCGGGGCAATCGGTGAGACCAGTCGACGCGAGGCATTGGTAGTGCGCGTCTTTCTCGTTCCACTCGTCGTCCAGTGTCGAGGTGTGCAGCACCAGTGTCGACGTGGAGCCGCGCGCGAACCCGCAATCGCGCAGGCCGGTGAACGAGCCGAGAGTGATGAGCTTGTTGTCCGACGAGCGACGGAGCTCGACATCGATGTCGGAGGACGACGAGCCACCCTCGTGGACCGTTCGCAGCGAGATGATGTCGTGCACGCCATCACCGTCGAGATCGACGAGCGCCCAGGTCGACACGGACTGCTCGTTGGACCACTCCATCCAGTTCTGGCTCGACTCGCCGTCGAGCGTGTAGAGCGTCGTGATCTTCTTCGCGGAGACGCGCAGGATCTTCCAGTGACCCGTCAGGTCCGTGCCTCCGTCCCGGCGCTTCTTCGCGGTATCGAACGTCGCGTCGACGACGATGCCGTTGCGATCCTCGCAGCCGAACGAGAGCCACGCGCCGCTATCCACGGTCGCGCGAACGCGCTTGGTGATCGCAGCGCGCTCCTTGTCATCGGGGCGCGCGCACGGCTCGGTCGCGAAGATCTTTCCCGGCGGCTGCTCCTCGGAATCCGTGGCGGGGTACGGCTCGCTAGAACCGATCGCGGGATAGGCCGCGTCGAGGTCGACGTGCAGACGCGTGCCGAGCTGCTTCAGCATCGCCGCGAGGTCGGGCTTCGCGGCCGACTTCACGACCGGCTTGACGACAACGGGCGGGGCGACCGCGACGGTCACCGGGTGGTGGCTCGCGATCCTCATCGCTCCGAAGGCGGACGCGCTGACCAGGAGGGACCCGATGCCAAACCACACGGCGCGCTGCATGGCGGGTAGAACGCCCAGCTGCGCCGGCCTAATCCACGAAATAACCCCGTGATTACGGGTTGTAGTGAATGACCAGCTCGAGCGTCTCGGCCTCGCTGTTCGAGGAGAAGAGGACGTAGCCGGGCACGGTGTCCATGGACATACCGATGGCGAAGTCCTGGCCAATCTTGGCCTTGATGTCGGTCGCAGCGGCCGCATCGAGCGGGATTGTGAGGACCGTCCCGACGTCGGTGGCCTTGGTCGGGAACATCCCGTACTTAACGCCCGTCTCGAGATCGTCGTGAATCGCGACCGTACCGGGGGTGGTGTCGAGCACGTCCGCGGGCGTCGTGACGTCCCACACGCTGATCGTCTCGGTGGAGGTATTGTTCCCCTCGAAGCCCTGCACCTGGAGGCGCAGCGTCGCGTCGATGACCTGCGATGCGGTGATCCCGGTCAGCGGGAAGACCAGGTAACTGTCGAGGTCATAACCGGGGGAGATTTCGCCGGTGAACGTGTTGTCGACGCTGGAGCGACCCGCCGTCGTGCCCTGCTTGGAGATCCAGCCGCGCCAGTAGTGCGCCCCGACCATCTTGACCGCGAACGTCTTGGACAGCACCTGGGCCGGCGCAGCGTCGATCATGACGGGAGGGGCGTCGATGGCGGCGTCGGGGAGGTCCGAGCCGAGGCCGCTACCGAGGTCCGAGCCCGTGCCGTCGTCCCCGCCCCCCGCAGCGTCGACGCGATCGTTGGGCGGGCCGGAACCGGGTCCCGCCTGCGCGCAGCCGACGAGAAGTGCGGCAGATAGCCCGAGAATCCCCCTCATGGGCGGACTGTAGATCGGGTACCTACCCGACCGGGAACAAAAGTTTCGCCGGAATGCCGCGTATTTGCGTTCTGCATCGGGCGCGCGTTATCAATTCAGGATGCCGGAGCGCGAGGTCGATTCGCCCACGCCCGCAGCGCCGCCGACCAGGCCGTCGCGGCGCGAGGCACCTGCGGTCTATGTCGTTGGCTTCTGGAAGCGCGCGGCAGCAGCGATCGTCGATCTCGCGATCGTTGTTCCCGTCGCGCTGATCATCACGTGGCTCGCGAGCAAGATTGCTGGCGTGCATCTGCCGCCGAGCAACATGCACGTGCTCGACGTCGACATGTGGATCGATCTCGTTCTCGCGACCGATCCCGCGCTCGTGATGGGCATGGTGCTGATGGTCGCGATCGGCTTGATCTACTTGCTCGCGTTTCAGATCGCCGTCGGCCGCACGCTCGGAATGCAGCTGCTCGGGATGAAGATCATCGACGTGTATGGCGAGCGGCCGAGCCCGGCGCGCTGCGCGATGCGGTGTGCGGGATACGTGGCGGGTGTCGCGACGCTGTTCCTCGGGTTTCTGTGGGTGGGCTTTGACAGCGAGAAACGTGGACTGCAAGACTGGATCGCTGGGACGTACGTGATTCGCGCATGAGGCGGCGATGCCCTCGCGACTGAGCTCGCTGCTGGTGCGCGACGGCCTCGTCGGCGTCAAGCGCATGGAGAAGGCGTTCCAGCGCCAGGTCATCTATGGCGGCGCGCTCGACACGATCCTCCTCGAGATGAACCTCGTCCCCGAGGATCGTCTGACGCAGTACCTCGCACTCGCATCTGGTTTGCCGCCCGCCGCACGCGATGAATCGTCGCGGATCGAGGAGCGTGCGGTCGCCATCGTGCCGCGCGAGATCGCGGAGAAGCGCCGCGCCGTGCCGCTCACGCTCGAGGGCGAGACGTTGCGCATGCTCGTGTGCTCGCCGCTCGAGATCAGCGAGCTCGAGGATCTCGCCGATGATCTCGATCGTCCGCTGCAACCGCTGATCACGCCCGAGTACCGCTGGCACATCGCGTATGCCGCCGCGTACGGGTTGGATGCGCCCGCGCGGTTCACGACGCTCGCGCGGTCGCTCGACGTCGACGGAGTCGTGATGCCCGTCGTCGGCCGCGCGCGATCGGTGATCATCGAGGAGGGCTCCGCGCCTCGCCCCGTTGCGACCGATCGCACGGAGCGCACGCCCGCTCTCGCCGACGCGACGACACGGATGCCCGATCCGTCGCGCCGCCCGGCGACCAAGCCACCGACCGACAAGGCGCTCGCGGTCAGCCGCACGCAAACGCCGTCGCCCGACACGCAGATCGTCGACGTGCCACAAACACCCGATCCCGCCGTCGACCTGCGTTCGAGCCGCCGCACGCTCGTCGGTGTGCAGGCGCAGAAGCCGCCGACCAATCCGCCGGCCACCACACCGGCGCGACGCGATGGTGTCCCCGAGCATCCGGTCGCTCCGCCGTCGATCACATTCCTCTCCCCCGACGGTGGCCTGGTACCTAGCACCGGCGTCCCGAGCGCGCAGGGCAGCGGCGATTCGTCGGGCGCGCGCCCCCGCCTCAAGAGCGGAGCGAGCAAGTCACAGCGCCGTCCGCCAACGGTGCCGATCGATATCGAGGGCCGTGACTCGCCACTTCCTGTCGTGATGGCGCGCGAGCAGATCGCCGTCTCCGAGGATCGCGACGAGGTGTTCCTGACGCTGCTCCGTGCGGCGCGCAGCAAGGCGCGTTGGGCTGGCCTCCTCACGGTGCAAGGTGGCGCAGCGGTCGGTCGTGTCGCGCTCGCCGAGCCGGGGCTCGATGCGGCGCAGGTGCCGACCGTGTTGATCCCGCTCGACTCGGTGTCGCCGTTCCGTGCTGTCGTCAACAATCACCAACCGCACATCGGGCCGCTCGCATCGGGCGATCCCGCGATCGACGCGATGATCCTGCGCATGGGCGGCACGATTCCGCCGTCGGCGCTGTTACTGCCGATCGTGCTGCGCGACCGCGTCGTCGCGATTGTCGTCGCCCACCGCGTGCAAAACGATCTCCGCATCGCCGACGTGACAGAGCTGCTGCCACTCGCGATCGCTGCCTCGGAAGCGCTCGGCCGCCTGATCGTCAAACACAAGTCAGCCGGCTATCGCGCGACGCAAGCACAAGCGCCGCTCGTACCTGTCGACGCGATGCCGACGCGCGGCCCCGCCAAGCTCGACGAGGACAGCGAGTGGGCCGTCGCCACGCAGCCCGAAGCACCGTCGATCGAGACGTTCGCGGCGAGCTTCGAGCCCGCCCCCACCCGCCCCATCGAGGCTCTGCTCGACCTCATCGAGAACGCTCCCGAGGGCCACGCCGAAGCCGAGATCACCGAGGCTGTCGAGCGCGCGAACGACTCGATGGGCGCGCTGAACCGCCGCTTCCCCGGGAAGCTTCGTGTCGATCGCTTTGCTGTCGCCGGTCGACCGCTGCGCGCGGCGCAGTACGGCGGCCTGCTCGAGCTCGTCATCCGCCTCGGCTCGATCTCGGGCGAGCTCCTGCTCGAGAAGATGGCCGCCGCGCAGCGCGACGTTCGCTTCTACGCGACGGTGTGCGCGATGGAGCTGCGCCC
The DNA here is from genome assembly GCA_036499725.1 of Kofleriaceae bacterium. Classification (GTDB taxonomy): domain Bacteria; phylum Myxococcota_A; class Polyangia; order Haliangiales; family Haliangiaceae; genus JABFXX01. The sequence continues at coordinate 103,170 of DASYDE010000135.1, forward strand.
GCGCAACGCGGTGTACGGCCTCGCCGAGCGCTTGTTCGATCAGGACTTCGGCGTCCGCGCGTGTGCGATCGAAGCGCTCGCCGGCTATCCCGTGCACGACCTCGGCACCGCACTCGTGCGCGTGCGACGCGCCGTCCACTCGAGCGATCCGGAAGTCGTCGGCGCTGCCGCTGCCGCCATCGTCGAGCTCGGCGATGTCGACGCGGTGGCGGATCTGATCGGCGCGATCGAGCGCAATGATCGCGCGGGCGAGCATGCGCGCCGCGCACTTGTCGCACTGACGGCCCAGGACTTCGCCACGTCCGAGCGCAAGTGGCGCAAGTGGCACGAGGGCGCGCGCGACCGCAGTCGCATCGAGTGGCAGATCGAGGGTCTCTCGCACAAAGAGGACGCGATTCGCGAGAACGCGATCAACGTGCTTCGCCGCCTGACCGGCGAGCACTTCGGCTACTACCACGACCTCCCGCGCCGCGAGCGCGAGGCCGCCGTCGAGAAGTGGACCTCGTGGTGGAAGGACGTGGGCTACCGTCGCTTCGTCCAGCGCGACGACGAGAAGCTGCGTCCCACGGGTATTTTGCCGTCTCGCAACGAGCGCTAAAAAAGCGCCACGTAAGCGTAGGCCCACCAGCGCTCGAAGACATCCATTGGGTCTAGTCGCAGGCTTCGTGGGGAGCAGGATTCTCGCAATGGAAACACCACTGGTCGTGGTCAGGAGAACCGTCACACGTGTCCGATACGGCTGTGTCGACGAGCCCTGTGCACGCGACGAAAGATGACTCGCTCCCGTAGAAATCGAGGACGTAGTAACTTTGGTGGTTCTTGATCAAGTAGGTACCGTCGTCACCGCTCGCACCCCAAAGAGCCTTGAAGGACAAGTTGTTAGAGAGCGCATCGGTGATGCAACCTCGTGTAAGCGAGAAAAGATTGGCCTGACATTCGATCCCGTCGGGGTCGAAGAGGTTCGCGGAATCCGTACAGTCGGAGTCGCCGCACCCGGTGAATGCCGCAATCATTGCTACGCCCGCACACCACTCCTTCATCATGACAACGATACGCTCTTCGCCTGGCGAGGTTTTTGACACGTAGAGTTTTGGAGCCCGCTAAGCGTATGCGTAGGCGGCTCCGTCTCAGCGTCCACGTTCTGGGTTGGTGTCCTCGAACGAAGACAACGATCGCTTACGCTTACGCGTACGCCTACGCTTACGGCTGCAGGACGTGAAACGGCGCCCTCGGCGTCGTACACTTTGATCGTGGAGGAAGCTGCGCAACGCCAGCTCGGCCCGGGGACGATGCTGGACGAGAAGTACCGCATCGATGGCCTCATCGCGGTAGGCGGTATGGGCGCGGTGTATCACGGCACGCACACGCAGCTGCGCAAGCGCGTCGCCATCAAGGTCCTCAATCCGCAGCTCAACTCCCCGATCATGATCGAGCGCTTCAAGCGCGAAGCGATCACCGCATCGCAGATCGGCCACGAGGGCATCGCACAGGTCACCGACATCGGCACGAGCTACGACGGCGAGCCGTTCCTCGTCATGGAACTGCTCGAGGGCGAGTCGCTCGCGACGCGATGCAAGCGCATCGGTGCGATGCCGATCGATATCGCGTGCGAGCTCGCGTGCTCGATCCTGGCTCCGCTCGGCGCCGCGCACGCAGCGGGCGTCGTTCACCGCGACCTCAAGCCCGACAACGTCTACCTCGTGCGCCAGAGCCGCGGCGAGATGATCAAGCTGCTCGACTTTGGTATCTCGCGCTCTGCGGGCGGCGACGGCGAGTTCCGCCTGACCACGACCGGCCTCGTGCTCGGCACGCCGTATTACATGTCGCCCGAGCAAGCGCGCGGCGATACCAACATCACGCCCGCTGCCGACATCTATGCGCTCGGCGTGATCATGTACGAGCTCATGATCGGCGCCGTCCCGATCTCTGCCGAGAACTATAACCAGCTGATGTACCGCGTGATGGTCGGTGAGTTCGTCCGGCCGCGCCAGATCCGACCCGATATCCCCGAAGCGCTCGAACAGCTGATCCTGACGACGATGGCGCTCGATCCGGCGCAGCGTCCTGCAAATGCGGATGCGCTGGAGCGGGCACTGCTGCCGTTCTGCCGCCCGACGTTCCGCGAGCACACGCTCGAGCGGCTCTCGCACCCACGCCTCATCACGTCGAACGAGACGTCACTGACCGAGGGCTTCAATCGCGAGGAGGTCGCCACGTCGCGCACCATGCTCGCAACGCCGAACGGCCTGAGCGGCGTGAGCCCGATCGCGAGCCGGCTCGAGCCCGCACCGGCGCGCATGACGCCGACAAAGCAGAAGTCCAAGGCGCCGATGTTCATTCTCCTCGGTGTCGTCGCGGTGATCGCAGCCGGCATCGGTGTTGCGGTTGCGGTCGGCGGCAAGGGCCACAAGCCCAGTCAGCACGACGAGGTCGTCGCGACGGCACCTCCGAAAGTCGAGACGGCACCTCCGAAAGTCGAGACGCCCGAGACCAAGCCTGCGGTCGTGGCGACACCGCCCGCGCCGACGAAGATCGCGATCAAGTTCGACATCGAGCCGGCGACCGCGAAGCTCGAGCTCGACGGCAAGGCGATCGAGGGCACCGAGCTCTCCGTCGACAAGGACGACAAGAAGCACTCGCTCGTGATCACCGCCGACGGCTACGAGAAGCGCGAGGAGCAGATCGCGTTCGACGAGAATCAGAAGCTCGGCTTCGAGCTATCGAAGGTTGCGCCCAAGAGCGTCAAGGCAAGCAAGGCCGGTAAGACCGGCAAGATCCCCAAGACCGGCAAGAACGATCGCATCGACTCGACGAGCCCTTATCAATGAATATTAAAAAACTGAGTGGGTTGGTCGCGCTGCTCTGCGCGATCGGCGGTGTGGCGGATGCGAAGCCAAAGAAGAAAAAGAAAGCGCCTGACAAGACGGAGAAGCCGGAGAAGATCGACCCGAAGGAGCAGTCCTCGGAGCAGAAGGACGCGGATCGCTTCTTCAAGAGCGGCGTCGACCTCTACAAGGAGGGCAAGTTCGCCGAGGCACTCGCAGAGTTCGAGCGCGCGTACGAGATCCAGCCGCACCCGCTCGTCCTCTACAACATCGCGGTCTGTCACCGCGAGCTGTCGCACTACCAAGAGGCCGTGAAGTTCTACAAGCGCTTCATCGTCGAGGGCAAAGGCCAGGTGAAGCAGGACAAGCTGACGACAGCGCAGAGCGAGCTGGATGCCGTCCTCGCGCGCGTCGCTCGCGTCACCATCACCGTGAGCCCCGACGGCGCGACGATCTACGTCGACGATCAGGAGCTCGGCACACTCGTCGAGATGCCGCTCATCCTGCCCCCGGGCGAGCACCGCCTCGTCGCGAAGGCGCCGGGCCGCACCGACGCAACGCGCGTCGTCCGCGTCGCATCGGGCGACGAGCTCTCTGTCGATCTGCCGACGAAGGAAGCGCCTCCCCTGCCCGAGGGAAAGGATAGAGGCGAGAAGGGCGCCGACGAAGCAGCCGCAAAGCTCGCGATGCCGCAGAAACACTTCGCGATCGGCGCGGGCTTCGGCACCAACCTGAAGGCAGCAGGCGATACCGGCGCACCTTCGATCGGCGTCGCGGTCCAGCTGGGCTCGCGCGTGCAGGTCGGTGCAGATGCCATCGTCGTCGCGTACGCCGTGATGCCGTCGCTGCGGGTGCGCCTCGCGGGCGATGCGTTCAGCGTGCACGCGGTCGGTGCGGTGCCCATCGTGTTCCCGAGCGGCGATATGTCATCCACCTTCGTGGCCGGCGCGGTTGGCCTCGGTCTTCGCTATCGCGCGACGCCGATGCTCGCGTTTCGCCTCGAGTCGATGGCGAGCTTCGCCGGTGGTGGTCACGGCACGACAGTTCCGACGTTCCTCGGGGGTGAGCTGTGGTTCTAAGAATTCTCGTTCTCGCACTTCTTGTCGGTGCGACAGGCTGCAAGCAGTCGCTGTTCGACAACAAGAGCGACGACTCCACCGGTGACGACACTGGCAGCGACGGCGGTCCGGGCGGCGACGGTTCTGTTCCTTCGGCGTGTACCGCTCCGTGTCTTGGCGACGCGGGCGGCGACTTCGATGGCACGGCGATGGGTACCCACAATCATCACTGGCGCTATCTCGACGACAACCGCAACCGCTCGTGGACCGCGATGACCGCTGGCACACCGTCGACGGGTGCAGGCATGAACAAGATCGCCAAGTGCAACGGAGCGTCTGGCGGCGCTGCCTGCGCGACACTTCCGGATGCGCTGCTCGTCACGTCGACGGGCATGAGCGGTACGGCTGACCCGGCCGTCGAGCTGACGATCCAGGACAACGTCGTCGCGCAGCTCGCGCTTCGCGTGCGCGTCCCCGACGGCGCGAGCTCGCAGATCATCCGGCTGTACCGCAGCGCCCGTGAGGACGTGTTGTTCACCGGCAACGCGCTGCCGGGTACGACGCTCGAGACGACGATCAAGGTCGATGCCCTCAAGGGCGATCGCATTCTCCTCTCGGTTGCCCCGACGGGCGCCGGCGCGGCCGACGTTGCCGTGCAGCTGTTCGCGAGCGAGACGGCGGACCTGTTCCCCAAGGAGTGCCAGTACGCGTTCGACTTCGAGATGGCCGCCGTCGCTGGCAACACGCTCATGAACCGCTGCGGTACGGACGCCGCGACGTATACCGACGCCGACACCGGCAATCCCACGGCCCCGACGCTCGGTACCGCACCGTTTCCCGAGCTCGGTAAGGCGGGCGCCTTCATCGCGCAGCGCTACTACAAGCTGCCGACGGCGTTCGATCGCAGCGGCGACAACACGATGCAGTTGTGGTTCAAGCGCGACGGGATCGTCGACAGCACCGCGGCGTGGCTGATCTCCGACGAAGATCTCGATGATGGAGACCAAGCGGGTGGCATCTCGGTCGCCGTCGGCACCGACGACTCGCTGTTCACCGAGAGCACGATCACCTACGGCGCGACGGCCATGGAGCAGAAACAGGGGTTCGGCATGACCCCGTATCCAAATCCGGCGCAGTGGCACTTCATCCGCGTGGTCCAGAAGGGCGACAAGGTCTCGACGTGCCTCGACGGCATCAAGAAGTACGACCTCGACATGCCTATTGCCGTCGGCACTGCGCAGAGCTCCGACGATCTGCGCATCGGCAGCAACAAGTACAGCCTGCCGTCAGGCGGCTTTATCAATGGTCAGATCGACGACGTACGCATGATCAAGGGCGCGCTGCCCTGCGAGTGACGTTGACGAGGCAACCGAGCGACCCGTTCATCTGATAGATGTTCGAGACGTCGACGGGGTGGACCTCGAAGCCCTGTCCCTGCCAGAACGCGGTCGCCGCATCGTCGAGGGACGGGAGCGCGTACGTCGGCAAGTAGACGATCTTCTGATCGCCGCGGCGGTCGAACAGCGCGTTCGTGTACGTGACGAACGAGCCCGCTCCCTTGAGCACCAGCGCGGGCACGCGAACGACCTTGAAGCCCTGCGCGACGAGGATGGCGGCCGCGCGATCGAAGCGACCAGCCTCCGCGACGGGATCCTCGAGCTCGAGACCGGCGTCTGGTTCGTTCGCGAGCAACGCGAGCCCGGCGCGTTCGTCGCCGACAGCGACCGTGTAGTCGTCGATCGGCATCATGTACATCATGATGTGGTGGCGCGGCACATCACCGCTCTGCTCTCCGAGCCACACGATGCGCTGTGCGAACCGCGTGTGTAGCTCGTCCTCGATCGCCTCGCGATTCGCGTTGGTCGTGGCTTCGTTGCGGCGCTGGAGGTTCGCGTCCGCGAAGATGAGGTCCGGCGTTGCTGCCAGGTCGCCACCTTCAAACACGATGCGCGAGACGTGCGGGGCTACACCGTAGAGAGCGTTGGAGATCGCGGCCGGAGACTCGCCGTCACCCGCGCGCTTCTGGAACGCGGTCTGGACGCGCGGCGGAGCGAGGATCGAGCCGTGGCCGTCGGCATCGACGAGCGCGGCGTAGCGATCGCGCGACCACGTGGTGATCGGTGCACCAACGACGACGCGGTGGAAACGCTCGAGGTGCGGGACGTGCAGACTCTCGAGCTTTCCGATCAGCCGATCGTAGTCGGGCGCTTCGCTGACCTCGACATCGACATTCACGCTGGGCGGTAGCGCGCGGAACAGATCGCGCCACACCGGCATCGCGCCCTTGTCGCTCGCAGGAGCGTAGTGAATCGCGATACGCGCGAGCGGTGCACTCGCGTCCTCGGCGACCAAGCGCGTCGTCGTCGGGCGCTCACCGCGAATGGCACCAGCGAGCGCGACCACACCGGCGGACACGGCGAGGCCTGCAGCGATCGCCGCGAGCACACCCATCGATCCGCGGTGCGCGAGCATTACTTCGTGGCGACCGACTTGAGGTGGACCGGCGACTTCTCGAGATGCTCCGCTTCGGCTGCGATCTCCTTGGAGCCGATTCCGACCGTCCCCGGCGTCGTTCCTTCACCGACGATCGTCGGCGTCTCGGCGGGCTGCCCGCTACGCTCGAACGTCAGCACCTCGAGCGCGCCGTCGCGGCCGCCTTCGGCATGGATCGCGATCGTGAACTTCTTGTCGGTGTCGTTGCTCGGGGTGATCTTGTAGTGGAACACGCGCTCGGCCCCCGGCTCGATGCTCGGGTCGTCGGTCGCTTCGTCGATCTTCTCGGCGAGGTAGTTGCCGCCGTCGTTCTCGTACGTGTCGAGATACATGCCGCCGTCGAGACCACCGCCCTGCGCGCGCTGGCCGAGGGAGATATCGACGAAGTCGAGTGCCTTCTTCTTGGTGTTCTTGACGTGGATCGCGAGCTCGAAGGGCCCGGTCGCCGGAACCGTCACGGGATCGATCGTCATCGGAATGGAGTTGCCGCCCCACGTCGCGAACGAGACGCGCGCGTACTTCGCGGGAGCATCAGGATCAGCGTCGTCGCTATCGTCGGACTCCCAGCTGAAGTTCTTGAACTTCGACTTCGCCTTCACGAAGTCCAGGTCGTACCAACCGACCGCGCCCTTGCGCTTCACACCGTTGAGCGTGAACGCGACCTCGGTCGGACTGCCGCCATCGGGCGTCGCGTGAATCTTGATCGTCTTCTTACCGATGATGGTCGGCGGATTGGGGACGCGCTCGCCGCCGTAGCCATTGTCCTGGAGCGCGCGCACGTCGAGGAACACGTCACGCTCTGTCTCGGCGGTCGCGACGAGCGTCGCCTTGATCTGGCCGCCCGCCATCATGATGCCGCGGTCGAGCTGGACCTTCACGGTCGCACCATCGACGGCGAGCTCCTGCTCGGGTGGCCGTGTCCCTGGCCCATCCTTCGTGATGTCGGCGGTCAGCGCGTGCCAACCGGCGGGGACTGCGACAGCGACCGTAGCGACAAACGCAGCGACATGAGGAAGGCGCATGCCCCTCCGACAACGGGCGGAGCAAACCTATTGCACTTATTTTACGGGGCCCTCCAAAAGTGTCTGCACGGCGGAAGAACGCGCCGGGAGTGCGCGTTGAGCGGACCGTTTGGACCGCACATGTAGGACCCAGCTCGCTGCGCCAAACGTCTGAAGTCCCACCTTCTCCGGGACGGCCGCCATGCGCTCGGCAACGCCGACGTCGGAGCACACGGCCTCCGACACGCCGACGGCCTCGGGTGGTGTCGCCTCTGCGATCGCGAGCGCCTGCTCGACGTTCTGGCCGAAGTAGTCGAGGCGACCGGCCTGGGTGAGCGCCATCATCGGCCCGCGGTGCACACCGATCCGGCAGCGCAGGCCGGCCGTCACCGGATCCGCATCGACATGCGCCTGCAGAGCGAGCGCGAGCTCCACCGCCGGTCCCGGTCGTTCGAATGCGGAGATCGCGAGACCGCCGAACGTCTTCACGAGCGAGCCACCGTAGTCGCGCGCGTGCTTGGCGACGATCTCGAAGAAGCGCGATGCGACGGGAAACGCGCGCTGATCGCCGAGCTCGCCGAACAGCCGTGATGCGTCGTCGATCTGCGCGACCACGAGCGTCGCTTGCGTCACCGCCATCAGGCGACCCGGCGCGAGCGCTTGATCGGGAAACAGCTCGCGGAATGCCGCGCACGCCATCACGCGCGCCGCCGTCAGCGCGTACGCGCGATCACCCGCGCGCTCGACGCGCACGACGATCTCGCGCTTCTCGGGATTCACGATCGTGAGCAGCTGATCGCCCGCCGTCATCACCGCTGGCTCCGTCGGAGCTCCGAGCGTCAGGTCGAGTCGCCGCACGCCGCCCTGCCCCGTCACGCGGATCTCGTGGCTGCGCGCGAGCTGTGCACTGCGCACGACGTAGTAGCCGGGCGTCAGCGAGAGCGGGAGCGCGAACCGCTCCTCGGGCGCGAGCCGCACTTGCGCCGCGACGTGAGGGAAATGACCAGGACCACCGATGCAGAACGTCTGCGTCTCGACAGCGCGGATCTCCGCCGACGCACGGAACGCGAGCTCGATCGCGCGCGAGAAGTCGACGTTGAACGCGATGTTGCACGCCTTGCACGCCGCGTGCTCCTCGATCTTCTCCAGCGACTCTGCGACCGATGAGGCGATGCGACACGACGGACAGATCACGTCCCACACCATCTGGAGCGCGCCCGCCTTTGCCGCGTGGAGCGTCGCCTCGATCATCGCTTCTTCGGGAACGCTGAACTTTGCTGCGAGCTCCAACGGGCGAATGCGCGCGACATCTTGATCCGACGCCTGGCCGAGGAACGTGGCGAGCGCTTCGACAGCGCGCTGCGGTACACCCGCTGCGAGCAGCTGCTCGGTGGACTTCTGTAGCGCCGTCTCTGCCTGGGCCGACAGCTCGATCTCCGGATCGATCGGATCCACACCGGGGGTCGGTCCCGACGAGAGGATGCGATCGATGCGGCGATAGACGCGGTCGAGCCCGCGACGATATTTGAAGCCGATCTCGAACTTGCTGAGCACCTTCGCGAACCACCCGCGCGGCTCGAGACGCACGATGTTCTTCAGTCGCGTTCCACCGCCGGGCATGCGCTCGAGGTGCACCTCCGAGACGTACCAGCGGAGCAGACCGCCCTTGAACACGCGCAGCACGACGTGGCGATTGCCTTCGATCCACTCGTACGGGTGTTCCTTCCACGCGAGGTTGACGCCGGCGATGCGCTGTCGACCTGTCGTCGCCCCCGACGTGGGAAGCGTCGAGTCCTTCACCTGCTCGATCTCGAAGCGCACCGGTGCGAGACCCGCCGCACGATTCATCTTCTCGGTGTTGGAGACGTACGGCCACAGCTGGTCCGGAGAGCTCTTCAGCTCCCACACGAACTCGTACGTGACGATGCGCGACTCGTGCTGGACCGGCGGTGCGGGATGCGCCGTGATCAGCGCGGCCTCGCCGTTGCACATCTGATCGATCACCCCGAGCACCTCGGCAGCGTCGGCCGGTCGCTTCTTGGGATCCTTCTCCAGACAGCGCGCGACGAGCTCCGCGACGGGCGGAGACACCTCGGGCACGAGCGTCTCGAGCCGCGGCGGCACGTCGTTCATGTGCGAGAGCAGCACCGTCATCGGTGGAGCATCGGGCGCGAGAGGGAACGGAGGTCGCCCTGCGACGAGCGCGAACAAGCAGCACCCGACTGCGTACACATCCGTCGCCGGCGTGACGCCGTCGCCCTGCGCCTGCTCGGGAGCCATGTACTCGGGCGTACCGAGCACCGCGCCATCGCGCGTCTGCCCTTGCTCCGTGTCCTTGGCCTCCTGCGCCGCTCGCGCGATCCCGAAGTCGCCGAGCTTCACGAGCTGACCGACGGGATTGGTCTCGAGCTCGAGGCCCTCGCGCACGAACATCATGTTGTCGGGCTTGAGGTCGCGATGGACGATACCTAGGCGATGCGGTTCGGCGAGTGCACGGCACACGTCGCCTGCGATGCCGAGCGCGAGACTCTCGGGCAGCTTCGTCAGTCTGCGCAGCGCACCACCGACGCTGCCGCCCGTGACGAGCTCGAGCACCAAGTAGTGGGCGCCGCGATCCTCGTTGAGATCGATGATGTTCGCGATGAACGGGCTGCCGACCTTTGCGAGCGTGCGCGCTTCCTTGCGAAACCGTCGCAGCAAGTCAGCATCCGCAGCGACGCTCGGCCGCAGCAACTTGATCGCGACGCTGTCACCGCCCGTGCGATCGCGCGCTTCCCACACCTCGCCCATCGCGCCTGCACCGAGCTGCTTCACGAGCTCGAAGCGACCGATCTGCACACCGATCGCGGGGCGCAAGGGACGATGCGACTCCTCTTCGTTCTCGGGAAGCGTCGTGCGGACCGTGACCGCCGCGAGCGCGGTGTTCAGCGACTTGATCAGGTCCGTCAGCGACGGCCGCTGTTCCGGATCCGCTTTCATCGCGCTCGCCGCGATCTCCACGAGGAGGGTCTCGCTCTTCTTGCTCGCGAGGAACAGCGACAGCAGCGCGCCGAGCCCGAACACGTCCGTCGCCGCATCGGGCGGCGCTCCGTCGAGGATCTCGGGCGCGCGGCATGCCTTCAGCCACTCGTGGGTGCTCGAGCGAGTTGCGAGTCCCGTCAGCTCGATGTGGGGGCGGTCATTCGCACCGACCCAGACGCTCCACGGATGCAGCTTGCCGTGCACGATACCCACGCGATGCGCGGCAGCGAGCGCACGTGCCAGCTCGAGCAGGATGCGCAGCACACGTTCAGCTGCGACGGCGTCTTGTTCGACGAGCTCCGCGAGCGGCGGAAAGCTATCGCCTTCAAGGACGAGAGACGGCGGCTCCAGCTCGATATCGATGACGGGACGGACGGCGGGATGATCGATCGCGCCGAGTGCGCGGATGCGCTGCTCGAGCATGTGCCAGCGCGGCGACGTCTTGTCGAACAGGAGGTGATGCACCTCGACGAGACGCTCGCCCTGCTTTCCAAGGACGACGCTGCCATCCGGCCCGGCGCCGAGCTGTGCGATCGGCGTGAAGACGCCCTCCGGATCAGTCCCGGAGAACAGCGCTGGCATGGTCTCATCGACCGTCCCCACGCAAAAACTATATCAGTGCGTGACGAGCGCGACGTCCACAACTGCCGCCGCGTGGTCGACGGTCGTCGTCAGCGTGACATCGTGCGGCTTGCCGTGGCGTGCGAGGTTCTCCGCGAGAATGTTGCGCGCGCTCTCGATGCGCGACGCGATCGCGTCATCACCGCTCGAGATCGTGATGACGGCATCCTTCTCCGTCGCCCCCGTCACCGTCACGCTGCGCACGCGGTACTGCTGGCCGAGCGATACGTCGAACACGATGTACGCCGCGCCGTCCGACGCGAACATCACTTGCGCGGGCGAGACCGTCGCGGAGAGGAAGCCGCGCCCCACGAGGTCCGCGAGCATCGCCTGGCGATCCGTCACGAGCTTCTGCGCATCGACGGTCTCGCCGAGCTTGGTCGAGAGGTCCGTGCGGAGCGCGGCGACCGGCACGTTGTCTTCGTGGCCATCGAGCGAGATGCTCGCGATCGCACCATTGCGCGGGATCACGCGGTCTGCGAGCGCGTCGCCATCGGTCGGGAGCGCCTTCACCGCGACGAAGCCGCCGATGACGGCGAGCGACGCAATGGCGAGGAGCTTCTTCATCGGACGCCAGGATGTGCACGCGCAGGACCAGGCGAAACCACCTGGAACCAGCTGAAATCACTGGGCCCTACAGGGACGCGGCGTTCACGCTGTATCCCGGCCTTCACGAGGTAGAGGTGGCCCGATCGCTGCTTTCCATCCGACATGCACCGACAATGGTGCCGTACCCGCGGGCCGGGTCCCACTTTTCTAGGGGATCGCGATGACGCCCTGGTTACCGAAGCGATCGGTCACGCGGACCATCGTCGCGGTCGGTACGTCGGTGACGCTCAGCTGGCCATTCGCATCGGTCGTCGCCGCGACGGTCGTCGTGACCGCACCGATCAGATCCACGGAGACCTGCTGGCTGCGCACCGGCACCGGCGTGTTCGAGTTGAGGGTCGTGTCGAGCAACCGCCATCCCTTGGGCGCGTACCAGTTCACGGTCGCCTTGATCTGACCGCTCGCGCGCGACGGCGCCGTGAGCAGCACGCCGCCCTGCACGACGTCGAACGGGCTGCTGTCGAGCGTCCACCCGTTGCCAGCAACGTGGAAGCGATACGTACCGAGCGGAACACCGCCGCGCGCATCGAGACCATCGGTCGCGACGGGAGAGCCGACCCACGGAACGGCCTGCCACTCGACGACCCAGTAGTGCGTCTGCGGGTTCGTTCCCTGGCGCTGGAGTGGCGATGGCGTGTACGCGAGCAGCACCTCGCCATCGCTGAGCTTGCGACCACTGCGGCGCGTGACGTCGACGAACTCCGCGCCGCTCTTCACCTGCAGCGTGATCTGCGGCGTCTTGACCTGCGGGTCATCGCCGATGAACACGTACTGCGCGATGCCCGACACGCGCGCGATCGTCGCGGCGGGTTGCGCTGTCGTCGTCGGCCCCGTGCGCGTCCACACCGTGGCAGGAATCGTCGTCGGGACCGTGCCGGCCATCGGTGCCGGATCGTCCTTGTCGAGGTTGTCGGTGATGCGCGCCGTCGCGACCTTGTTCATGCCGCCCTCGGAGCCGTTCTCGCGCTCCGGCGTGCGGACGAGCGGCATCAGCGAGATCAGCTTCTCGGCGATCATCTCTGCCTCGAGCGGTCCCCAGAACGTCACGCTCGCTTCGTACTCGCCGAGCACCCAATCCTCGGGGCGCAGCAAGTACCCGACGTGGCCCTGCGCGTAGCCGAGCACGATCGTCTTGGTTGGATCGGGCGCCTGGCTGATGATCAGCTTCTTGAGCGGCACGGTGAGCTCGCCCGGCATGGTGCCGAGCGTGTAGTCGCCGATGCGGAGCGCGGAGATGTTCGTGCGCGTCGACTCGCAGACCGGGTGCGTGTCGTCGACGCCGAACTCGATCTTGAAGATCGGGCCGAGGATGTCGCCCGCGAGGTTCAGCTTCAGGCACGAGCCGTAGGGCAGCACGCCCTCCGTGCCGTCGATCGCGGCGGCGGGGAACATCGGCTCGCCCGTCTCGCACAGCGCGGCACCGACCGGTGCGTTGAACTCGTCGACGGGATTCTTGAGGACGTCGCCGTCCATGATCACGCCATCGGGCTTGGTCACGCCATCGAACGGGGCATAGCCGAGCGCGCCATTGCGGATCGTGAACGTCTCCGGCTTGGGGCCGAGCTCGATGGAGCGCGTCATCATCTCGAGCTCGAGCGACGACTTCATGTTCGCGGCGGCCTGCGTCCACGCGTCCATGATCAACGGCACCGCCGCGCGACCGTGGCCCTCTTCCTTCAGCCACAGGAAGCACGGATCACCCACCTTGCCCGGTTTCATCGCGCAGTCGAGCCCGCCGTGACCGACGCCGCTGACGTCGCCACCCGCGCTCTGTAGCTGCATGACGATGACCTTGCGATCGAACTGCTCGCCGACGGAGCGCTCGAGCGCGCCGACCGCGTCCGCCGAGGCGAACGGGTTGTCGCTGTCGTTGAGCACGGAGTGATCGCCGAAGATCGGGATGATCGCGATCGGCGTGTCGTCCGTCGCGTCGATGCGGATCATCGTGAACAGCACGTCCTTGGTGCCACCGAGCGCGTCGTTCTCGGGACGGCGATCGCGACTGATCGTGTCGCCCGGATCGAACGCGTTGGTCTGATAGATGCCGAGCTTGGCCGCCTGCATTGCATCGAGCGCGTCGTGCGCCGTGCCCTCGAGCGTGTCGAGAAAGCGATCGAACACGATCGTGCGGAGCTGGCCCGATCCGAGCTTGAGCGGACCGTGCCCCGTGAACTGCGCAAAGGCGGAGTGGCTGTGCGACGCGGAGAGGATCACCTTGCCGTGGAACTGCGGACCGAGGCGCTGCTCGAGATCGAACAGCATGCCCTCGTAGACGAAGATCGCGTCCATCTTGAGGATGATGACGGTCTCGCCGCCGGCGGAGAGCGCGACGGCTTTCACGCGCGGTGCGAGCTCGACGCCGAGCGACGGGTTGAAGGTGCCCGAGATGGGAATCTTGCGCGCGTCGACCGTGCCCGCCGAGCCGAGGAAGCCCGCGCGATCCGTGTAGCCACCGAGAGCGACACCGACCGGAATGTCGAGAACCCGCTCGGCTGCGCCGGCCATCAGCGCGCCAGCCGTGACCGTGCCGGTCGCGTTCGCCGTTGTCGGCATGTCCTCGTACGTGCAGTTCTCGGTGGTGATCTGCGGCCCACCGTCGATGCCCGCATCGCCCGACGGCTTCGAATTATCGTCGCCGCACGCCGCGAGAACGGCGAGAGCAATGAGGCCTACCCGAGCGAGTCCCTGTCGCATGCGGCCTGCATATCACCGCCCCAAACTGGCCGCGAGAGCAAACCGTCATTGCGAGGGGTCGATGCCAAACCGCTTACAGACCTGGATCAGCGAAGGCTGCGCCCCCAGCTGCGCGTAGTACGCCTTCGCCTTGGTCGCGTTCTTCAAGCGGCACGTCGCGATGTACGCCATCTTCATGACCTGCGTGTCGGGTTTGCACTTGAGCGAAAGCTCGAACAGGGACAGCGCTTGGGTGTCCTGGCCGTCGTTCAAGAACTTCTCGCCCTTTGACCGCGCGCCCGCCGCATCGCACGTCGGCTCGGGTGGCGTCGCCGCGGTCTTCTTGTACTTCGCGCAGCAAGCACCAGCGTTGTTGTTCAACACGCACGACACCTCGTCGCACGTCGCCTGGTTCTGCTGCTCGAGCTTCTTCTGCTGGAGCTCTCGGTCCCTCCTCTTCGCGCCCTCGATCATCAGCGGAATGTTTTGGCTGTCGTGTACTAACTTGAACGGCGTGCAGCACGCGCCCTTGTAGTTGTCGAGAACGCACGAGACCTCGTCGCAGGTGGCGTCGTTGGGTCCCGTGACGGGCGATGGAGGCGCATTCGCCGGATCGATGCCCCACCGCATGCAGACCTGGACCAGCGATCCTTGCGAGCCGAGTCGCTTGAAGTACGACACGGCCTTGTCCTTGCTCTTCAGACGGCACGCGGCGATGTACGCCATCTTGACGACCTGCGTGTCGTCCTTGCACTCGAGCGACTGTTCGAAGCTCGCAAGCGCGGCCGTGTCCATGCCGTTGTTCAGGAAGTCCTCGCCCTTCTGGCGCGGCGTTTTCTCGTCGCAGGCGGTCTTGTCCTTGGACTCGTACAACGCATCGGTATCGAAGCCCGCCGCCTTGCACTCGGAGTAGATCACACCGCCCATGCTCCTCTCGGAGAGCGGGTAGAACTGGTCGAGCGTGGGCCGGTCGTTTGCGTGACACGCCTCGATCGAAATGCGCGCCGCCGTGTCCGCGCTCGCCTTGCACGCATACGAGAGCTTGAGCTCGATCAGCGCGTCGACATAATTGCCTTGCGCATGGTCCGCGTCGGCCGCCTTGCCGAGCAGCGTCGTATCGCAGGTGCCAGGTCCCGCGCCGACCGCATACTGCGACTCTGGCGGCTGATTGCCGGGCGCGCTCGGCGGAAACTGCGCCGTCGAGCCCGACTGGATATTCACCACCTGGCCATTGCTCGTCGCTTTGACGTGGCCCTCGTAGACGACCACCGTGGTGATCGAGACAAGCGCAGCGACTGCAGAGCCAAGACCGATCACTCGAGCATCCGTTCGATTCAGCATCTGGACCTCCGTGCGCAGGCTCGCGCCCGTCGCTTCAACCGACGCCACCGTGGCGCCGGGACTACCGGTTTCGATCACGAGCGTGTCCTTCGCCGACACGTTCCACACAGCGCCACCCTTGAGCTGCACCACATCGACGTGCGTGCCGCGGCGCTGCCAGTGCAATTCCGTTCCTGCGTCGAGCGTCGCGAACGACGGACCGATGTCGAGGCGCTGTGCATTGGTGGCGCGCACGAGACCGCCGCCGTTTTGCGGAGCGCGCTCCGTACCGAACACGACGAGCGCGGCCACCGCCGCGAGCGCGACCGTCGCGCTTCCGACGATCACGACGGCGCGCTTCCACTTCCACGCCGCTTTCATCGAGGGGGCAGCGGGCATGCGCGCGCGCTCGACGATGCGGTCGACCATTCCTGCCGGCGCTGGCGGCGCATCCCACGCCGTCAGGTCGTAGGCAGCGAGCAGCTTGTCGTCATTCTCATCCATGGCGGACTCCCAACTCCGGCAGCGCGCCCGCGAGATGATCGCGGAGCGCCGCCCTCGCACGTGCGAGGCGCGACTTGACGGTCCCGAGATCGATCTCGAGAGCGGTCGCGATCTCGCTGTACTCGAGCTCGTGATACTCGCGCAGCACGAACACCGCGCGCTGGGCGTCCGGCAACGCGCCGACACCCGCCGCGATCGCCTCGCCCAAGCGCCTGCGATCCGCCGTGGCATCCGCTCGCTCGCTCGCCGGAGCATCGAGATCATCGGGCAGCGCGAACGGCTCGGGACGACGCATCTCGTTGAGCGTCAGGCGCGTCGCGATCGTCAGGATCCACGTCTGCAGCGTCGCGGACCCCGTCGGATCGAACGTTGGCAGCGCCCGCAACACGCGCACGAACGTCTCCTGCGTCAGATCCTCGCAGCGATGGCGCGACCGCTTCGCGAGCAGCCGCCAGATGAGTGCATGGATCGGCTGCTGGTACTGCTCGACGAGGACTCGCCACGCGCGCTCGTCGCCCTGCTGCGCTCGCCGCAGCGTGAGCTGATCGAGTGGCTCTCGCCGTGGGAGCACCGCCGCCGCCGTCATCGCGCCTGGTATCACCCGCGAGGGGGCGAAAGGTTCCGCGCGTTCGGACGATTCTCTTAACTACGCGGAATCAGTGCCTGTCGGGCTTCAAAACGGTCGAGACCCGCGTGATCCGGCCGTCGGAGGAGACCGGGAACCTCGCTGACGAGGCCGCGCGCTCGAGGCACTGCGTCGTCTTGAGGCTGACCTTGCGCAGGTCCTTCGCCTCGCTGCGCACGTCGACGGACTCGGCCGAGCCGTCCTGCTTGACCTCGATGCTCAGGCGATAGCTCACGTCGGGGCTGCTCTTCGCCATGCACGCATCCAGCGCGGGGCGGATCGCAAGCAGCGCATCGCCGTAGCGATCGCCAGTCGTCTCCTGCGGCGGCTTCACTTGCTTCCTTGTCGTCAGACGAACGTGGCAGCCGCGGTCGAGAACCACAGGCGTGCGGCGCTGGACCGTGACGCGTGCCGGCGCGTGGTGCGTAGCGATGAGGACGGTCGCAGAGCCAACAAGCGCGACAGCAGCGGCGGCGAGCACACAGCGAACGCGGACGCTCTCGACCAAATTCATGGACCGATTGTCCCACGGTGGCCCGGCGAGATCGAGCGTCGTTTCTCGACGGAAAACACACCTACATCGCGTCGAGGCCGCGGTGGAGCGCATCGCGGACGGCGTCGTAGTGCGCCGGTAGCTCCACGGGCGAATTGCGATAACGCGGCGCGGGCACGTCCGCGAGCGTGCCCTCGTGATAACCGACCTTGAAGTCGGCGAACTTGAGGCCGCTCGCGGTCGAGATCACGATCACTTCATCCTTCGCCGTGATCACGCCACGCTTCGCGAGCTTGGTCAGCGCCGCGAGCGCGACGCCCGTGTGCGGGCACGTGAACAGTCCATCGCGATCCGCGTGACCACTCGCATCGGCGAGCTCGGCCTCTGTCGCCGCTTCGACCACGCCATCGAACGCCTTGAGCGCGCGCACCGCTTTCGCGAACGAGACCGGATTGCCGATCTGGATCGCGGACGCGAGCGTCGTCTTTGCTTTCACCGCCTGCAGCGGCGCCCAGCCGTTCGTGAAGCTCGTGTGCAACGGGCTCGCGTGGGCCGCTTGCGCGACGCAGATGCGCGGGCGCTTCGTGATGATGCCGAGCGCGATCAGCATCTCGAAGCCGGCGCCGAGCGCGCTCACGTTGCCGAGGTTGCCGCCGGGAATCACGACCCAATCTGGCGCGCGCCAACCGAGCTGCTGCACGAGCTCGATCGCGACCGTCTTCTGGCCCTCGAGGCGCAGCGAGTTCATCGAGTTCGCGAGGTACACGCCGTCTTTCTCGGCGAGCTCCTGCACGATCATCATGCAGCCATCGAAGTCGGTGTCGATCGCGAGAACGAGCGAGCCTGCGGCGAGCGGCTGCACGAGCTGCGCCGTCGAGATCTTTCCGCGCGGCAGGATCACGACCGAGCGAATCCCCGCCGCCGACGCGTACGCCGCGAGCGCTGCCGACGTATCGCCCGTCGATGCACACGCGACCGCGCGCAACGGCTTGCCGCGCTTGATCATGCTGTTCACCATCGACACGAGCACGGTCATGCCGAGGTCCTTGAACGAACCCGAGTGCGATGTCCCGCACTGCTTGACGCGCACGCGCTGCGGATCCAGGCCGAGGTCGCGGGCGAAGCGCGGCACCGGTGTGAGGTGCGTCGTGCCCTCGAGCATCGAGACGATGTGCTCCGTCGCGAGCTCGGGCGCGACCCACTCGTGCTTGCCCCACACGCCACTGCCATACGGTGACGTCGCATCGGGCGTGCGCCAGCGCTGATCGAACAGCGCCTTCCACTGCTCCGCGCTCTTCTCGCGCAGCGCGGCGAGATCGTGCACGACCTCGAGCAAGTCGCCGCACGTCGGGCAGCGATAGATCACTTGGTCGAGCGGATAACTACCGTGGCATCCGGCGATGCATTTGAACGCGGCGGAGAGCGGCATCAGCGACGCAGTCTACGTCTTCGGCTTCGCCTTGATGATGACCTGATTGTCTTTAACGACGATCGAGAACTCGACGCCCTTCGCCTTGTACTGCTCCATGATCTTCGGCGCCTGCGCGTTGATCGTCTTGAGCAGCTTTCCGTACGCACCAGGGCCCGCGTCCTCGCCGACAGCTTTCTTCGCAGAGACGTACTTCGCGTAGAGCGCGTTCACGTCCGCCTCGTTCATGCCGGGTGGCGGCTTTGCCGGCGCGGGCTCCGGCTTCTTTTCCGGCGCGCGACCACCGACGGTCTGCACGGGCACCGCGGTGCGGCCGGTCGACGAGCCGGGCTGGATCGGGTTCGGTCGCGAGATCTGCGAGGGCGCGATGCCACCCGTCGGGCGCTGCGGCGCGGGCCCCGGGATGGGCACGACGGGAACGACCTGCGTCGAATCCGCGGCCTTGGGGATCGCGGCCTGCGGACCGGTCGCGCGTCCCACCGACGGGATGGCCGGCTGAGGCCCGGTCGCGCGGAGCGGCGGCTGCGGACCCGTCGCGCGAGGCATGGGCACGACAGAAACGACCTGCGTCGAGTCGGCCTCGCTCTGTGTGGATGCGCGGCCCGGGCTCATCGCGGCCCGCGGCACCGGCGGCGGCGTTCCCGGGCGACCAGGGACGGGCGGCGGCGTCGGCGCGCGGGGAAACGGGGGCGGCGTTCCGGGACGCGGAAGCGGCTGCGACGGTCGGTCCTGAGGCCCCGGGCCGGCGGTCCCGAACAGATTGGCGCCGGCGGGCTGCGACGGGCGCTCGGGAGCCTGCGCGACGATCGGCTGCGAAGGCCGCGCCGGTTGCTGCGCGACGATCGGCTGCGAAGGACGGTTCTGTGCGGCGATGACACCCGACGGGCGCTGCTGTGGCATCGGGACGACAGGCACGACCTGCGTCGAATCCTGGTGCACGGGCTGCGTCGCTGCGGGCTCGACGTCCTCGTCGGTGACGGACGCGAAGAACGCATCGATATCGAATTCGTCGTCGGCAGCGAGCTTGTGCGTGGCACCGCGCGGCAGCTGTTTGCGCACCTCCGCGGACTCGCCGATGACAGCGGCGGCCTCTTCGAAGTCGACCTCGAAATCGCCAGCGTTGTCGCCCTCGCGGCGACGGATGACGGCCAACGCTTGCTCGCGATCGCGCTTCACCTGCTCGCGCATGCGTGGCGTCATCGCGGCGAGAATCTCCGCCGGAATCTCCGCGCCGGTCAGCGCGGCCTGGCGCCCGACCTTCGCGAGCTGCCGGATATACGTGCCGGTTTCGATCTGACGGAGCGTCCGGCGCCAGTACGAATTATACGAGCCGAACTTCTGGGTCAGCGTCGCGAACCGGTAGCGCAGGCTCGTGTTGCGGATGTTGATCTGCTGCAGCTCGCGCAGGCGGCGCTCGACGTCCGTGTGGATCTGCGCCGGAGGCTGCTTCTGGTTCCCCAGGAAGTACTGTTCGTACAGGACCTTGAGACGATCGAGCGTCTTATCGACGACCTCGAGGAGCTCCCCGATGTCGACCTTGTCTCCCTCGGGCTGAGAGGACTTCAACGCCACGCTCCGGGAGGATAGCAGTTTCTGCTATAGAGCCGGCGTTTCGTGGCGGTGCTCTACCCAGTCCTTCTCGTCGGCGTTCTCGTGCTCATCCACGAGTTGGGGCACTTTGTGGCCGCCAAGCTGCTCGACGTGAAGGTCCTGACGTTCTCCGTGGGGTACGGCAGACCGCTCGTCCGGGTAAAACTAGGAGAAACCGACTACCAGATCGGCGCGTTCCCCCTCGGCGGGTACACCCGGATCCTGGGGATCGAGAGCACTGCGGAAGGTGGACCTCGCGCCGACGCGGACCGGAGCTTCTCGAGCCGTCCGCTGTGGCAGCGCCTGGTCATCATCCTCGCTGGCCCCGCCGCAAACTTGATGCTGCCCGTCGCGATCTACTTCGCGTTCTTCGCCGGCCACACGGTGCTCCCGGCGGCCGTCATCGGCGACGTGTTCGATGGCGGCGCTGCCGCACGCGCCGGCCTCGAGCCCGGCGACCGCGTCACGGAGATCAACGGCCGCGCCGTTCGATACTGGGAGGAGCTCGAGAACGCGGTGCGCACCTCGCCGGGCAAAGAGCTGCGCCTCCGGGTGTCGCGCGCGGGCAAGACGTTCGAGCGTTACGTGACCCCGATCGAAGAGACCGCTCGCCAGCGCGACGGTCAAGTGCTGCACGTCGGGTGGGCCGGCATCACGCACGCGCCGTTCGTGCCGATGGTCGGTGTCATCGACGCGACCTCTCCCGCCGCACGCGCCGGTCTACGCACCGGTGATCTGATCATCTCCGTCGACGGTCAGGCCGTTCGCAACTGGCGCGACGTCACGCGTGTTCTCGGCAAGTTCGCGCGCCGCACCAGCATCGTCTACGTGCGCGGTAGCGAGGTGCCCGGCGTTCCGCAGGTCGAGCTACTCGCGGCGGGCTTCGCCGATCTGGTCCCCGAGACCAAGGTCGGCGACACGCTCGAGCGCCAGAGCTACACGGGCCTCGAGCGCGCGGAGATGTTCATCGCGCATGTCGACGCTGGCTCACCCGCCGACGGTGCGGGTCTCAAGCCGGGTGACCTCGTCACGGAGCTCGACGGAAAGCCCGTCGTTCACTGGTACGACTTCGATCAGCGCCTACAAGCAGAGCCGGATCACACGTTCAAGATCGCGTGGCGCCGCGCGACGGGCGAGACGACGGAGACGATGACCGCTGACGTCACGCAGGTCTGGCGCAGGCAGCTCGACGAGTACAACCACACCGTGCAGCGCCTCGTGTTTGGCGCGAGCAACGACATCGATCGCGGTGCGGGCGCGATGGTCCCGATCGACGGCCGCTTTGGCTACGCGCTGTCCAAGGCGTTCGAGCGCACGGGCGAGACCATCTCGACGATGGCGTCGGGCTTCGTGCAGATCATCTCCGGCGATTCGCCGAAGTCGTGGGGCGGTCCCGTGATGATGCTGCGCGCCGCCGCAGTCTCGGGCACACGCGGCTGGGACACGTTCTTTTTGATGCTCGCGCTGATCAGCGTGAACCTCGGCCTCATCAACCTGCTGCCCATTCCGATGCTCGACGGCGGTCACCTGCTCGTGTTCGCGATCGAGGCCGTGCGTCGCAAGAAGCTGCCGGCGGTGTGGCACAAGCGCATCCAGCTCGCGGGCCTGGTGCTCGTCGTGATCATTCTCATCCTCGCCACGGGCAACGACATCGGACGCTGGATCCACACGCGATGAGGGTCCTCGGGCTCGATAGCGCGACGCTGATCGCGGGCATCGCGGTCGTGGAGCTGCGCGACGGACAACCGCACGTTCTCGCCGAGGCGCGCCACGATGCGAGCGGACGCACCGCCGATATGCTCGTCTCGATCGATCGCGTCGTCAGCGAAGCGGGTATCGCGCCCATGCAGCTCGACGCCATGTGCGTCGGTGCGGGCCCCGGCTCGTTCACGGGCCTGCGCATCGGGATGGCGACCGCAAAGGGCATCGCGTTCGCGGCGCAGCGACCGCTGTGGGCCGTGTCATCACTCGCGGCTCTCGCGCGCGATGGACAGGTGCATCACGGAGTGCCACTCGTCGCAGCGATCCTCGATGCGCGGCGCAGCGAAGTGTTCGTCGGTGTCTACGACGGAGCCACGCTCGTCGGTGAAGAGCGCGTGCTCTCCCCGGCTGACTGCGTGATGTTTCTCGCGGAGCTGCTCGGCCCGCGCCTCGCGGAGACTCGCTTCGCGGGCGATGCGCTCGCCGAGTTTCCGAGCGAGCTAGCTCCGTTCGCCTCTCGCTGGTTCGCGACGACGCCGTCGGGAGCGAGCGTCGCGGCTCTCGCGCTCGCGGGTGCGCGCGTCGACGTGCTGATCACCAGCGGCCCGACATACATCCGCAAAGCCGAGGCAGAGGTCATGTACCCCGACGGCATACCCGGCGCTTTGCGTCGCCGCTGAGGGGCCCTGGCGGTAGACTCTAGCTATGAGCGTTCCGGGCCGCCCTCCGACTCGTCGCGCGACGATCGAGGACTTCCTCGCCATCCCGGAGGACGAGCGCTTTCACGAGCTGATCGGCGGCGAGATCATCCGCAAGGCGTCCCCGTCGGGCGAACATGGCGCGAGCCAGTTCGAGATCGCGGGAATCCTCGGGTCTCCATTCGGTCGTTCCCCCCCGAGCGGCGGTCCTGGCGGGTGGTGGTTCGCCACCGAGGTGGAGGTCCGGTTTGGCGAAGATATCTGCCGCCCGGACATCCTCGGGTGGCGGCGCGCGATCGTACCGACTCGACCGCGAGGCAAGATCGTCGAAGTCCTCCCCCAATGGACCTGCGAAATCTTGTCGGAGACGAACCGAGTGAACGATCTCGTTCGCAAGAAGCGCATCTACCACCAGCATCGCGTGGAGCATTACTGGTTGCTCGATCCAGAGAACGGCACGTTCGCCGTCAACCGCTGGCACCCCGATGGCTACCTCGAGGTACTGAGCGCCGAGCGCAGCCAGACGGTCCGCGCGGAACCGTTCGATGCGATCGAGATCCTCGTCGGCGCGCTGTTCGGCGACGAGCCCGAATCGCCGCCCTAGCGCTGATCACTACGCGGCGTTCGCGATCGGCCAGCGCGTACCGCCGGCGTCCAGCGCGAAACCATCACCGGTCTCGACGATTCTCTCGGCGAGCGTGTGATACGCGTGGCCCGCGATCCGGCCCTTCAACACGCGGCGCACCGAGACGTACAGCGCATGATCGTCCGCCTGGCGCAGCGTCGCGTACGCGAGCTCTTCTTCTTGATCGTCGTCCCACAGGACCAGCGCGCGATCACCCTCCCAGCGTACGGACAGCGCGCGAAGATGAGCGTCCTCGACGTCGACATACGCGTAGCGCTTCTCGTCGAGGCGCACGATGTCGCGACCGTCATCGCGAACGTCGAGCCAGCGCAGCAGCGCCTGGCGCAACCGCGCATGGGTGACCGCCCCGCCCTCTTGCCAGAACGTCCCCGCCCGATCCAGGCGCAGGCCGATCGTGCGGAACTTCTCGATCTGCTCGGGCGTCAGCTGCACCCGAACAGGCTAGCTCAGCCGTGCGATCCGGTCCTTGGTCAGGAGCTTCTGCTTCTTCAGGCGGACTACTTCGAGCTGCTCGGTCGGCGTCAGACTGCGGCGCCGTTCCAGCTGCTGGACTTGCTCGTCGAGGCGCCGGTGTTCGGCGGTCAATTCAGCGAGCTGTGATTCCTTCGAGGTATTCGCTTCAGCAGTTGAGCTCAACCAAGGCCTCCCGTGGGTGTCCTACCTGTTCCAAGCATAGACCCGGCCAGATCGAGCGGCAACTGCGACTGTGCTCCAGGTAGTACCGTCCGGATCCCCCGGTAATTTCAGGATCTCTGATGACTCGCCGCACCCTCGTTCTGTTGCTCTCGCTCGGCGGCGTTGCCGCGGCAAATCCCGACGCCGAAACGCAATGCCGCGGTGGTGATCAGACGGCCTGCATGAACGTAGCCGCGAATCTCCTCACCAGTAGCGATGCGAGCGGCTACAAGCGCGCGGCCGAGCTAGGCGAGAAGGCGTGCAAAGCGCACGTGAGGCGCGCGTGTACCAATCTCGGAGCGCAGTACCAGAAGGGCATGGGGGTGAAGCCCGACGAGAAACGCGCGACCGCGCTGTTCAAGAATGCGTGCGACGACAAGGACAGTCTCGGTTGCCACAACTTTGGCGTCTCGCTTAGAGATGGGCTCGGGACGAAGAAGGATCTCGTCGCGTCGACGAAGATGTTTGTTCGCGCGTGCGGTCTCGATCCGCGTGATGGATGCTCCGAAGCATCGCTGGCCTATCGTGACGGCATCGGCGTGACGAAAGATGCGGTGCAGGCGACGCAGCTCGCGTACACCGGTTGCCAGGGGGATGACGGCGGCGCGTGCACGCTGTACGCGGTCGCGCTGGAGGACGGGGTTGGAACGAAGCGCGACGTGAAGGCGGCCGCCGACATGAACAAGAATGCCTGTCGCCTCGGCGATGTCGTTGGCTGCAACAACCTCGCGCTCATGTACACGAATGGTACGGGCGTCGCGAAGGATCTGACGAAGTCGTTCGAGCTGTACCGGAGCACGTGCGACAGCGGCTACGACGTCGCGTGTTTCAATGTCGGCAACAAGTACCGATCCGGGCTCGGCACGAAGCAGGACGACGCGGCTGCCAACACCGCGTACGAGCGCGCGTGCAAGAAGGGTCTCGCGAAGGCGTGCGATCAGCTACCGAAGCGCTGATTACGCGCGGTGCTCTTTGATGACCGCTGTGATCTCGTCGTCGGTGAGCACGCGATTTCCGCGCTTCGCAGCGCCGAGCACGGCTGCCACCAGCTCTGGCGTCGGCTCGTGGCCACGCTTCTTCAGGTAGTAGACGACGTTCGATTCACCGGAGTAATGACCGACCTCGATCTGCTGCTCCTTGCCGAACATGCCGGCAGGAACGCCCGAGTAGATACGGTCGGCGAGCCACGAGTCGCCCTTCTTCTCGGCCTTGATGATCGCGGCCGCGTGCACACCCGTCGCCGTGCGGAACGCGTCCTCGCCGGTCAGCGGGTACTGCGGATGGATCGGGACGTGCGTCGCTTTCGACGCGGTCTTGCACCAGAGGACGAGCTTGGTGAGATCGTGATCCGGCAGCTCGCCCAGGAGCTTCAAGTTCAACAGGATCTGATCGAGCGCCGCGTTACCGACACGCTCGCCGATGCCGAGCGCGGTCCCGTGGATGCGATCCGCGCCGTACTCGATCGCGAAGATCGAGTTCACGACGCCGAGGCCGCGATCGTTGTGCCCGTGCCAGTCGATACCGACGTCGTCGCGACCGAGGCCCCCGAGCATGTTGCGCGTGAACTTGAGGAGGTTCTTGATGCCGTCGGGCGTGGCGTGACCGACGGTGTCGCAGAGGATGAGGCGCGACGCACCGTGCTCGACGGCGGTCGAGAACATCTTCGTCAGGATCTCGGGACGGCTACGCGTCGTGTCCTCGGTGACAAACGCGACCGGCAGGTTGTACTTGCGCGCGAGGTCGATCGACGTCGCCGTCAGATCGAGCATCTTCGCGAGGTCCCAGTTCTCGGCGTACTGGCGGATCGGCGAGCTACCGATGAACGCAAGCACTTCGATCTCGATGCCGACCTTCTGCGAGATGTCGATCACGGCTTGCACGTCGTTGAGGTGCGTGCGCGCGGCGCAGGACGCCTTGACCCTGAGCTTCGCGTCCTTGATGTGCTGCGCGATGATCGTGACGTCCTCGATGGCGCGCTTACCGGCACCTGGGAGGCCGATGTCCATGGTGTCGATGCCGAGGTCGTTCGCGAGATCGACGAGGCGGAGCTTGTCGTCGATGGACGGGTCGACCACCGACGGAGACTGGATGCCGTCGCGCAACGTCTCGTCGAGGAACTGGATGCGCTTCTTGGGAGAGAGCGCAGCGACTTTCTCGACGGAGTTCCAGTCGTAGATCAGCTCGTGGTCGTTCATTTGGAAGCCCTCTCTTACATCAGGCCGTGAATGATCAGTATCAAGATCGCCGTCGCCGCGATGACGATGGCGACCATCAGGAACCACCCGAGAACAATCGAGATCACGGCGAGGCCCAGGCCCGCCACCCAGAGCGGATAGCCACCGCGCTCCTTGCGGGCGATGGCCGCCACACAGCCCATCCCGACGACGACGAGGGCGGTAACGGTGATGCGGTAGTCGGGCGTAGACCCGATCCCATTGGACGTCACGGCCGCGATGATGAACGCGAGCAGGCCGAGCGCCGCCGTGATCGCAGACGCCGGCCGCGCCGAGAGCCACGTACTACCGCCCGCTTCGGGCTGGAGGTGCGAAGGCTTGTCGAGCGCCACGCCCTCACCATAGCAGCCGCGCTAGCGGCCCGACAGGCCGAGCTGGAGGCGCAGGTTGACGTGGGCGGCGCTAAAGGCGAACTCCTGGAGATCGCGATCGAGCTCGCCCATTTCGACCGCGCCCGCAAACGCGGCCGGAACGTCGCCGCAGAACAGCATGCCGGCGCGATCGGCCGTGCGAGAGAGCGAGCGCGCCCACAGCGACAGGTTGAGGCCGGTCCCTCGCGATAGCAGGCGCATCGCGGCAGCGCGGGCCTGCGCTCGCACTGGCTCGGGCAGCGTCGCGATCGCCGCTGTGGCTTGCACCGCGAGCGGATCGTCGGCGCCCACGTCGGAGCCAGACGCTTCGCGGAAGATCGCCATCACGATCGCCTTGGACACACGACCGGGGCGCGATGCACCGACGGCACGGCCCGGCCAGAGGAACGTCATCGCGCGCGCGAGGCGGAACACCAGCTCGGGTCGCTCGGGGGACGTGAGCGCCTCATCGCCCGCGACGAGCACGGGCGGGTCGGCCGCGATCACGTGGATCTGCTTGCCGAGCTCGACGCGCGGGAACACTGCCGGCACGGACACACCGAGCAGCTGCGCGAGCCGCTGCGCCACCTTCGCAAACGAGGGAGGCAGGTCGTCCTTCAGCTCCATGGACGGATCGAGATCGCTCTCGGCGAGAGTCATCGGCGCGAGCGTATGCACGGCGGGCGCGATGATCTCCATGAGGCCGCCGAGCTCGACACCGTCGTCCTTGTGGCGAAGCAGTCCCCACTGATCGCGCGTGAGCGCCTTCGCGGGGAGCTTGGCGCCGGTGACCTTCTGCCGCTCGTAGAGCGCGGCCATCGAAACATCGGCCGTGCCGAGCGCGACCATCGTCGAGGCAGCGAGGAACGCGGCGTCGGCGTGACCGCTCGCGGCCGTGGAGTTGACGAGCGCGGCGCCGGAGTGCGGATCTGCGAGCGCCTCGCGCCAACCCGCGCGGATCGGCTCCATCGATGGACGTCCGCGATTGTCCGTGCGCTGAATGAGGGCGGCGACGTCGGAGT
Organism: Kofleriaceae bacterium; assembly: GCA_036499725.1. GTDB lineage: Bacteria > Myxococcota_A > Polyangia > Haliangiales > Haliangiaceae > JABFXX01. Next base: position 130,758 of record DASYDE010000135.1, read on the forward strand.
CCTTGGGCGCGATCTTGCGCGCGGTCGCAGCGGCGGCGGTGGCGGCCTGCGGATCGTCGAGGTGATCGAGATACAGGCGCGACAGGCGCGCCCACGCTTTGGCCTCGGCGATGTTGCCCTTGCCGCGCAGACGAAACAGCACGCGCTTGAGCGACCGCTCGAGGCGCCGCAGCTCACCGCGACCGATGAGCAACTGCTCGATCGCCGCGAGCGCTTCGCCACGCGTCGGCTCCAGATCGATCGCGCGTTCGAGGTGAAACAGCGCCTCGGTGTCGTCGCTGTTGAGCTTCGCCTCGATCTTTCCCTTGTAGTAGTGCGACGCGGGATGGTCGGGGTTGATCGTGAGCGCTTGGTTCAGGTGGCCGCGCGCGGAATCACCGGCGGCTCCCGACTCCCTGCCGGCGTTCCATTCGGCCCAGCCGAGCGCGGCGTGGTAGTCGGCCTCGTTCGGCGAGCGCGAAATGACCGTCTTGATCATGCCGATCGCCTGATCCCACTGCTTGCGGGACATCAGCTCTTCGGCGGTGCGGAAGTTCAGCTCGGTGTCGATCGCGGGCGCGACCTGCACGAGCTCGCCACCCGCTAGCTCGCGGTCGTACGCCGCACGCTTGCGTTCATCGACGAGGACAGCGCGCGCCGCTGCGTACGCTGCGACGAGCTCTTCGAACCGCGACTTGTCGCGCAGCTCCTTGAGCACACCGCCATGATCCGCTTCACCGCTGCGCGCGATGTACGCACTCTCGATCTCGAGAGCGTTCGCCTTGCGGTTCACCTTGAGCACCGAGTAGTGGTCGGCACCCTTGATGCGCTGGAGCTCGGCGGCGATCGCCTGGCGCGCCATCGTCGCGTGGTCCCGATCGACGTTCGCGGTCGAGAGCTCGACGATCGAGACGACGCCGGACTCCTCGTTCGCGATCTCCGCTTCCGGGAAGTCGAGCGGCGCTGCTCCGCCGGGCTCTTCGTTCGGCAACGCGTCGAAGCTGACATCGTCGAACAGCATGTCGAACAGATCGGCGTTGCCACCCCCGCCCTGCCGTGTCGGCGCGCGCGGCATCGAGATCGGCTTCTCCGTCGCAGCGCGGGTCGAGCCAACCGCACCGAGCCCCACCGCCGTGGAGAGCGCGGTCACCGCGTCGCACATGATCATCGCGTCGATCGCGAGGCGCCCTTGTGCGCGATCGGGGAACGCCCGCTCGAGCTCGGAGATCGGCGCGCCGTTACCGAGCAGCACCGTGACGCGCTCGCCGAACGCCTTCTTCAGCTCGTGCTTGAGGCGCTTGCCGCGCTCCGTCAGCTCGAAGCTCATGTTGTCGAGACGCGCGAGCCTGCCGAGATCCTCGACGGCCGTTTCCTTCAAGCCGCCGAGCACGACCTCGATCATGCGCAGCTGCATGCCCTCGATCGGATCGAACGACTCGTCGAACCGCCACGCGCCCTGCGGCCAACGCAGCGCTTGCACGAGCTTGTGGCGCGCCTGCTTGCCGAGCTGTTCGATCAACTGCTCGACGGTGAGCATCCGCATGCCGACGAGCGCCTCGCCGAGCTTGCCGCCGAGCTCCGCGGTGCGCTGTACGGCCGCGCGATGCTCCTCCTCGTTGATGACTCCACTGGAGACGAGGAAGTGACCGAGCGTTTCGTCGCGCGGCGTCGAGGCGGTCGAGACCGGGTTGCCGTTCAGCAGGTCGACGGTCTTGGAGACGCGACCGCGCTTGAGAACGAGCTGACCTGTTGCGAGATCCTCATGGAGATCGAGCAGGACCGCTGGCAGCGGCCGCATCGCAAGCTCCCCCGAGCGCGATCCCATAGGCTGTAATTCTACAACGCGAGGAGCTCACTCCGCGACGTGGCAAGCCGCCCGAGATCCGTTGGACAGCGTGCGCAACTGTGGGAGCTCCTCGAAACAAGCCTTCGGTTTGTCCTTGACGGGACACCGCGGATGGAACGCGCAGCCCTTGGGAGGGTCCAGCGGGCTGGGGACGTCGCCGGTGAGAATGATTCGGTCCTTGCGCGCGGCCGGGTCCACCCGCGGCACGGCCGACAGGAGCGCCTTCGTGTAGGGATGCTTCGGAGACTTATAGAGGCTCGCGGCCTCCGCGAGCTCGACGATCCGGCCCAGGTACATCACGGCGACGCGATCGCAGATGTGCTGCACGATCTTGAGGTCGTGCGAGATGAACAGGTACGTCAGCTCCTGCTCGTCCTGCAGATCCTGCAAGAGGTTCACGATCTGCGCCTGGATCGAGACGTCGAGTGCGCTGATCGGCTCGTCGCACACGACGAACGACGGCTTGCACGCCAGCGCACGCGCGATGCCGACGCGCTGCCGCTGACCACCAGAGAACTCGTGCGGATACCGCGCCGCTGCATCCGCGCGCAGCCCGACCTTGGTCAGCAGCTCCTGTACGCGCTGCATCTTCTCGTCGGTGCTCTTCACGAGCTCGTGGATCTCGAGCGGCTCCGCGATCGCCGCACCGACCGACATACGCGGATCGAGCGACGCGTACGGATCCTGAAAGATCATCTGCATCCGGCGACGCATCGGTCGCAGTGCGCGCTGCGAGAGGTCCGTGATGGTCTGCCCTTCGAACTTGATGGTGCCGCTCGTCGGGTCGTACAGCCGCAGGATCGTCCGCCCGAGCGTGCTCTTCCCGCAGCCGGATTCTCCGACGAGGCCGAGCGTCTCGCCCTTCGCGATCTCGAGAGACACGTCTGTCACCGCCTGCACGACTCGCCCGCGCGTGTTCGTCGGAAAGTGCATCGTGAGCCGCTCTGCGCTGACGAGAGTCACTTCTTCTCCACGGGAAAATGGCAGCGCACCAGGTGGTCCTCCGCACCGAGCGCGGCGAGTGGTGGTTCTACCTCTCTGCACTTCTGCTGCGCAGCGGGGCACCGATCGGCGAACTTGCAGCCCGCGGGCAGCTCCGCGAGGGATGGCACCATGCCCTTGATCTCGACGAGCCGCTTGCGATCGTGCGCGGCGTCCTCGTCGTAGCTCGGTACGCTCGCCAGCAACCCAGCCGTGTAGTGGTGCCGCGGCTGCGCGAACAAACCCAGCGTCGGAGCGCGCTCGACGACGCGGCCGCAGTACATCACCACCACCTCGTCGCACGTCTCCGCGACCACGCCGAGGTCATGCGTGATCAAGAGGATGCTCATGCCGAGCTCCGCTTGCAGCTTCTTCAGCAGCTCGAGGATCTGCGCCTGGATCGTGACATCCAAGGCGGTCGTCGGCTCGTCGGCGATCAACAGATCCGGCTTGCACGCCAGCGCCATCGCGATCATCACGCGCTGCCGCATGCCGCCCGACAGCTGGTGCGGATACGCGTCGACGCGCTCCTCGGGCGACGGAATCCCGACGAGCTTGAACATCTCGATCGCGACCTGCCGCGCTTCGGCCTTGCTCTTGCCCTGATGCAGGCGCACGGCCTCCGCGACCTGCGCCCCCGCCGTGTAGACGGGGTTGAGCGACGTCATCGGCTCCTGAAAGATCATCGCGATACGGTTGCCGCGGATCGCGCGCATCTCCGGAGCCGGCAAGGTCAGCAGATCCTTGCCCGCGTACCTGATACTGCCCGCTGCGATCTTCCCGGTTCCCGCGATCAGCCGCATCACGGAGAGCGCCGTCACGCTCTTGCCGCTACCGCTCTCGCCAACGACGCCGAGCGTGCCCTTCGGCGGAATCGCAAAGCTGACGCCGTCCACCGCACGCACGACGCCGCGCTCCGTGCGGAACTCCGTCACCAGGTCGCGGATCTCGAGCAGCGGCTCCAATGTCCGCAGTATCGCAGGTCGCGATCCCGCGCGCTCTCAGCGCGTCAAATGTTCTCGCAGCCAGGAGCAACAGCGTTGTCGTTCACCGCAGCACAGGACTCGTCCTCGAGCGCCGCGTGGCACGTGTCGTAGTCGGCGTAGGTTGGCCGGGTCGCCGTCGCGTCGAGATCGTGGAGCGTGGTGTCGCAGTCGACACCCCGAGCGCAACACTCCGCGACAAACTCGTCGGTGCACGCCGTCGCGTCCTGGACCGTCCGACCGGCGCACTCGTCACGGCGCGTGTCGACCGTGCCCGACGACGATTGTGCGGTCGATGCCGCCTTTTACCGGCCGGCACAGAGGTTGGGCTACACCAGTGAACGAGAACTGACAGCTACTGGTGAATCGCGCGACAGTCGTTGGGATGCTGATGGTTGTGCGTTGGCCGGTGCTGCTGTCTCTGCTCGTCGCTTGCGGCTCGCACGCGCCTCCCGTCGAGGAACCGGCCGATGGCGACGTGGGTGACCTCAGTTTGCGGGGCGCGCAAACGCTCACGTCGAGCCAGGCGATCGCCGCCATCGCCGAGCCGTGTCCGTCCGGAGCGACCGCGAAAGGCTGGTACCTCCACGGCGAGCGCTGGACGAAGGCAGCGTGGTGCGAGGACGAGCGCGGTTTGTTGCAAGGCGCGGACACGATCGAAGGTCGCGAGGGGACACAGCGCGGGCACTATCGTGACGGCGTCGCGGATGGAACGTTCTCCGGACCCGAAGGCCAGGCGATGTACAAGCGGGGGCAGCTCGACGGAACATGCACGACGGGCCGCAACTCGCTCACGTTCCGCGCCGGACGACTCGACGGCCCGGCCACGTGGGCGTACGGCGATTGGTGTGACGTCATCCTCGCGAGCGACACCGGTGGGGCGAGCCAGAGGGATTGCCTCGACGCGAACGTGACGCGCGGGATCGTGGTCGGCACGTTCGCGGACGACACGCTGCAGACGCTCTCGATCAGGGCGTCTGGGCGCAACCGCGACATCGTTGTTGAAAGCGGCACGACCATCGAGCTGCCAGAGCTCGACGGCGACCCGGTCTTCACGCGAGAGTTCTCGTCGCTGGCGGGGCCACTCCACGAATGGGATGGGTGGCCGCGCTGCCCATACGCGAACGACGCCACGGTCCACCGCGCGCTGCGACCAGACTAGTTGCCGGTCCGCAACGCGTCGCTGTCGAGCTGGTGCAGCAGCAGGCCGTTCCCCTCGCTGTCGAGGCACATCTGCATGCGGCAATGCGGGCCCTTCACGACTGTACCGAGCACCTCGCCCTTGTGCGCCTTCAGCTGCGCGATCGTCGCGTCGAGATCAGCGACCTCGAACGCGATCGTGCCGCCCGCCTTTGCGCTCGGCGTATTGCCCGTCACGTTCGTCAGCGCGAGGCAGCCACCGCCAGGCAGGTCGTACTCGATCCACGCCCTCTCCCCCGAACCGCCGGGGCTCGTCACGCGCAGGCCGAGCACGTCCTCGTAGAACGTGCGCGCGCGGTACGGATCCGACACCGGCAACATCGTGAACCCGACGCGCTTCACACCGGTGAACGGCTTCGCCGCGGGCTCCGGCTTCGCGAGCAGTGCATCGAGCGCGGCGTAGCTCTGGTTCATGCCGCCCTCCATGCCGGAGCTCTTCATGCCCTCGAAGTCCGCGACGGTCATGAACATCGACACGGTCACCAACTTGGTGCGGCCGTCGCCCAGATCCTCGAGCGTCATCGTCTCCGTGCACGCGTGCCCCGGTGCGCCGTCCCACTCGAACGTCTGCACGACCTTGTTCGGAGGATCGATCTCGGAGAACCGGCCCTCGAAGCCGTGGCGCCCCTGCGGTGAATGCTCGACGAAGCGCCAGTGCCCGCCCTTTCGCAGATCGTACCTTTCGACGACGAGCTTGTTTCCGCGGCCCCACCACTGCGCGATCTGCGCGGGATCCGTCATCGCGCGCCACACGCGCGCCTTGGGGGCATCGAACACGCGCTCGACGCGCAGTTCGCGCTCACCGGGAAACGTCAGCAGTGCTTTCTTGGTCATCGCTTTTTCCTCTTCGAGTTGATCGATCGCGGTTCGTCTGCAGGTCGCGTCCTCTCCAGAAACGCATCCAGATGATCCAGTCGCTCCTCGAGCACGTGGCGGTACGTCGCGATCCACGCCATCTCTTCGTCCAAGCGCCGCGACCCGAGCTTGCACGTACGTACGCGTCCGGTCTTCACGGTGCTCACGAGGTTCGCGTCCTCGAGCACGCCGACGTGCTTCTTCATGCCCGTCAGCGTCATGCCGAAGCCATCCGCGAGCTCCGTGATCGACGCATCGCCGCGACCCAATCTCTCGAGGATTCCTCGTCGGACCGGGTCGCTGATCGCTCCGAACGAAGCGTCGAGGGCGCGCGCGCCATGCTGAACCATCCGGTTCAGTATTAGCGGTAATCGCAGTTCGCGGCAAGACGTTTCCGCGGAAACGCGAGACAGCGATGCTGTCGCACGTGACGCCCACAGCACTCAGTGCGACGCACGACTACGATTCCGAATACGCCGCGCTTCCGCCTCTTGCCGTTGGCGTCGCGAGTGCGTGGAGCTACGCTGAGAACGTGCAATGGCGATGGGCCCTGGCGGGAATCGTGGTGGCGGCGTGCGGCGACAATCATCACGTCGACTCGGGCTACGGCAAGAACGTCGCGCAGCCCGCCGAGCTCACCTGCGAGGACCTGTGCACTCGGATGTCTGACTGCGCGGTCGCACTGTGCGACGAGGATACCGCCTCGATTCGCTACAAGAGCGTCGAGGATGTGCTGACGGATCAGTGCATCGCTACCTGCAGCGACCAGCGTCTTGCAACGTTCAGCGAAACGCAGACCAGATGCGTCTTTGCGTTGAGCTGCCGAAAGGTGTTCGACGACGACGACTGCAACATCGACGGTAACTACACCTGCAACTGAACGGCGCGGCCTACGAGAACCGACGCAGTCGCAGCGAGCTGACGAGCACGCTCACCGACGAAAGCGACATCGCTGCGCTCGCAAGAATGGGCGAGAGCAACCAGCCGGTCCACGGGTAGAGCACGCCCGCCGCGATCGGAATACAGATGACGTTGTAGGCAAATGCCGCGACGAGGTTGCGACGGATCGTTGCCATCGTCGCGCGAGACAGACGCAGTGCCGTCGGAACGTTCGCGATGCCGCCGCGCACGAGCGTCACGTCGGCAGCTGCGGCGGCGATGTCGGTGCCGGAAGCGAGCGCGATGCCGAGGTCGGCCGCAGCAAGCGCGGGCGCGTCGTTGATGCCGTCGCCGACCATCGCGACGCGGACTGCTCGACGGTCATGCGCGCCACGCGTGATCTCACCGCGCATGATCTCGCCGCGCGAACCGGTATCGCGCAGCCCCTCGATGATCGCGGCCTTTCCGGTGGGCGCGACCTCGCTGTGCACCAGATCGATACCGACCTGCGCTGCGAGGGCGCGCGCCGCCGCATCGCGGTCACCGGTGACGAGCACGGGCTTCACGTCGAGCGCGCGGAGAGCGTCGACGGTCTGCTTGGCGTTACCGCGCGGCGCATCGGCGATCGCGATGTAGCCGACGTGGCGATTGTCGATGAGGACGTGCGCGATCGAGGCGCCGCTGTCCTCGGGCTCGATGATCGCGCCAGCGGCGACCGAGCCAACCGAGATCGAGCGGCCATCGACGCGCGCGCGGATGCCGGAGCCGGGCGTGGCGACGACGTCAGTTGCCTTGGAGAGACTGAGACCGCGCTGTCGAGCAGCGGCGACGATCGCGCGCGCGAGGGGATGTTCGCTCGCCTGCTCGGCGGCGGCGGCGAAGCGCAGCACGTCGGTGTCGAGCATCGCGTTCATCGTGTAGAGGCCGCTCTCCGACGAGGCCGACGTGGAGGCGGACGTAACGACGCGCGTGACGCGCGGAGCGCCCTCGGTGAGCGTGCCGGTCTTGTCGAGAGCGACGACAGTCACTTCGCTACCGCGCTCGAGCGCACCACCGGAGCGGAACAGGATGCCGAGCTCCGCGCCACGCGAGGTGGCGACCGCAATCGCGGCAGGCGTCGCGAGCCCGAGCGCGCACGGGCACGCGATGACGAGGACGGCGATCGCTCGCTCGAGTGCGAACGATGCGTCGACGCGCAGCGCCCAGATCGCCAACGTGACGAGCGCGATCAACAACACCGCAGGAACGAAGCGCGCCGCGATACGATCTGCGAGCTGAGCGATGGGCGGCTTCTGGCCCTGCGCATCCTCGACGGCGCGGGCGATCGCGGCGAGCGCGGTGTCGGCGCCTGCGCGGGCGACGCGAACGGTGAGTGCACCGTGGTGGTTCAGCGTGCCCGCGTAGACGGGCGAACCGTCGGTCTTGTCGACGGGGAGCGATTCACCCGTGAGCATCGACTCGTCGAGCGCGGAGCTGCCTTCCACGATGGTGCCGTCGGCGGGAACGCGCTCGCCGGGCCGGACGAGGATGGACGCGCCAGCAGCGAGCGATGCGGCGTCGACATCCCCACCATCGACGAGATGCGCGGAGACAGGCGCGAGCGAGAGCAAGCCGCGCACTGCATCGGCGACGCGTGACCGTGCGCGTGCTTCGAGCACCTTGCCGATCAGGACGAACGCGATGATCGCGGCACCTGCCTCGAAGTACAGCATCGGCGCGTGGTGGTACGAACCCGCAGCGAGCCAACGCGCCGCCGGTACTACCGACGACAACCACGCTGCACCCGCGCCCAGCGCGATGAGCGTATTCATGTCGGGGCTCGCGTGCATGACAGCCGCGGTGCCGGTGCGGAAGTAGCGACGACCGGGGCCGAGCACGACGAGCGAGCCGAGCGCGAGCTGGATGATCGTCGACGACAGCGCGCCGATCGGAAGGTGCCCGTGGGTCATCGCCACGACCAGGAGCGGCACCGTCAGCGCGAGGGCGATGATCATGTCGCGCTGTAGCGCCGCGATGTCCTCGTGCGCTGCTTCGGTGATCGCGTCGAGCCGCGCCTTGCCCGTTCGCTTGCCGTCGAGCGCGTCGGCCGGAACTTCATAGCCGGCGCTGCGGATGGCCGACGCGATCGCTGCGGGCTCGGCGGTCGCGTTGATCCGCGCGCGGGACAGCACGAGGTTAACGTCCGCACTCACGACGCCGGGAACGGCACCGATCGCCTTCTCGACGCGACGCACGCATGCTGCGCAGGTCATGCCGAGGACAGGCAGCTCGATGACGTTCTCGTTCGACATGCTAAATTGACCGCGTGCACACCACCTTGGCCGTCTCGGGAATGACCTGCAATGGGTGCGTCCGTCACGTCGACAAGGCCCTGCGCGAAATCGCAGGTGTTACTGGCGTAACAGTCAGTCTCCCGGGGACGGCAGAGGTCGACCACGCAGAAGCTGCGCAGGTCGCGCAACTCCTTCAGGCCGTCGAGGCCGCCGGCTACACGGCCACCGAGAAGTAATGACCGCGAGCAAGCGCTCTACGTCTCCCGGCCCGGTCAAAGGGTGCAGTACCTCGACCGGCGGGCCGCTTCCGCGCCGACAAGGTCAACGGCGGAAGCGACGGCGAACGAGCTCGGCGACCACCGCCTTCAGCTGCCAGATACTATCTAGCGACGGATGGCATACTTCAGCGACGAGGAGCGTAGCTCACAGAACCTCGACTACGTCGCCATTACAAGCGGCGGAGTCGCCCGAGTTACCGAGGAGCATGCGGACGACTGTCGGCGATGGCTGAGCGAGCGTGGATACACACTCGTTCAGATCGACTTCAGCGCTGGCATGCAGCACGTCCTCGACCGCATCAATGAACTGTTTCAGTGGCGAGAACAGTTTGGCTATACGTACTCGGGCCACAGTCTCGACGCTCTGCGCGATGGTTTTTGGTTTGACGTCCCGGTGGACGGCGGACTTGTGTTCGAGCTTCACCGCCCAGATCTTCTGTGGAAAGAACATTCCTATTGGATCGCGGGGCTACTGGAGCTCGTGAGCGAGCACAGTGCTCACGACCTCGAGTCTCGGTTCTTCGCGCTCCTGGTCATGCCCCAAGCCGCCGACTCGATCGGGAACGCAGTGTCGATCGACGAGGTGCTAGCTCGCACACGATAATCGCCGTCCCGCGCAGGTGCGGCCGAGGTCGTCGTCGATCCCGCGGACGTGAACAACTGAAGGTGCGCTTCGGCGCGTGCCATGACTCAAGGCTGCCACCGTCCTCGGATCCTCATCCCGGCGAACTTGGGGCGCGTGTCACCAGACACTTTCCAGTCGCGACACGCTGCAACCGACGAAGATCACTCGCCTCACGCGACACCAAGTCGACGTCTCGCGACCTGCGCTATGACCTGTCACGCCCGGGGAGGTTCGCGCCTAGAGAGGGCATGAAGGTTTTCCGCACCCTCGCATTCCTCGTCGCTGCCCTCGCACCCGCCACGGTCCTCGGCGCCACCGTTGGCGGCGACTGCTGCCCCGGCCCCTGTTGTTCGCACGGCTGTCCGTTCTGTCACCACGCGAAGTAACGTTCCCTGCCATCATTCACCCGCGTGACCTCCCGCGCCGACATCGACCGACTCATGAGCGCTGCAGCGGATGGAGACCGCGCGGCGCTCGAGCCGTTGTTCGGCGCTCTCCATCCGATCGCTGTCCGCTACGCGACGCGCATGGTTGGTGACGCGGCGCTCGCAGAGGATGTCGCGCAGGACGCGCTCGTGAAGCTGTTCGGTCAGCTCTCGACGTTCGATCGCGAGCGCGACGCGCTGACGTGGGCCCTCACCATCGTCACGTGGGAGTGCCGCACCGCACGCAGAACGCGCCAGCGCCGCGGTGAGAGCGGCGACGTTCCCGAGAGTACTGTCGATGGTGTCGCGACTGCCGAAGACCGCGACCTGGTGCGCGTGGCGATCGCTGCCCTCGACGATCTCGCGCCGGCAGATCGAGAAATCATTTTGGCCACGCTTACCGACGACGACGAGCTGCGCCGTGCGATCGCGCCGGCAACGTTCCGTAAACGTCTCGAGCGAGCGCTGTCGCGCTTGCGCAACCTCTGGGGGTCTCGCCATGCATGAGCACGCATTCTCGAAAGCTCGCGCGGCCTACGAGCGTGATCACGTGCTCGGCGGCGTGCGTGGCGTTCTGCTCGCGGCTGGACTCGCGGCACTCGCGTTCACGTTGCACACGCGCACGACAGGCGCGGTCGCGATGGCAGCAGTGCTGGCAGCGACACTCGGTGCGCTCGGCTGGCGTGGCGGTGCGTGGCGGCGCGGTGCGTTCGCGGGTGTGCTCGCTGGCGTACCGCCGATGATCGTTCCGATCGCGGTCGCCGCGCTCTCGCATAGCGGGCACTGCACCGCCTGCGGCGCGGGGCCGTCGTGGGTATGTACGATCGCGTGCTTCGGCACGAGTGGCATCGTCGGCACGCTGGTCGGTGCGAGCGCCACGACAGATCGCGCACCGCATAGCTTTGCGATCGCAGCGACGGCGACGGCGGCCGTGACGGGCCTGCTCGGCTGCGCGGCGATGGGCTTTGGCGGAGCACTCGGCGTGGTCGCGGGATTGGTCGCGGGCGGCGTGACGGGCTGGTTTGCGGCACCTCGCGCCGAGGCTTCGTGAGGCGTGATCGAATTGAGCGCCACGCGTTGGCGTTGTGCCAAACGCTGAGGCATACCGGGCACGTGAAGCGCTTCGCTCTCGCCATCTCGCTCGGTCTTTCCCTCATGGCATGCGGCTCCAAGAAGCCGGCACCGATGGAACCGATGGCGGGCCCGGGATCGGGATCCGCAGCCGTTGGTGGTGATCCGACGTGCCCGCTCTCGGTGCCCGGTACGAGCATCTCCGTCGAGGACACGAGCGACGGTCCCGCACTCGTGTTCGTGACGACAGGCGACGAAACGGCCGTGCGGCACGCGGGCCAAGCGCTCGCCGACGCGTACAACGCGCACAACGGTCCGCCAGAATCGCTCGCGATGATGTTCTCGCAGAACGCCACCGCATTGACGACGCCGATCGACAAGGGCGTGAAGGTCGTGTTTGCGCCCAAGGACGCAGCGAATGCGGCGAGCGTCGGCGGTGAATTGCGCATGCACGCGCAGCACCTCACCGGTGCGTCGTCGTGCGAAATGAAGATGTGATGCGTCGCGCGATCGTCGCGTTCGCGTTGCTCGGTGCGTGCGGCGTGACGTCGCCCGCGCTCGACGCGCGCGATCCGGCGAATCCCAAGGCGCCCGTTGGTCGTCTCGCTCCTGCTCCGGCCGCTACGCGCGCTGGTGCAGCAAGCTACCCGGATGTTCCGCCGCGCACCGCACCCGTGCCGATGGATCACATGCATCACCACCACGGCGGGCAATGAAGAAGCTCGTCCTCGTCGCCGCTCTCGCTGCGTGCGCACCGACGACGAGCGAGCTGCGCGGTCCCGTCGACGATCTCGTCGCGACGCGGATGGGTGCACCGCGCGAGAAGGTCAACGTTCATGGGCTGCTCGCCAAGCCGCTCGATCGATCGGCCGCGCAGAAAATCGCGATCGCGAACAACGCGCGCCTCGCGGCAGCATTCGACGAGCTCGGCATCGCGGGCGGTGAGCTCGGCGCGGCACTTGGTCTAGGCCCGGTGCGCATCGAGGCGATGCTGCGATTCTCCCCCGACGAGTACGAGGTCAACGCAGTGCAGAGCGTGATGGGTTTGCTCTCCGCGCCCCGCCGTCGCGCGTCGGCTCACGCGGAGATCGATGCCGCGAAAGCGCGGGCTGCCGCCGAGACGTTGAAGCTCGTCGCGCGCGTCGATATCGCTTTCACGGACTTACTCGCCGCCGAGCAGGCACTCGACTCGCGCCGCGAAGCGTTTGCCGCCGCGGACGCGAGCGCGACGCTGCGCGAGCGCATGTACGCGGCCGGCAACACGACAGCGTTGGCGCAAGCGCGCGAGCGTGCCGAGCGTGAACAGGCGCGCATCACGTTGGGCCGCGCGGAAGCGACGGTGGAGCTCCGACGCGCCGCGCTCGACGCGCTACTCGGGCTTTCGGGCGATGACACCAAGTGGACCGCGACGGGCTCGCTCGCTGCCGTCCCCGACGCTGCACCGTCGCTCGACGGCCTCGAAGCGTCAGCCGTGTCTGCATCCCTCGCGATCGAAGCGGGTCGCTACACGCGCGACGCTGCCGAGAATCGCGCCGCCGATCTTCGCCTGCGCACCGTGCTGCCGGATCTCGGTGTCGGCGTGAGCGTCCACGACGACGAAGCGGGCACCGGCGTGGGCCCGATGATCGCACTGGGGATTCCGCTGTTCGACTGGAAGTCCGGCGAGCGCGCCAAAGCCAACGCACAGATCGATCGCGCCGCACACGAGCTCACCGCGACGGCCGTCGATCTGCGCGCCGACGCCCGCTCTGCTCGCACCCGTGCATTGGCCGCGTATCAGGAAGCGCGCCACTACGAGCTGATCGTGCTGCCGTTGCGCCAGCAGATCCTCGACGAGACGCTGAAGCACTACAACGCGATGGACGCCGAGGTGTTCGAGCTGCTGATCGCACGCCGCGATCTCGTCGACGCGGAAGACCAAGCGCTCGACGCGCGTCGCCGCTACTGGAACGCGATGGCGGCCGTGGATGCGCTGAACCGCGGCGTCTCGATCATGCTCACCGACGAGGTTTCACCCGCTCGCGCCACTGCGCCCCAACCCGAGGAGCATCGATGACGATCTCTCGCCGCTCGTTGATCTCTGGAGGCTTGGTCGCTGGCGCGGCCCTGCTCGTGAAGAAGGACGCGAGCGCGCAGAGCGCTCCACCGGCTCCGGCCACGCAGCCGCTTCCGCCGACGACGCATGAGTCGCGCATCATCGTGCCGAACGGCGCGGTCGCAGAGTGGAAGCTCGTCGGCGGCGTCAAAGTGTTCCATCTGCGCGCGGAAGCGATCGAGCACGAGATCGCGCCTGGCCTCACGATCCACGCGTGGGGTTACAACGGACGCACGCCAGGCCCCGTGCTCGAGGGCACCGTCGGTGAGCGCGTTCGCGTGTACGTCACGAACAAGCTGCCGGAGGTGACGAGCGTCCACTGGCACGGCCTGTTCGTGAAGAACGGGATGGACGGCGTCGCGGGACTCACGCAGCCGCCGATCAAGTCCGGCGCGACGTTCCGCTACGACTTCGTCCTCGATCGCGCGGGGACGTTCATGTACCACCCGCACGCTGATGAGATGACGCAGATCGCGCTCGGCATGTTCGGCATGATCGTCGTGCATCCGCGCACCGCCGACAAACGCCGCGTGCGCGACTACTGCTTGATGTCGCACGAGTGGAAGATTCCGATCGGCACGCGCCGTCCCGATCCCCTCGCGATGAACGACTTCAATCAGCTCGCGTTCAACGGCAAGGCGTATCCGGCGACGGAGCCGCTGATCGCGGAGACCGGCGACCTCGTGCGCATTCGGCTGGCGAACCTCGGGCCAATGGATCACCACCCGATCCATATCCACGGTCATGCAATGACAGTCGTCGCCACGGACGGCGGCGAGGTTCCGCCGAGCGCGCGGTTTCCGGAGACCACCGTGCTCGTGCCCGTCGGCACGACGCGCACGATCGAGCTCGTTGCGGACAATCCCGGTGACTGGCCACTGCACTGCCACATGACGCATCACGCGATGAATCAGATGGGCCACAACGTGGCGAACATGATCGGCGTCGATACAAAGGGCATCGATGCGCAGGTCCAGCGCCACGCGCCTGGTTACATGTCGATGGGTACCGACGGTATGCACGAGATGTCGACGATGCAGATGCAGCAGCCCGAGAACTCGATCTCCATGGTTCCCGGAAAGGGCCCGCACGGAATCATCGAGATGGGCAGTATGTTCACGCTGCTCAAGGTCCGGAAACATCTCGACGGTGTAGGGGATCCAGGGTGGTACGACGCGCCGAAAGAGACGGTTGCCACGGAAGCGACGGCCGAGGAGCTCGCGCGCGACGGCATCACACCGTAGTTGTGCGACGATAAGTGATGGTCGGTCGACTGCGGGAAGTCATCCTGGCGAGCGTGTTGCTCGCAGGTTGTGGCTTCAAGGCAGGAGGTGCGGGGACACCGTCCGACGATCAGCCGCCCGGCGACGCCAACGGCGATTCTGATGGCCCCCAGGACGGGCCGCTGTTGCCCGACACGCCCGAAGCGAACGCCGTGTGCCTCGAGGGCAACGACTTCTGCCTGCGCAAGCGCATCACGATCCCGCCGAGCAAGGTGCACGGCAACGCGGTGTTGCAGAACTTCCCGCTGCTCGTCGTGCTCCTTAACGATGCGGATCTCTCCGCGCACACACGCTCGGACGGTCACGACATCGAGTTCACGGCCGCCGACGGTACGACGGTGATTCCGTACGATCGCCAGAACTACGATCAGACGAGCGGTTCTCTTGTCGCGTGGGTGAGAGTGCCGCGGTTGTCGAACACGGATCCGACCGACATCTACATGTACTACGAGAAGTCGAGCGCGACCGATCGTCAGGATGCCGCCGCCACGTGGGACTCCACCTATCACGGCGTGTGGCACCTCGACGCCGACGCGAATGACGTGTCAGGCGACAACAACGACGGCGCTGGCACCGGCGTCGCGTTTGCCCAAGCCGGCCACATCGGCGCGTCGGCGAAGTACGAGCAGATGGGCGACCGCATCAAGATCAACAACTCGAGCACCCTCGACGCCGTGACGAGCGCCGGCACGTTCTCGATGTGGGTGAACTTTGTCCAGTCGGCCGCGACGCGGTACCAGATCCTGGTTTCGAACACGGAGTCGTTCAAGACCAGCAACTCCGACGGCTTCTCGTGGGCGTTGCGCGGTGACGGCGACATGTATTTCTATCCGTGGGTCGACGATCCGTCGGCGAGCAGCGACTACGCGATCACGGCAGCGCCGCCTTTCACCGCCAGCGTCTGGCATCTCGCGACGGTCACGTACGATCAGGCGATCAAGAAAGTGATCATGTACTGCGACGGGCAACCGCTCGCGACGATGTTCGACGGTACGACGACAGACTGGACGCAGGCCGCGAGCGTCTCCGACTGGTACGTCGGGCAAAACCCCGACAACGCCGGGAGCTACTTCATCGGCTCGATCGACGAGATGCGTATCTCGTCCGTCGCGCGCTCGCCGGGCTGGATCCAGACCGAGTACGACAACCAGCTGGCACCATCGACGTTCTACGCCGTCGGTCCCCAGACACAGCTCCAGCCTAATTGAAGCGCAGCGCCGTTTCGAGCACGCCGCGTAGCCCGAACGGATCGCCGGCGACGCCGCCCATCACTTCGAACGTGGTCGTCACGGGCCCAGCAATCCACACGGCGCGCCCACCGACGGAGAGACGCAGATCGCTGTCGCCGACGGGAACCGTATTGGCGCCGACAGGAACTGCGCCCGCGGCCCGCACGCCGATGCCGAGCGCGTGGGCGACGCCGTACATCGCCGTGCCACCAAACGTGATCTCCTGCGCGTACATCGGATCGACGAGCGGCCACATCGGAGCGCCGTGCTCCGCGTGCGCGGCTGCCCCGCCCTGCATGCGCGCGTAGCCGGCGGACGCCGCAAGCGCGAGCGGTCCCGGCGCGTACATGATCCAGGCTTCCGGCATCACCATCACGTGGCCCATGCCGATGCCGTCGACGTCATTCCCCGTCGGGAGCGACACCATGAGCATCGCCCCGAGCATCACGTCACCCGTCTGATACGCCGTGACGTGACCGTGCAGCATGAGGTCGCCAACGCCGGTCACATCGCGGCCGTTCTTGTTGATGTCGTACGCGCCGATCGACGCGCCACCACCGAGCCGCCCGCGCGAGTACCACGCACCGACGATGCCACCCTGGTAGTCGCCCTCGAACAGCGGTGACGTGTAGTTCGCAGCGAGGAGGGAGAGCGACATCACGAACGCGTCGTGCACGTGCATCGTGCCGAGCAAGGCGTGCGCGTCGTGCGCCGCATGATCCATGTGGTGCTGGTCGTGCGCGTGGTGATGCTCCATGTCGTCGCCACCCGCTTGCGCTGCCGAGGCAACACACGTCAGAGCGGCGAGCAGGGGAAAACGATTCATTGGGTTCCAGAGCGCAGGCTTGACGGGCTCAGGCGAGCGACCACAGCGGCAGGGACCAGGCGATGCCGAGCCCCACGCTCAACGCGCCCGCACCGAGGCCGAGCCAGCGCTGACCGCGATCGAGGCGATGCACCGATGCACCGACGAGCGCGCTCGCGATCGCCATGCCGATCACCGAGCCCGCACCGAACAACGAGATGTAGGCGACGCGCGCGACGTTGCCCTTCAGCTCCGCGAACACGAGCGCGGTCAACGCGCCCGAACCAGCGAGGCCGTGTACCAGCCCGACGAGCAGCGGCCGTACTGCGACGACGCGCCCGCGCAGGTGAACGTGCCGCGCGACTCCCGCGTGGAAGTGCGCGTGACCGCGATGCGAGTGCACGTGCACCGGGCCTGCCCCGCCCTGTCGCCACGCGCGGACCATGGCCCGCACGCCGAGGACGACGAGCATGGCGCACACGCCTAGCTCGAACCACGCCGCCACACGCGACGGCATCACGGCTCCAACGCCGAGGAGGATCACTCCCACGGCGACAAGGGATGCCGTGTGGCCGAGCCCCCACAATGCACCGAGCATCGCGCCGCGACGGGCCCCGCGCGCTTCGCTGGCGAGCGTCGCGATTGCCGTCAGGTGGTCGGGCTCGAACGCATGCCGCAGGCCCACCGCGAGGCCGAGCAGCATTCCGAGCAAGGAGGACATCGCGCGGACCCTATCACCGAGAGCGTTTCTTCGACTGGCCGTCGACGAGCAAATCCCACGCCGCTCCGAGGTCTCGGCCACGCGCGAATCCGCGTCGCTTGATGAGCGCGATGGCGGCGACTAGCGGCGACGACGAGGCCACGCTACGACGCCGACAACTTGGGAAGCTGCCGTGTCAGACGCTGCCGCAGCATCGCGACCGCAAGGTCGTACAGCTCGATCGCTGTCTCGACCCCCATCGTTCGCTTCGCGCCGCGCGCCATGGCTAAGCGTATCAGGCTCGCAGCGAACGCCCTAGCAGTGCGGCAAGCCGGCCGGAATCTCGACGGTGAACTTGGCCGGATCGATCTGCGGATTGATCGTGCGCTCACCCCATTCGACGACGAGGTCGGCCTGCTGCACGGCGCTCTTGAACTGCGTCTTGCTCGGCAAGCGATGCTTGGCACCGGCCGCATCGTCCACGTCGTTGAAGTCGCCGTTCTTGACGGACCACACGGTCTTGCCCGCGGGGTCCTTGAGCTCGCTCTCGATGACGTCGAGCCGGCCGTTGCGCAGATCGACGGTGATCGTCTGCGTGCCCGACGACGAGGACAGCGAAAGCTTCTCGTACTCGCCGCTGTACGTCGTCGTGCCCTTCGCATCGGGGAGAATCGGCGGCGTTCCGAGCGCGAGCGTCAGGAAGTCATCCGGCTCCAGCTCGAGGTGCAGCATCGTCGCGATCGAGCTGCGATCGCACGGTCCGGTCAGCTGGCAGTTGTGCTGCTTGTCGACGAACGCGAAGTTGGTGCCGTCGCACGCCATGTCGACGAGAACATCACCGCCCGCGGGCGAGAGCGCGTTGAAGCGAACCCGCTTGCCGGCCGTGCCCATGACGAGCACGTCTCCCTTCACGCGATCCTTGCCGAGCCAGTAGTCCATCTTGGACGCTGCGGTGAACGACGTGTTCGCGGTGCGCTGCGCGCCGAGCTTGGCGAGGATGTCCTCGACCTTGGGATCGGCATACGGGCGCGCTTTGCCGGTGCCGCCGCCGGACGGGCACGCTGCGAGAACGAGAACGAGCGGGAGAAAGCGTTTCACTTGATCTGTGCCTCGAGGAAGGAGAACTGATCGACGACGCGATCGACCTGTTGCTTCACCATGTCTGCACCACCGTGGCCCGCATTTTTCTCGATGCGCAGCAGGATCGGTGCGTTGCCAGTTTGTGCCGTCTGGAGTTGCGCGGCCAACTTGCGCGCGTGCATCGGGTCCACGCGGTCATCGTGATCCGCGCTGTCGAGCAGCACGGCCGGGTACTTCGTGGGGCCGGCGTCGACCGCGCGGCGGTACGGCGAGTAGGCCCAGATCGCGGCGAACTGCTGCGGGTCCTCGGCAGAGCCGTACTCCGGCACCCACGTCTTGCCCGAGCCCGAGAGGTGGAAGCGCAACATGTCGAGCAGCGGCACCGCGATGATGACTGCCTTGTAGAGATCGGGGCGCTGCGTGACGGCCGCGCCGGTGAGCAATCCGCCGTTGGAACCGCCGTAGACGGCCAGGTGGTCAGACGACGTCCAACCGTCCTTGATCAAGTACTCGGCCGACGCGATGAAGTCGTCGAACACGTTCTGCTTGTTCAGCAGCATGCCGGCGCGGTGCCACTCCTCGCCGTACTCGCCGCCGCCGCGCAGGTTCGCGATCGCGTAGACCCCACCGCGCTCGAGCCACACCGCGCGCGATGAAGCGAACGACGGTGTCATCGACACGTTGAACCCGCCGTAGCCGTAGAGGATCGTCGGCGCCTTGCCGTTCTTCACGGCGCCCTTCTTGGACAGGATGAACATCGAGAGCTTGGTGCCGTCCTTGGACGGGAAGAACACCTGCTGCGCCTCGAGCTGCGACGTGTCGAGCGGCAGCTTCACGCGCGCCCACTCGTCGACGGTTCCCTTCTTCACCGACGTCTTGTAGATGACGCTCGGCTCGGTGAAAGAGCTGTACGAGATGTAGCCCGTGTCGTCGTCGGGCTCGCCGGTGATCGTCGCGGTACCGAGCGCGGGGATCGCGACCTTGTTCGCGTTCTTGCCATCGAGATCACGCACCTCGATCTCGGTCGCGGCATTGCGGAGATACGTCAGCATCAGCTTGCCGCCGACGATGCTCGTGCTCTGCAGCGTCGCGTCACTCTGCGGCACGATCTCTTTCCACGCCGCGCGATCGAGCTTGGTCGCCGACGTCTTGTACACGCGAAAGCGCGGCGCGCCATCGTTCGTCGTGATGTAGAGCTGGTCTTGCCACGCAGCTACATCGAAGTTCGCGTCGATTCCTTTCACCAGCGTCTGGAACGCCGCGCCCTTCTTCCGCGCATCCTTGATGTAGATGTCGACGGAATTCCAGCCGTGCTGCACGGTCGCGAACAGCCAATGGCCGTCGCTCGAGATGGAACCACCGACGAACGTCTCGGCGTTGTGCGTCGCGGGATAGATCGTCTCGTCCTTCGCCGGATCCGTTCCGAGCTTGTGGAAGCGCACCTCGGCAAACCCAGGGCGCTCTGCAACGGAGACCTCGCCACCCGCCGGCGGAACCCACGTGTAGTAGAAGCTCTTGCCGTCGGGCGTCCACGACGCGTCGGAGTACTTGGTGCCGGGAATCGTGTCAGGCAGATCCTTGCCCGTCGCGGGATCGATGACATGCGTCGTCGTCTCGTCGGAGTTGTTCTCCTTGATCGCGTACGCGACGAGCTTGCCGTCGTGCGATGGCCACCAACCGCCGAGTCCCTTGGTGCCGTCGGTGCTCCACGCGTTCGGATCGAACAGCACCTTCTCGGCGCCCTTCTCTCCCTGCTTCCAGTAGACGATCGTCTTCTCTTTGTCGGCGTGCTTGCGCGTGTAGAAGAAGCGGCCCTTCTTGTTCATCGGCGCGGTGATCGCGTCGTAGTAGAAGAGCTCCTTGAGGCGCGTCGCGAGCGCATCGCGGTTCGGATATTTCGCGAGCTCGGCGCGCGCGTACTTGTCCTGCGCCGTCATCCACTCCTGGACCTCGGGCTTGCTCGCATCCTCGAGCCAGCGGAACGGATCGCGGATCTGCTTGCCCTGGATCGTCTCGACGATGCTGTCCTGCTTCGTCGCAGGCCACGGGCGCGTCGGCATCGCGGGCGCGGGAACAGGTTCAGGTCGAGACGTCAACTTCATCTCCTGGGGCGGATCCGTCGGCAACTTCGTGGGCGACGAGGAGCCACCGCACGCACAGAGCGAAGCGGCGACAAGCAACAGGCGCATACGCATGCGCGTGGCGTAACACGAACTTTAGAGACTGCCGTACGTCGGCAGATCGATTCGCCAGCGACCGTCTAGCTTCACGAGGTCCACGCGTGAACGACCAGCCGGTGAAACGACTTCGACGACGGCGCGATCACCGCGCTCTTCGATCACCGTGATGTCGGATGGCGGTGCGACACCTTCAGAGCTGCCGATGGAGAGCAGATCCTTTGCTGCGTACCTCCGCGCAGCCCCACCCAGGTCTGTCGCCCGCTTGGCTTCGATATCCAGGCGATCCTGTGTCGCTGGCGACAGCAGTGCGAACACCGCTTCACGATCGCCGGTCTTTGCCGACTGCATCATTTCGCGTACTGCCGCGTCAGGACCGGGCTGCGAATCCCTGCAACTACGGCCTGCAACAGCCGCAGCCACGGCCATCGCCGCTAAAGAACTGGCAACTGCGGCGAGTGTGGAACGCCGCGAAGTTAGCGCGAGACCCATGACACCCTGATGTAGGTCTGGCCACGGCACGGCAGCTGCAGTCTATGCGAGTCATGCAGTGACGGTGGCACAGCCGATTTCATCGGACTTCTGTGTACTTGTGGCACTACACACCGTCAACTACGATTGTTGACAGCTCGGAGGGTACGTATGCGGATTCAGACCTTTGCTCGTGCGATTGGTGCTCTTGGCTTGGCTCTCGCGACCCAGGCTTGTGTCGTTCGCGAGACCACGCCCGTGAACTCTGGTTACGGTTATCAGCAGCCGTACGCGCAGGGCAGCGTTTCGATGGGCGACCCGCAGCCGTACAACGTTTCCACGCCGGCACCGGAGCCGCTCTACGAACAGATGACCCCGTCGCCGGGCTACGGCTTCGTGTGGATCGATGGCTACTGGAACTGGAACTCCTATGAGTGGGTCTGGGTCGGTGGTCGTTGGGAGCAGGAGCAGCAGGGCTACGTCTACGTCGCCCCGAACTACGACTACTCGTCGTCGACGTACGTCTACACGCCGGGTCACTGGACTCGCCCCGAGCGCGCGCCGCGTGGTTGGGAAGTTCAGAACTACGGCAACGGTCGTCCGACCGTTTATCACCCGCCGCGCGGACCGATGCCGCCGTCGCGCCCCGGCCCCGCCGTTGGCGATGGTCAGTCGGGTGGAACGTACACGGGCCCGAACACGCCGCCGTCGGGACGCCCGCCGCGCGATGGTTCGTGGAACGACAACCCGGGTCCGCGCGATCCGGGCCGCAACCCGCAGCCTCCGACGGTTGGTGATCCGACGCGGCCGCCCACGCACGGCGACTTCAACGACACGCGCGATCCTGGTCGTCAGCCTCCGCCGCCGACGGGCCCGACGTCGGGTGGCACTCGCTTCCCGACCAACGGCGGTCAACCGACCACGTTTGATCCGGGCCGCCAGCCGCCGCCTCCGACGGGTCCCACCACGGGTGGAACGCGCTTCCCGACCAACGGTGGTCAACCGACCACGTCGGATCCGGGCCGCCAGCCGCCACCTCCGACGGGTCCCACCACGGGTGGAACGCGCTTCCCGACCAACGGCGGTCGACCGACCACGTCGGATCCGGGTCGCCAGCCGCCACCTCCGACGGGTCCCACCACGGGTGGAACGCGCTTCCCGACCAACGGTCCGCAGCCGACGCAGGGCGCGAACCCGCGCAACCCGCCGCCGCAGCCCGTGACCAAGTCGCCGACGCACACGTTCCCCACGCGCACTCCGCAGCCCGTACCGTCGCAATCGTCTGGGGGCCGCGGGCAGCCCGGCGGCGCTCACGAGACGCACAAAGCTCGCTGAGACATCGCTGACGTAGCGAGGGCGCGCTGGGGAACCTCCCTGGCGCGCTTTTTGTTTATGGTCTCGCGATGCAGGACTACGCAGCCGAGTTGGGCAAGAACCTCGGAGGTTGGAACACCGCGATGGGCATGACGCTCGTGCGCGTGACAGCAGAGGAGTGCGTCGCGGAATTCGTCGTCGGTCCGCAGCACCTGCAGCCGTACGGCATCGTGCACGGTGGAGTGCACTGCGGGATCATCGAAGCTGCGTGCTCGACAGGCGCGGCCGTGTTCGCGCTCGCGCGCAATCAGACCGTCGTGGGGCTCGAGAACTCCACGTCGTTCGTCACGGCGGCGCGTGGCGGCAAGCTCACGGTGCGCGCGACGCCTGTCACTCGCGGCCGCAAGACGCAGGTGTGGGAAGCGCGCGTCACCGACGAGGCGGGCAAGATCTGCGCGACCGGCCGCGTGCGCTTGCTGTGCTTGGATCCCGGCGAAGCGCTCGCGGGCAAGACCGCCGCCGTCGAGACGACGAAGTAGATCGACTTACTCGACGCGGAGGGCGCGTTCGAACTCTTCGGGGTTCGACGACGCGTAGATCGCGGTCTCCATCGAGATGAGGCCGCTGTTCACGAGATCGATGAGGTGCTG
>DASYDE010000136.1:0-52961 GCA_036499725.1 Kofleriaceae bacterium
CCTCTGCCCGAACGACCCCGAGGACAAGGACGGCTTCGAGGACGAGGACGGCTGCCCGGATCTCGACAACGACAAGGACCGCATCCTCGACAAGGATGACAAGTGCCCGAACGAGCCCGAGACCTACAACGGCCTCGACGATGAGGACGGCTGCCCGGATCGCGGTCGCGTCGTCGTGACCGACACGGCCATCGAGATCCTCGACATGGTGTACTTCGAGTACAACAAGGCCGTCATCAAGAACCAATCGTTCCCGATCCTCGACGCCGTCGCGGCGACGATGCAGGGCAACCCGTCGATCCAGCTGATCGAAGTCCAGGGCCACACGGACGAGCGCGGTAACGACGCGTACAACCTCGACCTCTCCGATCGCCGCGCGGCGGCCGTGAAGAAGTACCTGGTCGACAAGGGCGTCGACGAGAAGCGCCTGGAGTCGCAGGGCTACGGCGAGACGCAGCCGATCGACAACAACCACAACGAGGCGGCCTGGGCGAAGAACCGCCGCGTCGCGTTCCTCATCTTGAAGCGCGCTTCGGACTAACTCTCTCCGAAACGAACGACGCGCACCCGGCAGCCACCGAGTGCGCGTTTTGGTTTTCGGAGCGTTACTCGTTCATGCTCGTGCCGCTGTTCGGCACGCACGCGAAGCTGATGTAGAGCGGCGGGCTTCCCGTCGCGCCGCTCGCCTGACCTTGCAGCGAGATGATGTCTCCCGCCACGAACGAGGCCGTGAGCGTGCACTTCTGCGGCGCGGTCGCTGTCGACGGCGAGCAGGTGTCGAGCGTGTCCGCAAGGGTGCCACCTTGTGCGCCCTGGACCGGCGAGATCAGTACGAGGTTCCACGTGACTGCGGCGGTCGAGTACGCGACGAGATCTAGCGTCGCTGTGCAGTCGCTGTTTGCGCGGACCGTGTTGTTTCCGTTCGCCAACGACGAGACCGTCGAAGGGCCAACGGGGCTGTAGTACGCGGTGCCCGACGCACCCATGTTTGTACCGTGGCTCATCGTCGGAATTCCTTCCGTCGTGCTCCAACCCGCGCCCGCAGGACCGGCAGGACCCGTCGCTCCGGGGTCGCCCTGGGGACCCGTCTCGCCCGGGATTCCCGGCATACCCATCATGCCCATCGGACCCATCATTCCCATCGGACCCATCATGCCCATCATGCCCATCATGCCCATCGGACCTTCTGGACCCGTCGGCCCGGGCATACCCATCATGCCCATCGGACCCATCATGCCCATCATACCCATCGGACCCATCATACCCATCATACCCATCGGACCCATGGGGCCCATGGGACCCGTGGAACCCGTCGAACCCTGCGCGCCGTTTTCACCAGCGGTACCGCGCGGGCCGATGCAGTCAGCGACGGTGCACGAATCCGAGTGATCGACGTCCTCGGTGGCAAGATCGCACGTGCCGCTTCCGTCGAGATCCCAGCACGCGACACCGTTCGCACCAGCCGCACCAGCAACACCGGTTTCGCCCTGCGGACCAGCCGCGCCAGCAACACCGGTCTCGCCCTGCGGACCAGCCGCGCCAGCAACACCGGTCTCGCCCTGCGGACCAGCCGCTCCGGCAACACCGGTCTCGCCCTGCGGACCAGCCGCTCCGGCAACACCGGTCT
This sequence comes from Kofleriaceae bacterium, assembly GCA_036499725.1. Taxonomy (GTDB): domain Bacteria; phylum Myxococcota_A; class Polyangia; order Haliangiales; family Haliangiaceae; genus JABFXX01. The sequence goes on from DASYDE010000136.1 coordinate 1,628, forward strand.
CGCCCTGCGGACCAGCCGCGCCAGCAACACCGGTCTCGCCCTGCGGACCAGCCGCGCCGGCAGCACCGGGCTCGCCCTGCGGACCAGCCGCGCCGGCAGCACCGGTCTCGCCCTGCGGACCACGCTCGCCCTTCGGGCCCACGCAGTCGGCAACGTTGCATGTGCCGGAGTGATCGAGGTCTTCCGTCATGAGATCGCAGTCGCCGCTCTCGTCGAGATCCCAGCACGCGACACCGCGCATACCGCTCGGGCCGTCGGCGCCGGCGGGGCCTCGTGCGCCCACGTCGCCGGCGGGACCTGCCGCGCCCGCTTCACCAGCAGGACCTGCAGGACCTTGCGGACCCGCTTCGCCCGCGGGGCCCTGAGCACCCGCCGCGCCCTGCGGACCGCTCGTACCCGCGGCTCCTGCAGTACCCGCGGCACCTGGTGCACCCGGGTCACCCTTGTCACCCTTCGCGCCCGCGAGACCGGTCGTGTCGCCGATCCACGTACCGTGCTCGTCGACGATGGCCTTGCCACCGACAGTGATCGTCTTGGGATGAATGTCACCGACGACGTCGTTCGAGACGATCGCGTACGGCACGCTCACGAGCTCGGTGCGCGGCAAGAGGTCCTCGCCGTCGACGTTCATCGCGAGATAGACCGGCTGGCCCGAGAAGATCGCCGCGGTAAGCTTCGTCTGATCGCCGAGCAGCGACGAGAAGTAGCCGTCATCGACCTTCACGGTCTCCTCTTCACTCCACAACGCCTGACCACCCGTCGGGGCGGTGTAGAGCGAATAGATAATGTCCACATTACGGTCGGTCGGATACCCGTCCGCGCCGTAGAGCTGACCTTGATGGGCGAGCAACAGCGGCACTGCGCCGTCGTTCGCCAATGCCACACCGCTCACCGCGACGAACGCAGCCGCGCCCGCCCACATCATCGCCTTCATCATCTTCATCGCCCACCTCCCACGCCCGGCTTGTTGACGAAGTCTTTCGACTTCGCGATTTGCGAGTGTCCCGAGGCGACGCTGGTCACCAACATGAACGACTTGCTGTGAGAAACCTGCGAACCACCGACGGCGGACGTCGCGCCTGCCTGTTTCGTCGTCGGCGAGTCAGCGCCGGTGTTGTCGCCGCAACCTGCGGCGGCGAGTGTCAGTACGAGCAATACACGAGCAAAGCGCATCAACTTCATCCCCCACGTCGTTTGTTCGACTCATGAGAAGTCGGCCGTTTCGTCGCTAACAACAGGTGTCGATTGGGGTAGGCGCTGTAGGGCAAACCCTCGAGGCCCGTAGCTGGCAGTCCCTGCCTCGACCGTTTAGGCTCCCCGCATGATCAAATTCCTGATCTACCTCGCGCTCGCGATCGTGATCGTGTGGCTCGCCGTCACGGTGCCACTCGGAAAACGGACGCTGTGGGGGCACATGCGCGCGATCTGGGCTACGTCCGAGGTCCAGGACCTCAAGAACGGGGTCGAGGAAAAAGCCGGCCCCACCGTCGAGAAGGTGAAGCGCGGCGTGAAGGCCGGCATCGACGAGGCAGATAAAGATGGCTCCGCCGCGCACGACGCGGGGATGGACGCCCTCCACGCGGCGCATCCATGAAGTTCCCGCTGACGCAGCAGCTGATCGACGAGGCGAAGAAGTTCGAGCTGCGCTCCGCGTGCCGCGACTGCTTCTTCTGGCGCCAAGACGCCTGCGCGCACGACTGGCCTGATGAAGGCCAACGCCGCTGGCCGATCGACGCGCCTGACCCGGTGACCGGCGAAGTGCCGACCGAGGCCGCGTTCTGCAAAGAGTTCGAGCTGCGCTAGTTGCCTCGCTTGGATATGAGCTCGGGCTGATAGTATCAACTGATACTATGCCTCTACGGCACACGCCTCCCTTCCGCCTGACGGAGGAGACTCTCTCGCTCTGCGGAGAGCTGGAACGACTGATCGGCCGGCTCGAAGGCGCCAAGGCCACCGTTCCGCAGCCGCTGCTGCGCAAGCGCAATCACGTCCGCACCGTACTCAGCACGGTCGCTATCGAGGGGAATACGATGACAGAGGCGCAGGTGACTGCTCTCGTCGACGGCGTTCGCGTGGCCGGAGCGCCGCGGGAGATCCGCGAGGTCACCAACGCGAATGCTGCCTACAACCTCGTCGAGGAGTGGCGCGCGAGTAGCGAACGAGACTTGCTCGCAACACACCGGACGCTCATGACAGGCCTGGTGGACGATCCGGGGAAGTACCGGCACGGCAACGTGGGGGTGTTACGCGGAGCTCGCGTCGTCCACATGGCACCACCGCACGAGCGCGTCCCCTCGTTGATGCGTCAGCTGCTCGAGTGGGCGGGCCGCGCTCGCACGCCGGCACTGGTGAAGTCATGCGTGATCCACTACGAGCTCTTGTTCATTCATCCCTTCAGTGATGGCAATGGCCGGATCGCTCGCCTCTGGCAGCAGGTCGCCTTGCGCGCGGCCAATCCCGTGTGGAGGTTCGTGGCGATCGAGTCGGTGATCCGCGAACGTCAGACTGCGTACTACGCCGCGTTGAACCGTGCGGACCATGCAGGCGATGCGACAGGCGTCATCGAGTACCTGCTGGAGTCGATGCGAGATGCGTTGAGCGAGCTCGTACGGGACGTACGTCCACAGCGCGCTACACCCGAAGCACGCCTGGTGGAGGCAGAGAAAGTGTTACGGCGACGATGGTTCTCTCGAGCCGACTACCTCTCGCTGGATAGATCGATCGCTACGGCGACTGCGAGCCGCGACCTCGCTGGCGGTGTCGCGGCGGGCGCTCTCGAAGTGAGAGGCGCGCGGCGTTTGACCGAGTACCGGTTTCGCCGACGTCTCGAGCGCTCGTGACCACGTTTTCCGCATCGCGCACGTGCGTAGCTCTCGCGCATGGCGCGCGAAGTCATCGATACAGTGCGAACCGCGCTGCGCGGCTAACTGCGCATGGTCAATGCAGAACTCCTCTGCATGTCCCTGAACAGCGACTGGCGAGCGACTACGACCGAGACATTTGCGTCCGACCTAGAGGCGACGGAGCAACACCGCCGCAAATCACCGCGGAACAGCCGCTGGCTCGTCGTGCCGTCGGGCTGGATGCTGCTCCTGTGCTTGGTGCTGCCCGTGTTCCCCATGTGCCATGGAGACTCGCTGCCGCTCGCCGTATTCACGCCGGCGTGGGCGTGGGTACTCGCGGGCATGGTGACGGCGATCATCGCGTGCTCGACGTCGCGCGCGGCGATCGAGCGGCGCGGTGCGTTCATCCTGATGGTGCTGCGCGGTCTCTCGATCGGTGTCGTCGTCGACGCGCTGATCGTGATGAGCGATCACGGTCCGTCGCTGCTCGCGATCGGAATCGGCGTGGTCGCGGTGCTCGTCGCGGTGGCGTTGCCGTGGCGCGCGACGGAGCTGTTGGTGATTCTCATCTGCACCGTCTTCGCGGCGACGTTCGCGGTGGTGATGACGCTGCTCGCGCTCGATCGCGACATCCTGTGGGGCGCGACGTTCACGGCGGTCGTCGCGTGGACGCACGCGGTCGGTGGTGTGTGGTGGCTCGCGGAAGCGTGGCGAGCGCCGCTACCGACTAGGGCGTGAAGCTCGCGGTGAGCTTCGCGGTGCCGAGTGCGACGCCGTTGATCGCGTCGTAGAGCTGCTGGTTCGTCGTCGCCATGGTCGTGCCTGGTGCCGTCGCGGTGCCGAGCGCGAAGATCGTGAATTCGTAGTTGTGCACCGCGGGCGGGCAGGGGCCATTCCATCCGCGCGAGTTGCTGAAGCTCGGCGTCGTGTGCGCGCCGGGAACGTCGGCGGGTGCGTAGAGCTTGTCGACGTCGGCAGGCAAGCCCGTCGCGGTGCCGGCGATGTCGTAGATCGAGCAGTGGAAGAACATGCCGTTGTTGCCGTTGTCCTTGTCGTAGAAGATCACGGCGAACGACTGCGTGCCTGCGGGTGGATTCGTCCACGCGAGCTCGGGCGAGAGGTTTATTCCGCCCTTGCTCGTGCACACGTGGGTGAGCGGGATCGTTCCGCCGGCAGTGATCGTGGGGCTGGTGAGCGCAAACGCCCCGCCCGTACCCGAATCGCTCGGTGTGTCCGAAGAGCCATCCGTAGGTGACGAAGATCCGTCAGTGGCTACTCCACTATCCATGTTGCCGCCGCCCGGGTCGACGCCGTCGCCGCTGCACCCGATCAGCGGGATCGCGCAACCGAGCAATGCGACGAGGAGATTTGGCGAGAGCGCGCTCATGACAGCATCATGCACGCCGAATCGGACTCGGTGAGAACGAATCGTCGTCGGTGAGGACGAGCGTGGGCAGGTTAGGTGGTGTCGTGAGACGTCAGCTGGCGACGCCGATAGCCAGTTGAAGAAACGCTCGCGATGCACGATGTTTTGCGTCGAGGAATTCGCCAATGCGCACTCTGCTCACGTCGCTCACCACCACTGCTCTCGTCTCTCTCGTTGCCGCGTGCGGCGCAAATGCCGGCGGAACTGGTGAGCCCGATGCGAGCGTTGATGCCGCGCCCGAAGTGGACGCGGACCTGACGCCGGCTGATGCGGGTGTGTGCGGAATGCAGCAAGCAACGATCGGCGTGCAGAACCTCGGCGATCCGCCGGACATGTTGGTCGTGTTGGATCGCTCGGGCTCGATGTTGAACAATGCGGGTGGCGCGCAGAAGTGGGCGTCGATGAAGACCGCACTGACGAGCGTGGTGACGGGCCACCAGGACGAGATCAAGTTCGGTCTGCTCGAGTTCCCGAGCGATGGCAACTGCGGAGCGAAGGCGACGCCGGATGTCGGCATCGGTCTGAACACGGGCGCCGGCTTCACGCAGTTCTTCGCGAACAACACGCCCGGTCCCAACGAGAACACGCCGGCGTACCTCGCGCTCGCGGGTGCGCTCACGTACTTCAATCAGATTCCGGTGAACCCGGCTGGCCGCTACGTCGTGTTCGCGACGGACGGTCTGCCGAACTGTCTGAACGGTGTCGCGGGAAATACGAGCATCAACGAAACGATCGCGGCGGTGCAGAACCTGAACAACGCCGGCATCAAGACGTACGTGCTCGGCTTCGGTAGCCTCGACGCCACGGCGACCTCCACGCTGAACTCGGCTGCGGATGCGGGTGGTCTCCCGCGCTCCGGCGCGACGCACTACTACGAGGCGCAGAACCAGACGCAGCTCGACTCGGTGCTGCAGACGATCGCGGGCGGCATCATCCAGCCGTCGTGCAGCTTCGCGCTGCAGAGCCTCCCGCCCGAGCCCGACAACGTCACGGTGCTGATCAACGGATCGCCCGTGCCGCGCTCCGGGTCGCACGCGAACGGTTGGGACTACTCGCCGAACGCGCAGACGATCACGTTCTTCGGCTCGTACTGCACGATGATCGAGAACGGCGCGAGCACCGACGTGAGCTTCTCGTACGGCTGCAAGGGCCCCGTCATCAACTGACGCAGCGCTCCACGCGCCAGGGAGTAACCCTGCGCGCCTGAGGCCGAATTACTATTGAAGGCCAGCGGCCAATAGCGGATGTTCGCGCCTGGAGGGATGCCCATGCGCGCCACGATCTTCTCGACGGTGGTTCTTGGTTGCCTGGTCGTTGCGTGCGGTCCGCAAGCAAAGGGTGGGACACCGGGAGACGACGACGACGACACCTCGCATGACGCGGGTGACGGGGTCGACGCGGATCCCAGCATGAACAATGACGCGATGACGTGCGGCGCGCAGACCGCCGACATCGGCGTGCAGAACCTCGGCCCTCCGCCGGATCTGCTCGTGATCTTGGATCGCAGTGGCTCGATGACGTCGCCGCTGTTCTCGATCCCGATCAACTTCACGTCCAAGTGGGACATCATGAAGACCGCGCTGAAGAACACCGTCATGGGGCATCAGCAGCAGATCAAGTTTGGTCTGCGCGACTTCCCCAGCGACAGCAACTGCGGTGCGTCGGCCACGCCGAACGTTCCGATCGCGCTGAACAACTTCGCAGCGGTGAGCACGTACTTCGCGAGCCGCTCGCCTGATGGCAACACGCCCGCGCACCTCGCGCTGCAGGGCGCGCTCGCCTACTACAACACCATTCCGGTGAACCCGGCCGGTCGCTACGTGCTGTTCGCGACGGACGGTATTCCCAACTGCCTTGGCGGCGTGGCCGACACGGCGAGCGACGCGGACGTGATTGCCGCTGTCACTGCTCTCAAGACGGCCGGCATCAAGACGTTCGTGCTCGGCTTCGGCGATCTGAGCAGCGGTACGGCCACGCTGAACAGCGCGGCCGTGGCGGGCGGCGTTCCTCAGGCCGGCGCGACCAAGTTCTACAACGTCGCGAGCGCGACGGAGCTCGATGCAGCGCTGCAGACGATCGCGGGCGGCATCATCATGCCGTCGTGCAGCTTTGCACTCGCGAGCACGCCGCCGGATCCGAACGATGTGACGGTGACGGTCAACAACATGGCCGTGCCTCGCTCGCCGTCGCACGGCAACGGCTGGGACTACTCGCCGAACGCGATGACGATCACGTTCTTCGGCACGTACTGCGACGAGATCATGACGGGCGCGAGCACGAACGTGAACTTCTCGTACGGCTGCCCCGGCCCCGTCATCCAGTAAGTCAGGCCGACTCGCGCTGGAACGTGCGGGTCGCGATCGCGAGGCTGACGACCGCGAGGATGCCCGCGCTGAGGAGGCCGATCGCGAGCGAGCGATTGCCGAGGTCGTCGCGGAACGCCGCGCGCGCGCCGTCGACGATGTGGCTGAATGGGTTCGCCGCCGCGATGCGCTGCAGCCAGCGAGGTGCGAGCGTCATCGGCAACAGGATGCCGCTGAGCAGCAGGATGGGCACGCTGACCATGTTGAGCAGCGGCGCGAGCGCGTCCTCCGACTTCAGCCACAGGCCTGCTGCGTAGGACAGCGACGACAGCGCGACGCCGAGCAAGCCCACGAGCCCGACGGTGATCGCGGCACCCGCGAGGGGAACACGCAGGCCGAACGCGACAGCGACGAGCGTGAGCAGCGTGGCCTGGATCAGCAGCACGACGGTGTCGCGCATCACGCGCCCGAGTAGCAGCCCGAGCCGCGATGCGGGTGTAACGCGCATGCGTTCGACGGTGCCGAACCGGATCTCCGCGATGATGCCGAAGCCGACGAACATCGAGCCGAAGATGCCGAGCTGGATCAGCAGGCCCGGCACGAACACCTGAAACGCATCGCCAGGCGGGAACCCGGGCTGGTTCGCGAGCTTGTCGAGCAGCGGGGCGAACAGCGCGAGGTACAGCAGTGGCTGGATCATCACGACGATGATCCAGATCGGCTCGCGGAGCAGCAGGCGCATCTGATAGCGGAACGTGATGTAGGCGGTGCGAAGCATGTCGAATGGTTCCGGGGGAGAGAAGTCAGAGGAAGGGGAGGCGACGAACAGCAGATGCAGCGGATCCGTCATGCAGCAGGTGCGTCGCGGAGACTGCGACCGGTGAGGGTGAGGAAGACGTCGTCGAGCGACGGGTGCGCGATGTTGAGCGCGGCGACCTTGATGCCCTTCTCGTCGAGGAGGCGCATCAACGGCAGCGCTTGCGCTTCGCCCTTGTCGACGGTGACGCGAACGCTGCGCTCGAGCGGCGTGACGTCGCGTGCTTCGTCGCGAGCCTTCAGCAGCTCGGTCGCCTTTGCGACATCGTCGACCTCGAACGTGACCAAGTCGCCCGAGATTTTTCGCTTCAGCTCGTCAGGCGTGCCGGTCGCGACGATCGTGCCGTGATCGATGATCATGATCCGGTCGCACAGCGCATCCGCTTCGTCGAGGTAGTGCGTCGTCAGGAGAATCGTCGTGCCGTGGCGATCGCGTAGGCCCTTGATGTGCGTCCAGAGATTCGCGCGGCTCGTCGGATCGAGACCCGTCGACGGCTCGTCGAGGAACACGAGCTTCGGGTTGTGCATCAGACCGAGCGCGATATCCAACCGGCGTCGCTGACCGCCCGAGAGCGTCTTGATGATCCGGCCGCCCATGTCGCCGAGGTCGAGCAAGCCGCGCAGCTCGGTCGCGCGCGTCATCGCTTCCTTGCGTGTCATTCCGTATAGCTCGCCCTGCGTCGCGAGCTCCTCATCCACGCGCGCCGCCGGATTGGTGCCGCCGCTCTGCGAGACGTAACCGAGCTGGCGCCGCACGCCGACCGGATCGCGCCTGAGGTCACAGCCCGCGACAACCGCTTCGCCCGCGGTGGGATCGAGCAGCGTGGACAGCATGCGCTGCGTCGTCGTCTTACCCGCACCGTTCGGCCCGAGCAGTCCGACGATCTCTCCGTCCGCGACATTGAAGTCGATGCCCTTCACGGCCTCGACCGGCGGCTGCCCATGCCGCGCCTTGAACGTCCGCGTCAGCCCTCTCGCCTCGATCATCATGCAAACTTGAATAGTCAAATTTGACTAGTCACGCAAGTCTATTTTGACGCCGGTTTCCGCTTCGGAGCCGCTTTCTTCTTTGGTCCCGGATGTTTAGCCGATTTCATCGTTCGTCCCGCGAGGCCCTTCGGAGCCCAGTCGCCATCGCCCTTCGCGCGGTACATGCCCTTCTTCAGCTCGGCGCGGAACTTCTCGCTCCACGCGAGCTCGGACGACAAGCGCGCGTTGATCAGCTCCATCATCGGTCGCACGTGAGCGGGCGTCTCGACGTCGTCGATCAGCTCGAGCGCACGGCCCGCGTGAGCCACCATCCCCGCGATCTTCGCGGCCCGACCTTCGAGCGCGGAGACGAGCTCACCGCGATCGACAAAGCTCATCAGCGAGATCGCGGCGACGAGAGGATCGACGAGCGTGTTGACCTGCCACAGCGTGTCGCGCAGCAGCTCGTTCATGCGGTGCTCGCCCGACGGCGTGAGCTTGTACATCGTGCGATCGGGACGTGCGCCGCCGCGATCCGTGCTCACGATCTCGACGAGGCCCTCTTTCGTGAGCGTCTTGAGCGAGCTGTAGATCGAACCGGGCGCGACGTTCGCCCATTCCTCGGCGTGCCACGAGATCAGCTCGCGGCGGACTTCGTAGCCGTGCACCGGCTGGAAGATGCGCACGACGCCGAGCACCAACAGGCGCGTTTGCGAGGACACATAGTACGGGTAGCACGAGGACTCGGAACATCGTGAGCGCGAATGCGGTTAGGCTGCGCGCATGAACCGTTCAGCCGTCGTCGCATGCGCACTCGTTGCGTTGGCCTCGTGCTCCTCGCCGGCCAAGAAGCCTGTCACCGAGCCAAACGAGCCAATCGACATGCCCAAGAAGAAGACCGACGAAAAGCCCACCGTTGCCGAAGGACCGAAGGGCACGCCGCCACAACCGGCGGAGTACATCGGCCCCGGCGGCGACGATCCGTATCGCTGGCTCGAGGATGTCGAGGGCGAGAAGTCGCTGGCGTGGGCGCGCGAACGCAACGCGAAGAGCGAAGGCGAGATCAGCGCGCAGCCCGGCTTTCAAACGTTGCGCGATCGGATCCGCAGCATTCTCGACAGCAAAGAGAAGACCCCATACGTCACCAAGCGCGGCAAGGAGTACTGGAACTTCTGGCAGGACGACAAGAACCCGCGCGGCATCATCAGGAAGACGACGCTCGCCGAGTACAAGAAGAAGTCTCCGAAGTGGGAGACGATCCTCGACGTCGACGCGCTCGCGGCGGCCGAGAAGGAGAACTGGGTCTACGCCGGCAACACGTGCATCTATCCGACGTATGACCGCTGCTTGATCTCGCTCTCGCGCGGCGGTGGTGATGCCCACGTCGTTCGCGAGTTCGATGCCACGACCAAGCAGTTCGTCGGCGACGGCTTCGTCCTCCCCGAGGCCAAGAGCGATGTTGCGTGGATCGACAAGGACACGATCTACGTCGGCACGGATTTCGGTGCTCGCTCGCTGACGACGTCGGGTTATCCGCGAATCGTCAAGGAGTGGAAGCGCGGGACCAAGCTCACCGACGCGAAGACCGTGTACGAGGGCAAGGACACGGACGTTGCCGTCGGCGCGGCCCGCTCGTGGGATCACGGCGAGACCTATGACTGGGTGCAGCGTTCGCCGTCGTTCTTCACGACCGAGCAGTTCCTGCGCACCAAGGATGGCTCGCTGACCAAGATCGAGATTCCCGACGATGCGAGCGCGTCGGTGTGGAACAAGCAGATCCTCATCGGGCTGCGCACCGAGTGGACGACCGGCGACAAGAAATGGCCGGGAGGCGCGGAGCTAGCGATGCCACTCGCAGACTTCCTCGCCGGCAAGCGCGAATTCACGATGCTGTTCGAGCCGTCGCCGACGAAGTCGCTCGATAGCGTCGCGACGCTCAAGAGCGCGCTGGTGATCAACGAGCTCGAGGACGTGAAGAATCGTCTCTATGTCTGGAAGCTGGATGCCAAGGGGAAGTGGTCCAAGAAGCCGTTCCCCGCCGCGAAGATCGGCACCGTGTCGCTCGGCCCGGTCGAGCCCGCGGGTGACTCCGACGAGTACTGGTTGACGGAGAGCAACTACCTGACGCCGACGACGCTCGCGCTCGGCAAGCTCGGTGGGACGGCCGCGACGCTCAAGACGAGCCCGGCGTTCTTCGACACGAAGGGGCTGACCGTCGAGCAGCACTTCGCGAAGAGCAAGGACGGCACGCGCGTCCCGTACTTCCAGGTTTCGAAGAAGACGCTCAAGCTGGACGGCAGCAATCCGACGCTGCTCTACGGCTACGGCGGGTTCGAGGTCTCGCTGACTCCCGGTTACGAGTCGATCAGCGGCGCGGCGTGGGACGAGCGCGGTGGTGTCTACGTCGTCGCGAACATCCGCGGCGGTGGCGAATACGGACCGGCGTGGCACCAGGCCGCCCTGCGCCACGATCGCCAGAAGGCGTACGACGACTTCATCGCTGTCGCGGAGGACCTGATCGCGCGCAAGGTCACGTCGAGCCAGAAGCTCGGCATCATGGGTGGCAGCAACGGCGGCCTCCTCATGGGCGTGATGCTGACGGAGCGCCCGGACCTGTTTGGCGCGGTCGTGTGTCAGGTGCCGCTGCTCGACATGTCGCGCTACCACAAGCTCCTCGCGGGCGCGTCGTGGATGGAGGAGTACGGCGATCCGGACAACCCCGAGGACTGGGCCGTGCTCAAGACGTTCTCGCCGTACCAGAACGTCAAGAAGGGCACGAAGTACCCGCGCACGCTGTTCACGTCGTCGACGCGCGACGATCGCGTTCACCCGGGTCACGCGCGCAAGATGGTCGCGCGCATGCTCGAGCAGGGCCACGACGTTCTCTATTACGAGAACATCGAAGGCGGTCACGGCGGCGCGGCGAACCACGAGCAGGTCGCGTTCATGCAGGCGCTGGAGTGGACATTCCTCGCCAAGCAGCTGGGATTGCCAGAGAAATAATCTCCTGACACTCGTTGGTGTCGATGTTACACTAACGAGAGATGCAGCCAGTGAGCGTCCTCGTCCCCGGAAGTAATCGTCCGTACCTCGACGGAGACTCGCTCGATCACTCGGGACCTCTCGTCTGGAGCGTGCCGAATGTGCTCAGCGCCGCGGAGTGCTCCGCGCTGATCGAGCGCATCGAGGCGCAGGGCCCGACGGATGCTCCCGTGTCGACGTCGAGCGGCATGGTGATGATGCCGGACGTGCGGAACAACAAGCGCGTGATGTTCGACGATGTCGCACTCGCGGCGCGCGTGTACGAGCGGATTGCGCAGACGTTGCCGACGCCGCTGCATGGCGCGAAGCCCCTCGCCGCGAACGAGCGCTTCCGCTGCTATCGTTACGAGCCGGGCCAGCGGTTCGCGCCGCACTACGACGGCAGTTTTCAGCGCAGCGCTACCGAGCGCAGCGAGCTGACGCTCATGGTCTATCTCAACGATGACTTCTCGGGCGGGGCGACGGCATTTCACGACTTTGGCAGCACGGCTACTCCCCGAACGGGTATGGCGCTCCTGTTCCAGCACCGTCTTTTGCACGAGGGCTGCGTCGTCACGCGCGGCGTGAAGTACGTCCTGCGCTCCGACGTCATGTACCGCGCTCTGTAGCGGCGCTATAACCAGTGCATGAAGCTCGAGATCGCTCACGAAGTGGAAAGCAGCCGCGGAGGCGCGATCGTCGCGCTGGAGTCCACGCTCGTCGCCCACGGGTTGCCGTATCCCGACAACCTGGCCGTCGCGAAGGAGCTCGAGGCAACGATCCGCAGCGCGGGTGCGATTCCCGCCACGATCGCGGTCTTCGAAGGCGTGCCGCATGTCGGTCTCGACGAGAAGCAGCTCGAGCAGATCGCAAAGGACGGCGCAAAGTTCACCAAGGCGGGCGCCACGGATCTCGCCGTGCACGCAGCGCGCAAGACCAACGCGGCGACGACCGTCAGTGCGACAGCGGCGATCGCGTCGCGCGCCGGTATCCGCGTCTTCGCGACGGGTGGCATCGGCGGAGTTCACCGCGGTGATAGCGGCGACGTCTCGTACGATCTGTCGGCGATGGCGCGCACTCCCATCGCCATCGTCTCCGCGGGAGCCAAGGCGATCCTCGATCTGCCGCGCACGCTGGAGCGGCTCGAATCGCTCGGCGTGCTTGTCGTCGGGTACAACACGGACGAGCTCCCCGCGTTCTACACGCGTAGCTCGGGGCTCAAGCTCGACTACAGCGTCGAGAACGTGAAGGACCTCGCCGAGATCGCGAAGGAGCACTGGCTCATCGGTGGCGCCGGCATCCTCGTCGCGAACCCGATCCCGGCCGACGCCGCCCTGGACAAGAAGGTGATCGACCAGGCGATCGAAGCAGCGCTGGCCGAAGCGAACGCGGAGAAGATCGGAGGCAAGAAGCTCACGCCGTTCCTCCTGAACAAGCTCGCGCAAGCGACGGGCGGTGCATCGGTGAAGGCGAACCGCGCTCTCGCAGTGAACAACGCCAAGGTCGCGGGCGAGCTCGCCGTCGCGCTCCAGGCGAGCGAGAAGAAGGTCGGCTTCTCGCTCCGTTGAATGGCAGCGCGTGGCCGCCGTCGTATAGACAAACGGCTCCGCGCTTCCGACTGCTCGCCTGCAGGTTCGGCAGGAACCGTCTGCGAATTCTGCATAGCGCTGCGGTTTCTGCGGCCGCGCTTCATGAACGGCGCGTGAAGCAGTTTTGCGAGCTGGCAAGTCTCCGTCGACGATCGCGATCGAGCACGCGAGTGTGAGTCGGCGGCACACCCGCTGCACGACGGCATCTCACGATGAAGATGCTCTCGACGAAGTGGATGCTGGTGGTCGCGGTCGCGATGGCCGGATGCGCAGTGCAGGCGACCTATCACTCCAAGAACGGTCGTGCGTACGCGCAGATCACGCCGCGCGCCGTCATCCTCGATGACGCCGAAGCGAAGATCGTGATGGCCTCCGGTGGTCAGGTGATCGGCACGATCGAAGGCCGCGGCCTGACCGTCACCTCGAGCGTTGCGGACGTGAACGACAGGGCAGCGCAGGTCGCGGCGGAGGAGGGCGGTACGCACGTGATCGTCGCGCATGCGGAGATGGTGGAGTACGCGTGGGAAAATCCGGGTGTCTACGACCGGCGGTGCAGGCGGACCGACGATGGTCGCGAGTGCACGTCGACCTTCGTGCCCGCTTCGACGACGACGTACGAGAAACCGTCCGGCGACTACATCGTCGTCCGCGTCCCGCCGCAGCAGTGGGGAATGCTCCCGCCCGAGCTCCAGCCGATGCCGTGAGGTGAGGCGAATGTGAGGCCGCAGCGGCTCGGTAACGCTGGCCCGCTGACGGCCTGGGCGCGGGCGCTCGCTCTCCGTCGACGAGAAACTCGCGTGACAGAACCGCTCGCGTGCCTCGGCGCTCGGCGGAGTTTTCGAGCCGACCGTCGTCGATCCGCACATTGCTTCTCGTCGAGAAAACGCTCATATCTCGATCGTGGGCGAACCGCAGCTCGACAGTAGAACTGGATCGATCCGATGGTGTTCATCGTGTCTCGCGATCTACCGCTCGGACTTCACGCGCTGTCCCGTCGACGGCGAGAAGCTCGCAACGGGTGACACGGATCCGCTGATCGGCACGACGCTCGGCACGCACTACGTCATCGATGCGTTCCTTGGCGAGGGCGCGATGGCTCGTGTCTATCGCGCGCACCACGCGCTCCTGACGAACAAGCAATTCGCCGTGAAGGTCATGCTCGGTGATCTCGCCGCGACGCTCGAGATGCGCCTTCGCTTTGCGGCCGAGGCCGACGCAGCGAGCCAGCTCGATCATCCGAACGTCGTCTCGGTCGTCGACTTCGGACGCTCCGAGGGCGGCCTCATGTATCTCGTCATGGAGCTCATCGCGGGGCACACGCTCCACGACGTCATCGTCGCCGCGGGTGCACTCCCTCCGCGCCGCGCGCTCGCTCTCGCGCGCCAGATCTGCCAAGGACTCGCTCATGCCCACGAGCGCGGGTTGGTCCACCGAGATCTCAAACCGGAGAACATCCTCGTCGCGGGTAAGCCCGAGCTCGCGCGCATCGCTGACTTCGGCCTCGCGATCCCGTCCGACGACGAACGCTCGACGCGCCTGACCGCCGTTGGCCTCGCGATGGGCACGCCGATCTACGCGGCCCCCGAGCAGACGCACAACGAGCCCGTCGATAGCCGCGCCGATCTCTTCGCGTTCGGCGTCACGCTGTTCGAGATGCTCTCGGGAAAGCCGCCGTTCTCGGGCGGCATCATCGACGTCATCCGACAGAACGCGTCCGACGTGATGCCGCCGCTCATCGGTCGCAACGGCACGCCGACCCCGCCTGCGATCGAAACGATCGTGCGCAAGCTGATGCGCCGCGATCCAAAGGACCGCTACCAGGACGCGAATGAAGTGATGGCCGCGCTCGAGGCGGCGCAGCTCATGCCGTCCAAGATCGTGGCGCTGCCAGAGCTGTCACCGGTGTCTTCTAGCTCGTCGATCTCCGAAGGCACGACGGTTCCCATGCCGGCCACGTCCCCCTCGCCGACGCCTGAAGTGATCGCGTACGACTCGCTCGCGATGTCATCGGGGTCGACGGTGTCGCTCAAACCGCGTCGACCTGTCATGCGCGTGTTCGTCGGCATCGTGCTCGGCGCAGGCCTCGCGCTGGGAGCGAGCTACGCGATCGATACGGAGTCGGCACCCGACGAGAGCGCTCCTCCGGCCGCCGTCGCGCCTGCTCCGTTGCCGCCACCCGCACCGCCAGTTGCTGCGACGCCCGTGCCCGCGGCTGCGCCGATTCCCACTCCGCTTCCGACCGCGGCGAAGGTAGTCGACGTGGAGTCGCAGGTAGATTCGTTCGCACCGAAGAAGGTTCCAACGCCGAGGCGCGGTACATGGCAGCGGCCGATCACCACCATCGAGGCGGCGAATGCGATCGCGAAACCTGCGCCCGTCTCTGACGCGGCGTTCACCGGTGGTCCGTCATCGCTCCTGCATATTCCGGAGCCGACCGCACAGCAGAAGGCCGCGGTCGCCGCGTCACTACCGGCGACGACGCCGGAACCAGCGCCTCCGGTGCAGCCCGCACCGCCTCCGCCAGCGTCGACGGGGCAGCCGCAGAAGACCGATGCGATCGTGTCATCCGACGACGCGGCGATGTGAGCCGAGATCCAGATCGCGACCGCAGTGGCGCCCGAGATCGAGTCACAATCCTGGCCCCGTCCGCCCCTACCGTCGAAGATCGCCGTTCCAGGAACCGCGAGGGGTAACAGCCGGGGTGGTGGGTGGTCCGTACTTGATTCCCCGTCGGGGGCATGGCATCGAAGCCGTCATGAACTTGCGCCCGCTCGTCGGTGGCCTCCTCGGCATCACCCTGCTGTCGGCCACCGTGGTCGCCGAGAACGCGCCGACGCCCAAAGCGCCTGCGCCCGCCGATAAGGCGCCCGCTGACAAGGCGCCCGCCCCGACGCCCGACAAGCTGCCGCCGTCCGACGCGGGTCGCGTTCCCGCCGCGCCCGAAAAGCGCCCGCCGCCGCCCCCGCCACAGGGAAAGCCGGGCGTGCCCGCGCTCATCGGAGCGACCGAGCTGCTCCGCCTGACGACGCCGACCGGCTTCATCGACGATGCGGTGACCGCGGACGCTGATCGCATCGCGTACGTCGTCGCCGACGCCGCGGCCAAGGCCGAGCTCCACGTCTACACGATCGCGACCAAGACCGAGCAGACGCTCGACATCGCGTCGCTCACGCTGCAGCCGACCGCGCTCCAGTTCGTCGGACCGAAGGTTCTCGTCATTGGCAAGCAAGGCGATAGCTTCGTCGGCGCACTCGTCGACCTCGGGCCCAAGGCGAAGAAGCCGTTCGTCTACAAGGTCGGCCCCGCCGCCGACATCACGCCGATCGTGCGCGAGGGTCGTCCCCGCCTCGCCGTCCACCGCACGTCCTCGCTGCCTAACGGCGGCGTCAAGCACGAGGTCGACCTCCTCGCGATCGACACCGGCCAGAAGATCGGTTCACCGCATCCGTTCGAGGTCGACGGCGCGAACTACAACGAGAAGAACATGTTTCGCGTGAACGACTGGCCCGACGGCTTCACGCTCGCGCACGGCACCAAGCAGGGCGAGTGGGACCGCCGCGAGAATGAACGCGCGCCCGACTTCGAGATCACGTACGACCTCGTGGCTGGCCGCTTTGTCGACAAGAAGAAGATCGACGATCTGTTCGAGCAGCGCCGCCGCTTCCAAGGCATCGCCGAGTCGGGCGGGAAGCCCAACTTCGTGCGCTTCTCCTGGGACAACACCGCGCTCACCGTCTGGTCCAACACCAAGTCGCGCCCCATCGAGCTCGACCAGTCGCTCGCGCAATATGACCCGAAGTCGCTCCAAGGCTTCGTGAACAAGGACGGCTCCGCGTGGGTCGTGCTCAAGGTCGATCCGGTGAACGCTGCCGCCGTCGATCGCAAGAAGGCGGACGCCGAGTACCTCGACATCTTCCAGGTCGCGCCCGATGGAAAGTCCGCGGTCCGCAAGGCGCGCATCCTGTCGACCAACGCGCGCCACCGCTTCGGTGTCGTCGGTAACAAGTTCTGGTTGCTCGAGCGCAACACCGGCTTCGAGCGCGGCGCGAAGTCGTTCGCGCTCTACGATCTGCAGTAGTCGTCACGTTACCCGGTCCGCCCCGGCGATTGGGTACGCTCCGAGTGCTTAGCGACCCTTCGGTCGACGTCGAGCGGCACGCTTCGCCGCCGGCTTCTTTGCCATGCGCCTCGTACGCATCGCTTTGAGCTTGCGACCCTTCATGGCGTTTTGCCGAGCCGTGATCTCCGCGAGCCACTGCTTGGTCTCCTCATCGACTTCTTCCTCGGGTGGGATCACCTGAGCATCGCGCGGAATGATCGCTAGTTGAAACCGAGGCGCGACTACCGCGAGGAGCCTGGTGAGTTGCGAGAACGACGGCTCGCGCTTTCCCTGTTCGTACTGCGCGTACGTATTGCGACTCTTGGCGCCGATCTTCTCGGAGACGTCGGCGAGCGAGAGTCCCGTGAACATTCGTTGCTCGATCAGAACTAGTGCGAGCAGTCGCAGCGAGTCATTCGCGGTGACGTAGACGGTGTTCTGGTCGTTGTGGGTGACGGTGACGCGGAAGCCGAGATCCATCCCGCGGTGGCGGGCGACCCAGAGGATCCACTTGGTGAGGTCGGCGCACGCCTCGTCTGGAGTCTTACCCGCGCCGTAACCTTGCAATGGGTCGAACGCAGCCGCGCATCGACCTCGGTCCTTCCACAGGTCTCCGACGAAGATCATATTCGGATTGTACATCGGATGAGGGTCTGTGAGCATCAAATGATGGACATGTGAGCTATCGCAACTTGGCGGACGCGCGTCGGCGGATACGCTGCGCCTCGGACAACCGAATCTCGGGTGCACGCCGAACTCCGATGACTGTCGGCAAGGGGCGGTCGTCGTCTGGCCGTTGCCAGAGCCGCCATCCAACCAACGTCTGATCCTCGAGAGGACGCCACCCCAACCGACGAAGGAACGCTTCTACCTCCGCAATGGGGACGTACCGCATGCAGGTCGCCCTTCAGTGCGCAGCGAAGCTGACGCGCATCATCTGCCAGTGGAACGCCGCGTCGGGCAGTTTCTTCAGCTTCGCGAGGATCGTTGCGTCACCCCACATCTCCTGGCAACCGCACGGTTCCTTGGATAGGAGAACCACTGGCCGCTGATAGGACAGCTGTAGCGCCGTCGAGAGCACCGAGCGCTCGAACGGATCATGGACGACCCACGTCAGGACGCGCGCCACGATGACGGTCTCGTCGCCGACGCGCACGAGGGCGATCGGAATGTGTGGATTCGCGGTAGACGCGCGCCGCGAGCGCGATGCCTGCACTCCGATCGGCGCCGGCGTACCGAACGGAAGGCGTGATGGCTGCGCGCACGACGGGCCCGACGGCGGCGACGTCCCACGTGGGACATTTCGGCGGAACCTCGTCATGGCGGGACTCGGCAGGGGATTGTTTTGTGGGAACGGTTCATGGCGCGTCCCACGTGGGACGTTTCCGCGGAAACGCGTTCACAGCGAAGCCGGGTATGCGTTCGCGTTCTCGAGCACACTCGCGTGCTCGCGCGTCCAGGCGGCGATACGCGCGTCATCGGTCTTCGCGCGCGGATGAGCGACCGCGTAGTAGCCCGAGCCAGGCTTGTTGGCGCTCGCGCGAGTGACGATCGCGGGCAACGCGGGCACGCGGTTGAAGCGACACGCCTCGGTCAGCTCCGTCAGCGCCGCGTGGAACGACGGACTGCGGTGATGCGCGGGAACCTTCTTGGCGACGGCGCGGGCAAGATCTGCGTACGAGATCAGATCGCCGCCGGCTTTGAGGTGACGGACGAGCTGGCGATAGATCTCGTTGGCGAGCGGGCTCAAGGTCTGGCTCATAGGGGCTCCGGTGCGGTGAGTTGGTGGATGCGCGCCTCGAGCTCGTGCAGCTCGAGAGCGGCGAGGTTTTCGTCGTCGGGGTCGTGCGCGTCGGTGTGGTTGCGAGAGTCGTCGGTGGTGCGCGCGTTGTCGTCGGGCGCAGGCCTGTCGGCGCGCATCGCATCGAGCAGTGCCTGCTCAGGATCTCCGTGTGCCGCGCGGTCCTCGGCGAGGATTTGCGCCATCGTCTTGCCGCGACGGCGGATAGGAACCTTTGTCAGCAGGGGCAGCGCATCGGTGACTGGATCGACATCGCGGTACGCCGCGGCCTCGTCCAACGCGCCTGCATCGATCTCATCTTGGCCGACGAGATCCGCGATGGTTCGCGCGACGCGGATCAGCCGATCGACGGAGCGTGCTGTGAACGTCTGGCTCGCCTTGACGATCCGCGCGAGCGCAGCTTCTGCTGGTCCGTCCAGCTTGCATGTCAGACGCAGCATCGTCGACGTCATCTGCGCGTTGCAGTGCAGCTTCCACTTCGCGAGTCGCGCGCCTTGGCGCTCGCGGGCGGCGAGGACGCGCTCGCGAATGGCGGCCGATGACTCGCCCGGCTCGTTGTCGCGCAGCTCGGCCAAAGACACGGGCGGTACGAACGCTTGGAGGTCGATGCGATCGAGAAGTGGCCCCGAGAGGCGCGCCCGGTAGCGAGAGATCGCCACGGGGCTGCAGGTGCACTCTCGGGCCTTGGAGTTGTGCCAACCACACGGGCACGGATTGGCGGCCGCGATGAGGAGGAACGAGGATGGCAGGCGAACGGAGCCCGTGACGCGCGTGATGTTGACGAAGCGCTCCTCCAACGGCTCTCGAAGCCCCTCGACAGCAGCTCGACTGAACTCCGCGATCTCGTCGAGGAACAGCACGCCGTTGTGCGCGAGCGAGATCTCGCCGGGGCGTGGGGGGCTGCCGCCGCCGAGCAGACCGGCGGAGGAGACGGTGTGGTGCGGTGCACGAAATGGCCGCTCGGTCACGAGACCTGTCGCGAGCCCGAGCGAGGAGTAGATCTTCGTGGTCTCGAGCGCTTCATCGCGAGTGAGGTCCGGCAGGATCGTGGGAACGCGCCGCGCGAGCATGGTCTTGCCTGTACCCGGCGGCCCCGAGAGCAGCACGTTGTGGCCACCCGCGACGGCGACCTCGAGTGCCGCGCGTGCGTGACGCTGACCGCGCACTTCCGCCATGTCGACAGACGGCGTGACGAGCAAGCGCTTGGTCCGGTGGTGCCGCGAGATCTTGCGAAACGGCTTGGCGCCATCGATGGCGTCGATCAGTTCGCGGAGATGCGAGATCGCATAGACCTCGATGTCATCGACAACGAGCGCCTCGGCGACGCACGCTTGCGGAACAAGAATGCCGCGCAGTCCTCGCTGCCGCGCCAGCATCGCGGCGGCAAGCACGCCGTGCACCGGCCGAACAGTGCCGTCTAGCCCGAGCTCTCCCAGCACGAGCAAATCGTCGAGCTCGTCACCCATCGGAGGCGGCGACACTGAATTCGCACCGCATGGTCGTGATGGCTCGTGCGACGAACTGGGCGGCGATGCAGTCCCGGGCGACGAATCCGACGGATCGTCTTCTTCCTTCTCCGGTGGTTGATTGCGATGCGCGACGAGGACGGCCGCTGCGATCGGAAGATCTAGCCCGCTGCCTGGTTTGCGAAGGTCCGCGGGCGCGAGGTTAACGACCACCCGCTGCAGCGGCATCTTGAGACCGACGGTCTCGAGCGCGGCCTTGATCCGAATCGCGCCTTCTTTGACCGCCGTGGTGGCGAGCCCGACCACCGAGTAGCCGGGAAGGCCGGTGGTGATCTCGCACTCGACGTCGACCCCAACGGCATCGATGCCGTCGAGCGTGAATGAAGCAATCCTTGCGCACACGCTGGGCGAGACAGCAGGCCGCGGGCCAGCGGGAGCAGCGAACAAAACCGCGTGGTTACAGGGCCATTTGTCCGCGGGCGGGACGGGGTGTCCGCGCGCCGGCCGGACATCGGACGCGCTTGCAAGGTTTCTTCACGTAGCGCCATCGGGTCGTGAAACACGGCGGTCCCAAGGTTGGAGACAGGAGAAATGAAAATGATTTGTCTCGCACTCGGACTCGGCGTCTTGGGCCTCGCTGCAATGCGGCGCGCGCGTCGCTGCCACGGTGGAGGTGGCTGGCACGGTGGCTGGCACAACCATCATCGCTCCAGTCGTCGCCGCTGGATGCTCCACCACATGCTGCGCCACATCGACGCGAGCCCCGCACAGGAGCGCGCGATCGTCGACGAGCTGGAGAAGCTCGAGGAGCGCGTGTGGAAGGCGCGCCGCGGCATGAAGGAAGGTCGCGAGGATCTCGCGGCAGCGATCCGCGGCCCCGTCCTCGACGATGCGGCGCTCGGCGCGGTGCTCGGCCGGGTGGACTCGACCACGCACGAGGTCCGCGACGCCGGCATCGAGGCGCTGCGCAATATCCACGCCGTCCTCGACGACGGGCAGCGCGCCCAGGTGGCAGAGATGCTGTCGCGCAATGGTGGGTCGTGGAGCGGTCGTCGTTCCTGGCGCAGCGGACCCTATCGCTGAGATGATGCAGCCGTGAGAGTCCTCCTGATCGACGACGACGCCCGCCTCGCGGAGCTGCTCGAGGGCTATCTCACGCCCCAGGGCGTGGCGATGGCGCACGCCGGCGGCGGCCAGGCAGGACTCGCGCAGCTCGCGAACGATGGGTTCGATGCGGTGTTCCTCGATGTGATGATGCCGGGGATGGATGGCCTGACGGTGCTGCGGAAGATCCGCGAGGCAGGTCATCGCGTGCCGGTGCTCATGCTGACCGCGCGCGGTGATGAAGCCGATCGCGTCGTCGGTCTCGAGCTCGGCGCTGACGACTACATCGCGAAGCCGTTCTCGCCTCGCGAGCTGCTCGCGCGTCTGCGCGCGGTGTTGCGCCGTGCGCAGCCGGATGCGGTCGCGGAGAAGTTGTCGGCGGCGGGAATCGCGGTCGATGTCGCCGCGCGCGAGGCGTGGGTCGATGGCAAGCCCGTCGAGCTGACGGGCCTGGAGATCGATCTGCTGACCGTGATGCTGCGGCGCGCGGGTCGCGTCGTGCCGCGCTCGGCGTTGATGGAGCTCGCCGGTCGCGGTGATGTCACCGTCGGTGAACGCGCGGTCGACGTGCACATCTCGCGTCTGCGCAAGAAGCTCGGCGACGACGCGGCAAATCGCATTCGCACCGTGCGCGGCGTCGGTTACGTCCTCGCCAAATCGACCGAGGAGATCGAGTGACGATCGAAGCGGGTCGCATCAAGGTGAGGCTGGGCTCGACGGAGAAGTCGGGCGCCTGGGAGGTCCCGCGCGAGCTCGACATCAACGTCAAGCTCGGCAACGCATCCGTCGACATGCGCGAGGCCGTGCTCCAGCCCGGTACGACGACGTTCACGGTCGACGTCTCGATGGGCAACCTCGAGATCATCGTCCCGCACGATCTGCCGGTCATCGTCGATGTCGACAGCACGCTCGGCAACGTCGAAGCATCGCCGAACGTCGCGAACGCGAGCAATGCAGTGGGCTCGACCGTGCGCGTCGTCGGCAGCGTTCGCCTCGGCAACTGCGAGGTCATCACACTCGAGCGCGGCAAGTCCCTCGAGGCGCACTTCCGCGACGATCTCCAGCGCGACAAGGAGCTCCGCCATCAAGCGCGCGAAGAGCGCCACGAGGCGAGATCGCGGCGGAACAAGGAGCGCCACCACCGGCACGAGCGCCGCCGTCGTCGCTGGCAGGAGATTCAAGCAGAGAAGGATCTCTGGCAGCGTGACAAGCACCGGGGCGGCGTTCCGTGGTGGCTGATGTCGCGCATGCGCCGCCGCATCTTCATGTGGCTCGCGATCGCCGTCGTCGTCGGATTTAGTGTCGGCTACCGGCTCGACGGAAAGCCGCACTGGTGGTGGATCCCGATCACGCTCGGCGTTCTCGGCATGGTCTCGGGTGGCATCGCGTGGAAGCTCACGCACCCGATGATTCTCGCGATCAAAGCTGCGCGCGATATCGGCGACGGCAAGCTCGACTCGCGCATCGATGTCACTCGCTACGGCGGTGAGGTGCACATCCTGGGCACCGCGCTCAACGAGATGGCGGAGAAGATCCAGAAGCAGCTCAGCGATCAGCGCCAGTTGCTCGCGGCCGTGTCACACGAGCTGCGCACGCCGCTCGGCCATATGCGCGTCCTCATCGAGACCGCGCGCGATGCAAAGGACGAAAAGGCCCTTGGAGAGCTCGAGAAGGAAGTCCTCGTGCTCGACGATCTGGTCGGGCGCTTGCTCGCACAGTCGCGCCTCGAGTTTGGCAGCCTCGATCGCAAGCCGCTCGATCTCGGCGAGCTCGCCGCAGATGTCGTCATCGCTGCAAGTCTCCCGCCCGAGATCGTCGAGGCCGATGGCGACGTCAAAGCCTCCGTCGATCCGACGCTCATGCGTCGCGCGATCGCGAACCTCGTCGAGAACGCTCGCGTGCACGGCAACGGTGCGGTCGCGGTCCGGGTGCAACGTCGCGGTGCGCAGATCGCGATCGAGGTCGACGATGCGGGCCCTGGCGTCGCCGCCGATCGCCGCGCCGACGCGTTTCGCGCGTTCGTGCCGTCGAGCGGCGGTGGCCTCGGCCTCGGACTCGCGCTCGTGTCGCGCATCGCGGTCGCGCACGGTGGTGGCGCGTGGATCTCCGATCGCCCCGGCGGTGGCGCTCGCGTCGGCTTCACGGTCAACGCGCGCGCGTAGACGCGTCAGCGCTTCTTTTTGCGGACGCGTGCGAGCTTGCCCGACGCGAGGAGAGAGCGCAGCTCGGCCTCCATCAGGCGCGCGAACACGACGCGCACGGCATCGACGCCGACGGTGCGAAACGCGGCGAACACGTCGTTGGCGCGCTGGATGTCCAGACGTCCATCCTCCACGCGACCGACGAACAGATCGACCAGCTCGGGCACCGCGCGCGAGAGGTGCTTGCGGAGGATCTCACCGGCGGCCATCGCGGCCTCGGAATCGATGCCGGCCTTCTGCAACTTGCCGCCGATCGCGAGCAGCGCGGGGCTCTCGAGGAGCCACGCATCGCCGCGGCGCTCGATCAACTTTGCCTTTGCGAGCTCGGCGATCAGGCCCGGCCGCCGATCACCGGTGAGCTCGTACAGCTCCTCTTCACTGACGAGGCGCGGTTTGTCGGCCAACCACGGCGCCTGAACTTCGGCCTCGATGCCGAGCCACTCCGCGAGCTGGATCTCGCCGCGGTCGATCCGCTTCAACAGATCGCCGATCGCATCGATGCGCAGGCCGCGATCCGAGAGCTGCGCGATCAACTTCAAGCGCTCGACGTGCTGCGGCCCGTAGTGCGCGACGCGTCCGCGAATCTCGGGCGGCATCAGCGCGCCGCGGGATTGATAGAACCGGATCGTTCGGCTGGGCACCTTTGACGCCGACGACAACTCGTCGATCGTCAGCGTGTCGGGCGAAGCGGTGGCGGCCACGGCAACCATTATGCGGCAACTGCGAGCTTGCGCGCACGCGACGGCAGGGCGAGACGCAGGATCGTGCGCATCGTCGTGCCGAGCTGGCGCGCGAACGATCCCTTGTTGTAGTGGATGCCGTACGTAGCGCAGAGCGCTTCGACCTTCGGAGCGATCTGGGGATAGCGATTGCTCGGCATATCGGGGAACAAGTGGTGCTCGATCTGGTGGCTCAGGTTTCCGCTCATCACGTGGAACAGCGGACCGCCGCTGATGTTGCACGAGCCGAGCACCTGGCGCCGATACCACTCGCCGCGGGTCTCGCCTTCGATCGACATCGTCGAGAACGTCTGGGCACCGTCGGGGAAATGCCCGCAAAAGATGATCGCGTACGACCATAGATTCCGCATGCCGTTCGCGACGAGGTTCGCGAGCAACACGGGCAGAAAGAACGGACCGGCGAGCAGCGGCCAGAGCACGTAGTCCTTGACGAGTTGCTTGCCGGCTTTCTTGGCAATGCCGCGCAACAGCGGGCGCACGTCGTCGACGCTGAGCTCCTTGCGGCGCAGTGCACCGAGGTCGATGTCGTGCATCGCGACGCCCCACTGGAACAGAAACGCGAGCACGACGTTGTAAACGGGCTGCAGCAGATAGACGGGCTTCCACGGTTGCTTGTCGGTCACGCGCAGGAT
Source organism: Kofleriaceae bacterium (assembly GCA_036499725.1). Taxonomy (GTDB): domain Bacteria; phylum Myxococcota_A; class Polyangia; order Haliangiales; family Haliangiaceae; genus JABFXX01. The sequence goes on from DASYDE010000136.1 coordinate 26,638, forward strand.
GTCGTAGCCGACGTCGCGGTCCTTGCCGATCACGTTGGTCCACGTGTGGTGCATGACGTTGTGCGAGTGCTTCCACTGATCCGCGGGGCAGACGTTGTCCCATTCCCACGTCGACGAATGGATCTGCGGATCCGCCATCCAGTCCCACTGGCCGTGAAGGATGTTGTGCCCGATCTCCATGTTCTCGAGGATCTTCGCGACGCCGAGCGAGAGCGTGCCGAGCGCGATCACGGGGACGAACAGCGGCGTGGCCAACAGCGGCAAGCTCGCGAAGATGACGAGCCGGCCGCCGAGCGCGAGGCTGCGCTGCACCGTGATCGCGCGCCGGATGTAGTGGCGGTCGCTGTCGCCGAGCGAGGCAACAACGTCGCGTTGAATGATGTCGAGCTCGCGACCAAATGCTTCGATGTCTTGCGTGGTCATGGTGATTCCTTAGTCGGAGAGGGCGACGTCGCCGGATGCGGCGCAGACGCAGAGTTGAATCTTGGTGCCCGGCTCGTCGATGCGAGCGCCCGTGCGCAGGTCGCGGACGCAACCGGACTTCAGCGTCACGTCGCACGTGTGGCAGATGCCCATGCGGCAGCCGTGGCGCGGTGCGAGACCTGCTTCCTCGGCGAGGCGCAGGAGCGGCGTGCGACCGTCGGAGCGCAGCTTCGCGGCGCCGATCTGCACGAGGCCCGGGGCGGCGTCGGCGACGGGTGCGAGTACGGCGCCGAAGTGCTCGGTGCGCGCCTGCACGGGGAGCTGCTCGAGCAGGCGCTGAGGACCACATGCGTACGCGGTGCGCGTCGCGAAGTCGGGCACGAGCTCGGCGAGCAACGCAGCCGTGAGCCGGCGCGGATCGACGGAGGTGTCGATGATGGTGAGGCCGTACGTCGGATGCGCAGCGGCAAGGGCGCGGAGCTCGGCGTTGAAGATGACGTGCTCGCGCGCGAAGTGAACGTGCGCGACGTCAGGCATCGTGCCGCGCAACGCGAACGTGCGCAGCATGCTCATCACCGGCGTGATGCCGCTGCCGGCGGTGATGAACAGCGGGCGGATCGGCGCGCCCTCGGGAATCGTGAACTCACCGCTCGCGAGTGACAGCGAGATGATGGTGCCGACCGGTGTTGCTTCGACCAGCGCGCGAGAGACGCGGCCCTGGACCTTCACGGTGATCTCGAGGTCGCGAGAATCAGGGGACGACGCGATCGTGAACGTTCGAGTCGCGATGCGGCCGTCGACCGCGACGCCGATCCGCACGTGTTGCCCGGCGCGATGGGTGCGCCAGCCGCGACCGGGTCGGAGCACGAGCGTCCGCACGCCAGGCGCCTCGTCGCGTACAGCCTCGACGCGCGCGCGATTGGCGAGCACGAGCGGCCGTACCAGCGAGACATAGTCCGCGGGGACGAGCGGCGTCGCGATCAGGCTGGCGACCCGTGCGACCATCGATGCGACATTCTTCATTGAGACAACCATGACTGTAACAGTGGAAGCTGTCAACGTCGTGACCGTCAGCCATCGGTGAGGCGACCAACCGGCGTGATTTCAGCTGGTTAACGCCAGGTCCGGTCGAACAGCGCGAGGCTCGCGGCGGCGAGCAGCATCTGGAAACACGCGAACGCGATGAGCGCGCCGGACATTCCGAGCGCCGTGCGAGCGAGGCCGAACAGGATGCTGCCGGTACCGAACCCGACAAAGATCGCGAACGTATTGAGCGCCATCGCCTGCGCGGTGCGCACCGGATCGAGCGCGGTGACCATGCCCGCGAAGAGCGGATGGCTGAGATCGAAGCCGAACGACAGCACCGTGATCGTTGCAGTCGCCCCCACCACCGGTAACGGCAACACCAACGCGAGAGCACACAGCGACGCGATGGTGAGCCCCGTGCGGATCAAACCGCGACGGCCGAAGCGGTCGGCGAGCTTGCCGACGACGGGTCCGAGCAAGAAGCCAGGGATGCCGTAGCCGAGCAGGGCGAGTCCTAGCTCGCGCGGCGCGAGGTGATAGCGCTCGGTGAAGTAGACGCCGAGCCACGAGAACACGCCGGAGTGAAAGGCGCCGTTCAGGAAGATGAACGCGTAGAGCGTCGCGCCCCGGCGCGTGGACACGAGTGCGACGTACGCTTTTGCGAGCGCGACTCTCGGTGGAGCGGCGACGACAGGTGCGTGCCCGACGGCGCGCCACAACGGAATGGCGACGAGTAGATCCAGCGCACTGACCAGCGCGAACAGTCCGCGCCAGCCGAGCGTCGGTTCGAGCCACGGTCCGCACGTTGCGCCGAGCGCCATCCCGCCGGCGATCGCACCGAAAACCCAGCCGACAGGGCGGCCGCGCTCTTCGTACGGGTACATCGTCGCGATCATCGCGAGCGCGATCGGTGCGATGCCGCCGAGCGCGAGGCCCGTCACGATCCGCCATCCGACGAGCATCGGTAGCGACGTCGCGGTGGTCGTGAGAATGGGGAGCACGACGCCGAGTGCGATCAACCACCGCATGACTCGCGCGCGACCGTGGCGATCCGCGAGCGGACCGATCACCAAGCAGATGACGCCGTAGGGCAGGGTGTACGCAGGGACGAGGATGCTCGCGCGATCGACCGTCGTCGCAAACACCGCGGCAAACCGCGGGAGCAGCGGCGCGATCATGAAGCCCTGAAAGAACAGCAGGAAGATCTGCAGCACGATCAGCGTCGTGATCTTCCCGCGCGCGGTCACAACGCGGTCTCGACGACAGAACCGAGGATGTCGCGCAGCTCCGACGCGCGGGCCTTGCCGAACGCTTTCTCGAACCCGAGTTGTGCTTCCGCCCAGCGCAGCTCCGCTCTTGCGAGCAACGCTTTCCCAGCCGGCGACAGCGTCAGGACCTTGCTGCGGCCATCGTCGGGCGATGGGCTGATCGTGAGGTACTTGTCGCGCTCGAGCGGCAGGATCGTCCGCCCGAGCGTCGTGCGATCGAGGACGAGCTCGGTCGCGAGCGCGTTGATCGACATCGGCCCGAGCCGGCGCAGCCGCGAGAGGATCGAGTACTGCGTCGTCTTGATACCCAGGCCGGCAAGCGCCTGGTCGTAGTAGGCGGTGACGTGGCGCGCTGCCGCTCGTAGCGCGAAGCAGTTGCAAGCCGCCGGATTCATATAGGCGTATATGCGCCTATTCTGCCGAATCGTCAACTGGGACCGAACGGCGGCCCCGCGCCTACGTGCGATCAGCGACGACGGCGGTCGTCGTGCCGAGTTGGCTACCGACGGCAAATAGGTGACAGAGGCGTGGGCGGAGCTGCCATTTTCTCCGCCGGTGCCCAAGCCCCTGGGCGCGGTCAGGTTTCCCCTCTGGAACGCCTTGCGGCGCGGCCTTCCCCTCTGTCACCTGCAGTGTAGCGCAGAGGTCTCGAGCGGAGGGTTCCGCTAATCCGGCGCCCCGCTAACGCTGGCGTCGTCGACGGCGCTGACCAGAGCCAGCGCTAGCCCCATCGGGCGACGCCGGACGCGTACCGGAAGCGGAAGACGACGCGACGGGCGGCCGATAGTCGCCTTGCGGTCGCTGATTGGTCTGCGAACGCTGGTCGTTCGGCGGTCGCTGATTCATTTGCGATCGCTGATCGAATTGCGGTCGCTGATCGGATTGCGGTCGCTGATTGGATTGCGTTCGCTGGTCATCAGGCCGCTGAGTCATTTGCGGCTGCTGATTGCTCGAGCGCGGGCCTGCACCATCGCGAGGCTGATGCGAACGCTGATCATTCGGTCGCCAGCCCGCACGCGAGTTGTCGCGACGCGAGCGCCCGTTGCTTCGAATGCTCGGGGGCGGAGGGGGATTCGTGTCCTTGCCGGTCCACTTCGAGTACAGCTCCGTCGACTTGGGCGGCTTGAACGGCTTCGGCGCGACGACGATCTCGCTCTGCGGCCGCGGCGGGCTCGCCTTGTAATCGTCGTCACGCGAGCGCTCCGGCGGAGGTTCAGCTGGCGCGTCGACCAAGCTTGTCGGCGGCGCGTTGAACCGTCCATCGTTGCGTCCATCGTTCGGTCGCTGCCCGAATCGCCCATCGTTTGGCCGCGGTCCGTCGAAGCGTCCATTGTTTGGCCGCGGTCCGTCGAAGCGTCCTTGGTTGGGACGTGCGCCGCCGAACTGGCCATTGTTCGGGCGCGGTCCGTCGAATCGCCCATCGTTCGGTCGCTGCGCGTTAGAGCGTCCATCGTTGGGGCGCGGGCCGTTGAACTGTTGACCGCCTTGCCGCGGCCCGTCGAACCGACGCTCGTTGCGCCGGGGCTGCAGCGGCGGCGGCGGCGGCGGCACGAACTGCGGCGTGAGATCGCGACGGACGTACGCTTGCCAGATCGCGCGACCGTCTGCGCGATGCGGCAACAGCGCGGGATCCTGCGAGGCGAGGTGCGAGTGGACGTTCTCGAAGTCGCGCAGGAAGAAGTGCTCGGCGCGGGTGTTGTGCGCCGCCGAGATGACCTGCGGGAAGTCGATGATCGTCGGGCCGTCGGCCGCGAGCAGGATGTTGTACGGCGACAGATCGCCGTGGACGAGGTCGCAGCAGAGGAGCGCGATCAGCTGCGCGACGAGATCGGCGTACACGCCGAGCACCGCATCGCGCTCGAGCGTGATCTCTTCGAGGCGCGGCGCCGGTCGACCGGTGGCGTCGAGCACGAGCTCCATCAGGAGCACGCCCTCGTAGAACATCACCGGCGCTGGTGTCCGCACGCCGCTATCGACGAGGCGGTAGAGCGCATCGGCCTCCGCGGACTTCCACGCTTGCTCGGCGGAGTCGCGGCCGAACTTGCCGCCACTATCCATCGCACGCTGAGTGCGCGTATTGCGGACCTTGCGGCCTTCCTTGTACTGGACGTTGTTCTTGAAGCTGCGCGTCGCGCGGTCCTTGTAGACCTTTGCTGCGAGCACGGCGTCGCCGCGGCGGACCATCGAGATGGTCGCTTCCTTGCCGCTCTTGATGCGGCCCAGGACTTCGTCGATCACACCATCGGCAAGCAAGACATCGAGTGAGTCAGACAACTGCGGTGCCGCCACTGTGCCACGTAGCCGCGCGCACGTCTAAGGCGTGTACACGACGGTCATCGTCGTCGTGAAGCCAGATCCTCCTGGCTCGCTTCCCAGATGACCGTGTTCGTGCCTGCCGTGAACGCGGCGAGCTTGCTCGCTATCGCAGCAGCGCGAGCCGCACGGTTATCGGTGCAAGGCCGAGGATCCACTGCCGTCGTAGCCGACGATCGCGTTCATGCTCATGCGCGCCTTGTTATCCGCGGAGACCGCGAGAGACGCTCGTCGGAGCACCACGCGCGCATGGCTCATCGTACGGCGCCGTCGGTCTGTGGATCCCATCGCGCCGCCAAGTTGCTGAAATGGCTGCATTCTGTTTCAGGTGCGCCGAACGCGGCTTTGGGTATGCTGCGCCGCAAATGACCAAGCCCAAGCTGACCTACTTCGATGCGCCCGTGAGCCGTGGCGAAGAGTGCCGTCTCGCGCTCTTCGTCGCCGGTGTTTCCTTCGAGGACGACCGCGTGAAGCAGGACCAGTGGGCAGCCGTGAAGGCCGCGTCGCCGTACGGTGCGGTGCCGGTGTTCACGATGCCGGGCCATCCGCCGCTCGCGCACTCCACCGCGATCATGACGCTCATCGGTCGCGAGTGGGGCCTGCATCCCACCGACAACTTCGAAGCGGCGCGGCACGAGGGCGTGATGGCGTACGTCGAGGAGATGCGCCACCACGTCGCTCCGACGATGGCGATCAAGGACGCGGTGGAGAAGAAGGCGGCGCGCGAGACGCTCGCGAGCGGCTACCTTCAGACGTGGGGCGCGAACCTCGAGAAGCAGATCGTCGATGGACCGTTCCTCGCCGGCGCGAAGCTGAACGTCGCGGACATCAAGCTGTACATGGGCGTGCGGTGGTTCAAGAGCGGCGTCCTGGATCACGTTCCGGGCACCGTGTTCGACGCATTCCCCAAGCTCACGCGCCACCACGACGCCGTCGCGAACGATGCTCGCATCGCTGCGTGGCGCGCGAAGTTCTAGCGTGATCTCGTTCGGCGAATGGCGCGCGCAGACGGCGCCGTCGACGGGAATCGGTGTCGTGATCGTCGGGCTCGACGGGCTCACCGCGACGCCTGCTGACTACGTCAATGACGTCCTGCTCGCCGACGAGCATCGCGAGACCTTCTTCGCGCTCGTCGATCGCGCAGGGCTCGTGGTCTGCAAGAACGTCGGCGGAGACGATGCGCGCCATCGCGGCGTGCGCGGTCGTTCGTCGCGCGGTCGGCTCTCGCAGGGCGAGTACTTTCACCACGACGGTTGCTCCGGTCCGGAGAAGCCGCGCGTCGTCGAGATCCGCTGCCCGTATCAGGAAGTCGCGCGTCACATCTCGACGGCGATCGCTCCGTTCCCCGAGGTCGTCGCCGCGATGGTGTGCGAGATGCCGCCGCATCTGCGGACGCCGGATCTCGTCGCGATGCACGATGCGATCAACGCGAACAGCGTCGACCCCGCCACCGATTGGGATCTCGTGCAGGGCTCGGTCAATCGCGCCGTGCGCCGCGCGTTGCCAGCGGAACCGCAGCGAGCGTTCCTGCGCAAGGTGGACGTGCGCATCGGCGCGTACCGCGAGCCGTGGGAGATGGGCGAGAGCCGGTTCATCGCGAACGCGAACACGTCGCGAACGATGCAGCATCGCCGCGCGTACCTCGAGCCACTCACCGTGAAGCGACCCAACGGCCACCTCGTGAAGCGCTGGCCGGCCGGGCCCGCGATGCATGACGAGGAGGACGACGAGGTCTGCGCGTTGGGCGCGCGCTAAGTACGCGAGATCTGGGACCTGCTACAACCGTGTCCACCGTGTGGCGGGCTCGGGGCTCTTATCTCGCAGCAGCGTGTTGGTACGGAGTCACATGCTCGAAGGAGCCAGCCTGATGGCGTCACATGCGGACGCGAGGAGCGCGCGCGAGCGCTTACTCGCGGAGCTGGCCGACGTTCCCGCACGCAAGGGGTACGGCATCGCCTACGACTTGCTCGGCAACCGGGCCGAAGCAGAAGAAGCAGTCCAGGAAGCGCTCGCGCGCGCGTGTGAAGCGATCGGCGATCTGCGCGATGCCGCCGCCGCCCCCGCGTGGTTCCTGCGCATCGTCACCACGATGTGTCTGCGCATGCTGCGCCGCCGTCGCTTGAAGCGCCGCTTGTTTGGCTGGTGGCCGAGCAGCGGCGATGAGGATGCTGCGCCCACCGAGAACGCGACGGTCGTGGCGGACACCGTCGGCGACGACATCGCCCAGCGCATGCATGCGACCGGCGCGACGGTCGTGGCGCGCGACGCGCTCGCGGAGAACCAACAGCTGCGCGCATTGTTCACGCGTCTCGATCAACTCAGCGTCCAGCAGCGCACGGCTCTCGTGCTGCGCTACGGACACGACCTACCCGTCGCAGAGATCGCCGAGCTCCTCGGCGTAGAGCTCGCGACCGCCAAGACGCATCTCGTACGTGGCCTTGCCCGGCTGCGCGATCTGATGGAGGAACACCGATGAACCCGACCTGTAACATCGTCGCAGAGCGCGTCGCGCTCGGAGAGCCGCTCGGCGAGCATGCCGAGCACGCCACAACGTGCGAGCGCTGCAAGCGCGTCGTGGCGCTGACCTCGACACTCGCGGCGACGCACGCTGTCGACGCCGCGCAACCAGGCCCGGGCTTCTCCGCGCGCATGACGGTGGGTGCACAGCGCCGCCTCGTCGTACGCCGTCGCAACCGCGTGATCGCGAGCGTCGGTGCGTCTGCCCTTGCCGCCGCTGCGATCGCGTTTGTCATCACGCGCCCACCGACGACGACGACGGTCTCGCCCGTCGCGACCAACACGGAGCACAAGGACTCCGAGACCGTTCACCTCGATGACGCCGAGCTCCGGCTGCTCGTCACCGATACCGATCGCGCGGCGCGTGCGTCGACCGATTGGCATCGCATCACCAAGCCGCTCCACCCGTATCGCAACCTCGTGAAGGGGATCAAATGAGCCGCCTCCGCACTCTCGTTACCGTCGCGTTGCCGTCGATGCTCGCCGGCGGCCTGATCTTCAACGCCGCCTTCTCCCGCGCCGCGTCCCCGTCGGACTCTCCGGGGTGGGCCAGCTCCGCGACGCTCGTCGCCCAGGCCGATCCGCCGAAGGCCCCCAAGGCTCCGACGCGTCCCGTGCCGCCCGCACCTCCCGCCCCGCCCGCGCGCATGGGTGGCGTGCCGCCCCTCCCGCCCGTCCCGCCGCCCGACGGTGGCATCTCCGTCACCATTCATGACGGCAAGGTCAGCGTCACCGGCGTCGCGGACATGGCGCGTACGCAGTTGAAGACGGCGCGCGACAGCATCGCCAAGTCGAACATGCCCGAGGACATGAAGAAGAAGGTCCTCGCTCGCCTCGACAAGGCGCAGGCCTCGATGGACAAGCGCCTCGCGAACATCAAGAACGCGACGCCCGAAGAGATCGAGGAGCAGATGGAGACGATGGGCGAAGAGATCGCCGCGTCGATGGACGGCCTCGACGACGAGATGGAGGAGATGGGCCAGAAGATGGCCGAAGACGCGCAGAAGAACATGAACTTCCAGTTCAAGTTCACGCACGACGATGACGACGACGACATGCCGTCCGCGCCGACGCTCGACAGCGACGACGATGATCTGCGCGACGCGATTGGCGATCTCAAGGACCTCGCCGTCACGCCGCAGCAGCGCGATCAGATCGTGAAGCTGCGCGCTGACAGCGACAAGACTGTCGCGACGTCCAAGAAGCAGATCGATGATCTCTCGGAGAAGCTGCACACCGCGCTCGGCGACAAGAAGACGACCGACGCCGACATCACGCGCATGGTCGATCAGATCAGCGCGGAGGAAGCGAAGGTCCGCAAGGCGCGCATCATCGCGTGGGCGCAAGCGCGTCGCGTGTTGGATGCTGCGCAGCAGAAGAAGGTCGACGACGCCGCGAAGAAGTCCGCGAAGAAGACCAAGTAGTTCCTTCCCTCCTGACGTTATCGGCTGAAGGTATCGGCCTCAATTATCGGCTGTAATTATCGGTTGTTGCAGCGACGGCACAGGCTGAACGAGACGCCAGGAACGCGCGGCTTCGGTCGCGCGCGTCAAGTCATGAACAACTGGTCGCGAACCGCATGGCACGCGCGCTGCTCTGTCTCTGGTCACGCCAATTACGGCGACTGGAGACCTACATGAAGCTTATGACTGTCACTGCCTTCGCCTTCGCAACTCTCTCGCTCGTCGCCTGCGGAGGCGGCGGTGGTAGCGGCGACGACGGCCTCTCGACCGCCCACGAAGGCGTCTACACCGTCTCTTCGTGGAATGGCAACATGACTAGTTGCGACGGCGTCGGTGTTCCGCTCGATCCACCCGCCAGCACCGCACGGCTCTACATCAAGTCGGAGAGCGTCCTCGGCACCTCCTTCATCAACGTCGTGCCGTGCGATGACGAAGCGTCGTGCCAGGCCGATGCCGAATCGAGCACGTTGATGACGTCGCTACTCGGGTGGACGTTCTCCTCGGGATCCGACGCGGATGGGTGGACAGGCACTGGCGGTGAGTACGCGACCGGAAGCGGCGACACCTGCAGTGGCGTTTCGAGCGTCGCGACGATGAAGCTCACCGGCACGACTGCCCACATCGAGAACCGGCAGAGCCAGGTCCAGTGGGCAAAGCCCGCGGGTGGTTGCACCATCGATGATCTCCACGCGCACGCAGCAGGCGCGGCATGCACGTCGCTCATCACGGTCGACGGGACGTTCGCGACCGATCTGTAGCCGCGAGAGGTAGTTCGGGGGCTGACGTTATCGGCCGGCGCGTCGACGATCGCAGTCGCCAAGTCATGAACAAATGGGTCGCGAGCCGCATGGCACGACCGCTGCTTTGAACCTAGTCACGCCATTCACGGCGACTGGAGAACCTATGAAGCTTACAACCGTCACCGTCCTCGCCTTCGCAACGCTCTCGCTCGTCGCCTGCGGCGGTGGAGGCAGTGATGGCGACATCTCGACCGAACACGAAGGTATCTACGCGGTCTCGTCGTGGACCGGCACCACGAACGGCTGCAGTGGACCCGCCACGCCGATCGCGCCACCGGATAGCAGGACCGACTTCTATGTGCAGTCGGCGACCTCCTTTGGCACGAGCTTCATCAACCTCGTGGGGTGTGACGCCGTGGCGTCGTGCCAGGCGCTCGCGGAGTCGAGCACGATCACGCAGTCGGTGGACGGCTGGCGGTTCACCACCGGATCCGACGCCGCTTGGACCGGCACCGGCGGATTCGTATCGAGCCCGCACGATCATGTGTGCACCGGGACCTCGAGAGAGGCGACGTTGGTGTTGACCGGCACGACCGCGCACGTCGAGAGCCGCGACAAGGTGGTCACGTGGCCAGCACCGGCGAGCGAGGAGTGCGACCAGACCGCGTTGGAGGAGCACGCGCCGGCCGCCGCATGCACGACACTCGTCACGGTCGACGCGACGTTCGCGGCCGAGCTCTAGCTACGGGCCGGCGTCAGGCGGCGAGGGCGAGATCGTCGTCGGAGGAGTGCCCGTCGGCGGCTCCCACGGCTTGGCGCCCGGAGGTGCAGTCGTGCTCGGCGCAGCGTCGACGGGTGCAACGCTCGGGTTGATCACCGTCGGCGGTGCGACGGGCGCGAGTGGCGGCGTCTCGGGCACGATGGAGATGGGCGCCGGTACGACGAGCGGTGCGGCGGGCATGCCTGCATCGACGTCACCGATCACGAGCTCGAGGCGCGCGTGCAACACGCCGGTCTGCACGGGCACGAAGCGATAGCGCGCGAGCTCGTACTGCGGCATTGCGAACGTGAACTCGTGCTCGGCGCCCGTGTCACCCGGCCAGTACGTGGGTGTCACGCCGATGAAGTTACCGTCGACATACGCGCGCGCACCGCTCGGCGTCGAGCGCAGCATGATCTCGATCGGATGCCCGGTGCGCTTGCTGGGGCGCGTTGTCGACGGCGGGCCCGGCATATCGTCGTCGAGGTGCGCGCCTGACGCCGGATCGTACGCACCGATCTGCGAGATCCCGTCGACCGACGCGTCCGCAACGACCGCAGGCGCCGGATCAGTCGGTGGCGCTTGTGCCGGCTTGCCGCACGCCGCGATGAGCAGCATGCACGCGAGAGCACGGACCGACGACATCGGCCGCACGCTACCACGTCGCGATCGAGTCGGCCTACTTGGTCGGGCGCACGTTGCCGAGCGGCGTGTTCACGTCTTTATCGGTCATCGTGAGCGGCGCGTGCTTCTTGTTCGCGGACTCCGGGACGCCACCGCGGATCGCATCGACATCGATCGGCGACGACGAGTCGGCATCACCCGCCGAGACGATCGGCTTGTGATCCGCGATGTGAAACACGATCGGGTAGTGCGCGATGGTCTGGTCGTCCGCGTTGACCGCGAAGTCAGGGAACGGGATCGACATCGCATACGCGCCGTCGAGCAGGCAGGCCTGGAAGGCTGCGTCGGTGATGCCGTCCATCGCGACGGCGCTGATCTCGCCGCGGCCCAGCGTGAACGTGAAGTTCATCGTGCCGGCGAGCGCGTTGTTCTTGCCGAGCGCGCGCTCGTAGCAGGCGAACGCTTTGGGAGCGAACTGCTGGCGAAGGAGCAGGCGCACGGACATCTCGTCGATCGCCGAGGGGGCAGGCTGGACGACGCCCGTCGGGGTCCGGATCTCCGTGGTGGAGATGTCGTTCGCGACGAGGATGCGCTCGTAGGTCAGGCCGCTCGCGATCAGAGCAGCGCGCTTCTTGGAGAGCTCGCCACCATCACCGAGCACGGCGAATGCCGCGAGATCGCTGAGGTAGGGCGCCTTGGTATCGACGAGTTGGCGGCTAGCGAGAGCGAGCGAACCGACGGGGGCCGTGGGAAGAGCGCGTGCGGTGACGGCGATGCGCTTTGCTTGCGTGCTGATGCGCGCCTCGAGCGAGATGGCGGCGGGACCGCGCTGGATGAGTGCGCGCGTGAACCCGGTGCCCGAGAGCAGCGTCGTCGGGACGTCGTTGGGCAGGCCGTGAAATTCGATCGCGGTGTAGGACGGGCGCAGCCAGCTGTCGATCTCGGCGAGCGCGAGGTCGAGGCCGTCGGTCGAGACTTCCACTTCGCTGCCGCCGAGGAGGGTGACAGGGACGTGCATGACCGCAGCGCCGGGCGACGTCGTCTTCGCGGGATCGACGACGATGGAGAGTAGATCGACGCTGGCGTCGGTGAGGCCGAGGGCATCGACGAGCCGTTGACCGTCGCCCTCGCCGATGACGCCGTCGCTGATCATCACGACGAGCGATGGATCGCGCGTGCCCGTGTCGAGCGCGGTGTGCGCGAGCTTCAACGCTCCCTCGAGGTCGCTGCCGTTCGTGGGGACGTGATTGACGATCGCGTTCTCGATCGTGTCGAGGCGACCTGGGCTGAGTTGGGCCCAATCGCCGTTCACGCGCTTGGCGGTGCGGTCGTAGATGATCGCGTCGACAGCGGATTGCGCAGGCAGTGCGCTCGCGACCGCGTGGAGCACCTTGCGCACCCGCTCCTTGCCCACGAGATCCATGCTGCGCGATCCGTCGATGACGAACAGCGTGCGGCGGTTCGACGCGCCTTGGCGCAGCGGTGGCGCGAGGACCGTGACGAGCGTCGCGGAGCCCGACGTGAGCGGCTGCGACTGCGTCCACACGAGTGGTTCCGTGGTGGAGAACGTCAGCTCGGCCGCGATACGAACGTCGTCGGTGTCGATGTCGAACTGCGGCGTATGCGCGGCATCGAGCGTCGCGTCGCGACCGTTGACGGTGAACTTGGCGAGTCTCGCGCCCGGGCCCGGAGTCGCGCGCAGCGTGCCGTGACACGCCGGGAGCTTCGAATCCTCTCGCGCGGGGAGCGCGATCTGGAGCGAGCTGTGGCGGACCTCGGCCGCGATGACGTAGCGGACCATCACGTCGATGCCGGCGTGCGGCGAGATTGGCTGTACGTGCATCACGTAACCGTCGCCGCTGCTCTCGAGCAGGACCGGATCGATCGCGAGGTTCGGGCGCGTGGCCGCGTCGGAGTCCGTGTGGCCGACAACGGGGATCGCGGCCTGCTTGCCGTGGCCCGTGTCGACCTCCATCGCGATGACGCGCGCGCCGGTCGGGAGGGTCTCCTCGTACTGCATCGCGATGGGCGCGCCACCCGCGGCCGTGTTGACGAACCGGTGATGCGTTTCGATGATCGCGAGGCCGCCGCGCAGCTCGATGTTCATCGTGCAATTGCGCTCGGTCACCACCGTGGGCTCGCGCGGGACCATGTCGACGTTTTCGACAAGGCCATCGGCCCCCGCAGTGCTGGACGTCGCGAGGAGAGCGCAAACAGCGCCAAAGGCCAGCTTCATGCTGGTTTGGACAACCACTCGGGGGTTGGGTTGCGTTTACAATCAGGTACGTGCAGTCCCCTCAGGGCCGTCCAAAGATCGGCATCGTCCTCTCGGGCGGCGGGTCGCGCGGCGCCTACGAGGCGGGAATCATTCATTACCTGCGCACCGATCTGGCCAAGCGCCTGGGGCGGCATGTCCCGATCGACATCGTCAGCGGCACATCGGTCGGCGCGATCAACGCGGCGTTCCTCGCCTCCACGATGGAGGATCCAGAGACGCAGGGTGAGGCGATCGTGTCGTCGTGGCGCTCGCTCCGCATCGAGGAGCTGATCGGTCTCAAGCCGAGGGACCTGCTGCGCGCGACCAAGATGTTGCTCGGTGGTGATCCGCCGCCGCCCACGCCGGGAAGTTTTCGCTACGGCGGAATGCTGGATACGAGCGGCCTCGAACGCTTCGTCATCAGGGCGATTCCGTGGCGCGGCATCGATCGCAGTTTGCGGTCGCGCCAGCTGCACGCGATCAGCGTTTCCGCGACGCACGTCGCGACCGGCCACACCGTCGTGTTTCTCTCGAGCGCGGAGCCGGTGCCTCGCGAGTGGAGCCGCGATCCGTTCGTGCGCCATCGTGCGGCGCGTATCGGTCCGCGTCACGTGCTCGCGTCGGCAGCGATTCCGATCATGTTCCCGACGGTGAAGATCGGCGAGGAGTACTTCACCGACGGCGGTCTGCGCCAGAACACGCCGATGTCACCCGCGATCCGGCTCGGTGCGGATCGTCTCCTGCTGATCTCGCTGCGCCACGTGAAGCCGCAGTTGCCCGCGCGTCCGCACCAGGTGGATCCCGATGTCGTCCAGCCCGAGACGGCGCCCAAGCCGCTGTTCCTCGCCGGCAAGGCGCTCAACGCGTTGATGCTCGATCACACCGAGTACGACTTGCAGCGCATGCAGCGCATCAACCTGATCCTCGACGCGGGTATTTCATCGTTCGGCGACAAGTTCGAGCAGATGATGAACCACGAGCTGGTGCGACTGCGTGGGGCGCCGCTGCGACGCATCCAAGCGGTGCACGTGCGACCGTCGGAGGACATCGGTGCGCTCGCGTCGGACTTCGTGCGCTCGGGCCGCATGCGTGTCTCGGGTCTCATCGCGCGTCGATTGATCGAACGCCTCGCAGGTGGGGAATCGCGAGGCGAGTCAGACTTGTTGTCGTACTTGCTGTTCGACGGTGGGTTCGCGACCGAGCTGATCGAGATGGGACGCCGCGACGCTGCCAAGAAGGCAGACGAGCTCGCGTCCTTGTTCGACGTTGCTGCGACTGCACCTGCGTAGTCGTCGCCTCTGTTCGTCAGATCAAGCGACGCGATCCGCGGGCATGGCCACACTATCCGTGGCATCGTCCGCGGCATGAACAAACTCTCGACGCTGCTGCTCGCGACGCTCGTCGCGTGCGGTGGTGGATCCAGCACCAAGCAGACCACGCCGACGGGCGGTGGTGGAACCTCCATCACCGGTACCGGCGTGACCGCGCCGACGCTGTCGACCAGCGGCCCGGAGCTGCCGCTGTGGCCCGAAGTGAAGAAGGGCAAGCTGTCGAACGGCCTGACCTACTACATCCTCAAGCGCACCAAGCCCGAGAAGCGCGCGCTGCTGTGGCTCGCGGTCAACGCGGGCTCGACGCTCGAAGAGGATGATCAGCAGGGCCTCGCGCACTTCATCGAGCACATGGAGTTCAACGGGACCAAGCGGTTCCCCAAGGCGGCGATCGTCAACTACATCGAGACGATCGGCATGGCGTTCGGCGCCGACCTCAACGCCGAGACCGACTTCGACAACACCACGTACAAGCTGACCGTTCCGACGGACAAGCCCGAGTACGTCGCCAAGGGCCTCGACATTCTTCGCGACTGGGCCGGCGATACGTCGTTCGAGCCCGACGAGCTCGAGAAGGAGCGCGGCGTCGTCATCGAAGAGTGGCGCGGTAACCGCAACGTGCAGATGCGCCTGTTCCAGAAGCACATGAAGGTGCTGTTCGAGGGAACGAAGTACGCGACGCGTCTGCCGATCGGCCTGCCCGAGATCCTCAAGACGGCCAAGCGCGACCGCCTGACGTCGTTCTATAAGGACTTCTACCGCCCGGACCTCATGGCGGTCATCGCCGTCGGTGACATCGAGCCGGCGCAGATGGAGAAGGAGATCACGGCGCGCTTCGGTGACCTGAAGAACCCGGTGCCGGAGAAGCCCCGCGCGATGGCCGGCGTCCCCAAGGCGAGCGGCGTGCGCGTCTCCATCGAGACCGACAAGGAAGTGCCGGTCTCCATCGTCGAGATCGATAACGTCTTCCCGCACCGCCCCGAGGCGACAGAGACGGACTATCACCGCAGCGTCGTCGAGCAGCTGTACTCGATGATCATGAACGAGCGCCTCGCAACGCTCGCCAAGGACAGCGCCGCACCGTTCGGCGGAGCGCAGGTCCTCCCGCAGAGCTTCGTGCGCGACATCGATCTGTTCTCGCGCATCGCGATCGCCAAGACCGGCAAGGTCGAGGACACGATCCGCCTGATGATGACGGAGGCCGTGCGGATCGAGAAGTTCGGTGTGACGCAAGGCGAGCTCGATCGCGCGCGCACGAACATGACGTCGGTCTACGAGCAGAACGCGGCGGAGGAGAACACCGAGGACGCCACGTCCTACGTCGAGGAGATCACGCGCAACTTCTACGAGCACGAGTTCATGATCGGCCGCAGCGCCGAGTTCGCTCTCGCGAAGAAGCACCTCCCGACGATCACGCTCGAGGAGATGAACCAGTTCGCGAAGACCGTCGGCGGCGCCGACAACCGCGTCGTCCAGATCTCGGGCCCCGACGCGTCCAACCTGCCGTCGAAGGAGAAGGTCCTCCAGATCGCGAAGGAGGTCGAGGGCGCGAAGATCGAGGCGTGGAAGGAAGCGTCGTCGAACGTCGTGCTGATGAAGGAGCCGCCCAAGGCCGGCAAGGTCGTCAAGGAGACCAAGATCGACGCGATCGGGGTGACCGAGTGGACGCTGTCCAACGGCGCGCGCGTGATCCTCAAGCCGACGGACTTCGAGGCCGAGTCGATCTCGATCTCGGGCGATTCGCCGGGCGGTCTCGCGATGGCCGATGCCAAGCAGTGGCCGAACGCGCGCTTCGCCGATGACGTCGCCGCCCTCGGTGGCGTCGCGGATATCGATGCGGACACGCTGTCCAAGGTGCTCGCGGGCAAGCGCGTGGCCGTGTCCACGTCGCTCGGCGAGACGCAGGAGTCCGTCGACGCCGGCGGTGCGATGAAGGACGTCGAGACGATCTTCCAGCTCATGTATCTGAAGATGACCGCACCGCGTCGCGACCCGGCGGTGTTCGCGGCCTGGCAACAGAACACGGCAGAGGCGCTCGAGAATCAGCGCAACAACCCGGAGGCGGAGTTCTCGATCGAGTCCAACGACGTCCTGTGGAAGAAGAACGCTCGCCGCGGCACGCCGACGGCTGACGACGTCAAGAAGGTCGACATCGACAAGGCCGTCGACTTCTACAAGAGCCGCTTTGGCGACGCGACGGACTTCACGTTCGTCATCGTCGGGCAGTTCGATGTCGAGAAGATCAAGCCGCTCGTCGAGACGTACATCGCGAGCCTCCCGGCCAAGGGCCGCAAGGAGAAGGAGAAGGACCTCAACATCCGCCGCATCTCGGGCTCCACGGTGAAGACGTGGCACCTGGGCCACGAGCCAAAGGCCGCCGTCCGCGCGATGTACTACGGCGACGACAAGTGGTCTCGCGACAAGGAGCGCGACCTGTTCATCCTCAGCCAGGTCCTCGACATCCGCCTCCGCGAGATCCTCCGCGAGGACATGAGCGGCACGTACGGCGTGGGCGTTGGTGGCTTCTTCCAGCGTAGCCCGAGCCAGGCGCGCACGTTCCAGATCCAGTTCGGCTGCGCGCCCGAGGCCGCTGACAAGCTGCTCAAGGCCGCGCAGGACGACATCGTCAAGCTCGGCAAGGAAGGTCCCACGGCGGAGCAGCTCGAGAAAGTCAAGGAGACCTGGCTGCGCGAGCGCGAGATCAGCCTCAAGACGAACGGCTTCTGGGCGAACTGGCTGTCGACGTCGTACCGCTACGGCGATGACCCGACGCTCGTGAACGATCCGAGCAAGATGCTCGGGCGCTTCACCCCGGAGAACGTAAAGGCGGCTGTGAAGGAGTTCTTGCCGGCCAAGAGCTACTACCAGGCGACGATGATGCCCGAGGACGCTGCTGCCCCGGCGACGCCGGCGAAGGCTCCCGCGACGCCTGCCAAGGCGCCCGCGCCCGCGAAGAAGAACTAGTCCACGCCCAGAGGGGGATCGGTGATCTCCACGATGGGCGTGCCGTTCGCGGCGCTGCCGGTCACGGTGTACCCGACTTCGATTCCATCGCAGTCGAGGTCCATGATCGCGCGCGCCGTGAACGTCTGGCCATCACTCTCGTAGCTCAGCTGGTAGTGGGTCGGCTTGTCGACGTCGAACCCGAGCTCCTTGAACGGCCCGGTCCAGTCCTCGAGCTTGGTCTCGCAGCTCTTCGACGGGAAGGTGCAGCAGGACGCGGCGGGGATCCTCGCTGTCTTTCCCTTCGGGAACGAACCGGTCGCGACGTAGCGCGCCTTTGCGAGGGAGGCGAGCCTGTCGAGATCCAGACCGGTCGGTGACCGCCGGGACTTCTTCATAGAATCCATCACAGCGGGCACCGCGAGCGACATGACAAGGCCGAGCGTCGCTGTCGGCACCATGAGTCCGCCTTGGCCCGCCGCCAGGTCCGCCGCGAAGGGCGCGTCGGGCGCGCTCGCCGCGATCGCTTTCGCCGTCGCTGGATCGGTCGCCTTGTCGGGCGTGAGCGCGAGCAGCTTGTCGAGCACCGCGGGCGGGTTCGCATACAGCGAGCGCCACCCGACGAGCAACTCGAGCGATCCGTGCTCGATGCGAGCCGCGATGCCGATCTCCGAGACGAGCGAGAGCCCGACCATCACGCCCTGCGGTGACGTCGATGGCGCGCCGAGCCCCGAGCCCATCGTCGTGCCTCGCCCCCACGCGGCAAGCGTCCACCTGCCATTCGCGATCTCGTCGCCGAGCGGCGTACGAGCGATCTTCGTGGTCGCCGGTGTGGCTCCGCGAACACCCGCGCGAAACTCCTTCCCCTCGACCCACATATCGATCGCGAGGTCCCAATCAGGCGTGTGGAGGGTACAGGCGCCGTCGGTCTGCTTCGGAGCGAGCAAGCGCGGCGGCACGACCTCTTTGCAGTGCGCGAGGAGCGTCGCGATCGGAGTCGGGTCGACGAGCGGAACGCGGATCTCGGGAGTCAGCGATCCCGGATGCGCCGCAACATCGACGCGATCGCCGAGCGCGTTCAAGACCTGGTGAATCGAAACACCGTACGGCGTCGGGCTATCCGGGAAGAACGACGCGAGCCTGGGCAGACTTGCGACCGCAAAGCCGGACAGATCGTTGTTCGCCACTGCGATCGGAGGACCGCCTTTGTCGGCGAGCACCGGCGGAGCATCCATCTTCGCGTGGAGCGTGAACGCACCGTTTCCGAGCTCGAGCGTGGCGGCGAGCTTGCCCCAGGGCGCCTGCGTCACGCCCTCGATATCACCGCGCACTCCGACGGCATCGAGCTGCGGCGGGCGCTTGCCCTTGCCCAGTGATGCGAACAGCGCCGGATCACTCACGCAGACAAAAGCGCCGTTCTGCGATTTGCACGTCAGCGGGCCGAACGTGCCTGGATCCGTGCCGATCGCGGGCAGGACCTTTGCGATCTTCGCTCGGTCACCGACGGGGATGATAGCGACGAGCCCCGTGTGACCGGTCCAGAGTGCGAAGCCGCGCGTGCGATCGATGCCGATCGCTTCGAGCGACACGAACGGGCCGCCGAGGATCGCGTGCAGCTTCTCTATCAGGGGAGCGGCGAGTTGCGCGAGGGCGGGCTGAGAGTCGACGTGCTTCTGCAGTGCAACGACGGCCGCTTCGAGCGATGCGAGAGCCCGCGGCGTGACGACGAGAACGTCGCTGGAGCTCTCGGGCGCGAACGCCCACAGCGCATCGGCCGCTTTGCCGCCATCGGTCACCGCCACGGACGGCGTGATGGGCGACGTCGCCGGGGCCGGCTCCTTCTTGCACGCGAGGAGGGCAACAGGAAGCAAGAACAGGGCGCGGCGCATTGGGGCCCTTGTAACGCAGCTCTCGGCGAGGTGCTATCAAGCGATTGGTGGCGAGTCCCGAGCTCTATCGCGACGATCCGACGAAACAGCCGGTCCAGCGCCGCAGTCTGAGCGTGCTCGCGCGCCTGTTTCCGCTACTGCGTCCGCATCGCGCGCGCATCGCATTCGCACTGTTGGCGCTCGCAGGCGCGTCGAGCGCATCGCTCGTGTATCCATGGGCGGCCAAGCAGATCGTCGACATGGGCCTGGGCCAGCAGTCCGCGCAGGCGCTCGACAAGATCGTGGTCGGCATCTGCGTCGTCTTCTTCCTGAACGCGATGTTCGTGTGGTGGCGCCACTACAACCTCAGCTGGCTCGGCGAGCGCGTCGTCGCGGATCTACGCATGCTGGTGTTCGACCGCGTGCTCACGCTGCCGATCGGGTGGTTTCACGATCGACGCAGCGGCGAGCTCGTCGGGCGTCTCGCGTCGGATGTGACGATCGTCGAGGGCATCGTCTCGAGCGATCTGTCGATGGCGCTGCGCAACGGCATCCAGATCATCGGCGCGATCGTGATGTTGTTCATCATCGACGTGAAGCTCACGCTCGTGACGTTCGCGATCGTTCCGCCGATCGTCGTGACGACGATCTACTTCGGGCGCCGCATGCGGAAGATGACGCGCGAGGTGCAGGACGAGCTCGCGCAGGTCTCCGGTCAAGTGCAGGAGTCGATCGGTGCGATCGCGACGGTGCAGGCGTTCGTGCGCGAGCGCTTCGAGGGCGATCGGTATCGCGGCGGCATCGAGAAAGCGTTCGCCAAGACGCTGACGTTGGTGCGCTATCGCTCGTGGTTCTGGTCCACGTCGATGGCGGCGGGCTACGTGGGGATCGCGGCCGTCGTGTGGCTCGGTGGGCACGCGTTGATCGACAAGCGCCTCTCGCCGGGCGCGTTGACGCAGTTCTTTCTCTACACGTTCATGGTCGCGGGCACGCTATCGGATCTCTCGGCGCTATGGGGCTCGCTGCAGCGCGCGGCCGGCGCGACGGATCGCCTGTTCGCGCTGATCGATACGGTGCCCGAGATCGAAGAGCCCACTGCACCGACGGCACTGCCGGCGGGCGGTGGTGCGGTGTCGTTCTCCAACGTGTCGTTCGCGTACCCGTCGCGGAAGGCACAGCCGGTGCTGACCGACGTGACCATCGACGTGAAGCCGGGCGAGGTCGTCGCGCTCGTCGGGACGTCAGGTGCGGGCAAGTCGACGCTGCTGTCGTTGCTGTATCGGTTCTACGACGTCGACGCGGGCGCGGTGACTCTCGAAGGTGTGGACGTGCGCGAGCTGCCGCTCAAGGAGCTACGCGGTGCGCTCGCGATGGTCGCGCAGGAGCCCGTGCTGTTCAGCGGCACGATTCGCGACAACATCGCCTATGGCCGGACCGGCGCGGCGCGCGAGGAGATCGAGCAGGCGGCTCGCGATGCGTACGCGCACGACTTCATCTCGGGCTTTCCCGACGGCTACGACACGATGATCGGCGAGCGAGGCACCAAGCTGTCAGGCGGCCAGAAGCAGCGCGTGGCGCTCGCACGTGCGTTGCTCGCGAACCCGCGCGTACTGATCCTCGACGAGGCCACGTCCAACCTCGATGCGGAGAGCGAAGCGGCGGTGCAGGCAGCGCTCGCCCGGTTGATGAAGGGCCGCACGACGCTGATCGTCGCGCATCGTCTGTCGACCGTCCGCGATGCCGACCGGATCGTCATCCTCGATGGTGCCGGCATCGCGGAGTCCGGCCGTCACGACGAGCTGATGGCAAGACAAGGCGTTTACCACCGCCTCGTCGAGAGGCAGCTGATCTCGTTCGATCCTGATCCGGGCAGGGCGGCGAGCTGATACGTTCCGCGAATGCTCAGGCATCTCGCGATCGCATCTCTGCTCGTCGTCGCTGCGTGTGACAAGAAGCCGGCCGGCACCAACGGTACGGGGTCGGGAACGACCGGTCCCGGCGCCTCTCCGACCGCACCCGTAACGCCGCCGAAGAACGCGGACGCGGGCTCCATCGCTCCCGTCATCACGAACAGCGTCGCGTTCGTCGTGCCCAAGGCAGCGGCCTGGTGGGGTGAGTTCAACTTCGCGTGCTACCGCGGCGTGATGGCGCTCTCTGGTGGCGATGGCGTTGCCGCGTCGGCCGATGCGTTCAACAAGGTCAGCCCCACCGTTCCGGCAGCGATGGCAGCGGCGGACATCGACATCGGTCGCGACTTCCAAGCGATCGGCGGCTTCGATTGCGGCGGCGGCGAGCCGTGCTTCTACATCGCGGCCCACCTCGCCCATCCCGAGAAGGTGAAGGACATGTTCCCGATCCTGCTGCCGGGCGTGACGCCCAAGGACCTCGGCAAGGGGCACTACCAGGTCGAGGTTCCCGGTGCAGCAGCTCCGCGCACCATCAACCTGTACGTCCTGCCGGTGCAGTGGACGACCAAGGCGCCGTCGGATCCTTACTCGCAGCAGAACCAGACCGCGACGCACGTGATCTTCATCGCGGGCATCAGCGGCGTGAACAAGGACGTCGATGTGCCGTCGATGCTCGCCGACGCGACCGCGGGCACGGCGGCCGTGAAGGACATCGAGTCGGTCCTGACCGATTCGCACAATCGCTGCGTCCTCGGGCAAACCGGCGCGCGCGACTTCCAGCCCGGCTTCAAGCTGACGAAGGCGCGGTTCGCGATGGGCGTGCCGGCGGCGGCCGAGGCCGATCCGTTGATGAACCTCGTCGGTTTGAAGAAGACGCTCGACGTGCAGGTCGACCTCGCGCTCGATCCGGCGCCCAAGGAGAAGGACGTCCAGGGCTGGATCGCCGACGGGAAGGCGTGGCTCGGCAACATCGGCTCGGGCGTGCGCGCCAACTTCGCGGGCCAGGACGCGATGATGGACGTCTACTTCGACATGCTCTCGCTGATCGGTGAGCGCGCGTTCAAGCACGAGGTGAAGGGCAATACGCTCCGCCTCTCGTGGCGCACCGACCGCATCCCGGAGTCGGATCTGACGGCGCTCGAGACCAAGCTCGGCCCGCTCCTGCCGCAGCAGTAGTCAGCGCGCGACGATCGGCATCTTGTCGATCATGGAGCGCAGCGCAGCCGGCTCGACGATCGGGTACATCACGCTCGGTCCCTTCGCGTCGGGATACGAGCGCACGAACATCGTGCCGAGCACGACCTGGAGCCGGTGATAGAGCCCGGGGCGCGACGACGGTAGCGCCAGCTCGACGCTCGGCATCGAGAGCAGGCCGGGGAGGGCGAACGGATCGTGGCGGCTGATCAGCTGGAGCAGATCACGCGCCATCGCCTCCGGCACGACACGCAGCGGAATCGGCATCTCTGCCGGCGCATGGAGCGGCAGGGCCGGCAGTGCGTCGAGATCCAGGCCGCGCGGCGAAGAGCCGTACACGGGCTGGTAGGACTCGTCGCTGACCTCGCGGAGATCCGTGGCGCTCGTCAGGAGGTGCCGCATGTCGTGGCGATAGCCTTCTGCATCGAAGTAGGCCGCATGCATGACGCTCTGCGTGCCGAACACCTCCAGCGATAGGATCCGCGACAGCGTGTGCAGCGTCGTGATGCCCGCTGGTGTGCGCGCGGTGCCCGAGCCGATCAACCGCAGGGCCACGATGCCCAGGCGCTGCAGCACCTCGTGATCCGCGAGCTCGCGGAAGAACGCCGTCACGCTCGACCGGCTGCCATCGAGCAGCCAATCGCCGAGCTGAACCAGCTGCTGCTCCGCCGTGGTGTGACCGACAAAGTCGATCGTGCGCGTGACGCGCGGACCCTTGCGATCTCCGACGACCAACAGCCTCCCGAACAGCTCCTCGAGATCGCCACGCCCGTCGACGACCACCGCGTGCTTCATCCGGCTGTGCACGCGCGCGATCTCTGGATCCGTGCCTCGCGATGCGATCGTGAGTGTGCGGAGGGAGAGCAGCTGCTTCGGGTCGACGTCCATCGGTGCCTCGCTGGTTCGGTCGTTACTCATCACCACTTGGTGTGCTGCCCTCACCGTCGTCGACATCGCCATCTCGCCGCAGGTCGTAATCGTTGATGAGCTTGTGGAGGTGCGTGCGCGAGATATCGAGCTCGCGCGACGTTCCGGCCACCTGCCATGCATTGCGCTTGAGCGCATCGAGCAAATACCGCCGCTGAAACATCCGCGTCGCATCTGCGAACGTTCGTGGCGCCTCGTTCGCGGATCCATCACGCGGCGGCAATCCCTGCAGGCACAAGATGCCGATCGGGCGCGGACTTCCGACCGGTGCGCACACCATGTCGTCGGTCTCGATCGTGCGTCCTTCGCCGAGCGCTTGGCCGATCAGCTCGCGCGGAACTGCTGCGCGAATTTCCGCCGGGTTGTAATCGAACGCACCGTGGGCCTTCCAGAACTGCGGCTGCTGCTCTGCGTCGTACAGCTCGAGGTAACCGGTGCGGGCGCGCGACACCTCGACGATCAGCGCGAGTGCTTGGTGCACCAGCGGGCCGAGATCCGCGTGATCTCCAAGCTCGAGTAGCTGGCGGAAGAAGGCACGCTGGCCGGCCAGCTCTCCGCCTCCGTCACCGTCCTCCGAATCCGACATCTGGTTTGGAAGTATCGGATGTTCGCGATCTCAGGTCGACGTCTGACGAGCGCGCTCGTGAAGTGATCTCGCAAATCGTCGTCGGAAAGTGTCAGATTTTTCAGACACTCACGCGTTGGTCTCGACCTACCTGTCGCATTTTGCATCAGGTGTTTCTGACCGCCATGCGCGTGTTCCAAAACGCCCCGCGTTGCGATCGATGCGTCTGACGCAAGAGGACTTCAGTTGTCGGCCGCTTCCGGCCGCTCGTGTGGTCTGGCGAGCTGCTCGAGTTTCTCTCGCGTCACGCGAGGATGACGCTAGAGCGCGTCGCATGATTGCCTCGACTCGTCCACCCCGCTGGCTCGCTCTTCCCGGGCCTGCGCTAGGTCCTTGTGAGCGACAAGGCGTGTACGGTGGCCCGTGCTCAAACACTGGTTGGTGGTGCTGGCGTTGGTTGGTTGCGGCGATGACGGAAGCCACACGCCCGCCGATGCGCCCATGGTCACCCCCGACGCACCCGAGGCGCCCGCGTGCGTCGCGCTCACCGGTCCCGGCACAATGCACGGCAGCATCTCCGCGGACGAGACGTGGCTCGCGGCCGATAGTCCCCACATCGTCCCGTTCGATATCGAGCTCACCGCGAAGCTGACGATCTCGCCGTGCGCGGTCGTGCAGCTCGCCAAGAGCGCGACGATCACGGTCCGGCCGGGCGGCAGCTTCGTCGCAATGGGCGAGGTCGGCCAGCGCGTGACAATCCAACCTCGGACCGTCGGCATGGTCTGGGCATCGATCCGCTCGCTCGGCGGTGACATCTCCCTCTCGCACACGGACCTGTCGGGCGGCGGCGATCCGCTCAGCACGAATGCAGCCTACGCAGGTACCGTGCACCTCCAAACAGGCACGCTGCACGTCGACGACGTCAGCATCGAAGGCTCGCTCAGCCAGGGCGTCTACATCGACGGGTCCGTCGGATTCGACGCGACCTCGAAGGACCTGCGTATCCACGGCTCCGTCGGCTATCCGGTCCACGTCTATCCGGGAATCATCGGCTCGGTGCCAACCGGCACCTATACGGGCAATGGGCACGACGCGATCGCGATCGCCGGCAGCGGCGGCAGTGTTTCCAGCGATCAAACGATGCACGACCGCGGCGTGCCGTATCACGTCGGCTCGGGCAGCGATGGAGGCCGGTTCGATGTCAATTCGATGGTCGCCGGCACCGTCGCGGTTCTCACGATCGAACCGGGTGTGACGATCCAGTTTCCCGCCGGCGGCATGATGAACGTCTCGCCGGGCAGTGGTCCCGCTGCCGCTCAGGGCGCGTTGATCGCGATCGGAACCGCGGCCAAGAAGATCGTGTTCACGTCGGATGGCGCGACGACCGACGGCAGCTGGCTCGGACTCGTGTTCGGCGGCACCGTCGATTCGCGCACCGTTCTTCAGCACGGGCTCGTCGATCACGCTGGCGGTTCCACCGTCTCGGGCAGCAATTCGTGTCCATACGCCGGGCGTGTCGGCGCCAACTACGCAGCGATTCGGATCATCGGTCCCGCGATCACACAGTTCATCACCGACACCGAGATCCCGAACAGCGCACGCGATGGCATCGATCGCGGATGGCGCGCCGATATCCAGCCCGACTTCTTGCCGACGAACACGATCACGACGCCGAACGGCTGCAAGCAGACCGTGCCCGCGCTCGCGAACAACAGTTGCCCTCCGACGCCCGCCTGTCCGTAGAGCCACGCCCGCGGCGACTATCGGCGCGCCTCGGCGTCACGCTGCTCGCGCATCACGCGGCAGATCGGGCAGTCGTCGTCCTCGTCGA
Source organism: Kofleriaceae bacterium (assembly GCA_036499725.1). GTDB lineage: Bacteria > Myxococcota_A > Polyangia > Haliangiales > Haliangiaceae > JABFXX01. Next base: position 52,595 of record DASYDE010000136.1, read on the forward strand.
TGTCGAAGTCGTCATCTCCATCCAGCGAGAGAACTTCGGTCGGGTTCTCGCGGAGAAAGGCGGCGAACTCTTCCGGCGACAACATCTGCGGGAACGGCGGCGTCGTCAGGTCGGGCTCGTGCCCGCGCGCGACGGCCGTCATCTTGTCGAGGATGCCGCTCACTGCGTACCTGCCTGCGGCGCGGCGGGCGTGTGGCCGTTGGTCACCGCAGGCACGGTCCCCGCTGCGATCGCGCGCGACTGACGCACGAGCGCTTCGCGCAGCTGCTGCTGGAGCACCGGGTTCTCCTCGAGATGAGTCATCGCCTTGTCGCGACCCTGGCCGAGCTTGGTGCCGGCGTACGCGTACCAGGTGCCCGACTTCTCG
>DASYDE010000137.1:0-33978 GCA_036499725.1 Kofleriaceae bacterium
GGATGAACACGTTCTCCATGCCCTCGATGGCGGCGATGAGCCGACGGTTCACGCGCGATCGCTCGAGGACCGGATGGGCAAATAGAACGAGGACGCGCCTCATTACTCCTGGCTACTACAGAACGCCTTGCTCCCAGCCGATGTTGACGGTGAAAAACGGGCTGATCGGCAGCTCGTCATACGAGTAGGTACCTACCGTTCCGGGGTGGTTCCGCCACACGGTGACGCCGAGCGCGAGCCACGGCTGGAGATAGAAGCCATTGTGGAACGGGTGCCACTGGTAGCCGACGATCGCCTCGGGCGAGACTTCGGTGACGTGGTCCTCCATATCGAGGACGTCGTCGTGCTCGTAGCGGATCCGGAGCAGGCGCACGGATGCACCGAACGCGAACCCGTCGCGACCCGCTGCGCGCGGGTAGTAGAGGCCGTAGATCGCGCCGCTGGGACGCACGCGCTCGTCGAAGCCGTCGTTGCCGATCTGGCTGACGATGTCGGGCACGTGAAGCGAGAACGACGCGATCGCGAAGCGCAGGTGGTCGACGCGAACACCGACCTGACCGCCGTAGCCGCCGTTCGCGAACGTGAGCGGATCGACCTCCGCATGCAGGAGCACCGGATCGGCGTGCACGGTCCCCACGAGGAGGAGCGGTGAAATCAGGCACCAGCGCATGCGGTCCATCGTACGAGCGTTCACGGCGATCGGATCGTGCGATGCTTACGGAAGCATGAGCTGCCTAGTCTGCGGCGCGACCGAGGAGGTGGGCGTCCTGTGCCGCGGTTGCGCACAAGAAGTCCCGCCCTGCGACGGGCTGATCGCGGACCACATCCGGTCCAACGTCGAGCCCGACCTCGCTGAAGGCTGGGTTGTCGATGGCTTTGGCATGCCGCGCGCGCTCGCTGCGAAGACCTCGATCGGACGCGAGCACGATGCCGAGCTGGTCGTGCTGGCGCCGTCCGTATCGCGCGAGCACGCGAAGCTGGAGCAGGCGAACGGTGGCTGGATCGTGCGCGACCTCGGGAGCCGCAACGGCACGTTCGTGGATCGCGAGCGCGTGCAGGGCAAGGTCACGTTGCCGCCGCGCTGCGTGCTGAAGATCGGTGACGTCGCGATGTGGTTCCTCGCCGAGGTCGCTCACGAGCCGATGACGGCGCCGTCGCTCGCAACAGGATCGATCGCGGGCGGCCTCGTGCGCTTCTCGACGGAGCACGCGGGCATCGAGCTGTGCGTCGTCGGGTCCAGTGATGCCACGACGGGTGGTTCGCTGCTGTCCCGCGCGACGGGGACGCAGGCCTGGGCGGAGCGCAGCCTCGCGACGCTCGAGTTTCAGCTCCTCCGCGCGCTATGTGCGCGAGCGATCGAGGAAGCGAATTCTCCGTCGGCGGTGAGAGGCTGCGTCGCGACCAAGCAACTCGCAGCGGACCTGCCGTTCCAGAGCAAGTACGCGAACGAGGAGAACGTGCGCCAGGTCGTTCGCCGGCTCCGCACGGAGCTCAAGGCGATCGGCGCCGATGGGATCCTCGCCGTGTCGCCAGGCCGCGGGTACTACCTCGCAGGCAGTGTCACGAGCGGCGGTTCAGATCGACGATAACGTCCTCGGTCGTCGGATCCTGGCCGTGCTGCATGCGCTCCGGGATTCTGTTCTTGCGCGCGACCATCACGATGTCGATGGCAACGCCGACGCCGATGATGATGGAGAGAGCGGAGAGAACGAGCAGCACGCGAGCACGGTGTACGGCGCGCGTCGGAGCGCTACCACCGCGTTCACGTGAAGCTCACGTCTGACGATTCTCGAGGTCGACGGTAACCGTGTCGAGCGCCGTCGGATCGGGAGCGGGCTCCGCCGCCATCGCGCGAAAGTCTCGCCACCAGCGCTCGGCATCCGCGGCGGACCAGTCCGACTGCGAGGGCACGCTGTGCAGGAGCTCGATCAGCGCCGCCGCAGAACCCGGACGCTCGGCGGGGACCTTTGCGAGGCACGCGAGGATCACGCTCTCGAGCTCCTTGGAGACGCGCACGGCGGGCAGCTCCGATGGCGGCGTCACCGGCTTGGTCACGTGCTGGACCGCGATCTCCATCGGAGACTTCGCATCGAATGGCGGGCGCGCCGCGAGCAAGTAGTACGCGACGCAGCCGACGGCGTAGATGTCAGCCACGACGCTCGCCGCATTCGAGTCGGTGACCATCTCCGGCGCGAGGTACAGCGGCGTGCCGAGGAGCTGCTGCGCACCGGTCAGCTCCACGCTCCGCGTGACGTCCTTTACGAGGCCAAAGTCCACGACCTTCGCGACGTCGGAGATGCCACCGCGCTCGCAGAGGATGATGTTCGCAGGCTTGATGTCGCGATGGATCAGGTTGCGCCCGTGCGCTTCCTTCAACGCGCTGCACACCTGCACGAGGATGGAGACGATGCGCCCGTCCGGCTGCGCACCAAAGCGCCGCACGAGATCTTGCAGGTTGATGCCGTCGAGGTACTCCATCGCGTAGTACAGCTCGCCGCCCGCGGAGATACCGTAGTCGTAGATCGCGACGGTGTTCGGGTGCGTGAGCTCGCTCGTGCGCTGCACTTCTTCCTCGAAGCGCGCCAGATCCTCCGGCGTCGATCGCGTGCGCTGCAGAAGCTTGATCGCCGTCGGTCGACGGAGCAGGGCGTGGCTCGCGCGATAGACCTTGCCGATGCCGCCTTCGCCGATCTTCTCCTCGAGCGTGTAGAGGCCGAGGCGCATCGCCTTGTCGACCTTCTCGCGCAAGCCGTAGATGATCGCCGAGCCCTGTGCGGCGATGATCGTCGCGATCACGCACATCATGATGCCGCCGCCGATGTACGCGGGCGCGGGCAGCTCCGTCTTGCCTCGCAGGCCGAGCATCACGCCCGCCGCGATCACGGGTGCGAACGTCGCTGCCGAGACGATCGCCGTGCGACGCCTACTCGACGGAACGATCAGCGCGCGCGTGAAGACCTGGAAGCACGTGAAGATCAGCGTCGTGTAGCCGGCCGCTTGCAGATCGTACTGGCCGACCGCGGATGCACCGAACGTCAGACCGATCGCCGTCGCGAACAGGAGATCGATGGTCTGCAGCATCGTCACGCTGCGCTCGCCGCGCGCGAGGAGCGTTCTCCAGATCGCCGCCATCACGGCGAGCATCGCGAACGCGCCCGCGATCACGTAGTCGGCGTACTTCGGTGAGCGCTCGGGACCGAGCACGAAGCGATACGCGAGTCCCAGGAACGAGAGCAGCGCGACGAACGACCAGAACATGAGCTTCGCGTAGGCGTTGAGCCGCAGCTGCAATTGCGCGCGCGACTCTTCGTCATGCGAGGCGCTCCCTCGTCGCTTGCGGCTGGCTTGCGCCAGGACGCGACGGGAGGCTCTTGCCTGCCTTTCCTGGGTCACCTACCGCTCACCGTATCAGTTGGAACTGCTGGGGATCCGACGGCAACCGACGGCGATCACGCGAAGCTCACGGCACCACCACACCAAGCTCACGCTCTCGTGCGTCACAACCTTGGTAGATGGTCGGACCAATTTCGAAAGCGCTCCTGGTGGTGGTCGCCGCCACTGCGATCGCGCGGGCCGACGACGCGACCACGCCCGATGCGCCGGCGCCGACGAAGACGGACGAGGAGAACGCCGCCGGACCGCCGCGCCGCCCTGACCTGACCATTCGCCAGGTGATGCGTGGTCCGTTCCGCTCGTCGCGCTTGTTCTCGATGCCGACGACCGACGTGATCGGCGCGTACATGCTCTCGCTCAGCGGCGACGGATCGCTGCTGCAGGAGACGGGTCTGCTCACGTCGGCCGGTGTGCTCGCGGTCGGCTTTGGCGATATCGCGCAGCTCGAGTATCGGCACTCGTCCGCGATCAGCGTGACGGGCGTGAACGCGCCGCTGCCGGGCGTGGGCGTGCAGCTCAAGGTGCCGATTCCCGAGCACGACGCGGTCCCCGCGCTCGGCGTCGCGTTCCGTCTCGGCGTGCCGCGCCGCGAGAACTTCGACGGCGTCTTCGTCGACGAGAAGGTCTCGGATCTCTACTTCGTCGGTCGCTTGCATTGGAGTCGCGTCGATTGGCTGACGCTGCACGGCGGCACGCGCATCTCGAGTGCGGCCGTGACGCTCGGAGGCCTGGGTACGGGCTCCGCGTCCAAGACGCTGTACTTGCCGACCGCTGGCTACGACATCGCGATGAACGAGCAGTCGCACATCGTGGGTGAGATCGCGGCCGCGCCGCAATTTCGCTGGACGCCCGGAAGCACGGAACCGCCGACGATCAGCTACGGCTTGCTCGGGCGATTGGGTGTTCGGTGGGCCGTTCTTCCGTCGGTGATCATCGACGGAAGTATCGGGTACCAACTCGAAGTCGAGCACGCGCGTTTGGCTTCCGGGCCAGACGACGTCGTGCATTGGGACATCCGGCTTGGTGCCGAGGTGTTCGTGCCCTGGGGCGCGCTGGCCTGCCGCGCAACGGGTGCCTTCTGTGATTAGCGCGCCAGGGAGAAACTCATGAGCAAACGACAGAGAGTGATAGTGACGACGGTGCTGCTCGCCGCCGCGACCGCGAGCGCGCAGCCAGCACAACCCGCGCCGATCGGGCCGGGCGGCGTTCCAATACCGCCCACGGACAACACCGTCGCGACCGACGGAGCACCGGTGGATCCGCCGCTGGATCCGAACCAGATGGGGCAGACGGAGACGCCGCAACCGCCGGCGGATCCGTACGCGCACTCCACGGAGCCGACGCGCAAGGCAGTGCCGCGTCCGCAGATCTCGATGCCCGAAGTACTGACGACGCAGACGGGCTGGCTGTTGCCGGCCGCGGTGCTGTACTCGCGCACGTCGGTCGATACCGGTGGTGGTGTGACGAGCGACAACCGCGTCGGTCTCGGCGACGTCGCGGAGTTCGGCATCGCGACGATCGACTCCGTACGCGAGAAGGATTCTGCCGACGACGCCACCGTCGAGCGGATCCAGCCGTACGTGCTCGCGTCGTTCCGCCTCGGCGTGCAAGAGGGGCGCTTGTTCGACGAACAGCCCGGTGTCACGCTCGGCTTTCGCAAGTCGTTCGAGCGCAACCACAACGACTACAAGACGCAGATCGCCGAGCTCACGCTCATCGCGAGCAAGCACCTCGGAAAGAACACGGCCGTTCACGTCGGTGGCGCGTTCTGGGATGCGTCGGTGTATGGGCAGTTTGGCGAGACCGACGCGGACGGCAAGCCCAAGAAGACCGAAGTGAACTTTCACGACGGCGAGAACTTCAAGAATCAGGTGCGCGCGTTCGGCGGTCTCGAGGTCACGCCGTTGCCGAACTCGCAGATCCTCGTGGACCTCGGATGGGCGCCGGAGTTTTGCTATCACTGCGTCGACGCCGACAAGATCAAGCTGCGTCCGACGCTGTCATGGGGCGTGCGCTATCGCGTCGCCGAGTTCATGAACCTCGAAGCAGGCGTGCGCGTTCCGGATATCGCGTCCGCGAACCTGCTCGACGCACAGATCTTCGGGCAGATGACGTTCACGTCGTGGGCGCTCCGGCGCGCGGTGGACAGCCTGAAGTAGATGAAGCGTGCGTTCGCCATCGCGGCGCTGAGCGTCTTGCTCGCGACCGCAGCTCACGCCGATCCGGCGCTGCCGCGCGTGCTCGCTGTGCCCACGGCGTGGTTGCCGCCGGCAGGTGCCGTGGTCACGACGGCTGGCATCGATCGCCACGGCGCGGCCATGGCGGATCTCGACGTGGGCCTCGGCGGATTGGCGAGCATCGAGGTCGGCCTCGACAGCGACACGCGTGGCTGTGCTCACTGCACGGAAGCAACGTCGCTCTCACTCGGCCGCGCAGCGTTTCGCATCGGCGCGCGACAGAACGAGCTCTTTCGCGGTGCACCGGCCCTCGTGCTCGGCCTGCGCACGACGTTCAGCGCGCGCGGTCACGAGTTTGGCGAGGCGCGTGTCAGCGAGGCGTCTGTCGTCGCGAGCAGCGTGTATGGCCCCGTGCGGTTGCACGTCGGCGGGCAACTCACCGAGGCCGCATTCGGCGACCGTACGGTTCACATGGAGCCGCGGGCGAGTGCGCTGGCAGGCCTGGAGTGGACGCCGCCGATCTATCCCCGCACGACCGTCCTGGCCGATATGGCATGGGCGCCGCAAATCTCACCGACGGAGATCGACCTGAAGTGGCTCGCAGGCTGGGGCGTGCGCTACCAGGCGTTCGCGTGGGGCTCCGTCGAGCTCGCCGTGCGACACCGCCAGGACGAGGGGCTCGGGCAGAGCGACGTGATGATCCGCATGAATGGGGTGTTCACGAAAAACTCGCGATGAAAGTTCTAGGGTCCGGGTACCAACAGGGCGAATGTCGGCACACGTCTCGATGCGAGTTCTGGGAGCGGCGCTAGTTATCTCGGGATTGGCGAGCTCCGCGCTCGCGCAGCCCGCGGAGGAGGGGCCGGTCCTCCATCCATCGGTCGCACCCGCCGTGCACGAGGTCAGCCGCGCTCCGTATGCGGGTTGCTCCGTGACGTTCCTGCGCGCACCGGACGACGTGCGTGCGGTGATCGAGCAGTGGGTCGCTGCGGAGCCGGACTGCTCCGCGAGCATCGAGCTGCGCGTCGTGCCGACCGAGAACGGCTACTACCTCGTCGCGCAGCGACCCGATGGGCGTATCCACGAGCGCGAGGTTCCCGATGCGACATCCGCCGGCGTGCTCGTCGCGAGCTGGGTCGCCGATGATTGGACGGCAGAAGCGCACGAAGAGCGTGCCGCCGAGCCGACGCAGGTGGCCGAGGTGCGCAGCGAAGCGCCGAGTGAATCGTCACTCGTGGTCTCGAGCGCGCCGCGTGAGCGCACGACGACGAATCGCATCATGACGCTCGGTGGGCTGCTCGGCATGTCGAACGGCGGCGGCAGTGGATTTCGCGGCGAGCTCGATCTTGCCAGCCGGGGCATCTTCTCGCTCGGCCTCGCTGCATCCATCTCCCGCGAATACGTGGCGGCGTGGGCCGCGGGGTGGATCGATATCAACTCGTACCGCGTCATGCCCGAGCTCGCGGCGAACATCCCCCTCCGGGGCAATCTCTCCATGCGTGCGTCGCTCGCCGCCGGCATCGCGTACCAGGACGTGCGTTCCAGCAACCCCGATCCGAACACGGCGAACTTCATGCCCACGCTCGCCGCATCGACGTGGGGTCGCACCGGCGAAGCGGCCGTGATGATGAGCTACGACTTCAGCGCGCACGTTGGAGTCACGCTCGGCTCCGTCCTCTACTACTCGCAGTTCGATCCGAACATCCTCGGGCTCGCCGCGGGAGGCGTGCAGCGCGATCTGCAGCTGATGGGCTACGGCGGCGCGAGGTTTCGCCTGTGAAGCTCGCTGTCGCGCTCGCGGCGTCTGTCGCGGTCGGTGGAGTCGCGCACGCTGACTGTCGCGTGAACTTCATCGCCGCGCCCGACTACGTGCGCGACGAGATCGAGGCGTACCTGGAGAGAGAGCCGCGCTGCGGTCCGCCGCTCGATGTGAGCGTCTCCGAGAGCTCCGACGGTCAGCTGTCGCTGCGCGCGGTGCGGATCGACGGTCGCGTTCATCAACGCATCGTGCCAAGCGCAGCGGTCGCGGGCGCGCTCGTCGCGAGCTGGGTAGCAGACGAGGGGACGGAAGAGCCGCGCGAGGCGCGCGTCGCCGAATCAAGCTCGTGGTGGTCGGACATTCCCGCCGATGTCGACAGGCGAGGTGCGCCACCTGGCGGTCACTGGCTGTCACTCGGCGCGACGATTGGCCTCCCTGCGAACTCATCCGTGCGTGCCGACGGCGACCTGATCGCCGGAAAGATTTTCTCGATCGGGCTCTCGGGATCTGTGAGGCGCGAGGAGTTTTACGGGGCAGACGTCTCGGCACTCGACTTCACTACCTACCTGCTGATGCCCCGCGTTGGGGCAAAGGTCCACGTGGCCAAGAGCTCGTTCGTGCAGGGGTGGGTCGCCTACGGCGTCGGATATGCGCATCCGGTCGCCGGGTACCACTGGCCGAGTGATTCGATGATCACCGAGCCGACAGCGAACTGGGGGCATGCCGGTGAAGTCGGGTTCGTGGGCGGCGTCGACATGTCGAAGCGCTTCGCGTTCTCGTTCGGGTTCGTCGTAACCTCGTCGTCGATTCATGTTGCCGCGAAGGACTGGTCCGATAGGCACACGGCGGGCGGGTTTTACCTGGGAGTCTCATGTCGGCTCTGAACTGCATGACGCTTGGCACGACCCCGCGGCGAGATAGCCTCGATCTCAGCGTCGGAGCACGGGTCGGTTTGTAGTGAAGCGTGTCCGCGGCGAGCTCGTGCGCCTTCACCCCGGGACGCAGAACGAGGACCTCACCGACGAGGGCCTGGTTGCCGCGTGCGCGACGGAGGATCGAGCGGCGCGTGCATTGCTGTTCGAGCGGCACGTGGATTCGCTCCATCGATTTGTCGCTCGCATGCGCGGTAGTGATGCGAGCAGCATCGACGACATCGTCCAGCAGACGTTCCTGTCTGCCTTTCAATCGGCAACCAAGTTCCGCGGAGGCAACGTGCGAGGCTGGCTCTACGGCATCGCGGCCAACCTCGTTCGCAACTACGTGCGTGGCGAGGTCCGGCGGAAGCGCGCGCTCCAGTCCGTCACAGACTTCGATGTGGTCGCACGCGGACCGCGAGATCCGATGATCCTCGCCCGCATTCCCGATGCACTGGCGGCGCTGCCACACGATCTGCGCGTCGCGCTCGTGCTCGTGGATCTCGAAGGAGAGAAGGGCGCCGCCGCCGCCGAGGCGCTCGGGATTCCGACGGGCACGCTATGGCGCCGCGTGTTTCATGCGCGCCAGACACTTCGGGAGGCGCTCGGCATCGAGAGCGACGATCGCAAAGGAGGAGCGCGATGAGCTGTCCGAGCATCGAACAACTCGCGGCCGCCGCCTCCGGACAAACGCTCGACGACGACGCACTGTTCACGCATCTCGATACGTGCGTGGCGTGCCAGCACGCGCTCGATCAGCAGAACGAAGCACGCTTGCTGCTCGGCGAGGCGCCCGGTGTTCCCGCGTTGACGGACCATCATCGCGAGTCTCTCGCCGCCGAAGTGATGGCGCGCGCCGATGTGCCTCGTACCGCGCAGACACGCTGGCGCCCCCTCGCGGGTCTCGCCCTCGCCGCAGCGGCGGTCGCGGCCGTGGCGTTCGGGCTCCGCACCCGGTCGCACGAGCAGCCCGTCGATGTTGTCGCAGTGGCGCCGACGCCGGTCGAGGTCGTGCCGCCGCCCGTCGTCTCCGTTCCCGATGCCGCGGTCGCCGAGCCCACGCCGCCGACAGGGGTCGTCGTCGCTCCGGTCGCCGTGCCACGCGCGAAGCTCGAGGGCGACGCCGACTACGCCCGGACGCTCGAGGGCGAACGCGAGCTGGTGAAGTTGACGACGGGCGCGCTTACCGTCGACGCACGGCACGCGCGGCCCGTTCGCGTCGTCGCGGGGGACACGGCGGTGGCCGTGAAGAAGGCGCGGATCAAGGTCGTCGCGGACAAGGGCGTCATCTCGCAGGTCGATGTGTTCGCCGGCTCCGTCGAGGTCACGGTCGGTGGCAAGACGCAGGTGATCGAAGCGGGCGAGATGTGGTCGCCTTCGTCGTCAGCGGACGACTCGCTCGTTGCGTTCCGCAAGGGATGGAAGGCGCTGCGCAACGGCGACAACGCCGGGGCCGTGAAGCTGTTCGATCAGGCGAGCGATGATGTCGTCGCCGAGGACGCGATGTACTGGGCAGCGGTCGCGAGCGAGCGCAACGACGATCCGACCGGAGCGCTGACGCGGTACCAGCAGCTTCTCGACCGCTTCCCGCACTCGACCCGCGCCAAGGAAGCACGCGCCGCCATCGAACGACTTAGATAGTCACTTCGGGCAGACGTACGCGTCGATGAAGATCTCGGTCGTGCTGTCGGCGCACGTCACCCGGTAGTCATCGATGATCGAGTTGCAGCGGCCGGCCTTGCCGACGTTGCCGGCCCGGTACGACTCGGCGCTCGGTCCATCCGTGATCGGATGCGAGCCATCGCTGCAGGTGAGCGTTGCAAGCCACGCATTCGCGTTCTCGATGCCGCAGCGCTCGATGGGGTCGGCCTTGGTGGACTTCACGTCCGTGAACTTCCTTGCCGCGCTGCCGTTGCGCTGCGCATAGGCGGCGGCGCTGACTCCGACCGCGTTATCGCCGGCCGCGCTGCACTCGCGCAGATCGGTGGGATCGGGCTTGGAGAGGTCTGCAAGGCAATCGCTCACCTGCTGGCACTCGGGCTTCATGATGCACACCTCGGTCTTCGCGCGGAACGCGACCTCTTCCTGCGGAATCTTGTCCGTGAACATCTGATTGCACTGCAGCGGGGTGAGCGTCAGCGTGCGACCGAACGCGCCGCACTGCGCGTGTTGCAGCTCGTCGACGCGATCACAGACCTGCTCGATCGTCGGAGGCGGCGTGGCGGCGCCAGTCGTCGCTACTGGCTGTATCGGCGTCGCGGACGGGGTCGCGTTGGTGGCGGTCTTGGGCGCAGTGCTCGCTCCGCCGCACGCGGCAAGAACGAAGAGGCACGCTGTTGTACGCATCACTCGACGGTAGCGCGAAGTGGGTAGCCTATTCCACGGTCAGCGCTGCTGCGCGAGCGACGCGCCAGGCCTCGAGCTCGTCGCTCGTGATCGACGCGTGGTGATGCAGCGCCCAGTTCAGGCATGCGATCACGTCGTCCGCAGATTCGGTGCCGACGCCGATCCGGATGAGGCGATCGATGCCCAGGCGCGCGAGTTGCTCGGGCGGCGTGAAGTACTCGGAGACCACCTTGTGGTGGTTCACCTTGGTCGCGAGGCCATCGAACGAGAGCGCGTACCGAGGGACGATCGTCGAGACGAGCACGTCGGCGAGGTGACGATGAGCGCGCTCGTCTAGATCGCGGGCGCGGAACGACACGATGGACCCCAGGCGCGTGTAATCGCGCGCGATGACGGCCGCATCCGGGTGATCGGGGCGCGACGGGTGAAACACTCGCTCGATGGCCGGATGACTCGCGAGGAACGCCGCGATCTTCGTGGCTGACTCGCAGCGCAGCGCGTGCACTTCTCGAGACGTCGCGAGCGCCGAGGAGACGCGTGCGCAGCGTTCGTCGTCGAGGATGCCGCCGCGCATCGCGAGCAGGTCCATGATGGCGTTCCCGATGTCGGTGTTGTCAGTCGCGACGTAGCCGCCCATCACGGTGTCCGTCCCGCTGAGCGCCTTGGTCAGCGAACCAGTGACGATGGTCGCTCCGCTCGCCAACAGCGGCGCCTTGAACGCCCACGGCGTGGCGATCGTCGAGTCGATGACGAGGTGCGCACCCGCGGGAAGAAGCGCACGGAGGGCAGGGATGTCCTGCGCTCGCATCAGCGGATTCGTGAACGTCTCCGCGACGAGGAACTTGGTGTCGGGCGTGATCGCGGCGCGGATCGCGTCGTAATCACCGTCGTCGACGAACGTGATGCTCGCGCCGACGCGCTTGGCGCTCCACTCGAAGAACGTCTTGGTCTTGTTGTAGAGCTGGCGCATCAGAATGCCATGCGACCCGGGCGTGATGAGTACGTCGCCGATCAGCGCGAGCGCCTGCATTCCGGTGTCGGTGACGACGGCGCACTGCGCGGACTCGAGCGCGCGCAGCTGCGTGATGAGCGCGCCCGCGGCAGGCGTTCCGTACCGCGCGTAGAGATGCGGCAGCTCGGACCACGCGCCGCCGCCGGCGATCAGGAACGCGGCCTTGGCTTCCTGCCACGCGATCACGTTCGGCGAGCCGAGCAGGTCGCGCTGGATCGTGTGCGCCGTCGGGTGCAACCATGCGACGTGCTCGGCGCGGGCATGCTCGTCGATGGAGTTGTGCAGCTCCCGCGTGAGCGGCGACATCGCGGCGAGGGGAGGGCGCTCGCGCGGGCAGGTGGCCGGATCGAGGTAGTCCGCGATCTTCATTCGAGGACTCCGAGCCACAGCGTCTGATCGACGCGACCGAGCTGCGCGAGTTGCTCGAGGAGACTCACCATCGGAGCGTCGTCGCTCGGCGAGATGAGAACGGCGTGGTGAATGTTGTCGCCTTCGCCGCGACTCGCATGGGCGAGGACGGACAGGCCCGCGCGCCGAACGAGCGATTCGATGCGGCGCTGCAGTCCCGGATGCGGCTCGCCGGTGACGCGGAGGAAATGGCGACGCGGAGGCAGCGGAGACGGCGCGAGCTTGCGCGGCTCGGGCCACTGCACGGAGTTATCCTGCGCGAGATCGATCAGGTCGCCGAGCACGGCGGTGGCCGTTGGTAACGCGCCGGCGCCCTTGCCGAACAGCGAGAGGTCGCCAGAGGCCGCGCACTGCAGATAAACCGCGTTGTACTCCTCCTCGACGGACGCGAGCAGGTGCCAGTCGGGGAGCAACACGGGCTCGACGGCAGCGATGAGGCCACCGCCCGGTTGGCGCGCTGCGTGCGCGATCAGGCGAATCCGAAACCCCATCGACTCGGCGAGGTCGCAATCGGCCGGTGTGAGCTGCGTGATGCCGCGAACGGGCAGCGTATCGGGCGGCATCCACGCGCCAAACGCGCGGTACGCGAGGATCGACAGCTTCGCGGCCGCGTCGTGCCCCTCGAGGTCGGCGGACGGATCCGCTTCCGCGAAGCCCTTGGCCTGCGCCTCCGCGATCGCACGCTCGATCGGCAGCTCGTCCTGCTCGAGGCGCGTGATGATGTAGTTGCACGTGCCGTTCACGATCGCCATCAAGCGGTCGACGTCGTCCGCGCGGTGCGAGAGGTGCCGAATGATCGGCAGCGCGGCGGCAGCGGCAGCCTCGCAAAGCAGCGGCGTCTCGGTGCGCTGCGCGAGGACGCCCAGCTCGGCGAGCTTGCGTGCGAGGAGCGCCTTGTTCGCGGTGACCACCGGTTTGCCGGCGGCGAGTGCGGCGGTGACCGTCGGCTCGACAGCGAGGCCTCCGGCGACCTCGACGATGACGTCGACCTCGGGATCCGCGACGAGCTCGAGAGAATTGGTGGTCACCGGAATGCCGGCCGCGAGCTCGCCGCGGGGCTTCTTCGGGTCACGCACGGCGATCTTCGTGACGCGGAACCGCACGCTGTAGCGCTCGACCATGTCGGTCGCTTGCTTCGCGAGCAGCGCGAGCACACCGCCACCGACGACGCCGCAGCCGATCATGCCGATGCGAATCTCGCGCACGGGGCGCGGCCCGACACTCGTCCAGCGCTCGGGCGTCAGCGAGGGCGCGAGCACGCGACCGTCGCGCAGCAGGGCCGCGAGCTTGTCCTGATCCGCGAGGAACGCGTCGTGCCCGAACTCGCTGTCGAGCTTCCACAGCGAGCAGGTCGCGCCGACCGCCTGCAGCTCGCGATACAGCTCGTGCTGCAGCGGGAACGGAAACAGCATGTCGCCGGGCACGCCGATCACGATGACCTCGGCCGTGACGTGCGCGAGCTGCTCGCGAACCGTCGCTTGGTCTCTTCCAAACTGCGCGCGATCGATCGCCTCGCTCAGCATCAGAAACGTACGCACGGGGAAGCGCGCCGCGAAGCGCTGCCCGTGATGGTCGAGATAGGCAGCGACCGGCGGTTGCGCGAGGTCGGAGGACAGCGTCCCGAACCGCGTGTCGAGCTCGTCGCGCCCGCGATACGTCAGCATGCCGAGCTGGCGCGCGCGGATCATGCCCGTGGCGACATCGCCCGTGCGCAGGCCGTCGCGAACGAGCTCGCGCTGCACGTGACGCGTCGCCGTTCCCCAGCCGTCGGGGCGCAGGCCCGCGCTGATCGTCACGAGCTTCGCGCACCGCGCGGGATGGCGTACGGCGAACGCGATACCGACGAGTCCGCCGAGGCTCGCGCCGAGATACGTGACGGGCTGCGTGCACCCGATGCCGTCGAGGTACGCGACCACTAGATCCGCGAGGCCGAGCGCAGACAGCGGCGTGATCCGCTCGTCGCTCTCGAAGCCTTTCCACGTGGATCCGTTGCCGGGCCAGCACGGGCACACGACAGTCTGATGCGCGGGATCGACGAGGTCGGGCGCCTTGAGCGCCGGCCACCACGGCTCGATCTCTGGCTCTTCGCCCATCGCGGGGCGGCCAAACGGAAACGGCGACGCGGTGATGCCGCCGACGATCACGACAACTGGCGCCGTCCCGAGCGGTGCGCCGAGGACGTATCCGCCGAGCACGACGTCGGCGAGCGCGTGACCCTCGACGGTCATCTCGGCGCGGCGGACCTCTCGTCGCTCGGGCATCGCGTACATGCGCGCCATCATGGCCGAAGATCCAGGCCAAAACAGGCGTCAGCGAGGGTGAAACTGGGCAGGCACGCGGGTGTCCTTGACGGTACGATGAGGGCGGATGTCGGAGTCGAGCCCGCTCGCGCATAGCCCGACGCTGGTGCAAACCGGCGACGCTCGGGCGAGCGATGACGACGACCTGGCCGCCGGGACACAGGTCGGCGAATACGTCGTCGAGCGCTTCCTCGGCGCGGGGGCGATGGGCGAGGTGTACGCGGGTATCCATCCTGTCATCGGCAAGAAGGTCGCGATCAAGGTGTTGAAGCGGGCGGTCGGCGCGTCGCCCGATGGTGCAGAGCGCTTCAAGCGCGAAGCGCGCGCGGTGAACACCGTCGCCCATCCCAACGTCGTCGACGTGTTCTCGTTCGGCCGCCTCGAGGACGGCCGCCTGTACCTCGTGATGGACCTCGTCGAGGGCCGCTCGCTGCGCAAAGCGCTCACGGCGGGTCCGCTCGAAATTCCCGTCGCACTCGCCGTGCTCGACCAGATCGCCGACGCGCTCGATGCGGCGCACAAGCGCGGCGTCGTCCATCGCGACCTCAAGCCCGACAACGTGATGGTGTCCGGAGAACCGGACAGTCCCAAGGTGTTCGTTCTCGATTTCGGCCTCGCAAAGTTGCTCACCCCCGAGGGTGTGGCGCCAGGCTCGATGCTGACGGGCCAGGGCACGTGGCTCGGAACGCCGAGCTACATGTCCCCGGAGCAATGGAGCGCCGATGGTGCGGTGCCCGCGTCGGATCGTTACTCGCTCGGCGTGATCGCGTTCGAGCTGCTCGCCGGTGCGGTGCCGTTCGAGGCGCAGAGCTTGCCCCAGATGATGGAGCAGCACTTCCGCGCGAAGGTCCCCGCGCTCTCCCAGCGCGGCGCGGTGTCGCTGCCTGCCGCGTTCGACGCGATCTTGGCGCGCGCGATGGCCAAGGATCCCGACGCGCGGTTCCCGTCGAGCAAAGCGATGGTGGAGGCGCTGCGCGCTGCTGCCGGCTCGCAGAAACGCTCGCGCGCGCCGCGCTCCGCTCCGTCGAAGAGCCTCGTGCTCGCGGGAGCCGCGGGTGTCGGCGTGCTCGGCCTGGGCATCGCCGCCGTCGCGTACGGCCTCCGCGCCCCCGAGCGTCCGCATCCACCGATGGCGAGCGAACGTCCTGCCGCACCGGCCGGCAAGGTGCGGCTGGATCTCGACACGATTCCGCGCGGCGCCGAGATCCATCGCGGCGCCCAGACGATGCGCACACCGACGACGCTCGAGGTGAACACGGGGGAGATTGTCGACTTCGACATCCGCAAGCCGGGCTACGTGTCCGTGCACCAGACGCTGACGGCAGTGGACGGACTGCGCCTTTCGCCGTTCCAGCTCGTCACGATCGAAGGCTTTCAGGGCGTGTGGGTGCTGCCGTCGGGCGAGCTGCGCGCGTTCTCTCGCGTGGGCGGCCGCGTCGAGGTGTTCAAGCTAGCGACCGTCGACGGCGCGCGCGAGTTCTTCCGCGCGTACGAGCTGGTCGACGTCCCCGCGGGCGCATCGTTCTCGTCGACGGAGACGCTACACGAGCCAGGTCGCCCCGAAGATCCGACGTGCTACCTGCCGTACACGACGGAGTATCACTACGAGCCGGGGACCGACGTGCTCACGGTGCGTCGCGAGAAGATCGTCACGACGGTTGTCGGCACGCAATGCGTACGCAAGTCAGCCGCTCTCGGCGAGCCCGAGATGCTGACGCGCGCGGACCGTGCGACGGACGACGAACGCGAATCGCATGCGCCGGTCGGCCTTCCGATAACGCAAGACGACGCGTTTCTGAAGAAGCTCCAGGTCTCCAAGAACACCGGACCCGCGAAGTCGGTCGCCATCAAGTCCAAGAAGAGTGGCAAGGCAGCGCCGCCACCGCCGAAGCAGTCGTCGGTCCCGAAGCCGATCGCGGCAAACAACAATCCGAACGACGCACCGCAGCAGCAGCTCCAGGACCTCGGCGCCAAGGACACGAACGCCCCGATTTTGAAGCCTTCCCCCAAGCAGTCCGTGGGGAAGAAGGGCGCGACCTATCAGTTCGACGACACCGGCCCGTCACCGCAACAGCAGGCTCCGCAGCAGGCGCAACCGCCCGTTCCCAAGCCGAAAAAATAGCCCCCTCCACGCGCCGCGGCCCGGGGTGGATCGGCGGGCGAACCGTGACGCGACCCGACTGTTCGCGGGATAGCACCGACGGGTAGTTCCGAGCTAACCTAGTACCTGGGTGGACGACGCAAGTGCACGCAGCCTGCTCGGGAACATGCAGGCTCGGCTCAGCCGTGATCCGTACGACGCGCTCGGCCTGACGGGAGCGGCCAGTCACGAGCAGGTTCGCAGTGCGTTCCTGCAGCTGACCAAGCAGTTCCATCCGGCCAAGTTCGCGCGCCTCGCCGTCGACGTTCAGCGGCTCGCGAACGAGGTGTTCCTCGCGCTGCGCGGTGCGCACGATACGCTCGCAAAGCCATCGGTGACGCCGCGCCCGGCGACGGGACAGCTGCCGGTCCTCCGTCCGCAGGCGCCAACGCGACCGTCGAGCCCTCCGCAGAACGTGTCGGCGTCGGGGTCGGGCGCACGCCCGCCAACTCAAGCGCACTCGACGACGCAAGCAGTGCCGATCACGCACGCGCCCACGCAGCCGCTTCCGCGCACGCAGCCGCCCTCGGGGCCGTCCGCGCCGCTCCGCACGACGCCCGCGACTCCGGCGTCGCGCCCGCCGCCTGCCGCGCCCACGCAGCCGATGCGCCCCGTCGCGCGCATGGGGACCGGTATCCCCGACGATCCTGCGCGTTCCCGACTGGCGCAGGCGAGCGCGCCGCCCGCGCAACCGACGACGCCCGCGACGACGGGCGTGAACCGCACTCCGATCCGCCCCGGTGCGCCCGTGCCCGCAACACCCGCGGTAGGTCGGGCTCCGACGCGCCCGACGAACGCGCCCGCCGTCGCCACATCTCCACTCGCTGCTGCGACCGCCGCGAACACCGATCCCAAGCTCACCTCCATCTACAAGCTGATGGAGAAGAATCAGTTCGAGTCGGCGCGCATGCTGCTCGAGGATCTCGTCAGCGAGAAGCCGACGCCCGCGTACAAGGCGCTGTTGCATTTTGCGAGGGGCCGAGAGGCCATGCTCGCCCACCGCCTCGACGACGCGCGCGTCGACTTCATGGAAGCGATGCAGATCGTCCCCGAGCATCCGCTCGCGAAGAGCGCCATGGTCGAGATGATGACCCGTCGGAAGTAGGTATACTGACGCCTAGCGATGGGGCGCGTCATCGGTATCGATCTAGGCACCACGAACTCGTGCGTGGCCGTGCTCGAAGGTGGAGAGGCCACCGTGATCCACAACCAGGAGGGCGGCCGCACGACGCCGTCGATGGTGTCGTGGAACGCGGATGGCGATGTCGTCGTCGGCGCAGCTAGCAAGCGCCAGATGGTCACGAACCCGCAGCGGACCGTGTTCGGCGCCAAACGCTTGATCGGTCGCAAGGCGAACGACCCGAGCATCATCGAGCTCGCAAAGCGCCTCCCGTATCAGATCGTCGCCGCCAAGAACGGTGACGCCTGGATCGACATTGCCGGGACGCCGCGCTCGCCGCAGGAAATCTCGGCACACGTGCTCGCGAAGATGAAGCGAGTCGCCGAGGACTATCTCGGCACGCAGGTGACCGAGGCCGTGGTCACGGTGCCGGCGTACTTCGACGACGTGCAGCGCCAGGCGACCAAGGACGCGGGCGCCATCGCGGGCCTGACGGTGCGCGCGATCCTCAACGAGCCGACGGCCGCCGCGCTCGCGTACGGCGTGCAGCACCAGAGCAACCAGCGCCTCGCGGTGTTCGATCTCGGCGGCGGCACGTTCGATATCTCGATCCTCGCGATCGAGAACGGCGTGTTCGAAGTGCTCGCCACGCACGGCGACACCACCCTCGGTGGCGACGACTTCGATCGCGTGATCATCGACCTGCTCGCGGACGATTTCGCGGCCGAGCACGGCATGGATCTCCGCAAGGACTCCGTCGCGCTGCAGCGCCTCAAGGAAGCGGCCGAGCGCGCCAAGATCGAGCTCTCGAGCGCGATGACGACCGACGTGAACCTGCCGTTCATCGCGGCCGGCTCCACGGGCCCGCTGCACCTGATGCGCGAGATCGATCGCGGTCAGCTCGAGCGCGCGTGCAGGGCGTTGCTCGAGCGCCTCGAGCTGCCGTGTCAGCGCGCGCTCTCCGACGCACATTGCACGCCGGCCGATATCGACCAGGTCCTCCTCGTCGGCGGCATGACACGCATGCCGGCCGTCCAGGAGAGGGCGGTCTCGATCTTCGGAAAGCCGGCCAGCAAAGGCGTGAACCCGGACGAGATCGTGGCCATGGGCGCGGCCGTCCACTCGGGCATCATGGGTGGCGAGCTTCAGGAAGTAGTTCTATTGGACGTCACGCCGCACAACGTCGGCGTGAAGGTCGCGGGCGACAAGATGTCGGTCGTGATCACCGCGAATACGTCAATTCCGACGCGCGCGAAGAAGGTCTTCGCGACGACCGAGGACAACCAGACGTTCGTGGCGATCGAGATCTATCAAGGCGAGCACGATGCCGCGTCCCGCAACCGGCGGCTCGGTCGGTTCGTCCTTGGCGATCTCAAGAGCGAGCTCCGCGGCCGTACCAAGGTCGAGGTCAGCTTCACGATGGATGCGGATGGCATCCTCGAGATCACGGCCGCTGAAATCGGTACAGGCAGGGCCGCGAGCGTGACGATCGAGGCCTCCAGCGGCCTGACGACAGACGAGATTTCGCGGCTCGGCGGACGCCTGAGCTCCGCGCGCGCGCACTGAGTCCAACCGGGCTTTATCGGGCGTGCAGGGCTACCCGCCTGGACATACTAGTCACGTCGCAGAATCGACATTATGTCAACTCACGCCTGTGTCCCTCGGGAATGGTTCCGCGAGGTTGCCGGTTTCAGGGTCATGCAGCCTGCACCTGGTCGCCTCTGGTACCGACCCGCCCAGTCGCGCGTTCGGCTCGCGCTGATCGGCGTGCTCGTGGTCGCCGCGATGGCGTCCGTGGCGGGTGCCGAAGTGCCGCGGAACAAGTACGCGTGGGCACCCGCCGCGGAGCCGAAAGCGAACACCAAGGCGGCACCGAAGCGAGCCGTGAAAGCGAAGCGCACGGTGTGTCCAAAGGCGGCCGGAAATCACGTCGCGAACGATGCGGCGATCGTGCTCACGCCACCCGCAACGAAGGACGGCCGGCTGACCGCCAGCGCGGGGATGCTGATCGTTCCGCCCGCGGTCGATGCTGCGATCGTTCTCGCCCTGCCGACTCCCTCGCCTAGTACTCACGGTCCCTGCCGCGGCTCCTGATTCACTTATCAAAGCCGAGTCGGCTACGGTCAGGCATGCAGACGTTCGAAGGACGTAACTCGACGCTCGTGATCGCGCGACCGATCGGTGCCGTCGTCACGGTCACGATCAGCGGCCCCCGGCTCGCAACGCGCGCATGACGTTCTACTTCTGTAAGCAGTAGACGCGCGCGTTGATCTCGAACCCCTGGTCGGCCGTGTAGAGGTTGAAGTTCTGCGTCCGCACGCACCGAGTGCGATTGCGACGAAGAACTGTGCGCGCATCGGTCGTCATCGTAACAGTCCGCAGCCCTGCTAAGGTGCGGCGTGTCCGCGGATCCGCTCGCGCCGTTTGCTCCGACCACGGCGCAGTGGTTTCGGCAGAGCTTCGCGGAAGCAACGCCGGTGCAGGCGCGGGGCTGGGCGGCGATTGCCGAGGGCAAGCACACGCTGATGCTCGCGCCGACGGGCAGCGGCAAGACGCTCGCGGCATTCCTGTGGTGCCTGGATCGCCTGAGCCGCGCCCCCGCGGAAGGTACCCGCGTCGTGTACGTCTCGCCGATCAAAGCGCTCGCGTATGACGTCGAACGCAACTTGCGCGCGCCGCTCGCGGGTCTCGTGCGGATGGGCGCCGCCGCGGGAATCACCGTCGACGTTCGCACCGGTGACACGCCGGTCAAGGAGCGCGAACGGCAGCGAAAGTTCCCCGGTCAGATCCTGATCACGACGCCGGAGTCGCTGTACTTGATGCTTGCGGGCCAGCAGCGCGAGCGTCTCCGTAGCACGGACACGGTGATCATCGACGAGATCCACGCGCTCGCACCGACGAAGCGCGGCATTCATCTCGCGCTGACGCTCGAGCGCCTCTCTCATCTGGTCACGAGCAGCGGCAACCCAGATCCGCAGCGCATCGGCCTGTCGGCGACGCAACGTCCACTTAGCGAAGTGGCGAAGTATCTCGGAGGTGACCGCCCGGTCGAGATCGTGGATGCGAGCGCACGCCCGCAGATCGATCTCCAGATCGTCGTCCCCGCGCGCGAGATGGATCATCCGGGCACCGAGGGCCGCGACGGTGGCGGCATGTGGCCGCTCATTCACGAGCGCTTGCTCGAGATGATCCTCGCGCATCGCACGACGATCATCTTCGTCAACTCGCGGCGGCTCGCGGAGCGCGTCTCTCAGCAGCTCACGGAGCTCGCGACAGCGACGGGTGCGGCGCCGGCGGGTGTGGAGCTCGTGCGCGCGCACCACGGATCTGTCGCGCGCCATCAGCGCCTCGAGATCGAAGAAGCACTTAAAGAAGGCCGGCTGCGCGCGATCACCGCGACTAGCTCGCTCGAGCTAGGTATCGACATGGGCACCGTCGATCTCGTTGTTCAGGTCGAGTCGCCCGGCGCGGTCTCGCGCGGCTTACAGCGCATCGGTCGCGCGAATCACCAGGTCGGTGGCACGAGTCGCGGCCGCATGATCCCCAAGTTCCGTGGCGACCTCCTCGAGGCGACCGTCGTCGCGAATCTCATGCTCGACGGCAAGGTCGAGTCGATCCGCGTACCCGACAGCGCGCTGGACGTGCTCGCGCAGCAGATCGTTGCCATGGTCGCGGCCGATGCCTGGACGGTCGCTGATCTCGAGCGCATCGTTCGGCGCGCCGCGAGCTACCGCGACCTATCGCACGCCATGTTCGTCGGCGTGCTCGACATGCTCTCCGGTCGGTATCCCAGTGACGAGTTTGCGGAGCTGCGGCCGCGCCTGACGTGGGACCGCCAGGCCGACGTGCTCGTCGGTCGCAAAGGCGCGCGCCTGCTGTCGGTCATGTCGGGCGGCACGATTCCCGACCGTGGCTCGTACGCGGTGCATCTCGGCGCGGGCGGTCCGCGCATCGGCGAGCTCGACGAGGAAATGGTCGCGGAGAGCCGCAAAGGCGAGACGTTCATCCTGGGCGCGACGACGTGGCGCATCGAGGACATCACGCGCGATCGCGTGATCGTGTCACCGGCGCCTGGCGAGCCCGGCAAGATGCCGTTCTGGCGCGGTGAGGGTCCGGGGCGTCCGCTGGAGCTGGGGCGCGAGCTGGGCGCGTTCTGCCGCGAGCTGGATACGCGAATCGCGCGTGATCCGAGCGAAGCCCGCGCGTGGCTGATGGACGTGTATCACCTCGACGGCTTCGCGGCCGACAACCTGATCGACTACGTCGGCGAACAACGCGCGCAGACCAACAGCTTGCCGACGGATCGCGCGATCACGATCGAGCGGTTTCGCGACGAGCTCGGCGATACCCGCGTGTGCATCCTGACGCCGTTTGGCAGCCGCGTACATGCACCGTGGGCGCTCGTGCTCGCGAAGCGCCTCGAGGCCGAGCTCGGCTATCCGATCCACCCGCTGTGGACCGACGACGGCATCGCGCTGCGGTTCGCCGACGGTGACGTGATGCCGTCGGATGATCAGCTACTCCCCGAGCCCGAGGACATCGAGAACGAGCTGGTCGACGAGCTCGCGCGCTCCAGCGTGTTCGCGACGCACTTCCGCGAGAATGCGGCGCGCGCCCTGCTGTTGCCGCGTCGCCGCCCCGGCCAGCGCACGCCGCTGTGGGCCCAGCGCCTCCGCGCACAGCAACTGATGGGTGTCGCGCTGAGGTTCCCCGCGTTCCCGATCACGCTCGAGACGTACCGCGAGGTCCTGCGTGACGTGTTCGATCTCCCGGCGCTCGTCGACGTATTGACGAAGCTGCGCTCGCGCGAGATTCGCGTCGAACCGGCCGAGACAGATTCTGCATCGCCGTTCGCGCGCGGCCTCGTGTTCGATTATGTCGCCGCGTTCCTCTACGAAGGCGATGCACCGCTCGCGGAGCGCAAGGCGCAAGCGCTGACGCTGGATCGCGGCCTGTTGCGTGAGCTGATCGGCGGCGGCGAGCTACGCGAGCTGTTGGATCTCGACGTACTCGCGGATGTCGAAGCGGAGCTGCAGCAGCTCGCGGATGACCGCAAGGCGCGCAACGTCGACGAGGTGCACGATCTCGTGCGTCGGCTCGGTGATCTCTCGCGCGATGACATCATCGTGCGCTCGACGGGCGTGGACATCGATGCCGCGCTCGGCCAGCTGAGCGATCAACGCCGCGTCGCGAGCGTCCGGATCGCGAGCGAGCAGCGCTGGATCGCCGTCGAGGATGCCGCCCGCTACCGCGATGGGCTCGGCGTACAGCTGCCGCAGGGGCTCCCTGCCGCCCTGCTCGCTTCCGTGCCGAACGCGCTCGAGTCGCTCGTCGCTCGCTTCGCTCGTACGCACTCGCCGTTCACGACGGATCAGCCGGCCAGGCGCTGGGGCCTGCCCATCGGCCAGATCGAGCCCGTCCTGCAGCTGCTGGAGACGCGCGGCGGTCTCGTGCGGGGCGAGCTGCGTCCCGGCGGCACGCAGATGGACTCATGTGATCCAGAAGTGCTGCGCCAGATCCGTCGCCGCACGCTCGCGAAGTTGCGATCGCAGGTCGCCCCGGTCGATGCAAAGGCGTTCGCGCAATTCCTGCCGCGCTGGCATGGCGTGGATCAACCGCGCCGCGGCCTGGGCGCGCTGCGCGACGTCATCGGCCGGCTCGAGGGCGTACCGCTGCCGTTCTCCGAGCTCGAGCAGCGGATCCTGCCGGCGCGCATCCTCGACTACAACCCGCGCATGCTCGACGAGCTCGGTGCAGCGGGCGAGCTCGTGTGGGTAGGCTCCGGTGCGCTCGGCGTCAAGGACGGCCGCGTGATGTTGCTGCGCCGCGAACGCGCGCTCGCTCTCGCCCCCGAGCCGCGCGAAGTGCCCAATCGCGCGCCCGTCCACGACGCGATCATCGCGCACCTGAAAGCGAGCGGCGCATCGTTCCTCGTCGCGATCGAGACCGCCGCGAACGCCGATCGCGCGACGGTCACGGCCGCGCTCTGGGACCTCGTGTGGGCCGGCGAGATCACGAACGACACGTTCGCTCCGCTGCGCTCGCTGGGGATGTCCGTGACGCGTCGCACCTCTGGCCACGCCGCGTTCGGCGGCCGTTGGTCGCTCGTCTCGTCCCTCGGACCCGCACCTACGTCGACGCAGCGTGCGCACGCGATGGCGACGGCGCTGCTCGAGCGCTGGGGCTTTGCAGGCCGCGCCACGGCCAAGTCCGATGATCTTCCGGGCGGCTTCGCCGGCGTTCAGGACGTGCTGCGCGCGATGGAGGACGCGGGCACGGTGCGGCGGGGTTACTTCATCGAGAATCTCGAGGGCGCGCAGTTCGCCTGGCCCGGTGCGATCGATCGGCTGCGCGAAGCGCCGCGCAACTCCCCGGCCGCGCCGCGCGTCGACGTCCTCGCGGCCGTGGATCCCGCCAACGTGTGGGGTGGGCCGTTCGACTGGCCCGAGCTGCGCGACACGAGTGTGCGCCCGGCGCGCCGCGTGGGCGCCTCCGTCATCCTGGTCGATGGCGAGCTCGCCGCGTACGTCGAGCCCAAGGCCAAGCGCATCGCGACCGGCGCGCTTCCCGACGAGAGCATCGCGCTTGCACTGACCGTCGGCATTCCGCGCCTCGCGCAGAAGACACGCCGCCGCGAGCTGTTGATCGAGAGCGTCGATGGCGTCGCTGCTGGCGATTCACCGCACGCGCGCGCGCTGCTCGCCGCTGGAGCACGCGTCGACTACCGCGGCCTCGTCGTTCGCGCGGGCGCGCCCGTCCACTCCGCGCCGGTCCCCGAGCCGGAGCCCGAGGATGGCGAGGGCGACGACGAGGTGAACTGATGCCCGAGGGCGACACGATCCACCGGATCGCGAACCGCCTCGCGCCACTCGTCGGGGAGATCGTGGAGCGCGTGACGCAGCAAGGCCTCGAGCGCGATCTGGCCGGCCTCCGCATCGCGCGGATCGAAGCGACCGGGAAGCACCTCGAGATCGAGCTCGTGGATGACGCACACAAGCGCGACACGACGATCCGCGCGCACCTCGGCATGTATGGCGCATTGCGCAGCTTTTCGCGCGCGGCCGGCGAAGCGCAGCTGCAGCGCATGTCACCCGGCCGCGTCACGCTCGCGCTCGTCACCGCGA
Organism: Kofleriaceae bacterium; assembly: GCA_036499725.1. Classification (GTDB taxonomy): domain Bacteria; phylum Myxococcota_A; class Polyangia; order Haliangiales; family Haliangiaceae; genus JABFXX01. The sequence goes on from DASYDE010000137.1 coordinate 24,694, forward strand.
AGACCGTGCAGCTGTGGATCAATGCGCGCACGATCGAAGTCTCGGCGCGCCGCGCTCCCCGCCACGGCATGGCGATCCGCACGCTCGGTCACGACGTGCTCGCGCCTGACTTCGACCCGCGCGCTGCCGCGGAGCGCGCGGCGAAGGAGCCCGATCGGACGCTCGCCGCCGTGCTGCTCGATCAGCGGATCGCGGCCGGCATCGGCAACGTCTATAAGTGCGAGGTCGCGTTTGCCGTCTCTCTCGATCCGCGCACGCTCGTTCGCGACATCAGCGTCGATCGCCTGGAGGAGTGCTACGCGGTCGCGCGCGATCAGATGGTTCCCAACCTCGCGCCCGGTCCTCGCACGACGCGCCAAGCGCAGGCCGGCGATCGCCCGAACGACACGCGGTACTTCGTTTATGGCCGCGGCGGAAAGCCCTGCCGGACGTGCGGCGCACCGATCTCCGTCTACAAGCTCGGCGAGCCGCCGCGATGGACGTGGTCGTGCCCGCGGTGTCAACAGGCGCCAGACGACCCGGCGCGAACCGCCACTGGGACCGGCAGTTAGCGGTCACCGATCTTTCCCTCGGCAACTCGACTGGTCGGGTATCGAGAGCCCACGTCGCGCTAACTGGGCAATATTGCGCGGGCGTGAGGCTGGTACGGCAGCTGCTCTACATCCCGTCATGGCAACCGCCGCCGCGTATCCCCAGGTCTCTCCCCTCGCCAGTGAAGTTTCGACGACCCTCTCGGTCGCCGCGGGAGTTGCTTATGAGGTCTTCGCAGACGCGGTCGAGGTGCCGCGCTGGCTGCCCATCCTGCAGGCGTCTCGCGTCACCGCGCGCACGCCCGAGGGTCGGCCCGCGAAGGTCGCGTTCACGCGCAAGCTGTCGCGCGGATCGCTCGGCTACACGCTCGAGTACAAGTACGACCCTTCGATCTTCAGCATCGCGTGGGCAACGCCCTCATCGTCCAACGTCACGCTCTACGGCGAAGCACGTTTCGTCGCGCTCTCATCGCGCGCCTGCATGATGCTCTATCGGCTCGTGCTCGATCTCCCCGTGATCGACGACTCGATCTCCACGGAGCTCGATCACCATCCCGCTTCCTTGGTTGTCGCCGAGTTCCGCGAACACCTACGCCGGCTCTGCTAACCCACATCAGCGACTCGCACCGCGTCCTCACGGTGAAACACGGTTAGTGCAGGGATAGGATTTGTTCCCGCGCGTCCGCTGAGACTGTAGAGTTGAAGGCGTGTCGTCCGACCGACGTCCCGAGGAGAGAGGGGCTCCTCATCCGCCTGCTTCGCTCGGAAAGACGAGCGCGAGTGGTGGTTTCACGCCTCCCGATGCAACGCCCCCTCCACGCGATGTCCCGATGGGAACGGATCCGAACGCACTCTACGGCGACAACTCCAGCGTGCTGCGCGACCTCGAGCAGAAGTTCGATCGCTGCATGGCGGGTCTCACGATGCACTACCAGCCGATCGTGCACGCCGCGACACGCGCTCGCTTTGGCTATGAAGCGCTGCTCCGCTCGTCGGACAAATCGCTTCCGCATCCAGGCGCGATCCTCGACGCCGCCGAGCGCCTCGAACGCATCACGCAGATCGGTCGAGCCGTTCGCGCGAGCTCCGCCAAGACGATCGCGGCGGCTCCCGCGGAGCGCGGGGTCATCTTCATCAATCTCCACCTGCTCGACCTGATGGACAAGCAGCTGACGAGTGCGTTCGCGCCGCTGACCAAGGTCGCGCATCGCGTGATCCTCGAGATCACCGAGCGCACCTCGCTCGAGGGACAGATCGATCTGCGCTACCGCGTCGCCGAGCTCCGCGAGCTGGGCTTCCGCATCGCCATCGACGACCTCGGCGGTGGTCACGCACGCATGGGTACGTTCTCGCTGCTCGATTGCGACATCGTGAAGCTCGACATGTCGCTCGTCCGCGACGTCGACAAGCAGCCGATGAAGCAGCGCCTCATCGCGAGCATCACGCAGATGTGCCGCGAGCAAAAGATCATGGTCATCGGCGAAGGCGTCGAGACCGAGGCCGAAGCGAAGGTCCTCGTCGAGCACGGCTGCGACCTGCTCCAGGGCTACTTGATCGCGAGGCCCGCTGCGCCGTTCTGCGACCCGCTGTAGGCCGCAACGGCGCGACGGCAGATGAATTGGCCGCAACGACGCGACGACGCAACGGAGAAGGCGATCTACCTCGCCGGGCGAGGGACGCGGACCGTTGGACGGCACGGTCGAGTGACGCGAACCGCTGGACGCGTGCGCTTGCGGTCAGGGTGGTCTATCCGCTCGATCGATCCCACCCGATCGATCCCACCCGATCGATCCGTTGCGCCGTTGCGTCGTTGCGGCCATCCCTCTGATCGTCGCGCCGTTGCGTCGTTGCGGCCATCCCTCTGAGCGTCGCGCCGTTGCGTCGTTGCGGCCTCCCGTCTGAGCGTTGCGCCGTAGCGTCGTTGCGGCCATCCCCTCCGGGCGTCGCGCCGTAGCGTCGTTGCGGCCTCCCCTGGGGCGTTGCGGCAGCTACTCGAGATCGAACGCGTACAGGATGCCGCGGTTCGACATCACGAACAGGCGGCCATCACCGGTGACGGCAGGCTCGGCGGAGACGCCCTCGCCCGGGTCGAAGTACTCGAGCGTCTTGCCGGTGCGGCGATCCGCGAGGAACATGCCGTCCTTCGCGAGCGAGTAGATCACGAGGTCGTTCCACACGACTGGCGTCGCCGGCTCGCCACCGTTCTTCGCGCCGACGCGCCAGATCACGTTGCCGCCGAAGTCGATCGCATACGTGCCGAGGTCGGCGACGGAGACGAAGATCGCTTTACCGTCCGTTGCGAGGCCACCTACGTTGCCGGTCGCGCTCGGCTGTGCGGCGTCATAAAACGGCACGCGCCAGCGGACGAGGCCGGTCTGCTTGTCGAGCGCGTAGACGCCGCCCGACGAGGACGAAGCGTAGATCCGGTCCTCGATCACGATCGGCGTGGCATCGACGTCCACGAAGCGCTCGGCTTCGCCCTTGAGCGACGTCGACCACGCGAGCGAGCCATTCTCCTTGCGGAGCGCAGCGAGCGTGCCGTTGGAGAAGCCGGAGAAGACGAGGTCGCCGTCGACACTGACACCCGCGTGACCGCGGAGCGTGTACTCCTCGGGCGTCTCGGTCTTGTACTGCCAGCGGAACTTGCCGGTGATCGAGTCGAGCGCGACGACCTGGTCGGCCTCGTTCGAAAACACGATCATCTCGGACGTCGCGGATGGGGTCTGCTCGATCGGGCCGCGGCTCGCGTAGCGCCACTTCTCGGTACCGGTCTGCGAGTCGAGCGCGACGAGCGTTCCGTCCGACGTGCCGATGTAGACCATCTGGCCGATGACGAGCGGCGCGCACAGGACGGCACCGACCTGCTTGCGCCAGCGGACCTGACCCGTCGCAGCGCGTAGCGCGTAGAACCAACCGTTCGCGGATCCGACGAACAGCGTGTCCGCGTAGAGGGCCGGCGTCGCGTATTCCTGCGGTTGCACTTCCTCGAGGCGATTGGCCGTCGCGAAGCGCCAATGTAGGCTCAAGCGATCTTCGCCGAGCTCTTCGGGGGCCTCCGCGCTCATCGCATCGGCCCGGCGCCCTGGCGCGCGCACGCAACCTCCGACGAGGATCGATGCGAGGGCCGCGAGGCCCGGAAGGAGGATGGACCGGTTCTGCACGTGGATTACATCTGCGCGAGGCGGCGTTCGATCAGGCTCGGGAGCGCGTACATGCCCATGCGGGGATCTTGGCTGCCCGGGTCCGCAGCGGCGGAGGTCTTGGCCTTCTCGAGCAACGCCTTGGCTTCGGCGGTCTTGCCGAGCGTCTGCTGCACGCGGCCCTGGTGGTAGAGCGCGTAGGCGTAGCGGTCACCGGTCTCGTCGGGCTGCATCGACGCAAACGTCGCGAGCGCGGCCTCGAGGCCCTTCTGCTTGGCGGCGTTGTCCTTCTCGGCGAGCGCCTTCTGCTCCTGCGCCAGACCGAGGCCCTCGCGGCAGAGAACGCCGTCGAGGCCGAGCGTGTTGGTGCAGGTCTGGTACGTGGTGATGGCCTCGTCGTAGTTGCCCGCTTCGTACAGCGCGCCAGCCTTGTACAGCGGGCCACCGTCGGCGCCGCTCTTGGCCATCGCGGCGAGGACGGCGTCAGCGCGATCCTTGGGCGTCTTGAACGACGGGTCCGGCGGAGGAGAGCCCGGCTTGGCTGCCTCCGGCGTCGGGTCGATCTGCGTGCGCGCGGTGTCCATCACCTCGACGAGCTGCGCAGTTTTGTTCTCTTCCTTGACGGCCTTGCGCCAGCGCATGAAGAAGACCGCCGACACGATGGCCGCGACGATCACGACCATCGAGAGGATCTTCTTGATGTGCGGCATCAAGCGATCGGCGATGGACTCGCCACCAATGTTCACGGCTTTGGGGTCAAAGCCCGACTTCGGCGCTTCGTCGTCCGTATCCGTATCCACATCCTGCTTTTTCGCGGCCATGGCGGGGCGTCTGTAGCACGGTTGGACGCCTGATCGCGACCCAAGGTTGCCCCGCAACGCTAGAATATCCCCATGCGCTGCGCCCTCTTGGCTTCTGCCCTCGTGGCGGCCCTGGGAGGAGTCTCGTGGGCCGAGAACGAGCGGGCGCTCTCGCTCGAGGTCAACTACGCCACGTTCGACGCGCCCGGCGTCGCGATGATGAACATGCCCCCGCCGACGCTGACGCCCGACTTCGGGTTCGCGGCCGGCGGCGTCTACGAGCAGATGATCGGCAGCGACGTGGGGCTACGCGGCGAGGTCGTCCTGGATCTGTTCCGCGGCGGCAACACCGCCAAGCAGAGCGCGACCTCGTATGCGGCGCTCGCCGACGTCGGCTTCACGTTCCGGTTCGATGTTCTCAAGTACGTGCCGTATGCGTGCGCGGGCGTCGGCGGTGTGATCTCGACCGGCGGGCCGATCGACGGCAAGAGCGACTTCGTCGTCGTCCTCGGCGGCGGGCTCGACATCCTCTCCAGCCGCGAGCGCAGCTGGGGCATCGAAGGCCGGCTCGCGAGCTTCGCGGGCGACGTCACGCTCGTGACGTTCGGCATCCGCGGCACGGTTCGCTGGGGTTTCTTCTAGAAACCGGCTAGCCCGCGGTTAATCGCTCTTGTGGCGATCTTTTTTCTGCTTCGTCGCGATCCGGAGCGGGGTGCCGTCGAAGCCATACGTCTGGCGAAGGCGATTCGAAATGAAGCGCTTGTACTGAGGCGAGAGCGCATCCGCATTGTTCGCCCACAACACGAACGTCGGCGGACGTGACGTCGCCTGCGTGATGTAGTTGATCTTGATCGAGCGGCCGTTGTGCAGCGGCGGAGGCATCTCTTCGATGACCTCCTTGAAGAAGCGATTGAGCTGCGCGGTCGGGATCCGCTTGCGATGCTGGACGGAGACCTTGTCGACGACATCGAGCAGGCGGTCGACGCCGTCGCCCCGCTGCGCGGACAACAGCACGGTCGGGGCCCAGGTGAGGAAGTGGAAGTTCTCCTCGGTCTGCTCGCGCAACTTGGACTTGGCCTCGTCGCCGCGGATGCGATCACTCTTGTTGAGGGCGATCACGAGTGCGCGGCCGGACTGCTCGACCATGCCTGCGATGCGCGCGTCCTGCTCCGACGGGCCGAGCTCGGCGTCGATCACGAGCACGGCGACATCGGCGCGCTCGAGCTGGCCGATCGCCATCGAAACGCTGATCTTCTCGATCTCGACGTCGATCCTCGCCTTGCGGCGAATTCCGGCCGTATCGACGAGGATGTAGTTGCGACCGCCGATCGAGAACGGCGAGTCCACGGGATCCGTGGTCGTGCCTGCGACGTCGTGAACGAGCGAGCGCTCCTCGCCGAGCAAGCGGTTCGTCAGCGACGACTTGCCGGCGTTCGGGCGTCCGACGAAGCAGACGCGCAGGGGCTTCGCGGCCCATTCGGCTTCGCGCTCCGCGAACTTTCGCTTCTCGGCGGCGTCGCGCGCTTCCTCGTCGTCCGGGTCGAACTCCTCGGGCTCGGGCGCGTTCGCGAGGATGTCGAAGAGGTCATCCGGATCGCTCTCGGACTCGTCGGCCTCCGGTAAGTCCTTTTGCTTGGGCGCGATCGCATTCACGATCGCTTCGAGCAGGCCATCGATGCCACGGCCGTGGGCAGCCGAGACGCTGTACGGCTCGCCGAGGCCGAGCGCGTGGAACTCGTGAACCAGGTCGTCGCGCACGGCGTGATCGATCTTGTTCACGGCGAGGAACATCGGCTTGCCGCTCGTGCGCAGCTTGGCGGCGAGCTCGTGATCCACAGCGGAGAGCCCAGCACGGCCGTCGACGACGAGCAGGACGGCGTCGGCTTCATCGATCGCGCGCATCGCCTGGCGGTGGATGCCAGCGCCGATGACTTCGCTCGCGGCGTCCATGTCGAGGCCGCCCGTATCGACGAGGCGGATGGCCGTGCCGAAGTAGTCGGTCTCGCCGTAGCGGCGATCGCGCGTGAGGCCGGGCGTGTCGTGCACGAGCGCGGGGCGCCCGCCGACGAGGCGGTTGAAGAGCGTCGACTTGCCAACGTTTGGCCGGCCAACGATCGCGAGCAGTGGAGCACTCATGTCGCGCCTTTCGTGTCGCCGCCGTAGCCAAGCTTGCGGAGGTTCGCGTCACCGCGGCTCCACTCGTCGATCACTTTGACGAATAGCGAGAGATGCACGGGCGTGCCGAGCGCCGAGCTAACGGCCTGGCGCGCCGCGATGCCGAGCTCCCGGATGCGCGAACCGCCCTTGCCGATGACGATCGGCTTTTGCGACTCGCGCTCGACGACGATCACCGCGCCGATCGAGAGCTCCTTCTTCTGCGTCTCGCTCCACGTCTCGATCTGCACCGCGCACGCGTACGGCAGCTCCTTGCCGAGCTGGTGATAGAGCTGCTCGCGGATGATCTCCTGCGCGATGAACTGCGGCGTGCGATCCGTGACCATGTCCTCGGGGAACAGCGCCGGACCGACGGGGAGCTTGGCCGCGATGAGGCGCTCGAGATACTCGACGCCTTCGCCGTTCTGCGCGCAGATCGGGACCACGTCCAGGCCGTGCTGCCAGCTTGCCCACGCCTCGATCACCGGCAGCAGCTCCGGCTTGGCGACCTGATCGACCTTGTTGATCGCGACGATCAACGGCTTGCCCTGGATGGCGTTGTGGAGCGCGGCTGCGTCCTCGAGGCCGAGGCGATCAGGCAAGCGGCCCTTCTTGTACGTTCCGTCGACGAGCATGAGGACGACGTCTGCATCGTGCGCTGACGCGATCGCGGCCTCGCGCATGTAGCGGCGCAGCGGACCCGCACCGTCCTGCACGCCAGGCGTGTCGACGTATGCGATCTGCGCGCGATCCGGGGTCTCACCGACCAGCGCGAACGAGTGCACGCCGAGGATGCGATCGCGGGTCGTCTGCGGCTTGGACGAGACGGCCGCGAGGTGCCGGCCCAGGATCTGGTTGAGGAGCGTGGACTTGCCGACGTTGGGCAGGCCCACGATCGCGCAAAAACCTGCGCGGAGGGCGGTGCTGTCGTCGGCCATCGGGGAGCGCATGTAGCACGAAACTGGCCCCGCCGCGCGAGCCTCGATTAGCGTGGACCGATGCAGCGCAGCGCCCTTGTCGCAGCTGTCGGTAGCCTCGTTGCCGCAGCCCTCCCCTCCCCGGGCCTCTACGTGGCGCTGGCCCTGGGGATCCTGGCCGTGGGGCTAGGCTGGGTCGGGTTCGCTCGCAGGACGTCCGAAGGCGCCGCCCGCCTGACCTCGGCCTCTGCGATCGCCCTGGGGGCTACCGGGACCGTCCTCGCGACCGCGCGGATCGCGCTCGTCGTGCTGGCCATCGGCCGCATCGACGCGATGCTCGCCTAGGTCAGACGAAGACCCAGAGCGCGAACCAGACGATCGCGCCGATCGCGGCCAACATCCCGGCGAGGTAGAGGACGCCGCGCACGAACTTCCACTTGTCGACCGACGAGAGGATCTCGCGCAGCTCCATGATGCGGCGCTCGGCGCTGCCGAGCTCGACATCGATCGCATCGATCGGCGAGAGCTGCGCAGCCAGCTCCTCGGGCCGGTCGACATAGAGATGCTCCGCGAGCTCGTACATGATCTTGTCGCGCAGCGTCTCGGCGTCGTTGGAAGCGCGATCCATCACCTTGCGCTTGGCACCGATCGCGACGAGCAGCTCCTCCGCGCGGCGCTTGTCGTCCTCTTCCGCCTTGACGAGCTCGACGCGGCGCTTCGTCGATTCCGTCTTCTTTGCATCGATCGCGGCGAGGCGCGGTGACAGACCGTCCAGCTCGGCTGCGAGCGCGGGCTCGTCGCGCTTCACGGATTCGCGATCCGCTTTCAGTGTTGCGAGCTCGGCTTGGATCTCCGCCGGATCCTTCTTGCTCGGCTTTGGCGACACGAGCTGGCTATTCACGTCGGCGATCTTTTCGTCGAGGCGGCGCAACGCGTCGCGCAGATCGGCCGCCCGCCGCGTGACCGACGCCTGCTCCTTCGCGAGCGGTTCCCCACGCCGGGTCAGCTCGGCGAGCTCGGCGTCGACGGCTGCGAGGTCCGCCGTGTACTGCTTCGCACGCTCCTCTCGATCGCGCGTGACGCGCTGCTGCTCTTGCTCCGCAGCGACGACCGCGCCAGCGTGCTGTGCGCGCTCTTCCTCGACGGTGACCAGCTGTTCGCGAACAGGCGCGAGGGCCGCATGATCAAAGCCATCGGTGATCACGGCGGTGCGCCCGAGCGTGACGAGATAGCGATCGCGCTCCGCTTGCCGCGTGACCTGCGTGGCTTCCAGCACCGCGAGCTCGCGCCGCGTGCGTCGCACCCCGAACGCAGCGGTTGCGACGTAGCGAATATCGCCAAGGAAGCCGCGCTGACGGCGCAGCGCCGCGACGGTCCGGAGGCGTCCGGCGCGGGGCCGTCGCGTCGATGTGCCCTCGCCGACAGACTCTGCGCGGCTGAAGCGCTCGGTGCCGGACTCGAGAGACGTGGCGTCGGGGCGCAGTGCCGTGCTGCTAACGATCACGGGCGGTGCAGACGGCTCTGTCGCATCGACCTTGGGTGCCGTGGTCGCGACGATCGGCGCGGACTTGGCCGGTGGAGGTGGCGGCGGTGTCGAGGGAGACGCAGCGCGCGGCGGTGCGGTCGGCGACGGTGCGCGTGGAGGATTTGTCGTCGGCGCGCGCGGTGGATTCGTTGTCGGCGCGCGCGGTGGTGGAGCGCTCGGTGTCGCTGCTCGTGCGGCCGGGCGCGGCGCGGGCTCGCG
>DASYDE010000138.1:0-151926 GCA_036499725.1 Kofleriaceae bacterium
TGGGCGACCGGCATCTCGCTGTTCGTCGTCGTCTACTACCTGAACAACACGGCGTACCTCGTCGATCCGACGCTGCACGACATCGGCAAGGGCGTCGCGCTCACGCTGTCGATCAGCGCGATCTTCGTCGGCTGGCTGCTCTACGACACGCTGTGGCGCACGCTCGGTGACTCGATGCCGCGGCTCGCGACGGTGATCTCGATCGTCGGCCTGTTCGCGAGCATCTACGTGTTCTCGCGCGTATTCAGCGGCCGGGCGATGTTCATGCAGACCGGCGTGCTGATGGGCACGATCATGACCGGCAACGTGTGGATGGTCATCGTGCCGTCGCAGCACGAGCTGGTGAACGCGACGGTGCACGGCCGCGAGCAGGATCCGTCGTTCTCGATCCGCGCGAAGCAGCGCTCGATCCACAACAACTACCTGACGTTTCCGCTGCTGTTCATCATGGTCTCCAACCACTTCTCGGGCGCCGTCTCGCACCCGCTGAACTGGTTGATCCTGATCCTCGTGATGATCGGCGGCGCTGGCATCCGCCACTTCATGAACGTGCGCTACCTCGGTGGTGGCGAACAGCTCGCGACGAAGGCGTGGCTCGTCCCTGCCGTTGCAGCGGGCGCGATCGCGATCGCGGGGCTCATGGTCGTGACGCGCGTCGAGCCTCCGTCCGTGCAGCTTGCCGATGCACCGGTCAGCGCGAAGCGTGCGCGCGAAATCATCTCCGTGCGCTGCGTGCCGTGTCACAGCGCGAAGCCGTCCGACGACATGTTTCATTCGCCGCCCGCGAACGTCGAGCTCGATACGCCAGCGCAGATCCAGCTCATGTCACAGCGGATCCTCGTGCGCGCGGTCGAACAGAAATCGATGCCGTTCAACAACAAGACCGGGATCACCGACAAGGAGCGCGGCGAGCTCGGGCGCTGGATCCGTGACGGTGCTTCCCCGAACTAGCCCTGCCGTACCCCGAAATCGGTCCATTTCGGGGCATCGCGCGACGGCAGCTGAACTAGCCACTGTGCGCGGCCCGAACAACGGCCAAAAAAACCATTCCTCGACGGAGAATCGCCGTTGCAGAGGGTGCGCGGTATGCGATCGTTTGGATGCCCATGCGCCCCGCTGCACGAAGCCAACGCGCCGGTCGAAGTGATGACAACGATCGTTCGGTGAGGGGCGTCGTGTCGTCGATCGGATCGGAGACTCCGCGCAAGGGCGGCTCGGGTTTGCTACGCACCGCGCATCCGCTGGAGCAGTTCGGCGATTTCACGATTCGCGAGATGCTCGGCGAAGGCGGGATGGCGTACGTGCATCTCGCCGAGCGCGCGGGCTGGGAAGAGGACGGCGTTCCGATCCCGGTCGCGCTGAAGCGCCTGTTCCCCGAGCTGGTCGAAGAGGATCAGTTCGTCGAAGCGTTCCAGCAGGAGGCGCGCATCGCGCAGCTGCTCCAGCACCCGAACATTGTCCGCGCGTACGACCACGGTCGCATCGACGACACGCACTGGATCGCGATGGAGTACGTGCCGGGCCCCACGCTGCGCTCGCTGATGGTCCAAGCGCGCACGGCCGCTGGCGCCATCCCGCTGCGCATCACGGTCCACATCCTCATGCAGATGTGCTCGGCGCTCGCCGCAGCCCACGGTCTTCGCGACGAACGCGGTCGCGCGCTCGGGCTCGTCCATCGCGACGTGTCCCCCGCGAACATCATCGTGTCGACGGAGGGCGAGGCCAAGCTCATCGACTTCGGCATCGCCAAGGCCGCGTTCTCGCGCGTGCGCACGCAGGCCGGCTTCATCAAGGGCAAGATCAGCTACGTCGCGCCGGAGTACACGCGCGGTCGCCTCGACGCTCGCGCGGATCTATTCGCGGTCGGCGTCATCGCGCACGAGATGCTCACGAACCGCCGGTTGTTCGACGGCGACGATCAGGTCGCGGTGCTCCACAAGGTGCGCGATCAACGCCTGCACCCGCCGTCTCACCACGATCGGAACATCCCGCGCGAGCTCGACGACATCGTGATGCTCGGGTTGCAGCGCGATCCGGACAAGCGCTGGCAAACCGCGTCCGCGATGCTCAAGGCCCTCGCCGGCGTTGCTCGTCAGCTCGGAGCGCCCGTGACAGGCCGCGAGGTCGCGCAGTGGATCGACTGGGCCTTTTCGAAGGAGCCCGTCCGCGACAGCGTCGTCGCGAACATGCTCGACGGCCTCGACAGGCCCGAGGTCTCGTCTGTTCGCCGCCGCGTCACGACGAGCAGCAAGCTCGCTCCGGCCGTGCGCGGCCTCACCGATGCGCTGCGCGACTCCGTCGAGACTCTCGACTTCGACGAGCTCGAGCTGCTCGAGCCCACGCCCGCCGCGCGTCCATCTGCCCGGGGCACGCAGCCTCCCGCCGTCACGCGCCTGTCGCCGCCGCTCGGTGAGAAGTCTCTCAGCGACAAGGCCATCGCGGAAGCGATCGATCGCCAGCTCTCGTACGCACGCCCCGACACGGATCGCGAAGGTGTCCTCGACGGTTGGTCGCCGCCGACGGGTACGCAAATGGTTCGCCCTGCCAAGACCGACAGAACGATGGCATTCTTAGCCGTTGTCATCCTCGTCCTCGCCGGCACGCTCGCGACGCTGCTGTGGTTCCTCGCCCAGCGCGCGTGAGCTGCTTGTCGCGCTGAGCCTTGTCGCGGGCTGCTTCCCGAACAAGTCGAACGTCTACGAGTGCGACTCGAACGACGACTGCACGCTCGATCGCGTCTGTTCGGCGAACAAGTTCTGCATCGTCGGCGACCGCGATCCCGACGGTGGCATCGACGCTCCGCCGGATGTTCCGCCCGACGCCGATCCATTCGAAGCGCAAAAGACGATGTGCATCACTGCTGGCTACACGGCCGTGCCCGCGGCGAACAACCGGCTCTACCGTCGCGTCGTGACGGGCCTGCCGTGGCTCAACGCGGAGGCAGATTGCGCCGACGACGTTCCCGGCGCCACGCACCTCGTCGTCATCTCCGACACCGTCGAGAATGACCTCATCAAGACAGAGCTCGGCTGGGTCGGTCTCTCTGATCGCGTGACCGAAGGAACCTTTGTCACGGTCAACGGCGAGCTGAACGACTTTCGCGTGTGGGCCCCGGGCCGGCCCGACGGCGGCAATAACGAGAACTGCGTCAGCATGAAGACCACGGCCGGCCTCGACGACAACGATTGCCCTACCGCGCAGGCATACACGTGTGAGTGCGACGGCAGAGCCGCCGTTCCCTAGTTGATATCAGCGTCGCCTTTGACGCGCTTCACGATCGCGCGCAGGGCCGTCGCGAGCGAGCGCGGGGCAGGGGACGTCAGATAGCCCTGCGCGAGGTGATATGGCGAGAGCCGCAGCACGTCGGGGCCACTGCCGAGCGGTACTTCGATCATGTACTGCGCGAAGTACTGCGAGTCCGCGACGTCGTCGACGACCCACGTTCCGGCGAGCGTGCGCACGAGGTACTCGGCGATGAAGCAGAACAGCGGCGTGCGCATGCGGCCCATGTCGTCGGGCGTGATCGCCTGGCTGCCGACCATCTCGTCGATCGCGGGAACGAACCGGTCGTAGTCCGCGAGGTACGGCGTGGGATCGGCGGCGCACACCATGCGGATGAAGTCGTCCGCGATGGTCACGCTATCGGTCGCCCAGGTTGGCAATTCTGCGCGGCGCTTTGCGAGGAGCGCTATTTGCTCGTCGGTGGGCATGCCACGCAGTCTGCCACGCGGTGCCGCCGAGTGGAGGTGGACGTGCGCCGAGCCGCCACTACTGCGGCTGATACACTCGACGCGGTGAAGAGCGCCGCAAACAAGAATCGTTCGGTGAAGAAGAAGTCAGCGGCGAAGAAGAAGTCAGCGGTGAAGAAGAAGTCAGCGGCGAAGAAGTCAGCGGCAAAGCAGCCAGCCGCGAAACGACGGTCCCCACCAAAAACTGCGCCCCCGCCGCCGCACCGTCGGATCCTGCTCGACTCGTCGATCACCGACGAGGACTTCGCCGACGCGACGGTGATGATGGGCTGGAAGTTGATCGACGAGAAAGAGCCGACGGAGACCACGGCGCACGAGCTGATCTATCGCGCGGGTAAGGGCACCGCCCACTACGTCGAGGACACGCGAATCATGGTGCGCTACGCGGCTGCTGTAGGACCGAACATTGCGGCGATCGTGGCCGAGATCGAGGAGTTGCTGCCGTTCGTGACTGACGACAAGGCGCTCGCGGAAGCAGAGACCGATCGCGACGACCTGCAGAAGATGGTCGATTGGCTGATGAGCGCGACGGCGCTTGGCGAGCAGGCAGGTCGTGTGCGACTGGTGACCCTCATCGAAAAGCGTCTCCGGCACGCGAGCTCTGCGATTCGCCGGGCGGCGTTGCTCGCAGCGAGCTGGCTCGAGTGGACCGAGCTCCGCGCCACCGTCGAAGGCATGGCGAAGAACGACGCTGCCGACGATGCTCGCGAGGACGCCCGCAGGCTCGCCGACGCGTATCGGCTCCGCGACGTGGGCAAGTTGTAGCGCGCCTCCACGCGACCACCGGGTTTCGGATACGCTCGGCGCGATGACGGATCAACTTCGCGTCGTGCGTGGTCAGCGTGTCGTGCACGGTGGCGCGATCGGCCCCGCGTCGATTCATATTCGCCGAGGTGTGATCGAGCGCGTCGCTGACTATCGCGACATCCCGCACGGCGCGCACGTCGACGAAGCGGGCGACCTCGTGGTCATGCCGGGCATCGTCGACACGCACGTCCACCTCAACGAGCCAGGCCGCACCGAGTGGGAAGGCTTCTCCACCGCGACGCGCGCCGCTGCGATCGGCGGCATCACGACGCTCGTCGACATGCCGTTGAACTCGATCCCACCGACGACCTCGCGCGAAGCATTCGCGGCGAAGCGCGCGGCGGCGAAGGGGCAGTGCACTGTCGACGTCGGCTTCTGGGGCGGCGTCGTGCCGGGCAACGCGGGCGAGCTCGAGGGGATGGTCGCGGACGGCATCCGCGGCTTCAAGGCATTCATGGTCGACTCCGGCGTCGAGGAGTTTGGCTGGAGCGACGAGAAGACGCTCGAGCCTGCGATGGGCATCCTCGCGAACACGGGCGCGCCGCTGCTGGTGCACGCCGAGCTCGCAGGGCCGATCGACGAGATCGCGGGCGACATCGCGAAGATGGATCCCAAGGCGTACGCGACGTACCTCGCTTCGCGCCCGCCCTCCTCGGAGGAACAAGCGATCGCGTTGATCACGCGCCTGTGTCGCGCGACAAAGGCCCGCACGCACATCGTTCATCACTCCGCGGCGTCCGCGATCGCACAGCTGCGTGCCGCTCGTGCCGAGGGGCTGCCGCTCACGGCGGAGACGTGCCCGCACTACCTGCACTTCGTCGCCGAGAAAATTCCTGACGGTGCGACCGCGTTCAAGTGCGCGCCGCCGATCCGTGACTCGGCCAATCGCGAAGCGCTGTGGGCCGCGCTCGCCGAAGGTGTCCTGGAATTGGTCGCGAGCGATCACTCGCCGTGTACGCCCGCGCTCAAGGGCCTCGATCCGACGGCGTACGGGCGCGCGCGGTCCACGACGCAGACCGGCCTCGGTATCGACGCGGGGGTACCCATCGCGCGCGGCTCGGCACCGAGCGTACCGGCGATGTCGCGGACGTCGACGACGCTTGGCGTGGGCCCCGGCGCGCGCGGGGACGCGAATCCGTTCTCCGACGACGCGACCAACCCGGGGATCGGCGTGGGAGCAAACCCTCACGCGGGTTCCGGCGGTTCGTCGTCGGGTGGTTCGTCGTCGGGTGGTTCGTCGTCGGGTGGTTCTGCGTACGGCGGGCCCGGTGGTGCGGACTTCATGGCGGCGTGGGGCGGTGTCTCCGGTCTGCAACTCGCGCTGAGTGTCGTGTGGACCGAGGCGTCCTCGCGCGGCCACTCGCTCGTCGATGTCACGCGCTGGATGTGCGAAGCACCGGCCCGTCTTGCGCGCTTTGTCGGCAAGAAGGGCGTCATCGCGGCAGGAGCTGACGCGGACCTCATCTTCTTCGACGACTTCGCGACGCAGGTCGTGAATCCCGCGAACATCGAGCACCGCCACAAGGTCACGCCGTACGCGGGAGAGACCTTGCGCGGCGTCGTGCGCGCGACGTACTTGCGCGGCGTGAAGATCGTCGACGACGGAAAGCATCTCGTGACCGAAGGCGGCCTCCTCCTATGAGCTCCAGCACTCCCAACACCGGCCCCGCGTGGCTCGATCTGCCGGACCTCGCGTCCGCGAACTACGGCGGCGCGACGCTGCTCGCGAACGACGAGTTCTTCGCCGAGAAAGAGAACCTCCTCAAGCCGGAAGCGGCGGTGTGGAAAGAGGGCGTCTACGGTGATCGCGGCAAGTGGATGGACGGATGGGAGACGCGCCGCTATCGCCCCGTCGATGGCGTTGCGCCGGGACCCGAGAGCAACATCCACGACTGGTGCATCGTGCGTCTCGGCTTGCCCGGCGTGATCCGCGGCGTCGTCGTCGATACGGCGTGGTTCCGCGGCAACTACCCCGCATCGGCGAGCATCTGGGCGACGGAAGTCGATGCCGCTCTCGACATCAAGGCCCTCGAGAACGCGCAGTGGACCGAGATCCTGCCGCGCACGAATCTGCAGGGCGATCACAAGAACACGTTCGAGACGAAGACCGAAAAGCGGTTCACGCATCTCCGTCTGCAGATCTATCCCGACGGTGGTGTCGCCCGTCTGCGCGTCCACGGTGAAGCAACGCCGGTGTGGTCGCAGCTCCGCGCGCTCGGTGGGCCCGTCGATCTCGCGGCGCTCGAGAACGGTGCGGTCGTCGAGACGTGCAGCGACATGTTCTTTGGCTCGCGCAACAACCTCATCAAGCCGGGGCCGTCGCTGTCGATGGCAGATGGCTGGGAGACGCGCCGTCGCCGTGGTCCAGGCAACGACTGGGCGATCATTCGTCTCGCCGCCGCGGGCACGATCGACCGCCTGCTCGTCGACACCTCGCACTTCAAGGGCAATGCGCCCGCGCTGTGTACCGTCGACGGCGTGCACGCACCGGGCGTCGCGGCCGAGCGCCTCGAGGGATGGCGTCCGTTGCTCGCGTCGCCGCTGCAGCCGCACACGCGCCATCAGTTCGGCGACGAGTTGCGTCGCATCGGCCCGGTCACGCATCTCCGGCTCTCCGTCTATCCATGCGGTGGCATCGCGCGCCTGCGTGCGTGGGGAACCCTCATCTCCGTCGCGCAGCCGGGGCTCGACAAGCTCAACGCGCTCGCGCAGGTCGATGCACGCGCCGCGTTCAAGCGCTGCTGTGGCTCCACGCGCTTTGCCGACACCATGACGGCGCTGCGCCCGTTCACCGACGAGCCCGCGCTGCTCGTCGCGGCCGAGCGCACGTGGTGGTCCCTCGACGAGGCGGCGCACAAGGAGGCGTTCTCCGCGCATCCCAAGATCGGCGACAAGAAGGCGCCCGCGGCCGGCGATCAAGCGTGGTCGAGCGGCGAGCAAGCCGCTGCCGCGAGTGCAAACGCGCAGATCCTCGCCGAGCTGACCGAAGCGCAGCGCGCGTACGACGCGAAGTTTGGTTTCATCTACATCGTGTGCGCGACGGGCAAGCCAGCGGGCGAAATGCTCGCCGACTGCACGACGCGCCTCACCCACACCGCGGCGACGGAGCTGCGCTGTGCAGCCGAAGAACAAATGAAGATCACCCGGCTTCGTCTCGTGAAGCTACTCGCGGAGCTCGCATGATCACCACGCACGTTCTCGACACCGCTCTCGGTCGCCCGGCCCAAGGCATCGCCATCGAGCTCGAACGCCTCGACACCACGTGGCACCTCGTCGGCGCCGGCATCACCGACGCGGATGGCCGCCTGCGCACGCTCACGCCGGCGGGTCCCGTGATACCTGCGACGTATCGCATCCGATTTCAAACGGGCGGGTACTTCGAGTCGCTCGCGCAAAAGGGCTTCTTTCCCGTCGTCGAAATCCAGTTCTCCATCGAAGACGGCAACTCGCACTATCACGTGCCGCTTCTCCTCTCGCCATATGGCTACTCGACCTACCGCGGCAGCTGAGCTCGCGTAGACGATCCGCCGCATCGCCTGGGCTTGCCCGGCCAGCGCGCGGGATGACGCACAGCGCGCGGTCGGCTCTTCTGTTGCAGAGGCAGCGCGGATGCTTCGCTTCGCCTCGCTCTCTCTGCTCCTCACGCTCGCAGCCTGTACAGAGGAGATCACCGACAAAGCTAGCGACGCGCCGTTCGAGGTCGGGGATCCAGGCAAGGCCGACGGTGCGCTGTCGACCGCCGATCGCGAGCGCCTGATCGCAGCGTTCGACGCGGCCATCACGAAGGCGGAAGTGACCGTGAGCCAGCTCGAATCCGAGATCGCCCAGCTCGAGCAATCCGCGGCGCAGAAGCAACAGGAGGCCGACCAGCTCGTCCAGCAGATCGCCGCGCGCGAGCAGGAGATCAAAGACAACTTTCGCACCAACCTCCTCATCTGCGCGTTCTTTCCCAACCCCGGCACGTGCTCGCTCGGCGTCGCGATCCAGAACGACAGCCAGATGACGGACTACAAGGCAAAGCTCGCCGCGGCGCAGGCCCAGCAGCAGTCGATCGCGCAACAGATCGCCAAGTACACGCAAAAGCGCGATGCGATTCGCGCGAACGTCACCGAGATCCGTGCGGGAAAGACGCGCCTGCTCGACATGCTCGCGGGCAACACACCGCATCCGCCCGCGCCGCCCGAGCTCGCCGCCGATCCTGCAGCGCAGGACGCCTTCTGGCGCCTCGGCGTGATGAACGACCTCGACGCTGCCGTCGTCGCCGAAGTCGGCCAGCTCGTGACGCTGCGCAACCTGGCGGTGGAGCTCGATCAAACGATCGACGAGTCCATCCTCACCATCCACGCGCTCGAAGCGTCCGTCGACAAGATCGTCGAAGCACAGCGCAAGACGATGATGGACCTCATCATCGGGCTCACTTCCGGTGACCCCGCTGCCAAGGCGACGAAGTTCCTGGACCAGCAGATCGCGGCCAAGACGCGTTCGCTGCTCGGCAAGCTCGACTGGCCGCTCGACGAGTTCGTGAAGTACCTCCTGTCCGCGCGCGGCGAGGGAAACCTCAACACGCTCTACAAGAACATCTTCCAGCACCTGCTCGACGATGCCGCGCCCCGTACGTACTCCGCGGAGACGCCCGTCAACATTCTCGATCACACCCGCGCCGACTCGTCGCTCACAGTCACCGACGATCGCCCGGCCGAGTTCATCGACGTCACCGTCGAGATCGAGCACACGTACATCAACGACCTGACCATCTCGCTCGAGCACGGCCCCGACTCGCTAACGCTGCGCAACCGGTCGGGCGGCTCGGGCAAGAACCTCACGCAGACCTTCCGGATCAAGGTCCCCCACGTCGCGTTGAAGGGGGCCTGGACCGTGCACGTCGCCGACGATGTCGACGGAGACATCGGCCGTCTCGTGCGCTGGGACCTGGTTGCCTACTAGCCGTTGATATACGGTCCGAGGATGACCGTGCGCACCTCGCTCCCCGACAAGAAGCTCACGAAGATCCTCGAGCGCGTCGAACGCGCACAGGCGAAGGTCACGACGCTCTACCCGGGTGACTCCGGCGCGCGTCAGCCGGTCCACACCGTCTACGGCGGTGCGCACCTGTTCACCGCCGACACGGCGAAGAAGCTCGGCGAGCTCTCCATTCGCTCGCTCGACACGTACGCGCCGGACTCCACCACGTTCGCTGAAGCGATCGGCATCCGCAGCGACCTCGCAGCGAAGGTCTACGACCGCGTTCGCGAGAAGCTCAAGCGCGAAGCCGTCGAGGACTTCCGTATCGACTTCGAAGACGGCTACGGCAACCGCCCCGACGCCGAAGAGGACGGTCACGCGCTCGCCGCCGCCACGCAGGTCGCCGCGGGCCTCGCCGCCGGAACACTCCCGCCGTTCATCGGCATCCGCATCAAGCCGCTCACGCGCGAGCTCGCCGCCCGTTCGCTGCGCACGCTCGACATCTTCCTCACCGAGCTCCTCGAGAAGTCCAACGGCCAGCTGCCGCCCAACTTCGTCGTCACGCTCCCCAAGATCATGACCAAGACGGACGTGACCGCGCTCGTCGATGCGTTCGATGCGCTCGAGGATCGCCTCGGCCTCGACGGGGGCTCGCTCAAGGTCGAGTTCATGGTCGAGACCGTCCAGACCATCTTCGACCCCAAAGGCCGCACCGCGCTGCCCGCGCTCCACAAGGCCGCCCGCGGTCGCCTCACCGGCGCGCACTTTGGAACCTACGACTACACGGCGAACTGCGACATCACCGCCGCCCACCAGCGCATGCGCCATCCGGCCTGCGATTTCGCCAAGCACGTCATGAAGGTCACGTTCGCGGGGACGGGCGTCATGCTCTCCGATGGCGCGACCAACATCATGCCCGTCGGTCCCCACAAGGGCGCCGACCTCTCCGACCTCCACAAGCGCGACAACAAGGCCGCCGTCTGGCACGCCTGGCGCCTCCACGCGGACGACGTGCGCCACTCCCTCGTCCACGGCTACTACCAGGGCTGGGACCTCCACCCGGGCCAACTCCCGACCCGCTACGGCTCGGTCTACGCGTTCTTCCTCGACGGCTTCGCCTCCGCCTCGGAGCGCCTGTCCAACTTCGTCAAGAAGGCCGCCCAGGCGACCCTCGTGGGCGACGTCTTCGACGACGCCGCGACCGGCCAGGGCCTCCTGAACTACTTCCTCCGGGGCATCGCCTGCGGCGCCGTTACCGAGGACGAGGCGCTCGCCACGGGCCTCTCGCTCGAGGAGATCCGCGGTAAATCATTCGTGAAGATCATGGCCGCCCGCCGCGCTGCCACCTAGGCGTTGCTCTCCAGGGGCGGTTCAGGTAGAAAACCTGCTCTCTCGGTGGTCGTAGCTCAGTTGGTAGAGCGCCAGGTTGTGGTCCTGGATGTCGCGGGTTCAAGCCCCGTCGGTCACCCCAAAGTTGAAGTCGCCCCGCGCTGGTACTGGCGGGGCCTGTTCACGAACGCGACCAGCGTGTAGCTGACGATCACGAGCAGGTACCAGGACGAGAGCTTCGCGAGCGGCACCATCTGCCAGCCGTGGTGCTGGCTCGGGTACATCCACGCGCCACCTGCCGTCGCGAGGTTCTCTGCGAACCAGATGAACAGCGCGACGAGGAAGAAGCCGAGCAGCAGCGGCATGCGGCGGTGCTCGCGCCACACGTTGTGGTGAACGCTGCATTGACCGAACAGCAGCGCGGTGATGATGAAGAGGGGGATGCGCAGGTCGGGGCCGACATGGTGGAAGAAAAAGTTCGCGTAGACGCCGACGGCCAAGAGCGCGAGCGCTCCGAGCGATGGATGACGCGTGAACTGGAAGTCGAAGAGGCGCCACACGCGCGAGATGTAGCTGCCGACGGTGGCGTACATGAAGCCGCTGAACAGCGGGACGCCGGCGATGCGGAAGAAGTTCGCTTCTGGATACTCCCAGGAGCCGACGGACGTCTTGAACAACTCCATCGCGGTGCCGACGACGTGGAACAGCAGGATCGCCTTCGCCTCTTCACGCGTCTCGAGGCCCGAGCGAAGCATGACGAGCTGAATTCCCACCGCCGCGAGGAACAGGAAGTCATAGCGAGCGATCGGCGCCGAGGCGGGGTAGCAGAGCTTCGTGCCGAGGATAAGCGTGAGGAGCAGCGCGCCGAATAAACAGGCCCACGCCTGCTTCAGGCCGAAGCGGACGAACTCGTAGACACCTGCGGAGCGAGGGCCACGCGAGCGCGCCCAGAGTCCGGCGCGTTCCTCGAGCGCGATGAAGCGTGCGAGCGGCTTCCAGCGCGCGGCGGCCGAGGACACGACGCAGCAACGTTTGGGGATGGGCGTTTATTCGCCAAAGCGATCGCGCAGCACGCGCTTGAGCAGCTTGCCGGCCATGTTCTTCGGCAGCGCATCCACGAAGTGCACCCGCTTGGGGAGCTTGAACGGCGCGAGCGATCCGCGCGCGTGATCGATCAGCTCCGCCTCGGTGACGCTGGCGCCGGGCTTCACGACGACGACGGCCGTCACTGCTTCGATCCACTTGGGATCGGGCACGGGAATCACCGCGACTTCTTGCACGGCGGGATGCGTGAACAGCGCTTCCTCGATCTCGCGCGACGAGACGACGACACCGCCCGTCTTGATGACGTCCTTCTTGCGGTCGACGATCGTGATGTAGCCCTCGGCATCGATGCGCGCGAGGTCGCCCGAGTGGAACCAGCCGCCCTCGAACGCTTCGCGCGTCTCCTCGGGCTTCTCCCAGTAGCCGGTGCAGAGCTGCGGCGAGCGATAGACGACCTCGCCGATGTCGTCGGGCGGGACGTCGTTCATGTCCTCATCGACGACGCGCATGTCGACAAACGGAATCGCGCGACCAGCCGATGCAGGACGCGCGTCATGCTCCTCGGGGCGCAGCACGGTCGCGAGGGGCCCGATCTCCGACTGGCCGAAGCAGTTGTAGAAGCCGAGGCGCGGCAACTTTGCGCGGAGCTGCTGGAGGATCGGCGTCGGCATGATCGACGCGCCGTAGTAGGCCTTCTCGAGGGCGAGATCCGCGGCGACGTGGGGGAGGAGCGCGATCCACACCGTCGGTGCGGCAAAGAACGCGACGATCTGGTGCTGCTTGATCTGGCTGATGATCTGGTCGGGCACCGGCGTCTCGAGCAACCAGTTCGGCGCGCCGAGCAGCAGCGATGGCATCAGGAAGACGTGCATCTGCGCCGAGTGATAGAGCGGCAGCGCGTGCAGCTGGCGATCGGTCGCGCGCATGTCGAGCGCCATGGCCGACGACGAGTAGTGATGGATAAGCGCGCGGTGGGTGAGCATCGCGCCCTTGGGAGAGCTCGTCGTGCCCGACGTGTAGAGGATCTGCGCGAGTTGATCGTCCGCGATGTCGACGTCGAGCGTCGGCGTCTCCGTGCCATGCGCCCATGCGAGCACTTGCTCGCGCAGCGAATGTTTTGGCAGCTCGACGCCGCACGCATCGAGGGTTCCGCGCAGGGCCTCGTCGCCGAACGCGATGCTCGTGCGCGACTGCGTGAGCAGGTACGCGAGCTCGGGGCCGACAAGTGCGAAGTTGATCGGGACGTGCACGAGGCCCGCCTTCTGCACGCCGAGCCACAACAGGACGTACGCGTCGCTGTTCTTGCCGAACGCCGCCACGCGGTCGCCAGAGCGGAGGCCGAGTGCGAGAAGCTGCGCCGCCACGCGTGTCGAGGCGTCGTCGAGCTGGCGATACGTCCACGTGCGATCGGCGAACGTGAGCGCCATCGCGTCGGGTACACGGCGAGCGCTGCGAGTCACGATGTCACCGATGGTGCTGCGCATCGGCGAAGCTTAGCGCGTGCGGATGGGCTCGCAGTCGTAGAGCGCTCGGCACAGCGCGATCGCTCGCGGTGAACGGACGTGCCAATCGAGGCGGTTCATCACGTAGCCGAGCGTGGTCTGGGCGACCGGATCACAGAACCCGAGCGCTCCGCCGACGCCTGCGTGCCCGAACGACTCCGGGTTCGGCGAGAACAGCGTGGTCTCCTCTTTCAGAAAGCCTTGTGACCAGCCGACCGGCTTGCGCAGGACGAGATCCTCTTGCGACCAGCTCTGGCGCGCGAAGACGGGTGTCAGCACCGACGACGCGAAGTAGCGGCGGTCGTCGTGGAGGCCGCCGGTCGCGAACGGAAGATACGCGCGCGAGATGCCATGCGCGCTGGCAGTCGCGGATGCCCAGGCGAGCTCTTTGCGGCGCACGGCCACGCTGTTGTACGTAGCAATTCCCTGTGGCCCGAGGTCAGGGTTCAGGAACGCTCGCTTCGGCATCGAGTTGCGCGCGAGGGTGGCGCGCAGTACGCGCCCTTCGGTGCTCCCCGGCACGAACGCCGAGCCCACCATCTTCACGAGGCGCGCGAGCGTACTCGGCGGGTAGAGGACGGCGATGCGCGGATCGAAGAGGGCAGGTGTTCCGAGCGAAACGTCGGCACCCAGTGGCTCGAAGATCTCTCGCGCCAAGAACGTGCCGAGGCTCTCGCCGGCGATGCGCTGGAACAGCTCGCCCACGTACACGCCGAACATGACTGCGTGATAGCCCTGCGCGGTGCCCGGCTCCCAGAACGGTGCTTGAGCCGCGGCGGTGCGAACCACGCGCGCGTAGCGTTCGTCGTCGGTGCAGTCGTCCATCGTGATGGTCTCGCGCAAGCCGACGAGACCCGCTCGGTGATTGAGGAGCTGGCGCACGGTGATGCGTGCTTTTCCGCCCGCGGCGAAGTCAGGCCAGTAGCTCGCGACCTCCGCGTCCCAGTCGATCTTGCCGCGGTCCGCGAGCAGCGTGAATGCCATCGCGGCGAGGCCCTTCGTGACGGAGAAGACGACGACGCGCGTGTCGCGTTCCCACGGCAGCTGTCGCTCGACATCGGCGTAGCCACCCCAGAGATCGACGACGCAGCGCCCGCGGTGGTGCACCGTGAGGCCCGCGCCGACCTCGCGTCCCTCGCGTAGGTGGCGAGTGAACGTCTCGGCGAGCGGGGCGAAGCCGTCGGCGTACGAGCCGCGGCTCGGAGAGGGTGCTTCGTTACCGAGCGTCATCCGCCCTAGAGTTTCGCCTCGATCGACAGCGTGAAGATATGGTTCGCGGCATCTCCGCGGAAGTTCGAGGGCGGCGACGTCGTCGAGTCGGTGACGGTCGGGATGCGGTACCAGTAGTGGAGGTAGCTCGCGCCGAGGCGATACCGCCCGAACGAGTAGCGCAGCCCGGTGTGCAGCCCGATGTGGTTGAACGTCGGCTGATCGAACGTGAGCGTGCTCGACGGTGCTGGTGTGTGGTCGTAGTGCATCCCCGCCATCAACTCGAGTCCCGGAGCCGCCGCGAGGTCGTGCACGCGGAGGCCGCCGGAGGTTTGCCACGAGTCGTGATAGTTCTTCATCGTCTCCAGCTCGCGCACGAGGAAGATTCCGACGACGTCGGTGTGCTGCTTCTTGTACTGGCGGTAGAGCCAGTAGCGCGTCTCGGCGCCGATCTCCACGTGCGGCGTGAGGTCGACGTTGACGCCCGCCATGAACGCCCACGGCAAGAGCTGCGTGGTGGTTTGCGTGCCGACCAACTTATCGTTGGGCGTCGACGCATCGTCGCTGTACGTGATCTCGACCGGGCCCTTCATCGTCGCGTCGACGCGGCCGGTGAGCGTTGCGCCCCAGGTCACGCGTGGATGGGGCTGCCCGAACGCGGACAGTTGCCACGACGGAGCCCAGCCGCTGCCGTCGAGCGTCAAGTAGGGATGTGTGCCAACGAGGCTGCTGACGTCGGAGCCATTGATGATGGGATAGACCTCGCGCTCGCCGTGGATCCGGACGTTGATGACACCCACCGATGCACCGAGCGTCAGCGACGGGAGCACGCGGTACGCCGCCGCGAGCACGGCCTGGGGCGCGACGACGTAGCCGTCGATCAGGTGATACCGGGTGATCGCGTCGGGCTTGAACTTCGCGCCCTGCGCGTTGCCGACGTAGAGGCCTACGCCGAGGACGAGCCGGTCGGGAATGATCTCGCCGCTGAACGCGAGCAGGGGAATCACGCCCCACGCGCGGTCCGGCTTCGTCGACGCGTAGTAACCGTCGGGGCCGGGCGTCGTGCCGAGGAAGCGATCGCTCTGATCCCACGGTGAGAGCTGGAACTCGCTGCGCACGACGGCGAGTCCCCCCGACAAGTACAGGTGCCAGCCGTGCTGGAGAATCAGGCCGGCGGGGTTGTGATAGATCGCCGCCCCTTCGTCGGGGCGACCGATGACCGCGCCCATCGCCGTTCGGCGCACACCGATGTCGGGAATGCCAAACCCACCCGCGTGTGCGGTTCCGGCGAGCGCGACGACCAACAGGACCCCTAGCAAGCTGCGCGACATGGCGACGACTTGAACCATGTTCTGCGCAGACGAAACAGTCTTGAGCTGTTTTCTTTTACAGTGTAAAAGAGTCGCGACCGATGTACGACCTCAAGATCACAGGCGGCACGATCGTCGATGGCACCGGCAGCAGCGCGTTCCGTGGAGATGTCGCCATTCACGATGGCCGGATCGTCGCGATCGGCGATTGCCCCGGCTCGGCACGCACGACGATCGATGCCGCGGGCGCCCACGTGATGCCCGGGTTCGTCGACATCCACACGCACTACGACGGCCAGGTGTCGTGGGACGCCGACCTCGCGCCGACGTCGCTGCACGGCGTGACGACGTGCGTGATGGGGAGCTGCGGCGTCGGCTTCGCGCCCGTACGCCCCGGCCGCGAGGACAAGCTCATCGAGCTCATGGAGGGCGTCGAGGACATCCCTGGCTCCGCGCTCGCAGAAGGCATTCCGTGGGGATGGGAGTCGTTCGCCGACTACATGAACGTCATCGGCGCGATGCCGCACGCGATCGACTTCCTCGTTCAAGTTCCGCACGATCCGTTGCGGATGTACGTGATGGGCGAGCGCGCCGTCGCCGACGAGGTCGCGACCGACGCCGAGATCGCGCAGATGCGCGACCTGTTGCGCGCCGCGCTCGAGGCGGGGGCGGCCGGGTTCTCGACGGGGCGCAGCGACAATCACCGCACCGCGCGTGGCGCCGCGACACCAGCATCCGAGGTCGACGCACGCGAGCTCGCGGGGATCGCGGCCGCGTTCGACGGACTCGACCATGGCGTGCTCCAGGCGGTGAGCGACTTCGACATGATGCGCGGTCCACAGAAGTTCGACGCCGAATTCACGTTGCTGGAGCAGATGGCGCGAGCGGCACATCGGCCGCTGTCGATCTCGACGATGCAGCGCGATCACGCGCCCGATCAGTGGCGAAAGATCTTCGACCGCGTCGAGCGCGCGGTGGAGGCCGGCCTCGACGTCCGCTGTCAGGTCGGCGCGCGCGGGATCGGCGTTCTCCTCGGCCTGGACGCGACGTTCCATCCGTTCATGGGATTCCCGTCGTACAAGGCGATCGCTCATCTGTCCCTCGAGCAGCGCGTCGAGATGCTGCGCGATCCGGCCGTGCGCGCGCGCATGCTGAGCGAGAAGAGCGACAAGGTCGCGGGCGATGGCACGCCGATCCCACCGCTCACCGACTTCTTTCTCGCGAACCTGCAGATGGTGGCGATGCGGTTGTTTCGGATGGCCGAGCCTCCCGACTACGAACCCCGACTCGATCAGTGTCTCGCCGCCGAGGCCGCACGCGCGGGAGTCTCCGTGCTCGAGCGGATCTACGATGCGCTGCTCGCCGACGACGGAAAAGCGCTGCTGTACTTCCCGATCTACAACTACACGGGGATGAACCTCGACGTGGTCCGCGAGATGATGATGCATCCGCGCGCGCTGCCCGGGCTCAGCGACGGTGGTGCCCATGTCGGCACAGTTTGCGACGCGAGCATGCCGACGTTCTTGCTCACCCACTGGGCGCGCGATCGCAGCAACGGGATCCCGCTCGAGCGCGTCGTGCAGATGCAGGCCCGCGACACGGCGCGCTTCATCGGTCTCACCGATCGCGGGACGATCGAGATCGGGATGCGCGCGGATCTCAACGTCGTCGATCTCGAGCGCCTGACCCTGCATCGCCCCGTGATGCAGCGCGATCTTCCGGCGGGTGGCCGACGACTCGTGCAGCGGGCCGACGGCTACCTCGCCACTCTGGTCGCGGGCGAGATCATCGTCGAGGCCGGTGAGCTCACAGGCGTGCGCCCGGGTAAGCTCGTACGCATGGGTCAACGGTGACCAAGGCGCCGCGCAAGAAGGTCACGCAGAAGCGTCGCGAACCGACGGGGCTGTCTCACGACGCGATCCGCGCCGCGGCGCTGGAGTTGATCGACAAGGATGGCCTCGGCGCGTTCAGCACGCGCAAGCTCGGCCGCGTCCTCGGCTGCGAGGCGATGGCGATCTACTGGTACTACGAGAGCAAGGAGGCGTTGCTCGACGCGGTGATCGACAACCTGATGGAGGGCATCGCGGGCGTGGTGAATGGAAGCGCTCGCCACGATTGGATCGCGGCGCTGCGGCGTGTCGCGCATGCCTATCGCCAGATCGCTCATGACCATCCCAAGGCATTTCCGCTGCTCGCGACCCGACGGTTCGCGTCCGCGGGATCGTTCGCATTCCTCGAACAATTGTTCGAGCTCGCGCATCGCGCTGGGGTCGACGACCGCACCGCCGCGCGGTTCTTTCGTGTCGTGAGCTCGTACTGCAACGGCTTCGCTCTCAACGAGCTCGCGACCGCGCAGCGCTCCGGGGAACCGAGCGGTGCTGCGCTCCGCAAACGGTTCGCGCGCGTCGCCGCTGTCTCGGCCTGGCTCGAGCCAAAATACATGGACGAGATCTTCAGCTTCGGTCTCGAGCTCCAGCTCGATGCGCTCGCACGGACCATGCGATGAAACGCGCGGTGCTTCAGGCGTTGTCGTCGCTACGCGGCGCGCCGGCCGATGTGATCGCGCCGTCTCGCGCGGATGTGCCCTATCGAGCGAACGATCGCCGTGGCATCGCACCACTCGCCGATCTCTACCTCCCCTCGACCACGACGGGCGCTTCGGTGGTGCTCGTCCACGGCGGCGGCTTCTTGATCGGCTCGCGCCGCATGAAACCGATGAGATTGCTCGCGTCGCGACTCTGCGCGGCCGGCATCGCGGTTTGCGTCATCGACTACCGTTTGATCTTCCGCGGTGGCCGACTCGACGAGGCGCTCGACGATGTCTGCGACGCGTTCGCGTTCTGGCTCGACCTCGCGCCCACGCTCGGGCTCGATCCGCACGCGCTCTCGCTTGTCGGTCTGTCTGCCGGTGCAACGCTCGCGATGCTCGCCGCGAGCCGACTCGGGAACGTCGCGCGCCTTGCGTGCTGCTTCGGGCTGTACGACGCCGACCACTTTCGCGGCCCCCTCGTGACGCTGTGGCCTCGGCTGCTGTTCAGAACGGCGAACCGCGCACAATGGAACGAACGCTCACCGCGTGGAGCGGTGCAACCGACCACGCCGACGCTGCTGTTGCACGGCGCCGCTGATGGGTTGGTGCACGTGGACCAGGCGAGCCGGTTGGCCGCGCATCGCGAGTCGCTCGGCCTGCCCACGCGGCTGGTGATCTATCCCGAGGCGCCCCACGGGTTCTTCAATCTGCCGTGCGCGGCGAGCGACGCCGGGATTCGCGAGATCATCGAGCACGTGTCGCCAACCAGCTCGTCTGGTTCCTGACGCGCCGTTCGAGCTTCGACGTTGCGAGCGCGCGGATGGCGCTGCCCGCTGCGTCGCGCGGTGGTCCGGCCATTGCTGAGTCCGCGTGCAGATGCGCGCGCTGATGATCGTGATCCTCCTGCCCGGGCTCGCACTGGCGGCACCTCCTGGCATCACCGAGCCCGATCCGGCATCGCGGTGCGACGAGGACGAGCCCGATCCGGCAAACCCAGGATCGAGCGAGCGGCTTGACGTGTGGCTTCGCGTTCGCGAAGCATGCGAGCCCAAGCTCGTCGCGTTCGGATCGATCGCCGCGCGCACGTCGGTCGATAGCAGCGAGGACACGAGCGTCACGGGAGCCGCGGTGGACGTCGCCGGCGAGACAGCGCTACGCGTGCACGGTGTGCAGTTGCGCGGCGGAGCGGATGGTCGGCTCGGCGCAGGTGCATCGTCGTCCTCGAGTGCGGGAGCAGAGGCCACGATCGCATCACCGATGGGGTTCTTCGCGAGCGAAGTGTCGGCGCAGCTCGGCGTGCATCGCGTGCCCTCGTTGTTCGACGGCCGCTCGCGTGCGCCGGGCCGCTACGACGAGCTCACCGTGGACGTACGCTCCTCACTCCTCAGCGCGGAAGCGGGCGCAAAGAACGTGGTGTTCCTTCCGATCGGCGTCGAGGGCATCGGAACGCAACAAGCAGATCGAGAGGAAGATCCGTTGCGGCGGTGGTCGTGGACCATCGGTCTCGCGGATGGGCGAAGCAAGGGCCCGAAGTTCGCGACCCGCGTGAAAGGGATCATCTTCCGTGCCGAGCAGGGCGGTGACATCTCGCTCTCGCACCTGGACGTGCTCGATATCGACGCGACGGATGATCACGGAGGCTCGCTGAGGCTGCGCTTCGGTGCCGCTCGCTTTACCCCGAACGATATCCAGTCCGATCCGGGCACGTTCACTCACACCGAAGGCGAATTTTCATGCTTCGCCAAGAGCGGCGACACCATCGGAGGGTTGGGCTTCTCGAGCGACTATTCGATCACCAGCGACGCACTGCTCGGGCGCGAACAGCGATTGCGAGGTGAGCTCGGGCATTCACTGGCCGGAGGCCTCTTGCGCGGATCGAGCTTCATCGCGCGCACGCGTATCTTCGACCCGCGCGTCACGCCATTCATGTCGACCGTTCAGTGGACCGGTGGGGTACGCGCATCGTACGAGCGCCGCATCGACGGTCTGAATCTCGCGATGGTCAGCGAAGCGGGGCGCACGTTTCACGGTTGGGCCGAGACGCCGGTCGCGGGTGAGCCGGCATGGTCCGCGCGCGCGTACCTCAGCCTCTCCGCGAGTAAGGGCCGGCGGGCAACGCCCAATCGCGTCGCGCCGTGAAGCCTGCGGCCTGGTAGGAATCTGCCTGCCACTGGCAGCTCCTGCCGTTGCTTTCACCGCGGAGGGGGCCGGGTCGGCACTAGCGTAGGCGCTAAGTGCGCTGTTCCTCGTCGGATCGCGGTTGGCGCGGAGCTTGATGTTGTCCAGCCGCATGAAGCTCGCACTCGCCGCCGTCGTCGCTCTGGCCGCTGTTGCACAAACCGCCTACGCCTCTCCCGAGGACCAGCAGTCGTCCGTGAACGCGACGCTCGGACTCGCCACGCCGGTCGGCGAGGTCGGTGTGGAGGGCACGTTCGTGCTGGACTATTTCGAGCTCGGTGTCGGCGTCGGTCTCTCGAACATGATCGGTGGGACGAGCGACGGAGACAAGAAGGGCTCCCCGCAGCTTCAAGTCGCGCTGATGCCGCGCGCACGCGTGCCGATCGGCAAGCGCACGCTGCTCACGTTTGGCGTGGGACTCTCGGGTGGCGAATACGTCGTCGCGTCGTCGCCGTTCTCGAGTGACCCGTACGATGCGAAGGCGATGGCGCTATGGGCGAACACCGAAGCGGGCATCGAGGTGTTCCTCCCTGGCGGCTATACGTTCGGAGCGTACGGCGGCTACGGCAAGGTGATCGCCCATGGAGACGTCACGACGCCAAACGCCGGCCGGATGGTCCTTCCCGACGACTCGCTGCCATACCTGGGCATCAAGCTCGGTCACGTGCTGTGAAGTGCTCGCGCAGCGCTCAAACGCCGGCGAACCATTCGTAGCCCTGGTCCTCCCAGTAGCCGCCCAAGCGCTTCGAGATGAACTGGATCTCGGTCAAATACTTCACCTGCTTGTAGCCGAGCTTCACCGCCGCGTAGATCCGCACCGGCGCACCGTGCGCGGGCCCCAGTGGCGCTCCGTTCATCCCGTAGGCGACCATCGTCTGCGGGTGCATCGCGCTCTCGCGATCCCAACATGACGCGTAGCCGACGGTCCCACCCTGCGGGACGTCGAACGAGCGGAAGTTCACGTACTCTGTCTCACGGGCACCTGCACGCTTCGCGATCTCCGAGAGTCGCACGCCCGTCCACGTCGCGATCGCGGACCATCCCTCGACGCAGTGGTGCTCGATCCGCGCGTCGGTACGCGCCATCTTGTGGAGCTCATCGAGATCGAGCGAGAGTGGTCGCTCGACATCGCCAGTCACCAGCAGCCGCCATCCGGCTGGCGGCATCGGGATACCCGGCGCGACGTGATAGACGGGGAACGCGTCGGCAGGCGTGATGTCACCGGCCGATACTTCATGGTCGCCGAGCAGTGCCGATTGCACGCGCTCGTTCGCGCGCTCGCCCACGCCGAGGATGCCGCGCTTCGGCTTAGACGCATCGCAGGCCGCGAGACCGAGGCCCGCGAGGGCACGCAGCGCATCACGACGAGACAGCATCATTCGACTCCTTCGTGAGCGCCGGGCTTACCGCCCGTGATCATTTCGGGAACGGTGCGCCAGTGGATTGCCACCATCACGAGATGGCCGACGATGAACAGCGCGAGCGCGACGAGAGAAAGAAAGTGCACGGCGCGCGCTCCCTCATAGCCGCCGAACAGCCACGCGAGGCGATGCAACTGCACGGGCTTCCACATCGAAAGACCTGACCCGACCAGCGCGACGCCGAGAACGACCGCACCGGTATATGCCGCACGCTGCAGGCCGTTGTACAGGCCGCGCTGCCGAGGCGCCTCTCGAATATGTAAATAGCCGAGCGCCGCACCGACCGCCGACCCAGCGTCACGTGGCGGCCAGAACCAACGTCTCCGAAATTCGCCGGACGCGAGGAGGTACACGAGGTAAACGAGCGCGTTCGCGAGCAAGAGCCACGCGCATGCGAAGTGAACGTGACGCGCTCCCGCGAGCCATCCGCCGATGCGCAACACCTGAGGAATGTGGAAATTCTGTGGCATCCACCCGTACTGCGCGCCCTGCGGACCAAAGTTCGGGTACGCGACCAGGATCTGAAGTCCGCTTGCGGCCATCACGATGATGATCGGAACGTTGATCCAGTGCGTGACCCGGATTGCGAGAGGTTGGGGTGGACGCATCATCGAAGTTACGCGCGCAAACGGCAGCGGCTACTCCGACGCCGGGTGAGGACCGCCTCCGAGCGTAAACGCCCGATCCTCACCGCGCGCGGCTGGGACCAAGTGAACGCTTCGACGCTGCGGTCGGTGGAAAGTAGTTCGGCGCGGCGCCCGCGGTGACGCTCTGGGTCGGCGCGAAGTTCACCGTGCCCGAGTCGAACACCAGAGATGTCGGGCGACAAGAAGATGTAGCAGCGCGCGACGGACGTGTCGTCGTTACATCAGTCCGACAGCCGTCATGCCGCCATCGACGGTGATGCAACTCGCCGTCAAATACGAGGACGCTGGCAGGCACAGAAACGCGACAACCGATGCGATTTCCTCCGGCTCGGCAACGCGACCAAGGGGCGTGCGCCCAACAATAGGGGCCGCGAGCGCCGGACGCGAGAGGACGGTCTCCGTCGATTCCGTGCGCGTGAACCAAGGTGCGACCGCGTTGATGCGAATGTTGTCGACGGCCCATTCGACAGCCAGCGCCCGCGTCAGTTGGGAAAGCGCGGCCTTTATCGCTCCGTACATGGCCGTGCTGCGCACGCCGACGATGCCCGCTACCGAGCTGACGTTTACGACGGCAGCTCCGTTTCCCGCTGCCAGATAGGGATAGAACGCCTGCATCAACATCGTGGCTGAGGTGAGGTTGAGCGCAACCAATCGCTCGACGTCTGCCAGTGTGAGGTCGAGAAACGGCTTGCGCAGGCCGGCACCAACGTTGTTCACGAGCACGTCGAGCGTGTCGCCGCCAGCACGAACCGTCTCGACGACGTGGGCGCGACCGTCGATCGTGGTTACGTCCGCGACGATCACCGAACCAGGCAATCCTCTTGCTCGCCACTCGTCGCGCGCCTCAGCAGCGCGCATCTCGTCGCGGCCGACGACCAAGACGGTCGCTCCGAGATCCAACAAGCACTCAGCGGTTGCCCGACCGATGCCTCGAGTACCACCGGTGATGAGCGCGCGCTTGCCATGCAACGACCACAGCCCGGTCACAACGAGGCCCCAACGTTCACAGCATCTATCGCGGTCAGAATCTGCGCGGTCGACGGCCGTACAGTGTACGAGGGGTCGTCGTGCGCCCAGCGGACCACGCCCTGCTTGTCGATCAGGAACAGCGCAGGTATCGCGATGGTGTGATGCGCCTTCCCCGACGACTTCTCGAGATCGACACCGTGCCCCTTCATCTTCGCGAACGTCTCGTCATCCACATGCATCGCAACATGAAACGCGTTGACGAATGCTAGGGGGCTGTCGCTCAGCACCGGGAACTGGAGCGCGTAGGCGGCATTCGTTTTGGTGCCCTCCTCCGGGAGGTCAACGCTGACCGCGACAGGCAAGACGCCACGCTTCTGATACTCGGGATAGGCCGCCTCCATCTCACGGATCTCGTAATTGCAGTACGGGCACCAACCGCCGCGATAGAACACGAGCAACACCGGACCTTTTGCGACGAGGTCGGCAAGACGAACCGGCTTACCGTCGAGGTCGAGCGCTCCGACATCCGGCACGTGATCTCCTACCGAGATCCCCGTCCCTGGCGCGAGCGTTCCGAGCTGATTGGCCGGGGGCGCCGCCGTCGCCTTTGGTGTTGGTGCTTGCTTGGTGTTTGGCTCGCTGCCGGCTGGCTTGGAGCACGCGCAGGTGACAACACCGAGCGCAGCAAGGAACGCAAGGCGGATCACGTCAGGCTCGCAAGCGCGCCGAGGATCGTCGCCGGCTCGAGGCGCAGCATGTAGTTCGGGTCGACGTGCGCGACCACTACTTTGCCGTGGCGATCGAGAACGAACGTTCCCGGCATCGGCAACTCCCAAGAATCATCACCGTTGAACTTTGGTATCGGGTTACCAAACCCAGTCTGCAGCCGCTGCAACGCGTCGCTCAGCTTGTAGACAAGGCCGTACTGCCGCGCGACGTGGTTGCCTGAATCGCTCACGACGGGAAATGTGAGCTGCTTCGTTTCGGCCGAGGACAGAGAGTTGTCAGGTGTCTGCGGCGACACGGCGACTAGCTCGGCGCCGAAAGCGTGAATATCGGCAAGCACGTTCTGGTAGGCGCGCAGCTGGAGATCGCAGAACGGACACCAGCCACCGCGATAGAACGTAACGACGACAGGCCCGCGCGCGAGCAGGTTCGACAAGGTCACGTTCGTGCCGCGAGGATCCGGCAGAGTGAAGTCGGGAGCGGTCGCACCGACCTGCAGGGCTCGTTTGGAGATCTGAGAAGCCGCGAGCTTCTTGAGCTCTGCTCCGAGCGTGACGCTGACCTCGGGCGGCACCGCCTTGGCCATGTTCTCGGTAAACACCGAGATTTGATCGTTCAGGGTAGTCGCTTCAATCATCAGGGCTCCTTACCAACAACGTCGTCTCTACACAGCGCCAGACGCGGCGGCCGGCACAGATGTTAGTCGTCAAACTAACATGAGAGGTGAACGTGTCAACACTGCGGACAGCACGAACCTAAAACGGGCCCGCGAGGCCGACGTGGACGGCCACTTCGTCGGGAAAGTCGCTGAAGTCATAACGCTCGACGCTGGTCTTGAGCTGGAGCGCGCCCGCAAGTCGGAACGCGATCGCAGCCGTGTAACGCAAGACGATGGACGTCGAGCGCAGCTCGCTGGTCGCGAAGACGTTGCCCTTCCGGCGCAGTCCGTCCCAGCGAGCGATCAACGTCAGCCGGTCGATGGGGTGCTCGATCTCGACGTCGAACCCATCGCGCAACGTCACGTCGGAGAAGTGACCGCTGCTATCGGATCCGTACTTGAACGTTGCAAGCGGGTCGTCGCCGATGGCGAACTGCGTCCAGCGGGCAAGGTACTCGAGGCGAAATGCGGTGCGGTTGATCTGAAGAGACGCATCGGCACCGACTACCAGGAAGCCGAGCTCCCCTTTGGGATCGTAGTGACCCGCCATTCCTGAGAGTCCGGCCGAGACTATCTGCTGTGGCCCCAAGTCGAGCGTTAGCGCTCCACGACATCCGACGGTTGGCTCACTGTTGTTGTCCACGTAGTACTGCGCGGGAGAGCGCGACAGCGTGTAATCAAAGTCCATGCCGTTCGCGGCACCTTTCGGGCCGTTGATCACATACGCGGCGTAGTCGATCTGCGCGGGACCGAAGAAATGCGTGCCGTTGATCTCGACCCCGTTATCCACCCATGGTGCGGGCAGTACGCCCTCGTTCCAGTTGCGAAATCGCACCATCCGTCCCATGTCGTAGGGCAGCGGTTTGTCACTCGTCATGTGGTTCGCCGGATCGTGGCGCAGCGGAAAGCTGCCGAACGCCGGGGTGAACCTGCCGACACGCACAGCTAGCTCGTCAGCGACACGAACGTCGAAATAGGCCATCCCCACCTCGAAGCCATGACACGAGTAACAAACCTTGACGTTCGCTGTCGTTCGCTCGCCAAAGTCCATAGCGAGCTTCATCGACAATTCGACGGTCGCTCCGGCAAAAGCCTCGTCTGGCTGGACGTGGCGATGCTCCGGAAGTGAAAGGTAGTCGAGCTGGATCGAGCCAGCGAGGTTTCGTGTCGGCGAATGCTCCGGAACCGGAGGATCGGAGTCCGCGCGCGCGGTGCCGCAGAGCGCGATCAATACGAGCATGACAACGGCCTTCATGGATTCCCCTGCTGCAGCCGGGCGAGGCCTGCTGTGCCGGCGGCACGGAACACGAGGCAACGCGTGATCGGTTCTTCGTCGCGGCTCGCGATCCCGCTTTCGGGCATGAGGCGCATGCGATGGACGTATCGTTGCCACCCCAGAGAGTCGAGCCGCGATTGTGTGATGCGTGCGACCGAGTGACAGCGCGAGCACCGAAGGCTCGCAAGCTCACAATCGTTTTGGATGCCCACCGGTGCCACCGACGGCGTCAACGGATTCGCGGACTCCATGCCGCATCCAACCAGCACGCAGACGAGCCACAGGATCGTGCGGAGGCAATCAATCATTTGCACCCTCAGCGATCCAATCGACTAGCTGCTGCAGGTGCGCGGGACTCAACTGCGCACGGTCGAGCGGCATCCGTCCCCCGAATGGCGGCGCAGGTCCGACCTTCTGGAACAGAATGCTGGCGCACGCGTCACCTGGAACAACGATCGAAGTCGCGCCGTGGACGCCGCCCTCGATCAGCGTGGCGTGGGTAGAAAGATCGAGTCCGCCGATCTGCAACCCGATCGGAGTCGCACCTGCCGGCGAATGACAAACATCGCAGTATGTCTGGAAGATGCCGACGCGGATGTCCCGCTCGAAGTCGATGTCAGTCGATGGATCAGAGTCCGCACCAGTGCAGGAGGAGCGTACCGGTCCGACATCGGGGCCGATGGCATCGAGACATCCCGCCGCGAGCAACGCGCATGCAGCTGCGCTCCAGTTTTTCACAAGCCGCCTGCAGTGCGCTGCAACGGCCGATCGTGCAGCTCGTCGCTAGATTGGATGGCAACGACGAGCATCGTCGGATCGGGTGCGAAGAGCTGCTTTGCATCGATGACGGTGGCTCTCGTTTCGTCGTGATTCGTATCGATCGAGGCCACTGACGCGGGGATCGTGAGATCGATCGTGCGCGCGTGCGGCGTGACGGCATGCGGATCGCCGTTGCCCGCGTAGATGTCGTTCGTGTCTTCGATGTCACCGTCGCCGGTCATATCGACGCCGCGAACAGGCTCGTCGAGCGGATCCTCACCTACGCGGTGCAAACGATAGCGCGCGCGTTCGCCAGGGCTCGAGCCTGCGACGAGCGGCATCGGTCCGAAGTCGAAGTAGGGCACGGTCATGCCGCGATAAAAGAATTGGGAGGGCGGCGCGATCACGTCGCCTTCGTCGTCGACCTCGAGGCGAACAGAGCTGGCGGTTGCCGGGCAATTGATAGCAAACGTTTGCGCGACGGGTCGCATGACCAAGCCGCGCGTAACCGCTTCGTCGATTGCTTCGACAGACGTCAACAGCTCGCCCGCATAGGCGTCTGTAGTCTGGACGTAGTACGGAGCCCAATACGGGGAGTAGCCGGCATCGCCCGGCATGGCCTCGATGACAGTTGGGTGGATCGGGATGCGCGTCAGGGTCCCCGTCGCGTCCGGTGCGACGAGAATGTAGAGCGGTGCTGCGAAGGGAGGCGCCGGGCCGAAGTCCCAGGCGTGGACCACGCTGCCGTTCGCAAACGCCGTCTCGCGTCGAATCAAGTCACTGACGCCGTCATTAGCAGCCAGTTGTTCGGCGAGCGCGGCATCGTCCTCGACAGACGGCAGCGTCGCTCCTGCCGGGAGGACCAGCGTCGCGGGGGAGTCCGTCACTTGAGGGCCCAGACACCCTGCACCGGCGCCAACGACCAAAAGGGCAACGAGCCACTTCACGGGGCCACCGGTTGGAACCCGAGGTTCAGCGTCACGCTCGCATCACCGACGTCAGGTGCGGTCTCGGTGCGCAATTGACCGATCGCGGCACCAACACACCTCGCGAGCGGGCTCCAAACGCCAACGGCCTGTACCTCCGACGCGCGACGCGTGTTGCCGATCGAGAACGAAATCGCGAGTGTTGCGCGAGGGCTCTTGTGATCCGCGCGCGCAGCCGCCTGATAACAGCTACGCAATGTGGGCTCGATGCGCGCGAGAGCGCGCCGCACATCAGCGTCAGTCAGCGCTCCGCTGACTCGCAACGATTCGAACTTCGCATCCGCGGTAGTCCACAGCGGCGGCTGCGACGGCAGCGTTGTCGCCGGTGGGAGCGGAGCGCGAGGGACCTCGATCGGTGTGGACATAGTAGGCGGCTCGACGGCAACGGGTTGGTTGGATGAGGGAGTGGCGGAGAGCTCGGCGGGAGACGCCTCGACAGGTGCTGGCATCCGAGCGCTAGCGAGCTTCTTGTTCGGATGGCCGCGCGGACCGCGGGCTTTGCTCGCTGGAGCAGCGTCAGGTCGTGGAATCGACGCCGGGGCTGCGTCCGGCGGAGGAGACGGAGTGACGAGCGAGCTCGAAACCTCTAGCGCAGGAACGTCGGGCGTTGGCTCGGCGCGCGGAGCTCGCGATGTGGTCAGTGGTGCCTTGGCCGTCTGAGGTTGCGGGTGCGTCGCCACGAGCGCGACGACCGCAGCAACCGCGACCGTTGTTGCGATCCCTCCGATCGCTAGCCATGCCCTGCGAACAGGGAATCGTGGCTGCAACGGAAGCGAGACCGCCCGAGTCGGAGCGAGCAC
Source organism: Kofleriaceae bacterium (assembly GCA_036499725.1). Lineage (GTDB taxonomy): Bacteria > Myxococcota_A > Polyangia > Haliangiales > Haliangiaceae > JABFXX01. The sequence continues at coordinate 28,863 of DASYDE010000138.1, forward strand.
GATCGCGTCGATCGCTTCGACGACCTCGCTGGCGGTGCCATAGCGCGCGTCCGGATCCCGTTGCATCAGACGGCGGATGAGTGCATCTACCTCGGTCGGCACGACGACCCCGGAACGAACGGCGATCTCGGGCGGGATCGTCGTCGCGTTGTGATGGATGAGCTCCACAGTTCCGCCGTCGAACGGCGGTCGCCCGGCCAGCATCTCGTACAAGGTGACGCCGAGCGCAAAGAGATCTGCGCGATGGTCGACCGGCTCGTTGTGGGTTTGCTCTGGGGCCGCATACACCGGCGTTCCCAAGGCGAGTCCAACCTGAGTCAACCGTGCAGTGGTCGCGTCTGCGCGGATAGCTAGCCCAAAATCGACGATGCGCGCGCCATCCGCCTCGTCGACGAGCACGTTGTCGGGTTTGAGGTCGCGATGAACGAGACCTTGCGAGTGTGCGTGCTGGAGCCCGAGACAGATCTGTCGGACAAGGCGAAGTGCACGAGCGAGCGGCATCGGGCCTCCGCGCGCGATCAGTTCGGCGATCGAGCGTCCTTCGACAAGCTCCATCACGAGAAACATCAAGCCGTGCTCGGATTTGCCGAAGTCGAGTACCGATACGACGTTGGGGTGGTTCAGTCTGCTTGCCGCATCGGCCTCTTGCGCGAAGCGCACCCGCATCTCGACGGTCGCGGCGAGCTCCCCAGAGAGCACCTTGATTGCAAACCGCTTGTGCTCGAGATGAGTATGGTGAGCGCTGTAAACGCGTCCCATGCCGCCCGCGCCGAGGAACGAGTCGATCGTGTAGTGCCACAGCTTCTGTCCCACCATCGGATCGCTCGCCGACGGTGAGAGGACATCGCCGTCGCGAGGGCACCGCTCGAAGGGAGTGCGGTAGACGGCCAGACACGTGGGGCACGAGCGAAGCTCGTCAGGCGCAGCCTGCTCGTATTCTCCCACGTCAGGGATACGCGCTCGACGAGGTTAGGTTACGCGTCTTTCTGATTTGCGCGAACGTCTGTAGAGCGCCTGAGGTATTAGTTAGTTAGAGAACTAACATCGCTCCGCCGGTGGAACGGTGTCCGGTGCAGGAAGGCCGGCGCTCGTCAATCGATCGGGCGCCATGTTAGAATACTGACTTACAACAAATGCCGGCCGCATACGCATCCGAAGAAAAGCGCAACGTGCTCGTGCAATCTGCGAAGACGCTGCTTCACGAGCAAGGTTTCGCTCGCACGACGCTCGCCGATGTTGCGGATCGCGCCGGTGTGCCGCTCGGCAACGTCTACTACTACTTCAAGAGCAAGGAAGCGATCGCCCAGGCCGTGATCGAGGCACACGAGGCTGATCTGCGGACGATGTTCGCGAGTTGGACGGCGAAGTATCGCGATCCGCGCAGCCGGCTAGTGCGCCTGGTGCGAGCTCCTCTCGATTCGAGATCGATCGTACAGTTCGGATGCCCGCACGGCAGCTTGTGTCAGGAGCTCGAGAAGCTCGGTGCAAAGACGCTGCTCGCGCGAGCGGCTGCGCGCCTTCTGGCGGCTTATCTCGAATTCGCCGAAGAACAGTTTAGGAGCTCCGGATTTCGTGCCCGCGAGGCTCGCGCCCGGGCGACGGATCTCATTGCCTCGCTTCAAGGAACAATGTTGCTCGCGCACACCACGAGATCTCGCGAGCTACTCGCGAGCCAGCTGAAGCGGGTCGAGCGTTGGCTCGATGACTGCCTGCCGCGCAGGATCCCCGCATGAATACTGGCGCGCACCTGACCGCAAGGTGCAACTCGCGCACGTGCGTGAGGAACTGAAGACGCGTCGTCGGATCGGCGCTCACGGTACGTGCCCCAGCGCGCAGCGTCGCGATTGCGTCTGAGGGGCATGGTGGATCGAGCGGTAACCCGTGCGTTTCGAGAACGTAGTGGGATCACTCAAACCTTACAGGGACGGTGATCCAATGCTGAAACTAACTTCGATTGCGATTCTTCTCCTCGGCGCCTGCGCCTCCGACGGCTCGGACGGCATGGACGGCATGGACGGTACCAACGGTGCTAACGGTACGAATGGTTCCAATGGAAGCGATGGAACCGACGGCACGAACGGCACGAATGGTGCGAACGGCGCGGACGCACCGGATGTCGCGCCTCACGGTCTCTATACGCTCGCGAATCAGGCGGCAGGCAACAACGTCGCGTCGTTCCTCCGGGGCGAGAACGGCAACCTCACGCGCGACACCGAGTGGAGCACCGGTGGCATGGGCAGCGGCTCTGGACTCGGCAGCCAGGGCGGCCTCGTCTGGGACAAGAAGACGGCGCGCTTCTTTGCGGTGAACGCGGGCAACAACACGATCTCGATGATGAGCATTGATGGCGATGGCGCCCTCAGCGTGCTCGCGACGATCGCGTCGGGCGGCGTCAAGCCGATCAGCATTGCGGTGCACGACGACCTCGTCTACGTCCTCAATTACGGCGACGTGTCGGGCACGCACATCGCCGACAACACGGTGAACGCCAACATCACTGGCTTCAAGGTCGTCGGCACGACCCTCACCGCGATCGCTGGCTCGACGCGCGCGCTCAGCGGCACCGGCGATGTTCACCCGACGGATCTCGTGTTCACGCCCGACGGCAAGCACCTCGTCGTGGCAGAGCGCTTCGGCACCACCATGACCGGACGACTCGACACGTACGAGATCACGGCGGGCGTCGCGCAGGCCGGTAACTTCCAGTCGCCGGCAGGCCATCAGCCGTTCGCGATCACGTTCAGCCCGGAGGGCTTCATGCTCGTCGCCGAGGTTGGCGACGCGACGCCCGCTGGCTCGTCCGCGAGCTCGTACTCCGTCGGTGCGACCGGTACGCTAACGGCGATCACCTCGTCGCTCCCGACGCTGCAGGGCGCGGCGTGCTGGATCGTTTCGGTCGGTGGCTTCGCGTACCTCGCGAACACGGCGACGGCGAACATCACCGGTCTCAACGTCTCTCCGACGGGGGCGCTCACGCTCCACGATGCAAACGGTGTCACCGCGACGAGCGGCATGTCGCCGATCGATCTGGCGGTCTCGCCGGAGCGCGGCTATCTGTACTCGCTCGCCGGCACATCGCACACGGTCAGCATCTTCTCGATCGCGTCCGACGGATCGCTGTCGCCGCAGCCCGCGCTCACCGGTCTCGCGGCCGGCACGAGCGGCCTCGTCGCGCGGTAACTAGCGACCTACTTCGCGGGACCGGCTTCGAGAGTCCCGTGCGTGCAGTCCGTCACGAACGCTTGCGCGAGACCGTCGGTGAACGCGGCGTCATCGATCACGACGGCCACCTCGTCGAGCTTGTTGAGCGAGAGCGGGTCCATGTTGATGGATCCGATGACGCTCAGCGTGTCGTCGACCACCATCGTCTTCGCGTGAACCATGGATGGCTGGTATTCCCACACGCGGATGCCGGTCTTCGCGAGCTGCGGGTAGAGGCGCCGTTGCGCGACGAGCGCCACCTTGGAGTCATCGTGCTCGTCAGGAACCAGGATGCGAACGTCGACGCCTGCGGTCGCCTTCTGCTTCAGGAGCGCGATCACGTCGTCGGACGGGACGAAGTACGCGTTCGTGATCCAGAGGCGCTTGTGCGCCGCGGCGATGGCGAGCAACGTCAGTCGCTCGGCGCGGGTGATGTTCGGAGACGCCGTGCTCGAGACGAACGCGAGACGTGTGGAACCCTCGGTCGACTGCGTGGGGAACGCGTCGGCAGGAAGTAGCGCGCCTCCGGCTTCCTGCCAGTTCTCTGCAAACGCCTGCTGCGCCTCGCGCACAGCGGGGCCGGTGAAGCGGACGCTCGTATCGCGCCATTCCTTGTCGCTGAGCGCCGTGCCGAGCCATTCGTCGCGCACGCAGTGCCCGCCCGCGTACGCGATGGTTCCATCGACGACGAACACCTTGCGGTGATTGCGCAGGAGCGGCGAGTGCGCGGGGAACGGCCGGAAGATCTTCACTACACAGCCCGCCGCGACGAGGGCAGGCGACACGGTCTTCTCGAAGTCGGGACTGCCGAAGGAGTCGATCACGATCCTGCACGTGACGCCGGCGCGTGCCTTGGCGATGAGCGCAGTCGAGAGGCGCGTCGACGCGCGACCGTCCTCCCAGATGTACATGAGGATGTCGACGCTGGTCGCTGCGCGGTCGATGTCGGTGACGAGCGAGTCGAACATCGCGCCGTTGTCGAGGCGCTTCACCGTGTGACCAGGAGCCATCGTCGCGCCGACACTCTGGTAGAGCGCGCTCGCGAAGTCGTCGCCGGTCGCGGGAACGTCGGACGAGATGGCGAACGCGTGATATGTGGCGGAGGTCCCGCCGCATGCCGCGAGGAGAGCAACGAGAACGAACGTGCGGAGCATCGCGCCGTGTGTACTACGTGCCTACGTGCTTCAGCGCTCGGCGCGGCACCAGAGCACGAATGTCCGCGCGAGAATCGCAGCTTGCCCGCATGGCCCGCGTGGTCTTGCGCTTGCACGAGTACCTCGCATGGGCATCCTCAGCGCGATTCTCCACCGTGGCGTTACCACCGAAGTCATCGAGCTCCTCGAGGCGCAGCACGAGCGGCTCGACGAGCTGTTCGAGAAGCTCGAAGCGGGCGAGGGCAACCGCGAGACGGTCCTCCACGAGCTCGCGAACCAGCTCGCCGCGCACTCGACGGTCGAAGAGAAGGTGTTCTACCCGGCCGTGATGGCCAAGGACACGAACCAGATGCTTCACGAGTCCGTCGAAGAGCACCTCGCGATCAAGCGCGTCCTCGCGGACCTGATCGAGATGCGCCTCGACGACGCCACGTTCCGCGCGAAGATCACTGTGCTCAAGGAGCAGGTCTCGCACCACGCGCACAAGGAGGAGGAGAAGAAGCTCTTCCCGCTCGTGAAGACGCTGCTCTCGTTTGACGAGCGCGCCGCGCTGGGCAACGAAGTTCTCGTCATGTTCGAAGAGCTGATGGCGACGAATCCGTCGCGCAACGTGCCGAACGAGACGACCGCCGCTGCGCCCCTACCGTCGGCGTAGAGCTATAGTCGCGGGGCCATGGCGGCCCACGCGTTCACGAAACTCGACGAACAAAAGTTCTCGCGTTTCCACGTGCTTGCGATGCTCACGACGGGAATGGGCGTGTTCACGGATGGCTACGATCTGTCGTCGATCGGCCTCGTGTTGCCGCTGTGTCTCGCGTCATTTGGCGTCGGCACGATCACCGGATTTCAGAGCGGCCTTCTCACCGGATCGGCGCTCGTCGGCTCGGTGATCGGCGCGATTCTGGCGGGCTGGCTCGCGCAGAAGGGCCGCATGCGATTCTACGGCGTGGACGTCGGCATCATGGCCGCCGCCGCGATCGTGCAGGCGTTCGCGCCGAATCTGTGGTGGCTGATCGCGATCCGCTTCATCTTGGGCATCGGCGTGGGGGCGGACTACGTGCTGTCGCCGACGATCATGGCGGAGCACTCCAACGTCGCGGACCGCGGAAAGAAGCTCGGTTTTGGGTTCGGTGCGATGTGGGCCTTCGGTGCGATCTTCGCAGCGCTCGTGCTTCTGCTGTTGCGCGCGATCGGCGTCAGCGACGATCTGCAGTGGCGCATCGTGCTCGGCTTTGGCGCAGTGCCTGCGCTCTCGGTGCTGTCGCTGCGCCGCAAGATGCCAGAGACTGCGCGCTTCCTCGCTCGCGTCGAGGGCGATGCGGAGCACGCGAAACAAGTGATGGCGGGGATCACGGGGACGGTCGTCGAGCAGGCTCCCGCCGTGGATCGACGCACGTGGCAGCAGCTGCTCCGCAAGCATGCGCGCGGGATCCTCGGCGCAGCGCTGCTGTGGATGATCTACGACATCGTCCTCTACTCCGGCATTCTGTTCGGCCCGTCGGTGATCGCGGAGGGCATGCATCTCTCCGAGATCAACTTCACGCTCATCTCGTACGCGTTGATCGGCACGCCGGCGACGCTGCTTGGTTGTGTCCTTGTCGATCGCGCAGGGCGGCGCGTGATGACCGCGCTCGGGTTTGGTCTCTGCGGTCTGGGCTTGATCGGCTTCGCACCGATGCTCGGCACGGCCGCAGGCAGACCGATCGTCGGGTTCACGATGTTCGCGCTCTACACGGCCGCATTGTGCGTGGGCCCCGGCGCCATCTCCGGTGCCGGCCTCCTGGGCGTGGAGCTCGCGCCGACCCGCGTACGGAGTATCGCGCAGGGCATCACGGTCGTCGGCGGGCGCATCGGTGCGGCGATCTCGGCATTCATCTTCCCGTTGCTGCTCGGGCTGATCGGTCCCGTGAAACTGATGCTCGTACTCGCGGGTGTGTCACTGTTCGGCGCTGCGATCACGTTCTTCGTCGTGCCCGAAACGGCGCGGCGCTCCCTCGAGGAGATCAACGACGACACTGACGAGGCACTCTCTGCATGATGGAAGATCTTCTCGGCCGCCACGTCCAGCTCCGCATTCGCGAGATCGATGACGATGGCGTGTGGCTCGTTCCCGTCGACGACAAGGATCCCGACTCGTCGGCCGTCATGCTCGACGCGCGCGAGATCAAAGGTCCGCGGATCGGCGAGCTCGTCGACGTGTTCGTGTACCTCGACTCCGATGAACGACCCACCGCGACGACCAAGGAGCCGCTGCTCGCGCTCGGCGACGTGCGCTTTCTCGAGGTCACCGATGTTAACGACATCGGCGCGTTCGTCGATTGGGGGCTCGGCAAAGAGCTGCTCGTGCCGTTCGCGCAGCAGTCGCGCGAGGTCTTCGTCGGCGAGATTCATCCCATCGCGCTCTATCTCGACAAGTCGGGTCGGCTCGCTGGCTCGATGCTCGTGAACGACTTCCTCGGCACGCGGTCGCGGCGCGTATTGCGCGATCAGTGGATCGAGGGCGAGGCGTGGCGCAACGAGCCGGAGATCGGTCTGTTCGTGATCCTCGAGCGGTCGTACGTCGGGCTCGTTCCCGCGAGCGAGCCGCACTCGCTGCGCCGCGGCGAGGCGACCAAGTTCCGCGTCGCGGACGTGCTGCCCGACGGCAAGGTCGTGCTGACCCTTCGCCGCCCGGCTCACGAAGAGATCACGAGCGACGCCGAGACAATCAAGACAGTGCTCTCGCGCCCCGATGCCCCGCTCGTCGGTGATCACTCGTCACCCGAGCTGATCCGCGACCTGTTCAGCCTGTCGAAGAAAGCGTTCAAGCGCGCGGTCGGTCGGCTGCTCAAGCGCGGCGAGATCACGCTCGACGAGCGCAACAACGTCGTCGTCGTTCGTCGTTGATGCTCGACTGGGTCGGCGAGGTGATGGGCGCGAAGGCGCGTCCCGTCGCGCGCATTCAGCGCCTATGGAGCGGCTACGGCGAGATCGTGCGCGTCGCTCTCGACGATGGGCGCACGGTCATCGTGAAAAGCGTGAAGCCGCCGCGCGTCGCCGCGAGCGTGTCGGATACGCGCAAGCGTCGTTCGTACGACGTGGAGCAGACGTTCTACGAGCGGTACGCAGCACGCAGCAGGGCGCGCGTCGCGACGATGTTCGGCGCGCGGCGCGATGACGGCTGGACGTTCATCCTCGAAGATCTCGACGCGGAGTTCCCGCTGCGCCGCGATCCAGCGAGTGGCCGCGCGCTCGAGGCGTGCCTCGCGTGGCTCGCGAAGTTTCACGCGTGCTTCATGGGCGATGCGGGCGAAGGCCTGTGGGAGCAAGGCACGTACTGGCACCTCGCCACGCGCCTCGACGAGCTCGCGATCGATCCAGCCCGCGCGCATGCGCTCGACCGGCAGCTCGCCGCGGCGCGGTTCCAGACCCTGTTGCACGGCGATGCCAAGGAGGCGAACTTCTGCTTCACGCGCGACGCGAGCGCGGTGGCGGCGGTCGACTTCCAGTACGCGGGGCGCGGCTGCGGAATGAAGGACGTCGCGTACCTCCTGCATGGCCACTCGGATGGGCACCTCGATGCCTACTTTCGCCACCTGAGAGCATCGCTGCGCGCCGATGTCGACGCCGATGCACTGGAGGCCGAATGGCGGGCTCTCTTCCCGACGGCACAGGAGGACTTCGCACGGTTTCTCGCGGGTTGGCGCGGCTGATCCTGCCGTGGAATTGCCGAAATCTCGCCCCTGGCGCGTCCATCGATAGACTGGGGTGATGTGTCGAATGGTCGGCCTGGTGGCAGCGAACCCCGTGTTCACACGCGGGCTGTTGCGCGATGCGCCGCGGAGCTTGTGGGCGCTGTCGCGCGAGCATCCCGACGGCTGGGGTGTCGCGGTCCGCGAGGCGAGCGAGTGGACCGTCCACCGCGGCACCGCCTGCGCGCAGACCTCGCCCGAGTACGACACGCTCGCAGCCACGACACACGCGCGCGTCCTCATCGCGCATGTTCGGCAGCGCACGGTCGGCGAGACGTCGCTGCTCAACACGCATCCGTTCCGCCGCGGTGGCTACGTGTTCGCGCACAACGGAACCGTCACCGCACTACCGGCGCTCGCCGCGCGCACTTCCGCTGAACGCGCCGCCGAGATCACGGGCGACACCGACAGCGAGCGCCTGTTCGCGTTCCTCGCGACGCGCATCGACGAGGTCGGCGATGTCGAGACGGCGCTGACTCTCGCGGTGCGCGAGCTGCACGCGATCGACGCGGTCGGCTCGGTGAACTTCCTGTTCTCCTGCGGTCGCAGGGTCTACGCGCATCGCCTCGGGCGCTCGTTGTTCGCACTCGTCCGGCAGGGGGAGCGGCGCACGCCGGCCGTGGTGATCGCGAGCGAGCAGCTCACTGACGAGGCGTGGGCCGAGCTGCCGGATCGCACGCTGTGGGTTGTCGAAGATGTCGCCGCGCCCGCGCTCCGATCGTTGATCTAGCGCCGGTGGCGTAGCGCATCGACGACGAGCGAGAACGCCGCGGAGGCCTGGCGGCGCGTCGTGTAGTAGAGATGGTAGCCGGGGAATGGCGGCGTCCAGTCCTCGAGCACGCGCACGAGGCGGCCTGATTTCAGGTGATCGAGGGCGAGGTCTTCGAGGACGAGTGCGATGCCGAGACCCGCGAGCGCACCGATCACTGCTTCCTCCGTGCTGCTGACCGTCAGTTGTCCCTCTACTCGGACGCGAACAGCTCGCTTGCGCTTCTCGAACTCCCACGCGTAGAGCGTTCCGGCCGTCTGCATCCAGAGGTTGATGCAGGTGTGATGCGACAGCTCCTGCGGCGTGAGGGGAGGCCGGTGCTTCTGGAAGTACGCAGGGGACGCGACGGCGGCCATGCGCATGTCGGGGCTGATCGGCACCGCGATCATTCCTCGCGCGACCTGCTCGCCAAGCCGAACGCCGGCGTCGAACCGCCGCGCCACGATGTCCGTGAGTCCTTGGTCGATGGTCAGATCGACGCCGAGGTCTGGATACTCGGGCAGCAGCGTTCCGAGCTTGGGGATCAGCACCGTCTTCGCCGCGTGACGCCCGCACGTGATGCGGATCGTTCCCGCGGGCTTACTGCGCAGCTCCGTGAGTGACGCGAGCTCCGCCTCGATCTCGTCGAAGCGCGGGCCCGCGGTGCGCAGCAGCTTCTCGCCCGCCTGCGTAGGAGCAACACTCCGCGTCGTGCGCGTGAGGAGGCGAATGCCGATCCGCTGCTCGAACCGAGAGACCGCGTGGCTGAGCGCTGATTGCGAGATGCCGAGCTTGGCCGCGGCCTTGGTGAAGCTCCGCTCGCGCGCGACAGCGACGAACGTCTGGAGGTCGCCTACGTCCTCGCGTGCCATTCATGACGCCTTGTCATAGGTCTATCCTCAATCTAGCAGCTAATCAGAAGAGTCAGCCGGCGTTACAACTTCTGCATGCACACACGAAAGCTCGGCAGTCTCGAAGTCTCGGCGCTCGGCGTTGGCTGCATGGGACTCAGCTATGGCCTCGGACCAGGCGTGGAGAGGGCCGAAGGCATCGCGCTGATCCGCAAGGCGTTCGAGAGCGGCGTGACGTTCTTCGATACGGCCGAGGCGTACGGAGAGCTCAACGAAGTGATGGTCGGCGAAGCGTTGGCCCCCATGCGCGATCAGGTCGTGATCGCGACCAAGTTTGGCTTCCTCGATGGCAGCGCACCAAAGGGCCCGGATAGCCGGCCGGATCGGATCCGCTTCGTCGTGGATCAGTCGCTGCGCCGTCTCAAGACCGACCGCATCGATCTCCTCTATCAGCATCGCCAGGATCCGAACGTTCCTGTCGAGGACGTCGCTGGCACCATCAAGGAGCTGATCGCGGCCGGCAAGGTGAAGCACTGGGGCCTCTCCGAGGCGAACGCGCAGACGATCCGCCGCGCGCACGCCGTGCTGCCCGTCACCGCGCTGCAGAGCGAGTACTCGCTGTGGTGGCGCGAGCCGGAGAACGACGTCATCCCGACGCTCGAGGAGCTCGGCATCGGCTTCGTTCCGTTCAGCCCGCTCGGCAAAGGCTTTCTGACGGGCGCGATCGACGACAAGACAGTGTTCGGCAAGGACGACTTCCGCAACGTCGTGCCGCGGTTCACGCCCGAGGCGCGCAAGGCGAACCAGGCGCTCGTGGATCAGCTCGCCGTGATCGCGAAGTCCAAGGGCGCGACGCAGGCGCAGATCGCACTCGCGTGGCTGCTCGCGCAGAAGCCGTGGATCGTGCCCATTCCGGGGACGACCAAGCAGTCGCGCCTCGCCGAGAATCTCGGTGCGGATGCCGTGACGCTCACCGCCGACGACCTCGGCACCATTCGGTCCGCGCTCGGCGCGTTCAAGGTCGAAGGCGAGCGCTATCCGCCGCAGTTCGCGAAGTTTGTCGGCAAGTGACTACCGCCAGCGCTTCACGCGCGCGATCAGCGGGATGTACAGCGGATGGTTCGGTTGGTCCTGCTTCGTGATCGTGAACGCGTGCAGTGGAATGTCGTGCAGGCGCAGCATCGCGTGGACCTCCGCGCCGCGATCGCGCCACAGCCCGTGATTGCCCCACGCGGCGACCACGCGATCGGCACCGCGGCACGCAGCGAGGATCTGCTCGTCGTTGATCGCGTCGTGGCCAAGCACCGCGCGCGGCGTGCGCAACGCCTTGGGATCCGTCGAGCGCAGCGCGAAGATGTTCACGACCTCCATCGCGCGGAACTTCCACTTCGTCGCGAAGCCGAGGCAGCGCTGGTTGGTCGGGTCGAGCTTGAACGCGTCCGCCGTGCTCGGGTTGAGCATCAGGAACACACAGCGCTTCTCGCTCTGCACGACATCGTTCTCGACGACGATCGGCTCACCAGTGAGCGAACGCGCGAGCCGATAGCGCAGCTTTCGGTTCTCGGAGAACCGGGCCCAGCCCGTTCGGTCGGCGTTGTAGTCGTCGATCATCTACAATGAGCTCATGCGCGCTGCGTGGGGACTAGTTGGCATCCTGTGCTTGGTTGGCTGTGGGAAGCAACATTGCGACGACTGCGGTGGCCCGATGACGGCGCCGCGTGACGTGGACGCCTGGAGCTGCAGCGAGCCCAAGAAGCTCACGTGCTACGGCACGTCGCACGATGGATGCGCGAAGAAGGAGACGACGCATCATCTGTGCGTTCCTGACGAGCTCCACGTCGGCGCTGCGTGCGGCGGAGCGTTGATCACGTGTGGCTACGGACAGGTCGATACGTGCAAGTGGGGCCTCGGCAACGGTCACCTCTGCGTCGTGATCCCCGACTGGGTCGATCAAGCGAACGGCAAGCTCGCCGAGATCGCGCAGGTGACGAACACCATCGACACGCTGCTCGACATCGACCAGCCGCGCGAACAGAAGCCGGGTGGCAGCTGGACCGATCAGCAGTACATAGGCCCCAAGCAGTACGACAAGCTGTTCATCCAGCTCGACCACGAAGCGCCGAGCGTGGAGCCCCCGACAGGACCGCTCGCGCATGTCGATCGCATCGAGCTGATGCGCATCGACTCACCGACGCCGCTCGCGACCATCGCGCGCGCGGACCTGTACTACAACCCCGAGTCGCGGCATGACTTCGCGCAGGACGTTGGCGTGCAGTCATTCACGAGCGAGCACATGAAGTTCTCGCTCGGCACGGCGGTCGGCGACTACGTGAAGTCCGCGCATCCGTTCGAGCTCGTCGTTCGCGGACGAACCGCCGACGGCAAGCTCGTCTTTACCAAGACACTGACTGGCGACGAAGCGGGCGACTACCCGACGATCGTGCCGCCGCGTCCGTACTAGCGCTCGACGCCGACGATGATCGGCGTGCCGTCGACGGTGGCGACGTGAACGTTCAGCGACAGATCGCCAGTGCGCAACGTGACGACGCCGTACGCACCTGATGGCAGCGGAGCGCAGACTTCGACGGGACGGTCGGCGATCCCGGCCGTGACGGCGACATCGGTACCGCACACCTGTGCGCCGTTGATCCGCGGCACGAGCGGCGAGAGCTCGCCGAGGTAGCGCTGCAGCAGCTTGCGCTTGCGACCGCGGATCGCGCGGAGGAGCTCGTCGCGCACGGCGACCGACGACAGCTCGGCGCCATCGACTATCGAGCGAATCGCCTCGTCGGGCATGCGCGCGAGGATGCGAGCAGCCCACGCCGCGTCAGCCTCGGCCACGCGCGTGAACGGGCCGTACGGGTACGCGGTGTGAAAGTCGTCGGCCTCGAACGGGTCGTCCGTGTAGAACCCGAGCGTGAACCCGCCTGGGCCGAGGTGAGGATCGCGCCACGGGCGAGGCAAGACACCGAACGTGATCAGCTCGACGAACGCGAGCGGCCACTGGATCTCGTAGGCGTGACCGCGGCGGCGTGTGACGCGCTGCCGCGACGACTTGGAGCCAAAGCAGTCGCCGAAATCGAGCATGTAGTGGCGAATGAAGCCGGGGCCGTCCTTGGTCGCTGCGACCCACTCGTCGAGAGAGTTTTGTTCGCGCGCGTCGTAATGAGAGAGCAGAGCGGCGAGGACGTAGCTCCCGCGCAACTCGCGGCGATCCTCGTGCGGGATGATGTCGTTCGGATCGTCGTCGCGCGTGCCGAAATCGGCCCACGGACCGAGCACTTCGCCGGGGATGAGCTCGGACAGGCTGCCGCGCAGCGTTCCGTCAGGGCGTGGGATGCCGCCGCGGGTCAACGCTTTCTCGAGCATCGCGTGCGTGAACGGAACCTTGTCACCCTCGAACGTCTCGGCCTTGGCCGTCGGAGCGATGAGAAGCTTGTTCGGGTCGATGTACGCGATGCGGTTGCACGGTGCGTTGTAACCGGCGGCCCAGTAGATCCGGCTGCCGACGTAGTCCGCTGTCGAAGGACGCTCGTCGTTCGCGCCGTCGAGCTTGAACAGGTACTTCTTGCCGTTCGCGTGCTTGAGGATGAAGCCCGGGTTCGCGCCGTTCGGCTTACCGCTGCTGATGGTCCACGGCCCCCCAGAATCGGGCGCTGCCGACGTGCACGGACCTCGTTGCCAGATCCCCGGATCCTCGGTGGCCACGAGCGCATCGATGCGGTTCGTGAACCAGCTCGAGTCGGCGACCTCGTCGAGCGCTGTTGCGTTTGTCGCGCGTGGGATGCGGCGGAGCGCGAGCATGGACGTCAGCGGCTCGAACACCACGTTGTCGACCGTGTCCCACAGATCGTCGGACTCGCGACTCGCCGGCTTGGGAAGGAACGGCGCGTCGTCGGGATCCTGGGCGAGCGGCGCATGCGCGGGGAACGGCCGCATTGCCGTTGCGCACCCCGCGAGGAGCACGAGGGAGATTGCGCGCCTAGTAGTCATATGCGTACGCCAGCACGAGGCGGAAGTTGGACGGGTCGACGCCTCCACCGAGCGGTTCGAACCCGAGCGCAGACCACAGCTCGATCTGCCGATCGTCGGAGAGGCCCGCGAGCCCCAAGCCCAGACCGAGCGAGCCGCGCATGTGTTGGAGATCGAAGCCGCCCAGGTTTTCCCCGAACACGTTGCCCGACCCCAGGTACAGCGTCGCGTCGAGCCACGCGGCGAGTGGCCACTGGTAGTCGACCATCACCGACATCGCGCTCGCCCCGCGCGCGCGGCCATTGGCAAACCCGCGTAGATCGCCCGCGCCGCCGATCGCCGCAAGCTCGGTGAACGGAACGTCGTCGATGTGGTCGCTCTCGATCAGCTGCAGACGGGCGCGGATGTCGAGAAGGCGCTCGCCGACCTTATCGAGCTTGAGCGCACCACCTGCCTTGATGTCGTAGTGCGTCCACGTCGTGTAGCGAGACGTTGTCACGCGCTCGATCGTCGCGTCGAGCCGGGCACCACTCTCGATCCTCTTGTGCGAGCGCGTGTCGAGCGCGAGGCGAATGCCTCCCCGGTGCGAGAGCAGAAGCTCGTTGTAGCCCGTCGGCAACCGCGGGATGAGGCCGTCCGCGACGCGGTCGGAGATGGAGCTGTTACCGCCGTACCGACTCTCCGTCGCCGCTGTTGCCGCCGACTGGACGAACACGTTGAGCGACGTCCAACCAAATGCGAGCGTCGCTGCTCCGCGCGTGTCCGCGAACCGCGCCTTTGCTTCCGCGGGCGAGTTGGAGCCGGGCCCGTAGTAGAGCTGATCCGGTCGATGGCGGACGCTGACATCGGCCCACAGCTTCAGGTGCTGCGGGAGCGCGATGCGTGTCCCCACGTCGGCGCGATACCAATCCGTGCCGCCCACGCCGAGCTTGAACGAGAAGCGGCTGCCCGGTGTCGCGAAGCCGTCCTCCCACAGCATGCGCACGCCGACGCTCGGCTGGAAGCCGAAGTCATAGAGGACGATCGGGAAGATCGACATCGTCGGCGTCGGTGGACCGAGGAACCACACGTTCACGACGTGCCGCAGGCCGTGCGAGTTCTCCGCCCACGTGATGAACTTTCCGAGCGGCCACCGGATGCCGTAGTTCACGACGACCCACGCCGGAAACAACACCACGCGTCCGGCGGTATGCAGCACGTCGATCGCGCGCGTGCCTTCTTCGGCGCGACCGTCGTACACGGGCATCGCGCGCTTGGGCGGAGTCTTCTCCGCCGGCTTGTCATCAGCGAGCGCGGACGCCGCGAGCGCCGCCACGATCACCAACGAGACCAGCCTACGCATCGCAGCTCCGCAGATACGCTTCGAGCTCTGGCTTGATCGCGAGCATCGCCTTCGCACGGTGCGAGAGCTCGCTCTTTGCCTCGACGCCCAGCTCGGCGAACGTCTTGCCGAGGTGCGGCACGAGAAACAGCGGGTCGTAGCCAAAGCCCTGCGTGCCACGCATCTCGTCGAGGATCACGCCCTCACAGGTACCGTCTGCGCTGATCGTCTTGGCTCCGAGAGGGCCCGTGACATCCGCGAGGGCGAGCGACGCGCGAAACCGCGCCGCGCGCTTCTCCGTCGGCACGCCCGCGAGCGCGCCGATCAACTTCGCGTTGTTCGCCGCATCGTCGTGCTCTTTGGCGTATCGCGCGCTGTACACGCCGGGGGCGCCGTTCAAAGCATCGACCTCGAGGCCGCTGTCATCGGCGAGCGCGGGCAGGCCGGTCACGGCGCTCACCTCGCGCGCCTTCTTCGCAGCGTTGCCGACAAACGTGTCCGCATCTTCGACGACGTCCGGAATCTGCTTGCCGATCCGCGCAGCGGCCTCGTCGATGCTGAGCACAGCCACGCCAGGCAGCAACGCGCGCAGCTCGACGAGCTTGCCCTTGTTGCGCGTCGCGAATACGAGCGGTCGTGTCATGCCGAGACAATCGCGCGCTGCGCGAGAGTGAGCTCTTTGATGCCGATCTGCGCGAGATCGAGCATCGCGTTCATCTGAGCGCGATCGAACGTGCCGTGTTCCGCGGTGCCCTGCACCTCGATCAGCTTGCCGCTCTCGTCGCCGACGACGTTCATATCCACGTCGGCCTTGCTGTCCTCCACGTAGGGCAGATCCAACACGACCTCGCCATTCACCACGCCCACGGACACCGCCGCGACGGGCGGCATCAGCGCCGACGCGTCCGCCAACTTGCCCGCCTTGACGAGCTTGTTGATCGCGATCGCCAAGGCGACCCATGCGCCCGTGATCGACGCCACGCGCGTGCCGCCATCCGCGCACAGCACGTCGCAGTCGACATTGATCGTGCGCTCGCCGAGCTTCTTCAGATCCACGGCCGCGCGCAGCGACCGACCGATCAGGCGCTGGATCTCTTTTCCGCGTCCACCCGGATCGCGCTTGCTGCGCGTATGCGTGCTGCGCGGCAACATCGCGTACTCCGCGGTCAGCCAGCCCGAGCCCTTACCCTTCATCCATGACGGCACGGTCTCCTCGACGGACGCCGCGCAGATCACCCACGTGTCGCCGAGCTTGATCAGCGCCGACCCCTCCGCGTGCTTCTGGTAGTGCGGAATGATCTCGAGCGAACGGAGCTGGTCGGGACGACGGCCATCGGGACGCATGGCGCGCACCCTACCGCAGTCGCGCCTCTACTGCGCCCCATTGATGATGAAGATCCTCGTGACCAAGTCGGCTTCGCGTACCTACTCGTTTGCCATGCGCTTGGCCATGCTGCGCACCGACTGCGGATACGCGGGAATCGTCGACGCGAGCTTGAGCTCGTGCTTGGGCAGGAAGCGCAGCACGCGGCCCACCTGATCGGTCCCGAGTCGCGGATTCGCGAGTAGCGCGCGCCGGATCTCCGGCACCTGCAGCCACGTGTTGTTGGCGACGATCACCTCGAGCAACACGCGCGGCAGCGTCCCCAATCGCGCGAGTCGCGACACCTCGGGCGCCGTCAGGCCCGGATTGCGCAGCAGCGCTTCCCACACGTTCTTGCCGTACATGCGCTCGAGCGCGATCCGCTCGCTCGAGCTCGGCCCGCGCGCGACCCTGATCTGCTCCGCGAGTGACATGCCTCGCAAGCGTTCCGACGCATTGAGCGCGAGCTTCGTGCGCTCTTGACCCTCGGGCGAGTCGTCCTCGGGGGGCTCCGCATCGGGATCCGCCGTCGTCGCATCGGGCGCTGCCGTCGCACTCGGCTTCGCGATCCGGATCGCCGCTTCGGGATCCGGCGGACTGAACCGCACGCCAGCATCGGGATCCGGCGTCGACACGCCCGGTTGCTCCTCGGGCGGCTTCATCCCCGGCATCGATCCCGCTGGCGTGATCATCGCTGGCATGGAGCCCGACGCGAGCGTGGCCTTGTTCGCCGTCGGCACGAAGTTCGGCGTCCGCTTGCCGCGAATCGTGTCGGCATCCACATCGGGATCCGCAGCTGGAGCGGGGGACGCCGCGTTCGTCTGCTGCTTCGTCGTGCTGTGCGTGGCCACCTTCGCGCGATGCGCCGTCGCGACCTCTGCGATCGCCGCCTTCTCGCTCGCTGTTCCGGCCAGCGCCGCGAGCTGTTCCTTCATCGCCGGACCAAAGCCCATCAGCTCGAGGCCCGCGCCCTTCGCCGGATCGATGTAGACGACGCGCGCGACGATCGTTATCTCGCCCGCGTGGCCCTTCACGACCAGATCGAGCTCGTCGAACACGTTCAACGCGCGCGCCGGCACGAACACACCGCCCGCCGCGAGATCGCGCGCGAACCCGGCGTCTGTTGCGAGCTCGATCGTGAACGACGGCCGACCCATCCGGCGGAATGTTAGCCCTGGTTCGGGCCCTGACGGAAAAAACTGCCCATCGCCAGGTATTGGATACCTAGTGGCTGTTCAACGGTTTTCATTGGATCCTGCCGCATGGATGACCGCCCCAGATCCCGTGTGGATTGCTCGAATGCGCGTAGTGCTCGTGTTTCCGAGCGGCAATCGCGTTCCGAGTCATATCTCTGTCGGCCAACCGGTGACGCTGAATGATCAGGACCCCGCGGACAACTACGAGTCGTACTGTGCAGTCGAGATCCAGGGTCTCCAGCCACTGACGAGGATCAGTGGCGGTGGCAGCCTTCAGGCTTTGTTGCTCGGTCTGTCATTTCTCGGGATGAGACTTCACGACTTCGGAGCGCGCGGGGGCCGAGTCGTCCACTCTGACGAGGATTCCGACGTGGAGCTGAAGTCCATCTTCGGAACGTTTCTACGCGGCCCTGACGCGAGTGAATGACTACTCGATGGTCGCGCTGACCTGTTCGGCCATGCCCGACTTCGCGCCCGACGGGACTTCGCGAGCGTAGACGCTGGCCGCATTGCGGCACTTCTCGTCGAAGCGCGTCTCGCACAGAATGCGAACTCGCAGCCACAGGGCATCCGGGTGATCGTTCTTGTGTGAGAAGCGCGCGAGGTAGCGGTCGAGCGTCGCGAGCGCCTTTG
Organism: Kofleriaceae bacterium; assembly: GCA_036499725.1. Taxonomy (GTDB): domain Bacteria; phylum Myxococcota_A; class Polyangia; order Haliangiales; family Haliangiaceae; genus JABFXX01. The sequence continues at coordinate 47,033 of DASYDE010000138.1, forward strand.
CCGGGTCGCGCTGCTGCAACAGCTGGATCACGGCGATCGAGTACAGCGCACGGGATGCTGTCTCGCCGTACTTCGCGTCGACGTTGTCGCCGTACTGCGTTGCCGCCTTGTTGTGCTGATTGATCGCTTCCTGCGCGTCGGCGATGCCGGTGTCGTACGCGGGCTCGATCGGTTGGCCGCGCAGCGCGTCGTGCAGGTTCTCCGTGTACGTCTTCACCACGCGCTTGCCGTGCGGCTTCTCGCCCGCCGAGCCGGTGCTCTCGCCGGTGGTGCGAACTTGCTCGCCGGGAACCGTACCGGTCGGCGTCGTGGTCTCGTGGTCGTGCATCGACATGTCGACGTTCGTGCCGGGCACGGTGACGCTCGTCGCGGCGACGGTGCCGCTTGTGGACGGAGTCATATCTGCCGAATCAAATCGAGTGCGAGCATGCTGCTCGCTCGCGGCGATCTGCGTGTGGAGCTGGGCGAGAGAGACCACACCACCCTTGTGCGTCCAGCCGTTGCCGGCGGAGACGGAAGCGACGAGCGCGTCGTCGTGACGCACGACCTGGACGGTGCCTTCGGTGACCTCGACGATCGCATCGCCCGTGCCGTCGCCGTAGTCGACGGAGAAGTGCGTGCCGACGACGATGACGTCGGTGGAACCGGCGCGCACGATGAACGGCGGCTTGGTCGTGCGCTTCACTACCTCGAGCTCGACCTTGCCGCGCGTCATGTCGACGAGCACGCCGCCCGCGGGGCGCGTCACGACGAGCTGCGTGTTCGGATCGTTGATGAGCGTCGCGTCGCCGATATCGATCGTGGTGCGCGTGGTCGTGTCGACGCGGATAGGCTGCATCGCGACGGTGTCGGTGACGTTCTGGCGGCCGATCTTCCAGCCGACGAAGCCGACGGCGAACACGAGCACGGCAGCGGCGGCGAGCGCGGGCCACGTGGTGCGCGAGAAGAAGCTCGACGACGTGTGGGGTGCATCGCTCGCACCGCGCACGACGTTGCGCTCGATGTTGGTCAGTCGCTCGTCGGTGAGCGGCTCGACGGGGATGCGTCCGCGAAGGTTCATGGCGCCTCCTGATCGTCGATCGTGAATGGAATGACCTCGCCGGAGGGCACGAGGAACTCGGCGAGGATGGGATCGGCAGCAGCGGCGGTCTCGATGCGCTTGCGAGCGCGCCACACACGCAACTTTGTGGCCGTCACGGTCGAGCCGACGAGCTTGGCGGTTTCGGCGAGCGTACGGCCATCGATCTCGTGGAGCGTGAACGCGAGGCGCGCGGCGGGTGAGAGCTCGCCGAGCACGGCGTAGAGGCGGCGCACGCCATCGCGCGCGAGCTGGCGACGCGAGCCATGGCCGTGATCGGACGTGCCGGGGAGTGGGCCCGCGTCGTCCTCGTCCTCGAGCACGTCGGTCGCGATGCGGCGGCCCTTCTTGGAGAGGTAGCGGTACGCGACGCGCACGGAGATGCGATCGACCCACGTCGCGAGGGACGCTTCGGCGCGCCAGCCGCGGAGCGACTTGAACACCTCGATGAAAGCGTCTTGCAGGAGATCGTCCATGTCGCGGTTGGATCCGAGCACGCGGTAGAGGCACCCGTGCACGCGCTTCTGATGACGGCGGAACAGCTCACGCGTGGCAGCCGGCTCGCCGGTCAAACACCGGTCGACGAGCAGGACATCCTCGACGTACGCCGCAGCGGTCACTTGCCTAGATAGTGAACGAAGGGCGGCCCGCGGTTACATGCGCTGGCAACTATCGAGAACGGCGAGGTTTTCGCGGACGCTTCTTCGCGGCAACGAGCTTGGCGGCGGGCGCTTTGGCGTCCAGCGGGCCGGGGCACAGGTCGCGCAGCTTGCAGCCCTTGCACTCCGCGCCGGACCAGATGCGCTCGAACATCATCTGCACGTCGTCGAGCATCGCCGCGTCGTCGGTGATGATGCCGAGCTCGAAGTTGCGCTTGCCGCTGCCTTTGGCGCCGAGGCCCGCGCCGGTCCAGTTCGCGCTGCCCAGATAGAGCAGGGCCCCGTCGACGACGACCGCCTTGAGATGGACGCGGGGACAGCGCGCGAGCGAGAGGCCGCCGTCGGCGAGCAGGCGAGGGTGCTTTGCGATCTCTTCGCGAAACGGTCGCGACGGAATCTCGCCGTGCAGCATGCGGAGCTCGACGCCTTTTGCGGCGAGCGCGTCGAGCTGCGAGACCATGGAGACGTATGTGCCGCTCGTGCGCGAGCGACGGCGACCAGGTTGCGCGCCGCCTTCGACGAGCATGCCCTTCACGTTCGCGGTCGCGATCCACACGCTCGTGTGCGCATCGCGGATCGCGCCGATGACCTTGTCGTAGTGACTCGCGCCGGCGAGCAACTCCAACCCAACGCTTCGCGACCCACTCGCAGAATCGAGCGGACTGCGTTCGCGCACGTACGCGTCGTCGGCGCGCTGCTTGGCGGTGCGTGTAGGACCACGGAGCTGACGCGCGACGCGAGCGAGGGAATCAGCTGCGACGACGTCCATCCGCGCATCATCCAGCGGCTGCTCCGGCGGAGCAAAAAACGGAGATCGCCGTGGGGAATGCCCAGTTGCGCGACGCGTGCAGATTGTTGGAACCAATCGCCGGGAGCGCTGTCTATTGCTCTGTAACGACGGCGCTGTTCGCGAAAGCGAGCGCGCTGCGGTCTCGCCTCGTCGCACCTGCGATCTGCGTGAGCTCTGCGACGCGTCCATCCACGCGCGCCGTCACCGGAGGTTTGCCATGTCGTCCTTCTCTTGGGCGCGCTGGGCCACGTGCGCCCTCGCTGCGTCGATCCTTGTTCCTGCTCTCGCCATGTCTGTTGCTCGGACGGCTTCGGCCAGCGGTCACTCGCTCGACGATTGCACGGCGTTCAACCAGGACGACGCGAGCGAGACCGCCGTGACGTACACGATCACGAGCACCTGTAAGGTACCCATCGACTGCAGCGTTTCCTGGCGTGTCGTCTGCGCTCCCGAGTCCAAGAAGCGCCGCGCCGTCCACAAGGGCAGCGCCAAGTTCGCGTTCCCTACGACCGACACCAAGTCGACGACGGCGAACGCCGACGTCTGCGGCGACGATTCGTTCGCCATCGACAGCGTGAACTGGTCCTGCCAGCCGAATAAGGAGTGATCCCGCCCGCTGCGGTTGTAATGTTTTCAGGGTCTTAGCCCCTGCGACAGCAATCGCGGTGCCCGTTCGACAGCTCGTTAGATCCTTGGCCCTCGTCCTGCGTCTGTAATCAACGAGCGACAAACCGACCCGATGGGTGACGCGATGCGGAGCACGAAGTAAGTGCCTCGCCTAGGGATTCGTCCCCGCGCCACCCCATCGATCGGCTCGTCGCTCGTCGAGAACGCACGTAGTATAAGGACGCAGGATCATGATTGTTGAACGCCAGGACATCGATGCGCTGCTGATCAGCGCTCTCTACGGGGAGCTAACGCCCTCGCAAGAGAGCGAGCTGACCGCGCATCTGGCGTCACATCCTGGCGACAAGCTCGCGCTGGAGGGCCTGACCGCCACCCGCGATGCCATCCGGTCCAGCCGCATCATGGCCGTGCAGGCCGAGCCGCCCCAGTCCATCACCGCGATGCTGATCCGGGAGGCCGCGCGCCGCGCACCCAAGGCTCCGGCCGAGGGCGAGGGCTGGTTCGGGCGCTTCGTGCGCTCGTTTGTCCAGCACCCCGCGATGGCCGCCGCCGCGACGCTCGTGCTCGTGATCGGCATCGCCGCCGTCGTCGGTCGCAACAAGGGCAACGAGTTCGCGCAGGAGACGGCCGATCGGTCGCTCGCCGCGCCGTCTGCGGCGATGCAGAAGCATGAGGATCAGCAGGCCGTCGCACCGGCAGAAGGTGTAGCCGCCGGCTCGGACATGAAGTTCGACGTCGCGCAGCGCGCTGAGCCGGCACCGACGGTCGCCATTGGTAGCTCCGCGGGATCAGGTTCTGCGGTGGCTGATGGCTACCTCGATACAGGCGTTCCGCATAAGCAGGTCGCGATGAACGCCAAAGGCGACGCGAACGCCGAGCATGCAGGCGACCGCATGGGCATGGCCGTCACGCTCGCCGACGAGCAACGGCAAGGCTCCAAGATCGCGACCGCCAACGGCATCGCGCTCGATCGCCGCGCGCAGCAGCCGAAGGACTTCGCGTCCGACGACAAGAAGGCTCCCGAGAAGGAGTCGCTCCGTAGCCGCGACGAGTTGCAGAAGGCGAAGAAGCAGGACGCCGACAAGAACGAAAATCTTGCCGACGGCGAGTCCTGGGGCACTGACTCCACCGTGACGACCGTGACCAAGGCGCCAGGTACAGGCGCAGCGGGCGGAGCTGCACCGACTCCGCCTCCACCACCTCCGCCTGCGCAACCGACGCCGGTCTACGCGACGCCGCCCGCGGGGCCCGCGCGCACCTTCACCACGTCTCCGACGACGCCGACCATCTCGAGCGCGCCGCAGAACGCGCCGGCCAAGACCCAAGCGCCGCGCGTTGTCGCGCCGGTGTCACCTGCACCCGCCGCGGTCGAGCCGCCCAAACCCGAGCCCAAGGCAGAGGCCAAGAAGCCCGCGCCCGCAAAGGCCGAGAAGACGCTCGAAGAGAAGCCGGCCGAGACGTCGAAGTCTGACGTCGCCAAGTCCGATCCGACGACGGAGTGGGCCAAGGCACAGCACGCATCGCTCGTCGCAAAGGCGCGCGGCAACGACTGCAACGCCGCCGCGGATCTCGCCGTGCAGATCGAGAATCGCGCGCCCGGCTACTACGCGCAGTTCGTCGCGAACGATCGCGACCTCAAGACCTGTCAGTCGACGATCACCGCTGCCCGCGAGAAGGAAGCGGAGAAGCGCGCGGCCGTCGAGCGGTCGAAGAAGGCCACCGGCGCGGAGCCGAAGGCAGCGAAGAAGGCCGACACCAAGGCCACGTCGACCGAGTCCACGAAGTAGGTCAGCTCTGCATCCAGCGGCGGATCGCGCGATTCGCATGCGAGAGCTCCGCAGCGTCAGGCGCGTCGAGCACCGCGGTCGATTTCGTCGACCAGAACAGCAACGGGCCGACGCCCTCGCGATGCAAGCGCAGTAACGCAGCGGCAGCCTTCGCGGAGTAGACGCCGTCGAGCCGGGGACCGCCTGCGAGATCCGCTTCGGCGCGCAGGGCAGCGAGCGTCGGTTGACCGTAGCCCTTACCAAGCTCGGCGCCGTCGACGACGAGGTGCTGCAGGAGCACGCGCATGTCGAGGAGCTCGTCGAGCATGCCGCGCTTGCCATCTGCGGGCCGGAGCTCGCGGCCGTCGAGGCGGCGCTTGCCCGCGTCGGCGCGGCGCACTGCAAGTGGATCGAGCGATGACGCGCGAGCGAGCGTGGCGCGCGCGAGGTTCGCGATGCGCAAGCGCGACGTGACAGGCCAAGGCGTCACACGCACGCCGTGAATGATCGGCAGGTCCCACGGCCACGCACCGCACGCGCGCGCGAGGACGAGTCCTGCGAGTAGGCCGGCAGTGGTACACGCGCTCCCGATCGGCAACACGATGCGGGCCGGCGGTGGGATCGCGGTCTTCTCGTCGGCGATCTGCAGCGCGAGCTCGAAGATCGCGTTGACCGCGCCGAACGTTCCGACGGTGGTCGCGCCACCCGGTGGCATCACGAGCGCATCGCGATCGCGCGCGGCCCACATGCCGCGAAACGGCAGCTCGACGATCGATCGCATGCCCACGATCGGTGCACCGTTCGTCACCATCGCGCCGGCGTTCTCGATCGCCCAGCTCGTCGCCGGCTGCGGGAACAACAGGGCACCCGCCTCGAGACCCGCGCGCTCCGCGTGGACGAGCGTCGCGATCGCGTGGTTGGAGCCGTAGGCCCCCATCGCCCAGATGCGTCGCGCGCCGCGCTCGTGCGCGAGGCCAAACCACATCTCCAACGTGCGGAGCTTGTTGCCGCCGTACGTCGGGTGCGAATCACCCTCGTGCTTGAACCACAGCGGGCGGCCGTCCACCTCGCGTCGGGACAGCGGGGTCGGCCACTCGCCGAGTGGAAACCACGGCACCTGCGCGGCGAGCGACGGCAGCCATCTGGCCAGCGCGCGCATGCCGGATATCAGATCAGTGCGAGTGGGTCTCGGGAACGTACTCGGCGGGGACGGTGCCGCCGTCGCCGAACAAGAACGCCTCACACTGCTCCTTGAGCACTTCGTGGGACTTCTTGAGCGTCAGGTCGAGGCGCCACTCGTTGACGAGCTTCTTGGAGTGCTCGATCCATTGGGTCCACGCCTGCGCGGAGACGGTGTCGTAGATGCGCTGCCCCAGCGCGTCGTTGAACGGTTTGTACGGGATCCCGGGCAGGGACTCTTTAAGCTTCGCGCACATCACCATTCGGCTCATAGCGGGCGCAGTGGACCAAGTTTCGCCCGGGTAGGCAACCTGTTCACGCGCCAGGCGGTCTTCCCCTGGACGGGCACTTCGCCCCGCCGGCGGCCGACGCAAACTCATGGTTCACCTCCCGTTCGGCTCACGTCCTACGCCCGCAACGTCGTGCTATCACTGAACTAGGCACCGCTCATGAAGGAATCGATCTGGGAGCTACTGCTGGCCGGTTACGGCTCGATGGCCGTCATCGTGGTGTTCTCGATCATCGCCCTCGCGGTCGGGATCGAGCGAGCGATCGCCCAATGGAGCTTCGTCGTCCGCGCGAACGAGCTAGGCGAAGCGGTCAATAAGGCCCTCAGCCGCGGCGCCATCGAGGCCGCGCGCTCTGCCTCGGACCGCTCCCCGTCGCCGCTCGCCGACGTGTTCATTGTCGGCTTCGACAAGCTCGGCAAGATCAGCAACGAGCGCGTGGTCACCAGCGTTCATCGCGAGCGCCTGCGCGTTCTCGGTGATCTGAAGAAGCGCTTCTGGATCCTCGGTACCGTCGGCGCGACCGCACCGTTCATCGGTCTGTTCGGCACCGTCGTCGGCATCATGAAGGCAATGGGAGATCTCGATCCCGAGAAGACGGTCAAGCTCGGCGAAATCTCCGGCCCCATCTCCGGCGCGCTCGTCGTCACCGCCGCCGGTATCGTCGTCGCCGTCCTCTCCGTCGTTCAGTACAACTACTTCAACCAGCGCGCGGCTCGCATCGCGACGGAGATGAAGCTCCTCACCGACGAGTTCCTCGAGAACCTGCTCGAGCTCCCCACCGATTCGCTGCCGGCCAAGGGCCGCACGCCGGACCCCGAGCCCGCCGAGAAGACCGCGAAGCGCAAGGGCGACGACGACACCCGGGAAGCGGCCTGACCATGGCGATGGGCGGCAGGTCTCCCGACGCCAACGATGACGTCGAGAACGACTCCGGCGAAGGAATGTTCGCGGAGATCAACATCACGCCGCTCACCGACGTCTTCCTCGTGATGCTCGTGATCTTCATGGTGAGTGCGCTCGCCGTGCAGGCCGAACGCAACAACGAGAAGAAAGAGACCAAGGAGAAGGACGCCCAAGCCGAGATCGAGAAGAAGTCCGGCATCAAGGTGAACCTCCCGTCGGGCGCGGCCCAGGAAATCGATACGTCCAAGGCGTCGCTCGTTCTCATGATCCCCATCGACGGCCCCGTCGTCGTCGGCGGCAAGGCCATGACCGACGCCGAGCTCGACAATCTGTTCCGCGCTGCATTCACGCGCGACAAGGGTACGCAGGTCGTGCTCAAGGCCGACAAGGGCGTGCAGCACGGTCGCGTCGTGAACATCATGGAGCGCGCCAAGGCTGTCGGCCTCACGCGTCTCGCAATCGGTACCAGCGGCTAAGCGCGCCACACATTAGGCCTCACGCGCCGCCACGCGGACATCACCGTCCTCTGCCTTCGCGTGCCCGAGTTCTCACATTGGTGAGATCGCGGAGCGCGACCTAGGGTGCCGCTCATGCGGAAGACCTGGCTCGGTGTCCTGGTGGTGACGGCGATCGGATGTGGAGGAGGTGGTAACGGCACCCTTCCGCCTGACGGCGATCGCCCCGATGCAAACTCTGGCAGCGACCACCCACTCGATGCGGGCCACGACGCCGACGACACCACCAACCCGCCGGTGAACTTTCCCGACGCGAACATCGTCGATGCGATGCTACCGACGGGCGCATGTAACCCGCTCGCGCAGACGGGCTGCAATGCAGGCGAGAAGTGCACGTGGATCGAGGATCAAGACAATCCACCGGTCGGTCACATCGGCTGCGCGGTCGTTGGTTCGGTCCCGCTCGGCGGCGCGTGCGCCGATTCCATGAGCTCCGTCGGGGACGACTGCGTGAAGGGAAGCTACTGCCTCAACGGCACCTGCAAGCAGGTCTGCGATCTGGGCGGTGCCGCGCCGAGCTGCGGTTCGCAAGGCGTCTGTCAGGAGTACTCGGGACTCTTCGATTCGAGCGGCTCCGCGTACGCGGGCGTTTGCGAGCTGTCGTGCGATCCACTCACGCAGCGGGTCGGTACGACGGAGGCGTGTGGTTCGCCGACGCCCTCGACACCGACGAAGGGTTGCTACGGCTACGGCGAGTTCTCGTGCGCGCCCGTTCCTGCGAATACGCTGACGCGCACCGATCGCCAGGCGCCGAGCACGAACGCGTCGGGCAATCCGTACCTCAACGGATGCGCGCCGGGCTTCATCCCGTTCTTTTACGATCAGACGGGATCGACGGTCACGCTCTGCAGCGGCACGTGCGCCGCGCTCGAGATCGACAACACGGCCGCGCACTCCGGCAATCAGCTCGGCAGCGCGACCGCGCTCGGCAAGCTCCCGACAGGCTCGACGGCCGTCGCCGGCAATTCGACGTGCGCGACCGGCAAGAAGGGCTCGCTCCCCAGCTCGACGTGCGTGTTCATGTGGACCTACGTCGAGGACGACAACGGTGATCTGCCAGCTGCGTTCACGCCGTGGGCCGACAAGCTCGGCGTGTGCATGGCGATCTCGCAGTTCAAGTACGACGCGAACGGCGATGGAACCGCGGAGACGCCGTATCCCGCGTGCGCGACGCTGCCTCCGCGCTCGGCGGCGACGCCCGGCGACTTCGACGATGCGGCTGACTTCGGTTGCCAGCTGCTCTCGCACTCGCAGCTCGTCGGTAACGCTCGCGTCCGACCTGCCGCAGCGGTGATGACCGGCGCGCGCATCTCGCGCGGCACGATGGAGATCACGCGCCACGACCTGCTGTAGATGAGCGGTACGAACGGCTAACCGCTCGTTGCTCGCCGTGCGTTCACGATTAGTTGAACAGCCACGATTCCTTTTCGGGGATGCAGCCGGAGAAAAAGCACATACGAAGTATCCGGAACGACATATGCGCGGTCGTTCGAATGCGTCGGTCGTTGGCGTGCCGATTCAGGAAATCTCTCCAGGTTTTCGAAGGCATTCCTGAACTGGAGCTTCAATCGCGAGAACCCCTCGGGACGATTCGTCGCCCACCAGGAATAGATGTGCTCCAGCTGCCGCCGGGCTCTCGGCGACAACTCTAGTGTGAGGACCACGGCGCATCACCGTTGGCGTTCGAGATCGGCGAGTACGTCGCGCCAGGGATAGGTTGGCGCCCCCGCCTCGATCTCCGCGACCGACGCCTGATAGTCCGCTTGTTCCTCGGCGGTAAGGTCCCGGAGCGAGTCGTTCGGCTCGCGAATGTGCACCTCGACTTCGAGGCCCTCCTGGAGCTCTTCGACTCGGTAATCCCCGTGGAGGGGGTGCGATTTGTCGACGACGATGACGCCGTTCTTGACTACGCCGTAGATGACCCGCGCCACGCCTTTGAGCCTAGCATTTGCGACGGTCATAGCGACTCCATGATTTTCAGAAGCTCCATCGCTGCACTGCGCGACCGATACGCGACAATTCGCTTCGCTCCCGACGAGATCGCGTGCGGTGCGGCATAGCGCTCGTCGACGAGCAGCACGACGCGCTTGATCCCGGCTGCTTCGTAGCGCGCGAGTCGCCGTTGCAGCAGCTCGCTCGTCGCGAAGCCCACGATCTCGACGAACCAGTCGTCTCCAACCGCTTTGTGGACGAGCAGATCCGGAAACAAGCGCTCGTTCGCGCCGCCGATCGATGGAGGATCGAGCATCACGACGAGCGCGGGTCGCTCTTTGACGAGCGCCGATTGCACGCGCGTTGCGAGGCGCTGCACGCTCGCGTCCGTCGGTGCCGGCGGTAACAAGACCGGGGACGAGACACGCAGCGCCGCTGGGCCGTAGCCAAAGTCAGCGTCGATCTCGAGGACGAATCGCGTGCAGCCGGCGAGATACGGCACGAGCGCCGCGAGCGCCCGCCCGTAGACGCGCGTCGCGTGGAACAGCGAGAGCGGGCCGAGGATGTCGAGCGTCGTGTCGAGGCCATCGCTGCCTGCGCGCGGGAGCACCGACACGATCAAGCCGAAGCGCCGTGCCGCGCGCACGAGCGGTTGCGAGTCACCACCCGTATGGATGCGCACGCGATGAGCGCGTCGCACGGCCCGCGCGATGCGGTCTACGTTCGCGAACGCAGCGAGCGTCATCTCGTCGGGACGGCCGTTCGGCAGCGCGACCGGTCGCTCGTCCGCGAGGTCGATCCACAGCAAGCTCTCGAGCTCGTCGACGGCAATGCCGAGCTCTTCCTCGGCCGCGGCAAACCGCTCCGCACGCGACTCCGCATCCAGCGCCGGCGTGCCGAGCACGATCGACCGCAGCTTGCGTGCGACGCGCATCCGGTCGGCGCGTCCGCCCATGATCCGCCGCACGGCGCCCAGGATCGCCGCCGCGCGTTCGCTGCGGATCGCTCCGTGCTCGACGCGTTCGCGCAGTGCACGCCACGGCATGCCCTGGCACGAGACGACCTGGTCGACGATGGACGCGATCCACTCGTGGTCCGTCATGTCGTAGAGCCGCACGTCCGTACCGGGCTGCCGCGCGAGCTCGGGGCCGGGTCGCGGTGTCGACGCCGCGGTGGAGGTGAGCGATCCGCTACGCGGAGCCGTGTCTGTATTCGACGTGGGGCCGTGGGTGTTCTTCTTCGCGATCACCGTGCACCTCCGTCGACGGGGAACGGCATGTTCATCGCCACGAGAAGCTCGCCCACTTGCGGGTACGGTCTCGGAGGTGGTGGGGGCGTTGGACGTCCGGAGTCTTGCCGGAGGTCAGCGACCGGTAGATAGCGACACTGACCACTCGAGCGCTCGCTACCGACAGAGTTGTGCGTGCGAATTGGTGTCGTGGCTAGGGAGTCACATTCGGACGTTCGCGTGGTGGCGACGGAGTTGTGGTCGAGCGATTCCCGTCCCGCTACATCTCGCGGCGAAGCGGGAGGCCGCTTGGAAGACGTTCGTCGCTTTGGTTCGGCGGCGCGCTCGCCGAGACCCGCGCGTCGACGGGCCACGTAGCTCAGCTCCGTCGAGTCGTTCACCGCGAGCTCGTAGATGCGGGCGCGCTTGCCGTCGCGCGGCCGCAGCACGCGACCGATGCGCTGGACGTGGCGCCGTGCACTGCCGGAGCCACCGACGATGATCGCGACATCCGCGTCAGGCACGTCGAGGCCTTCGTCGAGCACTTGCGCAGAGACGAGCGCCGAGATGTCGCCCGAGCGGAAGCGTGCGAGGACGTCAGCGCGCTCTGCCTTCCCGATCTCGTGGGTGATCGGTTGGACGAGCAGTTCCTTCGCGATCGCGTACGCGGTGGCGACGTCGGCCGTGAAGATCAACGTGCGCTGGCCCGCGTGGAGAGCGAGCAACTCGCGCAGCATCGAACGCTTGCCGCTGGAGTACGAGAGCAGCTGCCGGTAGCTGCGCCACGAGACGAGCGCCTCGCGGCCCGCGCGCGTGCGGCGCGCATCGCGCACGAAGTCCTGCCACGATGAGCCGTGCGTCGCGCGCTGGTGCGGCGCGAACACCGACGAGAACTTCGCGCGGTTCTCGCGATACGCCTTGCGCTCGTCGGGCGCGAGATCGATCGGAACGGTGACGAGGTCGTAGTTGGCCAGCCCATCACCGACGAGATCGTCGATGCGGAGCGAATACACGACGGGGCCCACGAGCCGCGTGAGCTCGAGCCCATCGTCGCTGCGTGCCGGATCGTCAATGACCCGATGCCGCGCCGGGGAGCCGCGCTGGCCGCGTGAATGATGTGGTGCGCCGTGCTCGTTGGACTCGGTCGCGTTGTCTTCGTCGAGCGAGATCTCCTCGTCCGGATCGTCGTGGTGATCATCCGCGCGATCTCGAGGCTGCTGTTCGCCGCGCGATGCAGGTGCTTGCTCCGTCGTGGAAACGCGCGTTCCGTCGGAAAACGTGAAGCCGGGCTCGCGTCGCGCGACATCGGTACCCGGCGGCGTCGCGGTCAAGCCCAGCCTGTACGGCGCGGGGAGCATCTCGAGCACCTCCTTGGGGCACCACGCGCCGACGTGATGCGCCTCGTCGACGATCACGAGGCCGAACTGGTCGCCGATTTTGGGCGCCCAGATGACCGCGGACGAGAACGTCGCGACGGTGATGCCCTCGACCTTTCGCTCGCCGTCGCCGATGCGACCGACCGGATAGGGCGACAGCTTCTCGAGCAACTGCACCCACTGATCGAGCAGCACGCGCGTGGGCACCAGGATCAATGTAGTGACGGCGAGCTTCGCGATCGCACTGAGTGCCGCGAGCGTCTTGCCCGAGCCCGTCGGCAACGCGAGCACGCCGCGCCGAGTGGAGTCCCACGCTGCGAGGGCCGCCGTCTGGTACCAGCGCAGATCAGGCAGCGCCCACGTGGGCGGTGGATCGGTCGGTGGATTCGGCAGCGCCCACGTGGGCGGCGACTGGCCGGTGACCGCACCGTTCGCTGCTGAACCGAGGGGGCGAATCCGCAGCTCGTCCGAGATTCGGACTTGCGCGTCCGCTAATCGTCCAAGTAACTCCGTGTACAGGTACGCCGGATAGCGCCACGCGCAGGTCTCCTCATCCCACGTAGCGTCTGGAAATTGCGCCGGATCTTCACCGGCGGCTTCGGGTTCGAGGACGAGGGTTCCGCGGTCGAATCGAATGCGCATACGCGCGAGCACAGCATCGGCCGTGCCGATTTCTCACGCGAGGGATCTAATGTCCGAGATGCGGACAAGCAGCGCACGTTACTAGGTATCCAATCCCTAGATAACTAGAGGAGAACGCCGCCGGTGGGCGCAGCGCTACCAGCGGTCGATGGAGCGGTGGGCTCGGAGGGTGTGGCACTGCCGGAGCCGGCCTCGGCGGGCTCGATCGGGAGCTCGGAGCCGAGCGGCGCCTTGTCGGAAGTGGGCACAGGGCCGAACGCGGAGGTCTTGGCGCCCGCGGGGCCGAGCTTGAGGTCGTCGGTGACCTTGCGGAGATAGAGCGCCCACGCGGACGCGTCGGTCACGTAGCGCGGCTTCTGTTGGGCCGCGGCTTCGTATTCTTTCGCCGCTTCGCCGAGAGCCTCCGCGGCGAGCTTGAGCTTCGCGGACGCGCGCCAGTAGCTCACGTCGCCGAGGAGTCGCTCGATGCGCTCGCGCGTGTCGATCCGAACGTCCTCGGTGGCGAGCCCACGCGACACGAGCAGCGCTTGCTTTAGATCGGCCTCGGCCTCGTCGACCTTGGAGACCTCGCGAGCCGTAAGCAGCGCCGTCGCCTGATCTTCGAGGAGCTTCGCGAACCAGCCCGACAGCTCGGGGAGATCTTCGGTCTCGCGCGGCGTGCAGGCGGCCTCGGGGGGCAGCTTCACGGGCGCCCACTCGGCACCGGTGACCGGCGCGGTGCCCCACGGTGGGAACGAGCGGCCGCGCTCGACGGAGACCTGCTCCGCCGTACACTTGATGATGTAGCGGCTGTGGTTCACACGGCCGAGCAGCACGAGCCCCGCTATGCCAGCACCAGCAACGATGGTGAGCGCAGCGAAGATCGCGCCACCGCGAGAGCGCTTGCGACCGCCACCGTCATCATCGTCGCTCGCTCGCTTCTTGCGCTTGCCGACGGCGTCCTTGAGGAAGTCGTCGACATCGGCCATCGCATCGCCGGACTTCTCGACCTTCACGAGGTCGGTCGACGTCGGGGCAACGCGGAACGCCGCGCTCTCGGACGGTGCCGTCTCCGACGCGGAGGTCGACGCGGCGCGCACGGCCTCGTCGTCGTCGAGATCGATCGTCGGTTCGCTCCTCGCCCGTGTGGGCACCACCGGCGATGTAGACGCGCGGAAAGAGCCCGGTCGACCTGCCGTCGGCGAGGGGTTGATGAGGTTCGCGGCGCGCAGAGCGTCTGCGGTCGTTTCGGTGGCGACATCCGCGACGCTCGGCGATTCCGCCGGAGTCTCCGTCGAGGCGACTCTCGTCAGAGCAGGCGACTCGGAGGCAGCGCGAGCGCGCGGTTGCGATGAAGGAGCAATCGGCGGCTCGATCGGCACAGTGATCGGAGCAACCGACGGCGCTCGAACGCGCGCAGCCTCGACGGGCGATGGAGCCGAAGGCGCGACGGGAGCCTCGACGGACGACGCCGTGCGAGCAGCTTCGGTTGGCGGCGTGGGCCTCGCGACAGGCTCGGCGCGCTGCGTATCCGACGCAGGCTTCGCGGTCTCGACCGACGCTGTGCGCGGCGGCTCCGTCGTCGCGGGCTTTCGCGTCGCGCCGGAATCAGCAGGCTTCGGGGGCTTGATCGGAGCGGCGCCCGACGGCTCCTTCGGCAGCGCGAGCGGCGCGAACGCATCGACCGCGCGCTTGGCCGCCTTGGGCAGCGGGCCTGACTTCTCGCCGGCCTTTTGGAGCTCGTCGCTCAGCGGCAGTGGCGCGAACGGATCGCGTGGCTTCTTGTCGTCACTCACGGGCGCGCCTCACGGGGCGACCTCGACACGATTGCGTCCGCGATCCTTGGCGCCGTAGAGCGCGGTGTCGGCGCGGTCGATCAGCTCGGCCATCGGTTCGTCGACGCGCCACTGCGCAATCCCGACGGAGATGCGAAGGAGGATCGCGAGGCCGTCGCCCACGTCGAACGCGCGTTCGCAGACGCGCTGGCGCATCCGCTCGCCGACTTCCCACGCGCGTCCGGCGTCGGCCTTGGGCAGCACGACGAGGAACTCCTCACCGCCGTAGCGAACGAGCAGGTCACCGGTGCGGATGGCGCTGCGCAGCCGCCGGGCGACCTCGGCGAGAACGACGTCACCGACGCCGTGGCCGTGCTGGTCGTTCACGCTCTTGAAGTGATCGACGTCGACCATCGCGACGGAGAGCGAGCGATCGCGGTCGATCGAGTCCTGGAGCTCCTGTGGCAGGCGCTGCATGAGGAACTCTCGGTTGAACGCGCCCGTCAGTGGATCGGTGACGGCGACGCGGTGGAGGCGCACGTTCTCGATATCGAGTGCGATCGTGGTGGAGATGAAGCGCACGAGCTCGAGGTGCGTCGTGTCAAAGCAGGACGGTTTGTCGGAGGTGGCGGTGACCACGCCGACGCGCTCGCCGCGCGCGATGAGCGGCACGCAGATCATTGACGCGATCGGCGTCTGGTTGCCGGCGAGCTGCGTGAAGCGAGCGTCGTGCTGGACGTCATCGATGAGAGCGGGTTGACCGCGCTCGACGACCCAGCCCGCGACGCCTTCACCGACGGCGAACGAGAGCGTGTGCATGCGCTCCGTGCGGAGGCCATACGCGGCCTTCGCGAGCAGGCGCTTGCGATCGGCGTCCAGCAGCATCACCGAGCAGGCCTTTGCGTCGATGAGCTGACAGATCAGCTCCGCGATGCGCGACAGGAGAATGCCCGGGTCGAGATCGGAGCCAATGAGCTTTCCGATCTCGAACAGCGCGGCGGGCAGTTTCTCCAGCGCGTCCGTCGTCAGCCCCATCAGACCCCTTGGACGTATCCGATGAACGGAAGGTTTCGGTACTGCTGCGCGACGTCGAGGCCGTAGCCGACGACGAACTTGTTGGCAATTGTGAAGCCGAGGTAGTCGATCTTCACCTCGCGCTCGCTGCGCTCGGGCTTGTGCAGCAGCGAGGCGAGCTTGAGGCTGGCCGGCATGCGCGTGGCGAGGTTCGCCATCAGGTAGTGGACCGTGTGTCCCGTATCGACGATGTCCTCGATCACGATGACGTGCTTGCCCTCGATCGGGCGCGACAGGTCCTGGGTGATCTGGACGACACCCGACGACACCGTCTCGTTGCCGTAGGAGGAGATGCCGATGAAGTCCATGTAGACGGGCAGGGCGATGTGACGCGCCAGGTCTGCCATGAACAGGACCGAGCCTTTGAGTACACCGATGAGGACAACGTCCGCGCCGGTTGCGTGCTGGGCGTAGTCCGCCGTGATCTGGGTCCCCAGCTCGGCAACCCGCGTGGCAATGGCTTCCGCGCTGATCAGCTCTGCGAAGGGCTCGTTAGGACGGTTCCACGCGGGCGGCGAGGCCATGGAACGAGTCTATCCCGACGCGCGCCCCAGGTCGGGGGATCACGCTACAATGATCACGAATGGTCGCCGGAGTCCCCGACCTCGACTCTCAACTCAACATCTTGCTGGGGGAGACGACGACGGAAATCGATGTTCCCCGCAAGAACCGCGTGTTCTGCAACCGGAACATCCGGATGGACACGATCGAGATGATCGGGTTCGACATGGACTACACGCTCGCCCTGTACCACCAGGACAAGCTCGAGCAGCTCTCGATCGAGCTGACCCAGAACAAGCTGATCGAAAAGCACGGCTATTCACCCGAGATCCGCACGCTGACCTACGACCCCAAGTGGGCGATCCGCGGCGTGATGGTCGATCGCAAGCTCGGTAACGTGTTCAAGCTCGATCGGCACAGCTACGTCGGCCGCTGCTATCACGGCTTCCGCGAGGTCGATCACGATCAGCGCAAGGCGATCTATCGCAACGAGAAGATCAACCTCAGCGACGATCGCTGGGAGTGGATCGATACGCTGTTCGGTCTGCCCGAGGCCGTCATGTACACGACGATCGTCAACTGGGCCGACAAACAAGGCGGCACCGTCAACTACGACAAGCTGTTCGGCGACATCCGCACCGCTATCGACGAGGCGCACCGCGACGACACGCTCAAGTCTGTCATCAAAGCCGACCTCGCGAGCTACATCGTCAAGGATCCGCTGCTCGGCGAGACGCTCCACAAGTTCCGTAGCTCGGGCAAGAAGCTGTTCCTGCTCACCAACTCGCTCTACGACTACACGACCGTCGTGATGTCGTATCTCCTCGACGGAGAGCGCAAAGCCTACCCGTCGTGGCGCAACTACTTCGACATCGTCATCGTCGGCGGTGCGAAGCCGGCGTTCTTCAACGAGATGCGCCCGTTCATGCAGGTCGATGCCGTGACCGCTCAGATCCTGCCCGACGCCGAGGTCAAACACCTCTCCCGCGACAAGATCTACCAGGGCGGTAACGTCGTCGCGTTCGAGCAGATGACCGGCATCAAGGGGGAGCAGGTTCTCTACATCGGCGATCACATCTACGGCGATATCCTGCGCCTTCGCAAACAGCACATGTGGCGCACCGCGATGGTGCTCCAAGAGCTCGAGCGCGAGATCAGCGTCAGCGATCGCCTCGAGGGACAGATCCAGGATCAGGATCTCCTCGACCGTCGCCATCGCAACCTCGAGTCAGAGATCGACTACCAGACGCTGCGCCTCAAGAAGATCCAGCGCCTGCTCGACGACGAAGGCACGGCCGCACCGCTTCGCGCTCGTCTCGAGGAAGAGCGTCGCGTCACGCGCGCCTCCATCGATTCGCTGCGCATTCGGGCCGGCCTCATGGACGCCGAGGTCGACTCGCTCGAAGCGCGCATCGACCGCGCCTACAACTCGCACTGGGGCTCGTGCCTGCGCGAGGGCAACGAGAACTCGCGCTTCGGCGAGCAGGTGAATGACTACGCCGACCTCTACACGTCGCGCGTGTCCAACTTCGGACCGTACTCGCCGCTGCGCTACTTCCGCGCGCCACGCCGCCCCATGCCCCACGAGGTCTAGATGCGCACGCTGCTGAGCCTCATCGTCCTCTCAGCCGGCGCGTGCGGAAGCGACAGCGGGGGCGCCCGTCATCCCGACGATGCGCCGCACAGCGGGTGCGAAGCGCTGGACGTGGACGTGGTGGGCTCGGCGGGCACGACGACGACCGTCAACGCCATGCCCAACACCGGATTCACCTGGGAGCTGTGGTTCAACGCGACGACCGTGCCGACCAACGCGACGACGAGCATCCAGCAGGGCGCGACGATGTTCGCCAGCGCAGACTTCCACCAGTGCGAGGACAGCTACCTCGGCTTTGGTAGCGAACAGAGTCCGTCCAACGAGCTCACGTTCAACCTCGACGGCGCCGGTGGATGCGGAGCGCGCGATTTGACGCCGCTGCACTACCTTCCCCCCGCAGGCTTCGAGGCCAATCACTGGTACTTCGCCGCGGCGACCCACGACTACGCGACCGGCGAGTCAAATCTCTATCTCGACGGCGCGGTTGTCGCGACCAAGGTCTCGGCAGCGCCCGCCGTCGACTACACGGCGCCGATCACCGTCGGGCGCTGGAGTGATCGCAGCGGAGTTAACAACTACAACCAGTTTCACGGCGCGCTGGACGAGCTGCTCGTCGTCGATCACGCAGTCGCAGCATCCGACGTGATGGCGGACTTCGTCGCCGGAACGCGCACCGCGGATGTGATCGCGGGCTACCACTTCGATGGCGACGCGAAGGACTTCGTGGGCGGCGGCGACCTCACCCTCGAAGGAGCGCCGACCTTTGGCGCCGGCCACCAAGCCTGTCCCTAAGCGCTACTTGTCGAGCGCCCACCCCTTGTCGGTCCACACGATCGTCATCTGCGAGAGCGGGTGATCCTCGTCGGTGTAGGCCTTCGCCGTGATCTTGTCGAAACCGTCGCGCAGCTTCGGATCGTTCGTCACGAACACGCGCGACCGCGCCGGCACGGAGACCTTCACCGTCCCGCCGAGCTTCTTTACCTCGGCGCGCCACTGATCGGTCAGCGCCAGTCGCGCCGAGTCCAGATAGTCACCCGGCTCGATCGTCCACATTCCCGGCGTGAGCTCGCTGAATTCCAGCTTCGGGTACTGCGCAGCGAGGTTCGCTACCGCGAATGCATGTAGCTGCTCGACCGTCATGCCGAGATCCTTCATCTCCTTGTTGTTGATCATGCGCATGCCGCTCGGCATGTCGTAGACGTACAGCCACCACAGATCTCCGACGAACTTCGTGCGCGGCAGGCTGTTCTCCGCGATCTTGTCGGGGAACTCCTTCATCTGCTCGTCGGCTTGCTGGAGCCACTGGGTCGGCTTCGGCGTCAGGCGGATCATCGCCTTGTCGGGCGGTGCCTCGTCCTTGGTTTCCATCGAGGCCGCGCTCTTCTTGGTATTCTCGACGACGCCCGCGATCGCGTCTGCGCACTCGCCCTCCGAGCTCGCGCAGCTGCGGCGAACGTTGTCGAGGGAGAGCTGCATCGAGCTCGAGCCCGAGCCTGCCCCCACGAGCATCCGATCGTCAGCGGTCATGCTCAGTGTCACGCCGGGCATCGCGGCCGTCAGCCCGGCCTTCAGTCGTTCGACGACCGCGTCGCCCGACACCGCACCGTGCTCGGCCGACGACGAAGGAGGCGCATTCCGCTCCTCCTTACCTTTGCACCCAAACGCGATAACCAACGCGACGACGAGCAATCTACGCATCGCGTGCTGGATATCACGGCATCGCGTGACGCCGCGCACGCTGTTCGCGTGATTCCGCGCACCGTCGCCGTCGTTGTCAGTGCTTCGCGGCTTCCTGTCATCGCACCAGTCAGTCGATGCTGATCGACGGTGGCGTGGCTCGATACGGAGAACAAGCGGAGCGTGATGGTGACGCTGGTCGGTGCGCTCGTGTTCAGCGCGCTCGCCGTCATCTCGCAGCCACTCGGGCATGACGAGACGGTGTACGCGCTCGGCGGCTATCAGCTCGCGCACGACGAGCTCGTTCCGTATCCCGCGTATCGCCCGGTCGCGATGCAAGTGGTCGCAGCGCCCGCGGCCGTCTCGACGAGCGATATCGACGTGCGGTTGTTTCCTGTGCTCATCACGGGGCTGTTCCTGATGCTGTTACTCCGGCTCGGTGGCAAGCGCATCGGAGTGATCACCGCGATCGTCGTCGGTACATCGTGGGTGGTGTGCATGCGCGGCGCGACGCTGTCGTCGGACGTGCCCGCGGCGGCGCTGTTGTTGGGCGCGATGTTGATGATCGGGACCGCCGCGAAACCGGGGAAGCGATGGGTGCTGCTCAGCGCGGCGCCGTTGTGCGCGGCCGCCGTGTACGTGCGCTACGGCAGCGCGACGTCGATCGTTGTCATCGCGCTGTCGGCGGCGATCATCTGGCGGCGACAGTGGCGCGAGCTGTTGGCGCCTGCGTTCGTGACGGGCGCGTTGGGAGCGTTGCTGCTCGTGCCGTTGTTCGTGTTCAGCATGCGCGCGACGGGCTCGCCGGTGGGCATCTTCAAGACGGCTGCGCATGCCGCGCATCGCGCCTACGTGGGCGACGGGCTCGTCTACTACGTGACGACGTGGTGGTGGCACGACATCGGCCCCGTCGCGACGGTGTTCGTCGTGCTCGGCATCGTCTCGGCGGTGCGCGATCCGTATCGGTTGCTGCGGTTCTCGGTGCTGTCTGCGCTCGGCATGCTCGTCGCGACCGGTATCTCCGCGCACGGCGAATCGCGCTACGCGTTGCTACCGCTCGGGCTGCTCGTGCATTCGGGGGCGGTGCTCGCGCAGTCGGTGCTGACGGAGCGCGAGCACGAGCCACTGGTGTATGCGCCGGTGGTCGGTGCATCCGTGCGCGCGATGTTTCGCCGCACGCTGCTGGTCGCGTGCATTGTCTCGTTCGCGATTGGCATCGTCGTGCCCGTGTTCGCGCCGTCGAACCAGTGGCCATCGATCGCGGCAGAGCGGATCGCGGCGCTCGTGCGCGACGCGGATGTGTCGGCGTGCCGCGTGCTCAGCGAGACGCACGTGCAGATCGCCTGGTACAGCGGCTGCCCGAGCGTGCGGTCGGGCAACTACCAGAGCTCCGACGAGCCGACGATCGCGGCCATCCGGCCCGAGGACGACGGCGACCTCATCACCGAGCAGACGGCGGGCTGGCGGACGCTCGCGATCACGCCGGGCTACGTCATTGTCGGCAATGACGCGTTCGTGAGTAGGCTGCAGCAGCCACATCGCTGACGTTGGTATAGCGACTGCAGCGCATGGTATGCGTCCGACTCTGTATGCGCATGTCGTCGATTTGTTCGGTGGGAATCATCGCGTGCGTGCTCGCCGTGAGTGCGGGCTACGCGCTCGCCGCACCGGTGAAGGAAGTGGAGCTCGAGGCGCCGTGGAACACGCTCGATCTGTCGAGCGGAGACGCCGAGACGATCTACAAGAGCGTGGGCGCGAAGTACGAGAAGCAGAAGGCGTGCGATCGCGACGCGTCGGCGCTCACCGCCGGTGTCTGCTGGACGACGTGGGAGTCGGT
Organism: Kofleriaceae bacterium; assembly: GCA_036499725.1. GTDB lineage: Bacteria > Myxococcota_A > Polyangia > Haliangiales > Haliangiaceae > JABFXX01. The sequence goes on from DASYDE010000138.1 coordinate 68,455, forward strand.
AGCGCGCTGGACGGTGGGGCTCGAGTTCGACAACGTCGAGGCGACGAAGAAGTTCACCGCGGCGTGGGGACCGGCCGACGAGCTGAACGGACACGACGGGCACAAGCTGCTCGTCTGGTACCTGCGCGCAGGCAAGAAGCACTTGATCGCGTCCTGGGAGCAGAACGGTGACCCGGGCATCGAGATCGAAGAGATGACGCCTGTAAAGGATGCGATCGTCGCCTCGCTCGCGCTCCTCGGCAAGAAGGCGGAGGACATCCACGCTGACGGTGCGCAAGGACGCTGCCGAGCAGGTGCGGAGCGGTGCCAGCTGGACTTCGGGAAGAACGAGATGGCGCAGACAGCGATGCTCGTGACGTTCGCGATGGACAAGAAGAAGTCCACATCCGTCGCGATCGAAATGCTGTGCGGGGGGGCCTGCGCGCAGGTGCAGCCGCGCCTGGAGGATGCGTTCGGCAAGCCGACCTCGCGCACGTGCGACGGTGTTGGCGACTTCAAAGGCGGGAAGTACGTCGTCCAGAAGTTCGCGAGCCTCCCCGGTGCGACGGCGTTCTTCGATCAGAAGAGCGTGGTCGGTGTTCGCATCTGTGCTGGCAGATGCACGCTGCCCTGCAAGTAACGACGAGCGCGGCGGGAGATTGCGATAGCCTCGAGCGGTGAGAACCCTCGTTGCCATGGCGATCGTGACGACGCTGGTCGGGACGGCTGCCGCCGAGGGAACGCTCGCAGCACCGTGGAGCAAGGTCGATGTCTCGCTCTCGCCCCCCGCGCTGCTGAAGAAGCTCGGCGGCGCGAAGGCGAAGAAGGGCCAATGCCCCGCCCCGGCGTACACCTACGTCACCGCCGGCCTGTGCTGGGGACTCATCGACCTCGGCGCGTCCGTTCTGCTGATCCGCTACGCGACGTTCGACGCGGCGAAGGCCGCCACGGATGCGTGGGGCGATCCCATCTATCGACTCGGCGAGACCGATGAAACGCGCGCCGCGTGGATCGTGCGCGGTGACAAGGGCCTCCTTCTCGCGTCGCTGAGCGGGGACGGGACGATCACGTTCGAGCCGATCGAGCCGCTGCGGGATCTGCTCGCCGAGCTGAAGAAGATGGTCGGCGAGGATCCGAACGGCGTCGCGAAGCTCATCGGCAAGCGCACGTTGCTGGCGCGCTGCGACGGCGACGAATACTGCGACTTTCGCGCTCGGCCGACGGAGCTAGGAGGCAGCGCAGGCGGTGTCATCTACTTCGATACCCAGCATCGCGCCGTCTCCGCGGGCGCGAACGTCGGGACCGACTCCCTCGAGGCAGGCGTGAAGCGTCTCGAGGGGCTGTTCGGGGCTGCGACGAAGCGAACGTGCCGCGCGGACGGGCAGATGGAGACCCAGTACACCTTTGCGAACGAGCCGGGTGTGATGGTGGACTCGTCGGGACCGCACGCGATGCAGGTCTGTGTCGGCGCGTGCGCGGTCTGCGCGAAATAACTACTTGCGCGGCATCGAAAGGGGGGGCGTGACGCCGAGCCACTCCGCGAGGATCGTCGAGATGCGCAGCATCTGGACCTCGGTCTCCGGCTTCACGGCGCGGTCGTGCGCGGTGCGGCCGAATGGAAGCATCAGCACCGGGACTTCGCGGTCGTAGCTGTTCCACGACCCGTGCGCGGTCGCGAGGGGCTCGTCGGGATCGTAAAAGATCCAGTTCGCCTGCGGCAGCCAGAACACTTCGCCCGCGCGCTCCGGGTCGATCATCATGCAGATCGCGGCCGCGTCTCCTTTGCGCTTCTCGCAATCGCCTGCGAACGTCGCGGTGCGGTCCGCCATCGCGATGCCCGGGAACGAACGCAGCGCGCGAAGGACTTTCTCCATCGCCTTGCTGCGATCAGCGACGGGCTTGGCGAAGAACGCCGGTGTCATCCAGATGTACGGATACTTCGCGACGGTGACCCACTGACCTCCGCCGAGCTCGGTCGCAGCGGCGTTGTTCGCGGCCTCGGCGAGCGCGGGCTGGACGAGGCGGCCGCCGTGCGCGCGATCCGGCATATGGGCTGCGCCGTGATCGCTCGTGATGATCATCGCCCACTGACCCGCGCCGACTTTCGCGTCGAGACTGGCCATGAACGCGTCGAGCTGATCGTCGAGGCGGAGCCACATGTCCCAGCTCTCCCACGACTCGTGTCCCCAGCCGTGGCCGACGTAGTCGTGCGCGGAGAGGCTCATCGACAGAAAGTCCGTCGAGGCGTCCGTGCCGAGTTGCTCGCCGTCCACCGCCGCGAGCGCGGTGTCGAACACGAGCTGGTTGCCGAGCGGCGTCGCAAAGATCGCGTCGGCGGGCTCCTTGTTCGCGCCGATGTCGTGCGGGAACGTCGCGCCGAAGCGCTTCTCGCCGACCTCGCCGGGCTGTGCGTCGATGCTACCGCTGAGCTGCGCGAGCCGGGCCGGATCCGTGGGCGTCCACACATCCTTGAGATGCGCGCGCACCGGATGCTGCGTGTTGTATGTCGGTAGCCACGCCACCGGTTCGTTCGAGATGAAGGCGACCTGCGTCTTGTCGTACCAGATGGCGGTGCCTGTATGACCGAGCGGCAAGATCGCGGCGCGATCTTTCAATGACACGCTCACCGCCTTGGCGCCCGTGCCTGCCGCTTCGACGGCATCGCCGAGGCCGGGAACGCGGAGACGATGAGCGTCCTTCTTGTCGCCATCCTCGATGGACGTGACGACCTTTGCGAGATCGCGGTCCCACCACTCGTTCGCGAGGATGCCCGAGTGATACGGCGGCTCGCCGCTTCCGAGCAGCGCATGGCCCGGCGCGGTGAGTGTCGCGGGCGTCGGGTGTTGCCCGAGCAACCAGTGGCCTTCGCGCAGCACACGATCGAACCCCTTGGTCATGTGCGGCACCTTCTCGGCGAACGCCCACTCCGGGAGCTGATCGATCACGAGCAGCACGACGAGCTTCTTCTGCCCGGTGTACTTCGGATGCTCGAGATCAGCGAGCGACGCGTTTACGGGCCCGCCCTTCGTTGCCTGCGCGCCACCACACGCGACGAGGGACGCAAACAGGGCTGCAGCGAGAAAGCGGGGCACGCCTCCAGATCACACCACATCCGTGACGTCCGCGTGACGTCGCGCTGTCTTCGACGGGACGTTCAGGCCAGCGTGGCGCGCAGGAACCAGTTGTTCTTCTCGAAGTCGGTCAGAACCGTGCCGAGCAGGTCGAACGTGATGATGTCCTTCTGCGATTCGGCGACCTCGCGGGCCGCGCGCACGCCGTCGAGGTACGTGTCGATGCGATCCGCGAGCGCCTTGACGTGGTCGAGGTCGCGGCTGACGTCCGACGGGTACTCGGCAAGCGTGGAGCCTTTCGCGACCTGGCGAGCGGTACCGACGGCGTGCGCACCGAGGGTAACTGCGCGCTCCGCGATCGCGTCGTTGTGCGTGGCGAGCTGATTCGCGAACGTCTCGAACAGCGGATGCAGCGTCGGGAACTGCGGACCGCGGAGGTTCCAGTGTGCGACCTTGATGTGGGAATGGAGGTCCAGCCCGTCGACGAGGCGCTCGTTGAGGGCCTTGGAGATGGTGGCGCGAGCGGCTTCGGGGAGATTCGAGGGCGTCTTGTACATGCGTTCACCATAGGTGTCGCGATGTGAAAGCGTAAGGCTGTCAGTGCCGATGCCTATGATAGGGCAGAGCTATCAGGAAAACAGCGCGAGCAGCGGCTTCACGATCAGCTCCTCGGGATTCGCGCACGCGGCGAAGTCGTAGAACGTCGGAACGTTCGGCGCTGCCGCCAACACGTCGGCGAACCGGTCGCGGCGCTGCGCGCGCAGCAGGAGGAGCAGCGTCGTCGTGAACGGGTTGCGCACCTTGAGCGGTAGCCCCGTGAGCAGGAGATCCGCGCCCTGCTCGGGCTCTTGCTCGAACGCGGCGATCAGCGGCAGCGCGCGGCGCTTCATCGACGCGACGATGTCGACGGCGATCCCGTCCGGATCACTCTTCGGCGTGACTTCGACGTGCGATGGCTTCTCCATCTGGTGCGATGTGACGGAGAGAAGTCCGGGACCACTCCACGACGTCGCGGCATGCAGGCCCGCCTTGATCATCGCGTCTTCGGTGGGGCCGCCCTTGAGCGACAGCACCCAGTACAGCCCGTAGCAGCCGTACGGACGTCCGCTCGAGACATCCGTGCACGCGAGCGAGACCGAGGCTCCCGTGCGCAACGTCGCCTCGAGACGCATCTTGCTGGTGACCTTCTTCGTCGCTTCCTCGGGCAGCGTCATCTGCGAGAGGGCGAACTTCAGACTCGCGCCGATGCGCTGCTTGGAGTGGTCTGCGGCGCTCATGGGATCGTCAACACGCGTTGTTCGGCGATGAAGCGGCGGGCCAGCGCCGTCGATAGTGCACGCTGGTAGAGCGGTACCTGCGCCGGATCCAACGAGGTCTTCAGGCGCTGCGCGTAGATGCGTTCGTACAGCGCGTCGGGCCACACCTCGATCGTCACGCGTGCCGATTTCGCGCGCCCGTTGTCGCGCCACGCACGTGCGATCGACCTCGTCTCGCCGGGCGGAATGCGCGTGTCGCTCGTCTCGTGCCACGAGCCATCGAACGTCAGCGCACGACCGATCACGACCGTCTCGCTCGCGCCGGGCACCATCGTGCCGTTCTCGTCGAGCAGCTCGAGGACGACGTGCACTTCCGGCGTCGGCGTCGTCGGGAAGTAGTGGCCCGCGCCGATATTCGTGATCTCGACAGCGAGCGTCGTGGTGTCACCCGAGCGACTCGTCGTCGCGGGGCGATTCGTCGTCGCGTTGCCCGTGGCGTGGGCGTGGCTCCAGGCATCCGTCGAATCCGTTGCCGGCGGCTGCGAAGCGTCGATCGCGTGTGCGCTCTCGAACGCGCCGTCGACGCCCGAACGATGCGCGGTCGCGGTCAGCTCGAACGCTTGGCGAACGGTGTCTGCGTCGTGAATGCCGAGGAACGTGTGCTCGCGATTCGGCATGTGGCAGTTCTGGCACTGCACGCCGCGGCGCATGTACGGACCCTCGAGCCACTCCTTGTACGTGTTGAGCAGCGGCTTGCCATTCACGGCACCGCGTGGGGGGAGCTGGTGGCACGTCATGCAGAAGTCGCTGCGCTCGTAGAGCGACATCGTTTGCAGCGGGTAGTTCGGCAGCGTCGCGAGCGATGGCGCGAGGCCCTCGGGACCGTGGCGCGTCCAGGTGCGCACGTGGCAGCCCGCGCACTGGATGCCCTCGGCGAACAGCGAGCGATCCGTCGCTTGCTCGGCGAGCGGCGTGTGGCACCGACGGCAATTCGCACCTTTCTCGCCGGCGAGCGCGTAGTCGACTTGCGCGATGAGGCCCGGGCCGGCCGCGCGTGCGTGAATCGATCCGCTCCACTCGCGCGATTGCTTTGCGTGACAGCGAGCGCACTGCTGCGCGGACAATGACGCTTGCGCCGGTGCGAGCGTCGACGGCGGCGGACCTTGCGGCGGAACAGCGGCACCGAAGATCACCGCGTCGTCACCCGTGCCGGGCCACGTACCAGCGATGAGCGGCTTCGCTTTGTCAGCATCGATCGATGACGGATCGAGCGCACTGCGATCTCGACGCGGCGCGACCAGGTCGGATCCGCCATGCACGGCGGACGCATTGAGCTCGAGCACGTACTCCGTGATCGCTTCCATCTGCTCGCTGGACAGCGAGTCGTTGTACGCGGGCATTGCCGTGCCGCTGAGCCCGACGCCGAGCGACGACAGGATCGCGGCGCGGCGAGACGCGAGCGAGTCGTCCTTGCGCGGCCGACGGATCGGTTGCGTCGTCAGATCGTACGGCGCGCCACTCTTCATCGCCTTCGCGGCAGGACCATCACCGCGCCCGGTCTCTCCATGACACGACGCGCAGCCCGCGTACTTCCACAGCTCTCGGCCGCTCGTCGGCGGTCGAGGCGGACCCACCGGTCGCTTCACGGGCGGTGCAGGAGGTCGCTGCGCGAACGCGGCAGGGGCGAACGCGTGGAGAACGTCGATAAGATCAGCCACGTCAGCGTCGGCGAGAGCGAACGCGTGCATCGACGTTCCCGGCACGCCGAAGTGAATGGTCAGCGCGAGGTCCGCATCGGTCGGCGGAGCACCGATCCCCGTCGAGCGCCACTTGTAGACACCATCCGCGAACGCGCGCGGCGCGCCCCACGTATAGGCCGCGGCGGGACCGCGCCCATCGCCCGACGCTCCGTGGCATGACGCGCAGAGTCGTTCGTAGGTGCGCCAACCTGGCAACGCGCTCGGCGCGACGGCAGCACGCGGGACGAACCACGCACCCACGAGCGCGAGCACGATTACCCCGAGCGAGAGCCGCACGCTACGAGGGTGTCGCATCGCCGAACACGATGCCATGAAGTGGCGCCGAGCCTTGTGGTCAAGCGGCAGCATGACATATCCACGTCACATGATTCGCACGAAGGTGCTGGGCCTGGGCAGCTACGTTCCTGAACGCATCGTGAAGAACGAGGAGATCCCGTTCCTGAACGAGATGCACGTCCGTCAGGAGACGCAGCAGTCGGAGACCAGCGACGAGTGGATCCAGCGTCGCACTGGTATTCAGGAGCGCCGCTACGTTCCGAACGACGGCTCGGTCGCCACGAGTGACCTCGCACTCGAAGCGTCGAAGCGCGCGATCGAGGATGCAGGCATCGAAGCGAAAGACATCGACTGCATCATCCTCGGCACGCTCTCGCCCGACATTCACTTCCCGGGCACCGGCGTGTTCCTGCAGCAGAAGCTCGGCATCGCCGACAAGACGAACTGCCCGTGCTTCGACATTCGTCAGCAGTGCAGCGGCTTTGTCTACGGCATGCAGATGGCGGACGCGTTCATTCGCACCGGCATGTACAAGCGCATCCTGCTCGTCGGAGCGGAGCTGCACAGTCACTCGCTCGAGTACACGACGCGCGGTCGCGACGTGATGATCCTGTTCGGCGACGGAGCGGGCGCGATGGTCCTCGGGCCGTCGGAGACGGATGATCCCAAGCAGGGCGTCATCTACACGTCGGTCCACGCGGACGGCTCGGGCGCGATGGCGCTCTATCTGAAGATCTTCGAGATCAACAAGGCGCCGTACGTGAACTACGACGCGCGCAACGTCGAAGAGAACATCATCAAGTATCCGCAGATGGACGGAAAGCGCGTGTTCCTCAACGCGGTGCGCGGCATGGTGATGTCGTCGAACGCGGCGCTCGCGAAGACCGGGCTGACGTGGGACGACATCGACTGGTTCGTGCCGCACCAAGCGAACCTGCGCATCAACGAGAAGGTCGTCGAGGTCGCGAAGATTCCGCCCGAGAAGGTCCTCAACTCGATCCAGTACTACGGCAACACGACGGCGGCGACCGTGCCGCTGACGATCGACCACTGGCGCAAGCAGGGCAAGGTGAAGAAGGGTGACCGCATCCTCTCCAGCGTGTTTGGCGCCGGCTTCACGTGGGGCGCGGCCATCTTCACCGTCTGATCGTGCGGTTTCTCTAGGGCCTGACACGCCGCGTGGCTGTTGCGGCATACGGTCGATCGAGTAGCCGGCAACAGCTAAGTGCGCGTGACTGCTGCACTTGAATCTGGCGCGGGCGCTGCAACTCAGGTTGCTCATGCGCTTCTCCAGCCTCCGCGCCGCTCTCCTCGCCACCGTCGCTCTCGCCGGTTGTGCCTCCGACAGCGACAAGCCCGAGGGCCACTGGACGCCTGGTAAGGGCGACGGCGTGTTCGAGCTGACCGAGGCCGGCCCGGCGCCGCGCGGTGAAGAGCTCGCGGTCGAGCTGCACTCCAGCGTTCCCGCCTACCGCGTCGAGTCGTACGGCAACATGAAGCTGTCGATCGATCTGACGGGCAAGGGCGGCGCCGACGCGTACATGTTTGTCGAAGGCCCGCTCACCAAGGACGGCGACGGAACGCCGGTCGGTACGGGCACGCAGGTCGCTGACGATGACGACAGCGGTGGCGGTCACAACGCTCACCTCGACGTGACGCTCGAGAAGCCGGGCGTCTACCGCATCGTGACCGGCACGTTCGAGTCGCTCGGCCTCGGCGAGGTTCCGACCGGCAGCCTCGTCTTCAAGGTCAACTGCAAGGCGAACTGCGAACGCACCGCGATCGATCAGAAGACGTTCGTCGCGCAGCTCCAGGCGCAGAACGGGCCTGCCTTCGCCGCGATGGCGCACGATCAGATCAACAAGCTCATCCCCGACGCGACGGCCGCGACCGCGCTCAACGCGCAGCTCGATGCGATCCTCGCCGACCCGCAGCACGCCGGTCTCGAGCGCTTCCCGATGATCTCGCTCGACCAGCTGCCGCTCATTCGCCCCGTGCTCGGCGCCATCCCCGCCAAAGCGCCCGCCCCCGACAAGGTGATCTCCGGCGAGCTGTCTGCGCTCCTCGGTAACTGCAACGCTCCGCGCACGCCGCCCGCGAACATCGACGCGCGCCTCCCGGGCATCGGTTACGGCCACTTCCCGAGCCGCGAGCTCTCGCCCTGCCAGTTCTCGCACGCCGACAAGCTCGCCGAGGTGCTCACCTCGCTCGCCGCCGACAACGGCTCGACGGTCACCTACCGCGGCAACACGGTTCACTCGCCGGCCGACCTGATGAACGCGCTCCTCACGACGGGCCACACGATCCGCGTCCGCAACGAGCACATGTACGCGAACTTCCTCTCCGCCACGATCGGTGACAATGCCGACCTCCGCTGGCCGGTCTGGCTCGACACGGGCCTCAAGCTCTCCTCTGGTGACAACCTCGTCGTCCCGATGGGCCACAGCGGTTGGTCCTGGATCATCAGCGGCCCCGTCGTGAACACGAAGGTGATGTTCTATCTCGGCACCGACGGCGCCGGCTTCTTTGGCCAGGCCTCGCAGCGCCCGGGTTGGACCGGCATGACGGCCTCGTACGACACCGTCGTCACGCAGGGCTCGGCCGGCGCGCACGACCTCATGCAGACGCTCGACGCGGCTGCCACGTACCTCCGCCGCACGCGTATCGAGCGCACCACCATCGCCGCGGGCATGCCGGTCGACGGCTACGGCTACGTCGGCGTGTGCAACGATTCCGACGCGGTCATCGAGCGCTTCACGCTCGGCTCCATCCACGCGTTCCCCCTCATGCGCGCCGCGAACCTCGACACCGATGCGCCCGCGCTGCACGACGGCCTCGACGACCTCATCCGCGACCTGCCGAACGATGGCGACGGCATCCCGGATACGCGCGACGCCCTCCGCCGCGCGGTTGCGATGCAGCCCGACGGTCTCCCCGCGTGGGACACCGCGCTCAGCACGCAGATCACGACCGCACGCCACGACGTGCAGTAGTCTGCGGGGGTGACCTTCGCCCCAGACCTCCTCGTCGGTAAGCACGCGTTCATCACTGGCGGAACGCGCGGTATCAACCTCTCCATCGCGCATCGCTTCGCCAAAGCCGGCGCGAAAGTAACGGTCATCGGTCGCGATGCAGAACGCGCGGCAGGTGCGGAGAAGCAGCTGCGTGATGCTGGTGCGACTGCTCTCGCGTTAACCGCTGACGTGCGTGACTATGCCGCTGTCGATGGTGTGATCGGCAAGAGCGTCGCGGCGCACGGTCCCATCGACGTGCTCGTGTGCGGCGCTGCTGGAAACTTCCCCGCGCCCGCCGCCGCGATGTCGACGAACGGCTTCAAGGCTGTCGTCGAGATCGATCTCGTCGGTGCCTTCAACGCGTGTCGCGCGGCGTTTCAACATCTGCGCAAACCCGGTGCGTGCGTGACGTTCATCAGCGCGAACCAGGCGTACATGCCGGCGATGCTGCAGGCACACGTCTGCGCGGCGAAGGCCGGCGTCGACATGATGATGAAGGCGCTCGCGATGGAGTGGGGCGGCAGTGGCGTGCGGTTGAACTCGATCGCGCCCGGCCCGATCGCCGACACCGAGGGAATGGCGCGCCTCGCGTCGACGCCCGAAGCGCGCGCAGCGGCGGAGAAGCGCGTGCCGCTCGGTCGGTTCGGCACCAAGGACGAGGTCGCCGAGGTCGCGCTGTTTCTCGCGAGTCCCGCTGCCGCGTACATCACCGGCGCTGTGCTCGCGATGGACGGTGGCTTTGGCCTCGGCGGCTTCGGGCTGAACCCGCTCGGCTAGGGGCAGATCGCGGTCAGCTCGAACGGACCTGCATGCGCTGCTGCGTGCGCGACGGCGTCGCTCGTGCGGTCGAGCGGGAACGTGGTCACGGTGATGTTCGAGAGATCGATCAGGCCGGCGCGCAGGAGACGGTCGTTCGAGCTCTCCAGCTATCAGAGCAACGACGATCCGTCGCTCCGGCTCGTTGTACTCGTACCGGCTTGTTAGCGCTTCACGCGAGCGGTCGGCAAGTTCGACGGCTCGTGTGGCGTCAGGACTCGGGCGAGGACATACAGCACGATCACCGTCGGGAACACGGGCAGCACGGCGGTGGTCAACGCGGCGTAGAACGTGTCTCCGTCGGAGAGCCACATCATCGGTCTCCACAGCCCGTGGTGATAGACGACGCACCAGACGCCAAACGCGAGCGTGCTGACGATGGATGTGCCGACGAGCCAACGCGGGAGGCGCAACGCGACGGCCCGCTGGCGGTGGAGCCAGTGATCGAGCTCGCTCTTTGGCATCGCGTCCGCACGGGCGCGCACTCGATCGAGCCACTTCATCGGCTCGATGGTAGCAGCTACGAAGAAGCCGCAGTGCCGCGAACGAAGTGCGCGATCGCCGCGACGACTGCGACGAGAAGCAGAACGTGGATGCCAAAGGAGACGACATGGAACACCGTGAATCCGAGCACCCAACCCAGAGCGAGTAGTACGGCGAGGCTGAGCAGCATGATCTGCAGCTCAGCAACAACCGCGCCGGTCGATGGAGGGCTCGGAGTCAAGGAGGACGAGCTCGCAGAGCGTGAGCGCTCGCGTGCGCGGGCTTGCTACGCGCTCGTGCGATGCTCGTGGTGCTCGTCGACGGCCAGGTGAGCGGCGTGTGCGGGCAGCTCGACGGTTCCATCGGAACCGATCGTCGTCACGGCGGGCAGTGCGCCCGTGTCGCCCGTGATCAGGCGCGCGCCGCGCTTGAACGTGAGCCACGACCACGCCCACGAGAACATGACAAGCAGCCGGTTGCGGAAGCCGACGAGGAACATGATGTGGACCGCCCACCACATGAGCCACGCAAACAGGCCGTGGATCGCGACGCGCTTGGTGGCGACGATCGCGGAGGCGCGGCCGATGGTGGCCATGTTGCCCTTGTCCCAGTACTCGAACGCGGGGCGTGCCTTGATCGCCTCGGTTGGATCGAGGCCGCGCTGCACCTTCTCTTTGATGATGTGCGCGACGTGCTTGCCGCCCTGGAGCGCGCCTTGGGCGACGCCGGGGACCTGCGTGCCGTCCTTGTTCAGCATCTTCGCGAGATCGCCGATGACGAACACGTTCGGGTGATCGGGGATCGAGAGGTCGGGTTGGACTTCGACGCGGCCCGCGCGATCGAGCGGAGCGCCGAGGCACTTTGCGAGCGGCGATGCCTGAACGCCGGCGGCCCACAGGACGGTGCGGGCGCCTACTTTCTCGACGCGGCCGCCGGTATCGACGGTGACGCCGTGCGCATCGATGTTGGTGACGCGCGCGCCGAGGCGGACTTCGACGTGGCGCTTTTCGAGCGAGTGCTGCGCCGCTGTGGAGAGCTTGGGGGGATACGCGCCGAGGATGCGGTCGTTGCCTTCGAAGAGGACGACTTTGACGCGCGTCGGATCGATGCTGCGGAAGTCGTGCGCGAGCGTCTGGAGGCCGATCTCGCCGAGGGCGCCGGCGAGCTCGACGCCGGTGGGACCCGCGCCGACGACGGCGAACGTGAGCCAGGCAGCCTGCTCGGCAGGGTCGGCCTCGCGCTCGGCGGCTTCATACGCGAGAAAGACGCGGCGGCGAATCTCGAGCGCGTCCTCGACGGACTTGAGCCCCGGCGCGAGATGAGCCCAGTCCTTGCCAAAGTAGGAGTGCGTCGCGCCGGTGGCGACGATCAGGTAGTCGTAGTGCAGCGAGCCGTTGTCGAGCGTGACGATGTTGTTGGCGACGTCGATGTCGGTGGCGGACGCGAGGAGGACGCGCGCGTTGTCCTGATGCGCGAGGACGGCGCGGATCGGGTACGCGATCTCTGACGGATTGAGAGCGGCGGTCGCGACCTGGTAGAGCAGGGGCTGGAAGAGGTGATGGTTGCGGCGGTCGAGGAGCGTGACGTTGACGGGCGCCTTGGCGAGCGCCTGCGCTGCTGCGAGGCCGCCGAAGCCGCCACCGATGATCACGACGTGTGGTCGGTGTTCCATCTACTTGTTCGATGCCGAAGAAGGCTTAGTCGATACAACGTGTTGGTCGAGAAGCGCGCTCAATTCGGCAGCAATTTGCGGCTGTGTCGCGATCTGGTTCAGCAGCTCGCCCGGGTCTTTTCCGATATCGAAGAGCTCGCGCTTCTCGCCGGTGACGATCAGCTTCCAGTGGCCGCGTACCATCGACGTGACGCCGCCCGGGTTGGAGCGGTCCTTGATCATCGCGGAGAACGCCGTGCCGTCGTCGCGCGAGGGCCGCTGATCGAGGAGGAGCGGCGCGATCGACTCTCCGTCTGAGGCAAACGGTGCGTAGCCCGCGAGCTCGACGATGGTTGGTGAGAGATCGGTGAGCGAGACGGTTTCGGGGATGCGGCGCGCGGGAATACCGGGACCGACGACGACGAGCGGAACGTGGGTCTGCGAGTTGTAGAGATCGGTCGAGTGGAACGGCTCGTCGTGCTCGCCGAGTGCTTCGCCGTGGTCGGCGGTGATGATGACGATCGGAGCGTGATCGGGTGAGCGACCGCGGAACGCACCGACGACCTCCGCGATCATCCGGTCACTGAGCTGGAGCGAGCGGTCATACAGCTCGTGCCGCACGTTGATGTCGACGGGCAAGTCCGTCGAGCCGGCCCAGTTGTGCGGCTCGAGGATATGCATGTAGAGCAGGAGCGGGCGATTGTTCGGGAGGCGCTCGCGCTGCTCGAGCCACGTGCGGGCGAGCTTGGACAGGAGCGTCCCGTTCTTCTCGATCTCGAGGTGCTCGATGCCGCGCGAGAGACCCGTGCGTGCGGCGCTGCCGTAGAAGCCGTCGCAGCACACGAAGCCGGCGGTCTCGTAGCCCGCGGCGGCCATGCGCTCGGGGAGAATCACGTTGCGCGGGTCGATGCGAAGGGCCCAGCCGATGACGCGACCGTTGACGTGATTGGGCGAGAGGCCGGTAAGCATCGAGGGGATCGAGCGGCGCGTGACGTTGCTCGGCGAGAATGCCCAGTCGAACACCGTGCCGCGCAGCGCGAGCTCCTTGAGGAACGGCATGGGTGCGGGGCCGCCGTAGGCCGGCGTGCGATCGGCGCGCACGGTGTCGATGATGATGACGACGATATCGGGATGAGCAGCGGCCGGGCGGGGAACGGGGCGGAACGCGTCCACAGACATCTCGTCGCGGATGGCGTCGAGATCGAACACGCTGTCGATGACGAGACCGGCGACAGGCAGCTCGCCCCACGCGGCGAGCGTGAGATCCGGCCGCAGCTGCCACGCACCGAGCGCGCACGCGAGAGACGCGGCAGCGATGACGGTGACACCGCGGCGCAGCCACATCATCGGCGAGAACCGCACGTGGATCGCGATCGCGACGACGAGACCGACGAGCGGCGCGATGAGTGGGTCGAGATCGATCGGCCCGAGGCGCGGACGCACGATGATCCACGCACCGACGAGCGAGATCACGAACGCGAGCGCGACGATCGTGACGATGGTCTTGGGGCGTAGACGAAGCACGCGGCTCGCCACGCGGACGAGGGGGCGCGAGAGTACGACGAGCGCGAGGACACAGAGCGTGGCGATCGTGGGCTCGAGATAGCCGACGTTCATCGGGCGGAAGTCACCCGACGCCGCGACGGACACCGTCAGCTTGTACGTGACCACCGCGAGCACGGCGAGCGCGACGACGAGGTACGCGATCCATCCCGCGAGGCGCGGTGCGCGGCCATCGGCGTCGACGAGCTTGTCGAGGGTCGGCTTCCACCCGATCCATGCAATTCGCGCGACCACCATCGCGATGAAGAGGACAGGGAGCGCAGCGAGCACGACAAAGCCGATGCCCGCGAACCAGCCGAAGATCCCATTCGGCATCGCGCGCGCTTCGATCGCTCCGATGACGATCGCGCCCGCGGCCGCGCTGACCAAGCTCGGTGCGCACCAGCGGCTTGCGCGTGTGATCGCCGAGCGGATACGAGCAGCGGACGGCATCTACAGGCGCTCGACGATTTTCGGATCGTGATCGGTGGGGACGTCGATCGACCTGTCGCGATTGATGCCGAGTATCGGATTCGAGAAGTGAATGACGTGCGGTCCTGGCGTGAGATCGATCGTCTTGATCGTCTGGTGCTGCGTGGGGTCATTGTCGACGGTGAAGTACGCCCACGGAATCGCTTGAATCGTCACGTGCGTCTTGGGCGCGGCGGTCACGACCGCTGCATCGTGCGCGGCTGCATCGGGGCGCGGCATCGCGATCGCCCCGTCGACGCGCGGGCGAGTGATTCCCGCATCCGCGCGCACGGGGACGGCCGCATCGATCGACTCGGCCACTGCATCGATCTCGACGGTCGCGTCGAGCGCCGCGTCGATGTCCGCGTCGGGCTCGGGACCGTCTCCCGCGACTGCATCGTCCACCGTCGCGATGATCGACGCGTCCATCCGCCCGCCATTCACCGGCTGCGATGGACCGCGGATCACGAACCAGACGATGACGGCGAGCGCGACCATGGCGAGGAGGCCGTAGATGAGCGGAGGCTTGCCCGTTGGTGCGGACACGGCCGAATCGCCGTCTGCAGAGCTCGAGGTCGCGCCGGAGCCCGACGCGGGCGTCGCGAGGGGCAGCTTGTCGGCAACCTTCGCGGTCTCTCGCTTTGCGCGCGGACCGTCGGGGGTGACGATCACCGACGAGGATTCGCGTTCTGCGACGATGGGCGGCGCGGGCGTAGCGGGAGCATCGTCCTCGGCCGCCGTCGCCATCATCGACCGCTGCGTGCCCGTGCCGAGCAAGTCGAGGCCGTCGTCCATGAAGCTGAGCATGTGCTCCGCCTCGATGTCGCCGCCGGGACCGGCGTCCTCGCGCTCGGCGCCCCACACTGCATCGAGCCACGCAGTGAGGCGACGCGCGGGCGATTCACTCTTGTTGGCAGCGCGCTCAGCGACGATGAAGTCATCGAGGGCAGCGAGCATCGCGCGCGCGTCCTCGTAGCGATCCTCGGGCTTCGCGCTCGTGGCGCGATCGACGATGGCGACGAGGCGCATGTCGACAGTGGGATTGGCGGGCCACGGCGGCAGCTCGGCCGTGCGTGCCTCTGCGACGAGCGCATCGCGATCACCGCCTGTGCGCGCGCGTTCGCCGACGAGCATCTCGCGCAGCAACAGGCCGACCGAGTAGAGATCCGCGCGCAGATCGACAGGCGCTTTGCGGGCCTGCTCCGGCGCCATGTACGCCGGCGTGCCGACGAGCGATGTCGTCTCGTCACCCGCGAGCGACGCGATGCCGAAGTCCGTCAGCTTCACCTCGCCCGACCAGGACAGCAGGACGTTGCGCGGTGTCACGTCGCGGTGAACGATGCCGAGCGGCGTGCCCTCCGGGCTCTTGCGGCGATGCGCGTACTCCAGCGCCTGGCAGCACTCCGACGCGATGAACGCGGCCACGAGCGGGGGCATGAGGATGGGTGGCGTTTTCTCCGCGGCCCGGCCCAACGAGCTGCCCAGATCGCGTCCTTCGACCCGCTCCATGGCCAGAAACACCTGGTCATCGATGCGCCCGAAGTCGAACACCGGGACGATGTTCTGGTGGGCGAGGGACATCGATAAGCGCGCCTCGCGGACGAACAGGTCGAGGAACTTCACGTCGTTCGACCGTTCGGCGCGGATGCGCTTCACGACGAGCCACTTCTCCACGCCGCCCGCCCGCCGTCGGGCCAGATAGACCTCGGCCATGCCGCCGCGCGCCAGCGGGCGAAGCAGCTCGTATCGGCCGAGCGCCCGGCTCATCGTGCGATAATTATAGCGTGCGCGGGCCCCTAGTCCTGTTTGCAGCCATCGCGGTGGTCTCCGCGGCGGCACAGGCGCGGCCGGCGGCAGACGTCGTCATCGTCTGGGCCCCCGGTCAGGGCGTCGGAGCCCTCCAGACCACCGTGCGCGAGGCCGGGGCGGCCATGATCGACCGCTCGCCGACCGCGAAGACCGCGGCCGGCCAGGCCAAGAAGCTCGCAGAGGCGATCGCCGAGTTCGACGCCCTCCGCATCGAGGAAGCGACATCGCTGTTTGCCGAGGTCAAAGCGGACGCTGATCGCACAGGCGGCGGCGATCTGACGCAGACCGCGCTGAGTGATCTGTTCCTGTACCGCGCGCGCATCGCGTTCGATCGCGGTGATGCAACGGCGGCGTGGGAGTCGTGGACGACGGCGCTCGTCATTGCCCCGACGCGCGTGATCGATCCGGCCCGCTTTGCTCCGAACGTCATCGCCGAGGTCGAGCGTGCACGCACTGCGCTCGCCGATCGCGCACGCGCCAAGCTCGCCGTGACGGTCCCGCCTGGATGCACCCCGCAGATCGACGGTGCGCCCGCGTCGCAAGCTCCCTATCTGGTCGGGCAGCATTGGGTCGCGGTCACGTGCCCCGATCGCGAGCCGTGGGGCACGCGCATCGAGATCGTCGGTGACCTCACACTCGCCGCTGGCAACGCGCCGCTCGCTCCGCCGAGCACCGACGAGATGCTGATCCAAGCGCGCACGGCTGGCGCACAGGCGTTCATCTCCGTCGCGATCAGCGGTGGTGTCGCCGTACTGCGGCTCATCAGCGCCGACGGTCGCGAGCGCGATCACCGCACGGTCTCCGTCGAGGCGGGCCTCGCCGACACGTCCAGGGTCCTGCGCGAGATGCTGCAGCCGATCCGCGTAGCGACGCCGTGGTACCAGCGCCGCACGACGTGGGCGATCATCGCCGCGGTCGCGACGGCCGCGATCGTGATCCCGGTGACGACTGCGATCGTGCGCGACAACCGGGATACGTCTGGCACCGCACGACCGAGCGGAGTGAGCTGGCCGTGAAGCGCGCCGTGCTCGCCAGTGTGTTACTCGCCGCGTGTGCAGGCGACGGCACGCTCGACTTCAAGCCCGTCATCGAAGGGCCCATCACCGAGGACTCGGATGCTCTCGCGTTCCCGGTGATCGACGAATTCGATCTCTCTGTCGCGAACGAGGGCGACTCGGGCGACATCGTCAGCAACCGCTTCAAGCCCGGTGATGACGTCTCGCTCGTCGGAATTCCGTTCGGCGATCACCTCGTGATGCATGCGAGCGGTGCACGCGTCGATCTCCCGGTCGCGTACGGTCGGACGTGCGGGTTCTCGCTCGCCGCCGGCGCTCCGCCGCCCGCGCCGCACCTGTTCTTCTCCCGTACGGCAAAGTTCGCGACGTTCGATGCGGGAGATGGGAACGATGGCATCGCGTCACCGATCCCACGTCTGGACGGGACAGCGTTGAACTATCTCGGCAGCGCACTGCTCATCGGAGGAACGAACCCGGAGTCGAACGTGCCGGAGATGTACGAGCCGTCGACGGGAGTCCTCACCAGAATGGCCCCCGTTCGCCCGCGCATTGGCGCGATTGCCGCGCTGGTCGGTAGTCCGGCGCAGCCAAAGATCCTGCTCATCGGCGGTACCGAGCTCGGCTCGCCGACGACATTCTACGAGCTGATCGATCCGACGGCGGTGGATGCGACGAACCAAGTCACGCGCACGCCAGATGTTCACTTCTCGCGGAACGGGCTGACGGCAACTACGCTCTCCGACGGTCGCGTCGTCGTCGTCGGTGGCGCATCTGCGACTCAGCCCGTGTCGAGTGACATCTACCAGGTCACGCTGGAGGACGTCGATGTTCGCATCGAGCAGGAAGCGTCTCTCGTGCACGCGCGCACCGGGCACACGGCGACACCACTCGGCAGCAGCATCGGTGCACCAGTGTTGATCGCGGGTGGAACCGACGGCGTGAGCGCGACGCCCGTCGATGTCGCGGAGCTCTACAAGCCGCTACAAGGCACGCTCGCGGATCCGGCGACGTTCGCACCCGTGATGAAGCATCCGCGCACGCGGCACCAGGCCGTTCGCATGGCTGACGACAGCGTGCTGTTCATCGGCGGTGTCGATGCGAGCGGAACGCCCGTGCGCGCGCTCGAGCGGTTCACGTTGGAAGAGGGATTCACGGACCTGGCCGACGAGCAGGGACACCCTGTCTCGCTCGAGCCGTCGTTTGGTGTCATCGGTATCAACGTCACCAAGCTTCCCGACGATCGTGTGCTGCTCACCGGTGGCCAGGCAGATACCAACGGTCCCTCCGTGCTGACCGCTTTGCTACTTCGGCTCGATCCGCTGACGGGAACGATCGATCTGGTACCGACGGACTCGCTCCAGTTCGCGCGCACCAATCACCAAGCCACCGTGATGTGCGATGGCACGGTGTTGATCAGCGGTGGCAATCCGGCGGGCATCAAGCTCGAGCGCTACAACCCGCCCGCCACCGGTCGCCGTTAGACGCGGACTATGTGAACAGACCGCGGATGTCGTCGGGGATGCGCTGAGGGCGGCCCGACGTCAGTGACATGAATGCCCACGTCGTGGATGCGCGAGCGACCGGCTTTCCGTCGCGCGTGATCTCGGTCGCGCGAGTGCAGGATGCTCCTCGCCACTCGGGCACCCATGTCTCGGCGATCAGCGCGTCGTTCTGCTGCACCTGACCGAGGTAGTCGAGCTCGTGGCGGCGAACGACAAACGAGGCGCCGAAGGAGAGGTAGCGGTGATGGTCCCAGCCGAGCGCCACCGAGTGTGCGACGGCGACATCCAGGACCCAGCGCAGGTAGACGAGGTTGGAGACGTGGCCCAGCTCGTCGATATCGGCGGCGGTCGCGGTGATCGGCAAGCGGAAGCGGGTCACCGCGCTGTGTATAGCTGATACCGTGGACTGATGATCGACGAGACGAGCGCGCAGGTGTTGCGGGCCCGGCTGGAGCGTGGGGAGGCGAATGCCGGCGAAGTTGCCGCGCAACTGGCCATCGCCGCGCTCGAAGCTCCGACGCGAACAGACCGGCTCCAGGCGTGTCGCGTCCTCGGCGATCTAGCTGGACGCGCGCTCGGCGCAGATTGGGATACAGCGGAGCGAGCCGCGTTTGCGCTCCTCGAGGCCGCACGCGTCGCGGATACGGCAGCGGATCGACGCGGTGTCCTCGCGGCGATGGGACGCGGCTTCCGCAACATCTGGTTGCTGCCGTTCGTGCATCGTCGTCTCTCCGATCGCGATCCGACGGTGGCCGCGGTGGCGTTGCAGGCGGCGGGAGGTCTCGCGTTCCCGGCGCTGGAAGAAGCGGTCGCGGGATTCCTCGGCGAGAGCGTTCCGGCCGTGTTGCGACGCGCGGCCATTGGCGCTCTCGGACGCATGGGCGCGACGAGCGCGGTCGAGCGACTCGTGCCGTTGATCCTCGGCGATCCGACGGAAGCCGCGCTCGCGCTCACGGCACTCACGGAGATCCGCTCGCCGGCGGGGCGCGATGCAGCGCTCGTCGTGCTCGATCAAGATCTCGAGCCCGAGGTGCAGATCGCGAGCGTTCGCTATCTCGCCGAGCTCGGTGCGCTCGAGGTGCTCGCCACGCTGCGGCGGTTGGCGCGTCACGATGATGCTGAGATCCGGATCGCGGCGAGCCTCGCATCGCGCGCGTTCAAAGCGGAGCGCAACCGCGACGCGGCCGAGCGCTTCCTCATCGCGCTCTCCGAACCCGATCGCGCCGTACGCTCCGTGCTCGCTCGTCGCCTGCGCACGTTGCCCGTCGCGACCGTTCTCGAGCAAGCGGATGCGCTGCTCTCCGAGGACGCCGCTGGAGTCGTGCAGATCCTTGCCGAGGTGAGAGACGACGAGGTCACTCGCTATTTTCTCGGTCTCGCCGGGCGCACGGACCTACCCGTTGCAGTGCGTGCACGCGCGATCGGCTCCATCGAGGCGAACACGGAGTGGGAGCGCGAGGAGCTCAGCAAGGTCGCGCTCGATTCGGCGGACGATTCGCTGCGCGCCTCTGCGATCCAGGCGATGGGCGCATTCGCTCTCTCGACCGAGCTGCTCGCGCGCGTGTCTGGACTCGCGACGCACGCGTCGCCCGCGGTCCGCGGCGCCGTTCTCTGGGCGCTCCAGATCGCGCGCCGGCCTGGCGACGGCAGCGACGCCGCCGCGATCGCCGCGGTGGTCGAGCCTCTGCTCGACGACCCCGATCCGTCCGTGCGCCGCCGCGCGACCTACGTCGCGGGCAACCTCGGCCTCGACAAGCTCGCACCCGCGCTCGCGCGCCGGCTGACCGTCACCGGCGACGAGCGCCCCGGTGGGCCCGCGGCGGGTGGCTCGGGGCAGTTCTCGAGCGCGGCGATCGCGATCCCTCTCGACGACCTCCTCCACCAGTCACGCGCTGCGGGAAACCCGCCCGACATCCGACTCGCCGCCTACGTCGCGCTCGGCGAGCTCGGTATGCCAGGCAACGTCGTCGACGCCGTCGTCTCCGCCGTCAAGCGCGAGGACGATCCGCGCGTGCTCGGTGCAGGCACCAACGCGCTCGTCGCGAGCAACGCACCGGCAAAAGCGCTCGCGAGTCTCGGACCGCGTGCGACGCAGTTGTTGAAGTCAGCGGAACCGAGGATGCGCGAATCAGGCGCGGAGCTCGCGGGGTTGCTCGGTGGTGCGGTGCCAGCGAGTGCTCTCGTGCCGCTCGCCGCAGACGCAGCGCCCGCTGTGCGCGGTGCGGCTGTGTGGGCGCTCGGTCGGCTCGCGGATCCGGCCACCGAGAAGGTGCTGCTCGACGCGTTCAACGACGACGACCCCGCCGTGCACGAGCGAGCAGCGACGGGCCTGTTGCGCATGGGGACGCCTGCTTCGCTCGTGCAGGCGATCGCGTTTGTGGCGGGCGACGGCGATCCCACGGCGCGCGCGGCGCTCGCGGGAGCCATCTCCATCGCGGGTGGCTCCGATGCGCTGGAGCTCCTCGGTCCGATCGATCAAGCGCTGACCAAGATCGATGGCGACGATCCGGCGTTCGAACCGCTGCTGCGCCTCAAGATCGAGATCGCGACGCACGCGGCCGATGGCAATGCACCATCGGTAGATGTCGACGGCGAGATTGGAAAGCTGTTCCCCAGCTTCCCGCAGATGACCAAGCTCGCCGGCTTCGATGCGCTGATCCGCAGCTTGCGCACGGCGGAGTCTCTCTTCCACACGACGGGGCAGGCCGCCGATGCGGATCTCTCGCCTCCGATCACGCTGTGGATGAAGGTGCTCGAGAACTACGTGCACGCGTGGCTCGGTCCGCGCATGGCGGGCTTGCAGCGCGAGCCGGGCGTGCTGTTCGACTACGTCGACCGTGTGATCGGTAGTGGCTGGCAAGGCTTCGCGCGGTGGATCGAGCCTCGGTGGAAGGATCCGGTCGACGTCGGTGGTGCGCGCGTCGACATTCCGCTGCGCGCGGTGACCAACTGCGTGCGCGAGCTGCAGGAGCATCGCCGCAAGCGCCTCGACTCGCCGCTCTCGGTCACGGAGTGGGCGCGCCTCATGGTGCTGTTCGCTGTCGATCATCCGAGCGGCTTCAAGAACCTCTTCAAGCTGCAGAAGTCCAAGCCGGAGCAAACGCTGACGTTGGCGCATCGCCTCCACACGCTCGCCGCCGTGCGCAACCTTGTCACGCACCGCGCGAGTGCCGGCGCTGCCACGCTCGCCGCGTTCCGCCGCAGCTACTACACCGCGTTCGAAGAGCTCGTCGCGCTCGCGTAGCCGCTACGGAGTGCGGAGGAACGCTGCGTCGAGGTCGACAAGGAACGCGTCCATCGCGGTTGTTTGCGTGTCGTCCAGCACGTACGTGCTCGCCGGGTGATTCAGGTTGGCCCAATCCACGTGCGCGAGCGCGGCCGCGACGTCGAGATCGATCCCCATCTTGGCGGTGCCGCCCGGGAACACGGACGTCGAGTAGCCGCTGACCTCGATCGAGGTCGGGCGGAAGGTCTCGATCGTGAAGTCGCGCATGCCCATGCCCGCGTCGACCTTGCCCTCGATCCGCACCGATCCGCGGGTCGCCGTTTGGTCCTCGTCCAGCGACACTTTGATCTTGGAGTAGAGCGCGGGCGGAGCGTCATCGAACCGCACCGAGTCGGGGACCAAGCCGGTGTCCAGCCACACGAGATCGAGGTTGCGCGCCGTGGTCTGCGTGGGGTCCTCGACGTCGCTGATGACCTGTAACCGGTCGGCGTGGACCTGCGCTTTGCTCACCGAGAGCGTGGTGCTGACGCTCCCCAGTTGGGGGCGAGCATCCCAGTCCACGCGAAGGGACGGCGTGTTTGGAAAAGCGTCACCGCCGCCGCCCGAGTCGCTTGCCGCGATTGCATCAGTCGGGGACGAGCCTCCGTCCCCATCGTCGCCGCACGCAGCAGCTGCACCGACGAGCAGGAGGACGATCCCATACATCAACCGCATGCTGGCACGCGATGTGGTGCAACGAGTGAACCAGGCAGATCGCGTTCGCAACGTCGCGAATTTCTGCCGGGCAAGGCTGCGCACATCATGATGTCTGTGCACGATTCGTACAAAGCTATGACAGAGCCCCAGACCCTCGCGGGCGTGACGGAGATGGCGGTGTCGACGGGACCACGAGCATTCCTCGTGATCCATGTAGGTGACGAGGGCTCGCGCGTGGTCGATCTCCCCGAGGGTGTGGATGTCTCATTCGGCCGATCTCGCGGCGCGACGATCACCCTCGAGCACGAAAAAGTCTCTCGCATGCATGCGCGCATCCGTCGAGCCGCAGACGAGATCATCGTCGAAGACCTCGGTAGCCGCAACGGCACGCGCGTGAACGGCGAGAAGATCGACGCCCCCCGCCGCCTGCAGCACGGCGACGAGGTCGTGGTCGGCCCCATCTCCGCCGTGGTGAACATCACGAGCGAGCTGCGCCGCACGACCAACATCGCCGACGCCGCGACTGCCGAGGTGCGCCTCGCCGCCGAGGTCGACCGCAGCGTGCGCTACCACCGCCCCCTCACCATCGCGCTCCTGCGCGTCCCGAACGAGAAGGTCATCGATCAGATCGCGTCCACGGTCCGCCCGATGGACCTCCTCGCCGAGGACGCGGGCGACGACTACATCCTCATCCTCCCCGAGCTCGCGCGCGGTGACGGTTCCGCCGCCATCCAGCGCGCGATCGACATGGCCCGCAGCGCGAACGCGCCCATCGGCGCTGCGATCGTTCAATGCCCGGACGACGGCACCACCGTCGAAGCGCTCATTGGCCAGCTCCGCGCTTCTCTGCGCAGCGGTCGCCCCCCGCGCGCCGAGACGGTCTCCACGAGCGCGAAGCAGCCCGTCGTGCTCGACCCAGCGATGGAGCGCGTCTTCACGCTCGTCGATCGCGTCGCCGACACGGCCATGACCGCGCTCCTTCTCGGCGAGACCGGCGTCGGCAAGGAGGTCATCTGCGAGGCGATTCATCAGCACTCCTCGCGCCGCGAGCGCCCGTTGATCAAGCTCAACTGCGCGGCTCTCCCGGAGTCACTGCTCGAGTCCGAGCTGTTCGGCCACGAGCGCGGTGCCTTCACCGGCGCTGACCGCCGCAAGATCGGTTTCTTCGAGGCGGCCGACGGCGGAACGCTCTTCCTCGACGAGATCGGCGACATGCCGCTGACGCTGCAGGCCAAGCTCCTCCGCGTCCTCGAGAAGAAAGTGATCACGCGCGTCGGCGGCACGCAGGAAGTCGCCACCGATGCTCGCGTCATCGCTGCGACGCACCGCGATCTCGACGCCGACGTGCGCGCGGGTCGCTTCCGTCAGGATCTCTTGTTCCGCATCGGCGGCTTCACCATCGTCGTCCCTCCGCTGCGCGATCGGCGCGCCGAGATCCTGCCGCTCGCCGAGCACTTCGTGAAAACAGCCACCGAAGCCGGTCGCTCGCCGCCTCCTCTCTCCGAGGATGCGAAGGAAGCGCTCACAGGTTACACGTGGCCGGGCAACGTGCGCGAGCTCAAGAACGCGATCGAACGCGCGCTCGTGCTCTGTGCCGACACGATCACGGCGGCGGACCTGCCGGAGCGCATGCACGATGCGGCGCGCCGCACTTCTCCGATCACGACGGCGTCTGACGTGCGCGGTCACCTCGCCGAGGTCGAGCGTGGTGCGATCGTCGCGGCTCTCGAGGCGGAGAACAGCAACCAGACCCGCGCCGCCAAGCGCCTCGGCCTGTCGCGCCGCGCGCTGATCTACAAGATGGAGAAGTACGGCCTCAAGCCTCCGCCGTCTCGAGACGATACGTAGTGAGGTTCAATGACACGGCGACTTTGCACAACGGCGGACATGTCGTTGCGGTGCTCACGTCGACGCGCGGTCTCCCTCTTGTTACCGTCAAAGGTGGAGGGGATATGCCCACGAGTATTCGATGCGCTGCTGCACTGACGGTTCTGCTCGCTGCCTGCGGAGGGCACAACAGCGGAAGCGCTGATGACGACGCTGTGGTTGACGCCCCCGTCATGTTCGACACGCCGATGAGCACAGGTGCAGGAAGCGGTGCGCCCACCACATGCATCGTCGGTACTCAGGGTTGCCTCTGCGATTCGACCGGCGGCTGCGGTTCGAACCTGACGTGTTCGCCCCAGCCTTCGCCACGACCAAACCTCTGCTGCAACGGAACAGATTGCACGAGCGTTGGCGGGACCGTCGGCGCGACCTGTAGCGCCCCGACCGGAGCAGCGACGTGCACTCCAGGCGTCACGATTCCGCCCGCGTCTGGCACCAACGACAATTGTGGTTATCCGGCGTCGAGCTTCGTCGAGAGCACGACCATCGTTGGCATCGAGGCCGAGGGTGGTGGTTCATCGCCCGCGATCATCCGGGTCTTCTACAACGACGAGCACGCGCTCACCCTCGGCTGCGCGACATCGAGCTTTCCCGTCACACCGCTCTCCCCGGACCCGGATGCGGAGCACTATCCTCAGACCGGAGATCCCGCCTGCACGGACGTGGTCGGCCGACCGCTTCGCCCGGTGGTGTTCGTCACCGACCTCTCGGTCGATCCGAGCTGCAAGGCGGGAGACATGCAGATGGGCGGTCCAGCCTACGATCCCGTCGCGATCTTCGGCACGTGGAAGAGCGCGAACGAGGACGCCAACCATTTCGGAACGCCCACGACCGACCCGGCAAACAACAAGTGGAACCTCACCTCGCAGGCCGATCCGGTTCCTGCGAGCGCGTTGACCGCGGGCAAGGAGAACTTCGGCACCGAGCTGCGATACGAGGTCGGTCTCATCTCGGGCCACTCGTACCGCATTCAAGTCATTGCCCACGACGGCGATCAGAACAAGGGCGGCGACTCGGGCGAGAAATGCGTGACGTTCTGCGCGGGCACCGGCACGCTCTGTGACCCGGGCGTCCCCGAATGTGTCGAGAACCCCGACGGGGCCACGTGTCCCACGCAGACAACCTGCGTGCAGGGCTGCTGCCTGCCGGTCATTCAGTAGCGGGCCCCGACGGCGTCCAGCGCGCCAAACGAGTCATGGGAACGGGTCTGTAACGACCAGTAGGGCACCACGAGCCGGGTCGCAGACGTACGCGTGGCCGCTGTCGTCGACGGTGACGCAGTGCGAGTCTTTCGCGACGGCAACACTGCCTAGAGCTGTCAATGCGCCGGTCTTGCCGACGCCGATGATCGTGAGTGTGGCCGCATCGCCGCCTGGAACGTAGAGATGGGCGAGCTTGCTGTCGTACGCGATGATATCGACGCCAGCACCAGTCGTGACGGTGCCGAGGAGCTTGCCGTCATGAGCCACGTCGAGTGCCGTCGCTTTGCCTTCGTCGCAACCGACAAACAGGACTCCGCGCTTCTCGTCGAGAGCGATGCCGCGTGACGCCTTGCAGCCATTCTTCCACCGCGCGGTCTCCTCGTGCTTTGCGAGATCGACGACGACGGTCTTGTCCTCCCATGTATGCGTGTACGCGCGCGAGCGTGCTGCATCGATGACGAGTGATTCGGGACCACCCGGGATCGCAAAGGCGCCCTTTCTCACGAGGGTCGTTTTCTCCAGAGAGAAGTACTCGATCTGCTTCTTCCCCGGCTCGGTGACCCAGACCTCTTTCGTCGGCTCGACCCAGCGCACGTAGTCCGGACTGCCCGCGAGCTTTGTCCTGCTCGTGATCTTCTTCGCCTTGGCATCGATGACAACGACCTCGGCGAGGTCCCGGTCCGTCGCGAACAGCAGGCTGCCTCCGCCATCGACCGACGTCGTGCCTTCTCCATGCCCGCCGCCAAACTTCGCGTCTGCCGAGAACCCATCGATGGATTCGATCGCGCCCGTCTTCGGGTCGATCAGATCGAGCTTACCCGTGCGTCCACCGGGCGCGAGCACGCGCTGGAGATCGGTCGAGTAGCGGAGGTCGTCAAAGCCGATCCCGGATTTCCCGTCAGGGAGCGGGAGGGTCGTAGGTTTCGCGATCAGCGTATTCGCAGAGGCCGAGGCCACAATGCCAAGGAGGATGACGGGCACGATGAGCTTGAGCATCGACGCAATTCTCGCACGTCGCAGCTCAGGTCGTTGGTGCGCGGTTCTTTCTCAGAATGCCGATCGAGAGGAGAATGAAACCGACCAGCCGCAGACCGTAGGTAATGGAAGTGGCTTCGGAGAGCCACCCGCTCGCCAATACGGTCCAGTTCGCCATGAACGCTGCGAAGGCGAGAGCGAACCAGACGAACAGCTCGTCCTTGGTGAGCTGGTAGTAGCGCACGAAGAACAACGCGACGATTCCGCAGCCCATCGACGTCACACCGTAGAGAAACGCGAGCAGCATCATCGGGTCTCCCAGATCAGTCCGACGAGCATCGTCAGGACCGCGACGACAGCAACGATCGCCCGCACGAGCGACAGATCGACGCTTGGCACGATGACCAGATCAACAAAGAGCAGGCCGTTGCTCACGGCGAACCCTGCAAAGCAGAGCGAGCTCCAGAACGTCAAGCGCGACGGTTGCTGTCGATAGCCGCGCACGAGCAAGACCATGCAGAACAGGCTCATCACTGCGCAGAGGAGATAGACGGTCTCGGCCATCCCGTCACCGCTTCTTTCTAAGGTCGAAGGCGTCGGCAAACGCATGCGCCATGCTGCGGATTCGATTCATCGAGATGTTGGACAGCGTGGCCATCGTCCCGACGGGGTCTTCATTGTAGACGCGCAGCAAGGCGTCGAGGTCCGGAGCTGCGCTCACGAGCTCGATCGTCTCGTTGGCG
Organism: Kofleriaceae bacterium; assembly: GCA_036499725.1. Taxonomy (GTDB): domain Bacteria; phylum Myxococcota_A; class Polyangia; order Haliangiales; family Haliangiaceae; genus JABFXX01. The sequence goes on from DASYDE010000138.1 coordinate 95,830, forward strand.
ATAGCGACGAGCTCGGCGTGTTGCAACTGTTGAAGCGTCTCTCGAAGACTGATGGGGTCGAACGGAACAGCACCCGCCAACTCGGATACCAACATCTTCTGCTCCGCGCGCTTTCCCAGCTCCGCGATCACGACCAGCTTCTCGATCGTGTTGACCCGGCCGGTCATCAACGCGCGCACGTTGGCCGGAAGCTCGCTCATGCGACGGACCGAACGAGGGTGCCATCGAGATCAAGGAGCAGCGTCAGCCCGCCATGGTGGACGAGATCAAGCCAGCGCTTGTCGATGTGTAGGTGTGCCGCCCAGAGCTGCATCAGCATCCTCGTTGCAACTAGCGGCCCGACTAGCAGTTGTTCCTGCGGTCTCCGTGACCGCACCCTGAAGTTTATTGGTTTGTATACAAAGTATGTTCACGCCCATAACGCAACGGCAAGCCATTTTGTCAGCTCGATGAAGCGGTCGAGTCTGGCGAGTTGCGAAGGCACTGCGGCAAATTGCCGGTGTGCCCGCCTTGCATCGCGCGTGCTACCCTGTGCAGGCCATGTGGCGTGTCCTTCTCATTTTCGCCGTCGTTCTTATGGCGGGAGATGCGACCGGGTTGATCCCCGAAGCGGATGAAGTGGCGTGTGCCGACGAAGCGAATGGCAAGCAATGCCCGCCATCGTGCCCGTCGTGTACGTGCGCGTGGCACTCGATGACGCCCGCGCCTGTTGCCGGCATCGAGCTAGCAACGATCGTGCGCGCTACACGTGCCGTCGACCTGCCGGAGTTGCGCGCACAGCATGGCCGTCTCGCCCCCGACCTCGTTCATCGCCCTCCGATCGCCTGAGCTGACTTCCATCACCCGGAATTAGCTCTAGCCGGACGTCTCTTGGCGTCCGTGGAGGACATACGTGCACACGCTTATTGCGGCGGTCGCCGTCGTCGGGACATTGGGTCTCATCGACGGTGTCGCTGCCGATCCGATCAGTCTCGAAGTTGCTCTCGAACGCGCTGGCCGTCGCGCCAGCGTCGAGAGCTCGCGCATGGAGGTGGATGAGGCTCGCGCGTATGCGCGGGGCGCTGCCATGCCGCTCTACAACCCCGAGCTGTCCGCTGCTGCCGGTCCGCAGTTCGGGCCCGACGTTTCGCTGCAGGCCCAGATAGGGCTCCAGCAGCCCATCGAGCGCGGCGGGAAGCGCGCGGCGCGGACGAAGGTCGCGGACCTGGCAGCGCATGGCGCGGAGCTCGCGAGTCGCGGGGAGGTGCTGCGGGCGCGCGTGGAAACCTGGCGTGCGTTCGAGAGATCACTCGTCCTGCGCGAGCGGTTGGAGACGCAACGACAGGTCGAAGCGCTCGCGCAGTCGCTCGTGACCGCGATGCAGAAGAGTGCAGCGGCTGGTGGGACGACCAAGCTGCGCGTCAACCTGGTGGTCGCGGACGCGGGGCGGGCAACGCAGGAGCGGATCGCGGCCGAGAATGCACTCGCAACGGCGAGAGCTGCGTTGGCGACGGCGATCGGTGCAGCTCCGCGCGACGTGGTAGAGCCCGCAGGGGAGGTCGTCGTGCCGCCGAGCGGTGCGGTGGATGCTCTCGTGGAGCGGGCGCTGCGCGAGCATCCTAGTGCGCTCGCCCTGGAGAGCGAGGTCGCAGGAGCGAGAGCGCGGGTCGCCGACGCGGATGCGCGCGGTGTCGTCGACGTGACGCTCGGTGTGAGCTACGCGTACGCGCCAGATCCCGACGGCGCGAACGTCGTGCTGGCGATGTTCAGTGTTCCCCTCGGTGTGCGCAACCGCAACCAGGGTGCGCGAGATGCGGCTCGGATCGCGGTCAAGCGAGCAGAGCTGGAGCGCGGGCACATGCGCACGGAGATCGAGCGAGGCGTGCGGTTGGCGGCGGAGAACCTCGAGCGAGCGCGGGCGGCCGTTGGTGCGTTCGACCGCGAGGTTTCGGAGACGCTGACCGACAACCTCGCGGCAGCGCAGGACGCGTTCGCGAAGGGCGGGATGGACCTTGTCGAGCTCACGACGACGCAGCGCGAGCTCGTGGCGTCACGCGTGGCGTTTCTCGACGCGAAGCTCGCGCTGATCGAAACATGGGCAGACCTCGCGCTCGCGGCGGGCTTGGAGGTGATGCCATGAGGTGGAGCATTCTTGTTTTGATCGCGGCGTGTGGTTCTCGCGAGACCGCGCCCACTCCAAATCATGAACAGCGAGGCCCTGGCGCATTGCGCGTGACGGTCTCGGAGCGAGTCGCGAAGGCGGCCGGCGTGCAGATCGGTCCCGTCGAGATGGGCACACTGCCCGCAACGGTGGAGCTGACAGGTGAGGTGGCGGCGGACCCTGATCGCACGGCGAAGGTGCCGGTGCGTGTCGCGGGCCGCATCGTCGAGGTGACCTTCCAAGAGGGGCAACGCGTGGCGGCGGGCCAGGTGCTCGCGACGATCGAGTCAGGTGAGGTCGCGCGGATTCGCGCCGAGCTCAATACGACGTCGACGCGCGCGAAGGCGGCGCACCTGCGCGTGGACCGACTCGCGAAGCTCGTCGACGCGGGGACGGCCACCCCACAGGATCTGGAGAACGCACGCGCGGAGGCGGGGGTGCTCGATGCAGACGTCGGGGCTGCGCGGCAGACCCTGACGAGCATCGGCGGCGGCGGCGGAGCCACGGCTCGCTTGCAGATCCGGGCGCCGTTCGCCGGCGTCGTCGTGAAGCGCGATGGAGTGATCGGCGAGCCGGTCGCAGCGGATCACGTGCTCGCGGAGATCGTGGATCTCGATCGAGCATTGTTTCTCGCGCGGTTGTTCGAGCACGACCTCGCGCTCGTGCACGAAGGAGCGGAGGTGCGCGTCCATCTCGACGCGTATCCGGATGTGCTGTTCGCAGGAAGGGTCGTGACGATCGGGCGCCACGTCGAGCCGGTCGCGCGGGCGGTGCTCGCTCGCATCTCGCTTGAGGATCACGAGTCGCTCTTGAAGATCGGGCTATTCGGTACCGCGCTCGTCGTGATTCCGGATCCGACGACGATGCCACCCGTGCCGATCGTTACGCTCGCGGCGGTCACGCAGATCGACGAGAGCTCGGTCGTCTTCGTGTCGATCGCGCCAGGCGAGCTCGAGGTGCGAGTCGTCGAGACGTCACATGCGACAGACGGAAAGATCGAGATCGTGAAGGGGCTCGCCGCGGGGGACGTCGTCGCGACGGCGGGGCTGTTCACGTTGAAGAGCCTCGCGCTGAAGTCCACGTTCGGCGAGGAAGACTGAGATGGCGCTCATCAAAGCAATCCTCAGCTGGTCCCTTCGCAATCGGATGCTCGTCATCGTCGGAGCGCTGTTGCTCGTCGGCTTCGGCGTGCGCGCCGCGCTGCATCTCCCCATCGATGCCGTCCCCGACGTGACGAACGTGCAGATCCAGATCATCACCACCGCGCCGGCGCTCTCACCTGTCGAGGTCGAGCAGTACGTCTCGGTTCCCATCGAGCGCACGATGGCCGGCATTCCCAACACGACAGAAGTGCGGTCGATGTCCAAGTACGGCATCTCCGTCGTGACGATCGCGTTCGAGGACGGCACCGACATCTACTTCGCGCGCCAGCTCGTCGCGGAGCGCATGCGGGAAGCGGAGGACGCCGTCCCGAAGGAGTACGGCACGCCCGAGATGGGGCCGATCTCGACGGGCCTCGGTGAGATCTATCAGTTCGTCGTGCGCGGCGATGGGAAGTCTCCGCGCGTGCTGAAGGAGACGCTCGACTGGTACATCGGGCCGCAGCTGCGCATGGTGCCCGGCGTCGTCGAAGTGAACAGCTTTGGCGGCGAGACCAAGCAGTACGAGGTCGCGCTCGACGCGCGGCGCTTGCAGGCGTCGGGCGTCACCGTTTCAGACGTCGTCGACGCGATCAAACGCGCGAACGGGAATGCGGGTGGTGGCTATCTCGAGCACGGCAAGGAGCAAGTCGTCGTCAGCTCGCTCGGTCTCGTGCGCTCGATCGAGGATCTAAAGATGGTCGTGATCAGCCACAGCGCAGATGGCGTGCCGATCACGATCGGCCGCATCGCGAGTCGTGTCGAAGTTGGCTCGGCGCTGCGTCGCGGTGCGGCATCGATCGACGGACGCGGCGAGGTCACCATCGGTGTTGTCATGATGCTCAAGGGAGCGAACGCGCGCATCGTGACGGACGCCGTGAAGGCGAAGATCGCCGAGCTCGAGCCGTCCCTCCCACGCGGGATCCGGATCGAGCCGTTCTACGATCGAGCCGCGCTCGTGGACCGCACGATCCACACCGTCGCGAAGAACCTCGCGGAGGGCGCGATCCTCGTGGTCCTGGTGCTCGTGATCCTGCTCGGGAACTTGCGCGCGGGCGCGATCGTCGCGCTCGTGATTCCGCTCGCGATGCTGTTCGCGCTGCTGCTGATGAATGCGACCGGAGCATCGGGGAATCTGATGAGCCTCGGTGCGATCGACTTTGGCCTCATCGTCGATGGTGCGGTCATCGTCGTCGAGAATGCGGTCCGGCGACTATCCGAAGCGCAGGTGCGTGAAGGTCGACGCCTGGCTCGTGACGAGCGCGTGGTGATCGTCGAGGCGGCGGCGAGCGAGATGCTGTCGGCCAGCCTGTTCGGTCAAGTGATCATCGCGATCGTATACGTGCCGATCCTCGCCCTCGGCGGCATCGAGGGGAAGCTGTTCCACCCGATGGCCACCACGGTGCTGTTCGCACTCGGAGGGGCATTCCTCGTGACGATCACGCTCGTGCCGGTACTCGCGAGCGTGCTGCTGCGTGGTGGTCACGAGCGCGAGACACTCGTCATGCGTGTCGCGCACCGGCTGTATGTCCCGACGCTACGCGGGTCGCTTCGTCATCGCGGGGCGATGCTCGGCGCGGGTGTCCTCGTGCTCGCGCTCGCCGTTGTCGTCGGGCGTGGCATCGGTGCCGAGTTCGTACCCAAGCTCGACGAAGGCGATGTGCTCGTCGAGGCGCGGCGGCTGCCCGGCGTTGCACTGGCCGAGTCGATCGCGACGGACAAGCGCATGCAGATCGCGTTGCTCGAGGTCCCCGAGGTGGCGCACGTCGTCTCCAAGACCGGCGCGCCGGACCTCGCGAACGATCCGATGGGCATCGAGCAGACCGACGTCTATCTCCAGTTGAAGCCGACATCGACGTGGGAGAAGGGCCGTACCAAGGCCGACGTCGCCCAGGCGGTCGCGACCGCGATGGACGAGAATGTTCCAGAGATCTCGTTCGGTCTCTCGCAGCCAATCGAGATGCGCACGAACGAGCTCGTCGCAGGTGTGAAGTCTGATGTCGCCGTCGAGATCTACGGCCCGGATCTGGAGGAGCTGCAGCGCATCGCCCATCGCGTCGCGAGCGTCATGGGCAGGGTTCCCGGCGCTGTCGACGTACGTGCGGAACAAGGACAAGGGCTCACGTACCTCCGCATCATCCCGGACCGCGTCGCGCTCGCGCAGCATGGGCTCACGATCCAGGACGTGAACACGCTCACCGAGTCCATGGCCGTCGGTCTGCGCGCTGGCGAGATCCGCGAGAACGATCGCCGCTTCGAGATCGCGGTGAAGCTCGATCGCGTCGACGGTGATCTCGACCGTATCCGCAAGCTCCCGCTGCAATCGGCGCGCGGTGCAGTCGTGCCGCTCGGCGATGTCGCGACCGTCGAGAATATGACGGGCCCGCTCGTCGTGAATCGCAGCAAGCTCTCGCGGCGCATCACTGTCGAGGCAAATGTGCGCGGTCGCGATCTCGTGTCCGTCGTGGCTGACGCTCGCCTCGCGGTAGAGCGCGGCGTGACGCTTCCCGCCGGCTATCGACTCGAGTGGGGTGGGACGTTCGAGAACTTCGTCAGCGCGAGGAATCGCTTGATGGTCGTCATTCCGGTCGCGCTGATCGCGATCCTGTTCCTCCTCTGGCGCGCGTTCGAGCGCGGGAAGCCGGCGCTGCTGATCTTCCTCAATATCCCGTTCGCCATCATCGGCGGTGTGTTCGCCCTCGCGCTGCGCGGCATGCCGTTCAGCATCTCCGCCGGGGTTGGCTTCATCGCGCTGTTCGGCGTCGCCGTGCTCAATGGCCTCGTCATGGTGTCGTTCGCGCGGCAGGTCGAGCGCCACGCCCGCCGCCCGCACGACGCGATCGCCGAGGCGGCCGAGCTACGTCTCCGGCCCGTCTTGATGACGGCACTGGTCGCCGCCCTCGGCTTCATCCCCATGGCGGTCTCCACCGCCGCGGGAAGTGAGGTACAGCGACCGCTTGCCACCGTCCTGATCGGTGGTCTGGTTAGTGCGACGTTGCTCACTCTCGTATTGTTCCCCGCCGTCTATTCGCTCGCCCACAAACGAGGTTCCGAATGAGTCACGATCACGGGCATTCGCACAGCCATGCGCCGCCCGACAGCCTCACCAAGGCGTTTGCGATCGGCATCGTCCTCAACATCGCGTTTGTCATTCTCGGTGTCGCGGCGGGTCTCTTCGCTCACTCGACGGCGCTGCTCGCCGACGCCGCTCACAATCTCGGCGATGTTCTCGGCCTCGGCATGGCGTGGGGCGCGATGGTGCTCGCGAAGCGCGCGACGACCGCTCGCCGCACGTACGGCCTGCGCCGCACCACGATCCTCGCAGCGCTCGCGAACGGTGGTCTCGTCTTGTTCGCGATCGGTGGCGTCGTGTGGGAAGCCGTCCAGCGCCTCGGGGATGCGCACGCCGTCGACGGCGGCATCGTCGCGATCGTCGCGGCGATCGGTGTTGCGCTGAACGGTGTCTCCGCGATGTTGTTCGCGAAGGGGCGCGAGAAGGACATGAACCAGCGCGGAGCGTTCCTGCATCTCGTCGCCGATGCGGCTGTGTCGGCGGGCGTCGTCGTCGCGGGCCTCGTCGTGTGGAAGACGGGCTGGGTCTGGATCGATCCCGTGACGAGTATCCTCGTCTCTATCGTGATCCTCCGCGGCACGTGGAAGCTCGTGCGCGAAGCGTTCGACTTGCTGATCGATGCGGTGCCAGGGCACATCGATCCCGATGCCGTCGACGCGTACCTGCGCGGTCTTCCCGACGTTCTCGAGGTGCACGATCTGCACGTGTGGTCGATGAGCACGACGGAAGTCGCACTCACGGCGCACCTCGTACTTCCGTGGCCGACGGCGCAACCGGCGTTCCTCGCGACGATCAAGCACGATCTGGAGCACCGCTTCGGCGTTCACCACATCACGCTGCAGTTCGAAGACTGCGTCGGTGGAAATTGCGCGCAGGCGTCCGTGGGGTCACTCTAAGATCATGAGCGCGCGACCGATTCGCACCGGCGTTCTCCTCGCTGCGTGCGCTGCGGTCGCGTTTGGCCTCGTCACGCCGCTCGTCGCGTGGGCGGGACGCGCCGCGGATCCGTTGTGCACTGCAGCGCTGCTCTACGCCGGTGCGGCGGGCGCCGCGCTCGTGATTCGCCTGTTCGCCCGCCGACCCGAACCAGCGGTACGTCGCTCGGATGCGCCGCGCCTGATCGCGATCGCTCTCGTCGGAGGTGCGATCGCTCCGACGCTGCTCGCGTGGGGGCTCCAGCGGTCTGGCGCGACGGCAGGCGCACTCCTCTTGAACCTCGAGGCCGTGTTCACGGTCGGACTTGCACGGCTGTTCTACAAGGAGCACATCGGGCGTCGCATCGTGGTCGCTGCCGCCGTCATGGTGCTCGGCGGAACGGTGCTCGTCCTCGGCGGCACGTTCGCGGGTGGCATCGGCGCCCTCGGCGCGATCGCTGTCGCCGGTGCGACGCTCGGGTGGGCGCTCGACAACACGATCGGTCGCGCGCTCGCGGAGCGCGATCCTCTACAGGTCATCGCGATCAAGGGCACGCTCGGCGCGGCGCTCACGTTCGCCGTGGCGCTGGTGCGCGGCGGACCATGGCCGAGCGGCGGCGAGCTCGCCGTGCTCGTCGCGTCGGGCGCGACCGGCTACGGCGCGAGCCTCTATCTCTACCTCCTGGCCCAGCGACGGATCGGTGCTGCTCGCACAGGCTCTGTGTTTGCGCTCGCTCCGTTCATCGGCGCAGCGCTCGCGTTTGCTCTTGGTGATCGCCATGCAGACGGGACCGTGCTCGCAGCTGGCGCACTGTTCGCGCTCGGCATTTACCTACACCTCACCGAGCATCATCACCATCCGCATGCGCACACCGTGCTCGACCACGAGCACATGCATCGTCACGACGACGGGCATCACACGCACACGCACGATCCTCCGTTCTCGGGTGAGCACTCGCACGCGCATCATCACGATCCGGTGATGCACGACCACGAGCACGCCGACGACGTCCACCACGGCCACGTGCACTAGGCCGCACGGAGGCGGTTCTCGCCTGTATGATTGCCGGCGATGAAGTTGTTCGTGGTCCTGGTTGTTGCTCTGGCTGCGTGCGGTGGCGGTTCGGGCGCTGGCGCCGATGGCGATGGTGGTGTGGGTAGCGGAGCGTCCTGCTCGGGCTGCCTGATCGACGACTTCTGCGCCGCTGGGACGCAGAACATGGCGTGTGGCCGCGGCGGTGAGGCCTGTAACGTGTGCAGTGGTACGGACAGCTGTCAGGACGGCAAATGCCGTGCGCCCGCGGCGTGCAACCCGATCACGTGCCCGAGCGGTTGCTGCGATGACACCGATCACTGCAAGACGGGAACGGACGCCACGGCGTGTGGCGGAGACGGAGCCGCCTGTGCCGACTGCGGAACGGGCAGCTGCACGGCGGGCGAGTGCGTGCTCGGCTGCGACGCCACGACGTGCGTCGGCTGCTGCAACGCGCAGGGACAATGCGTCACGGCGACGTCCGCGACGGTCTGCGGCAAGAACGGCGACGCGTGCATGCCGTGCGGCAGCGGACAGGGATGCACGGGTGGCGAGTGCGCGGGCACGTCGTGCTTGAGCACGTGTTCCGGATGTTGCACCGGCACTACGTGCAACCAGACGAGTCAGTTTGACAGTAACTCGTGCGGCAACGCGGGCGACGTGTGCAAGAAGTGCGGACCGGCGACGATCTGTACGAACGGCGATTGCACGGTCGATCAGCTCACGCGCTGGGACATGATCATCGTGTCGGGCCAGGTCGCGACGACGAAGCCGGATGGCTCCGCCTGGGACGCGTTCGGTGGCCTTCCTGATCCGTACCTCTGCATCAACCAGCAGGTCGAGCCGGAGATTTGCATCTCGTCGGTGAGCAACACCCTGTCGCCGGTCTGGAACGCGACGATCCTCACGGATCAGACTCCGGGCGACATCGTCAGCCGGGACTTCTGGACGATGTACGACGCCGACGTCGCGTTCAGCGATGGGATGGGAATCTGTATCAACCGCGATAACGCCTTCGCGGCGTTCGACGGCCTCGTGCACGAGTTCGATTGCACGCCCGCGACGGCGGCTTCGAACGGCTTCTACACGATGTGGAAGATTCGCTACAAGCTCGTCCAGACCCGCTAGCTAAGGTGGCGCAGCTTGTCGGGATTGCGAATCCCGTAGAGCGCGACGATGCGATCGTTCTCCACGTCGAGAGAGAGCGTCTCCGGACCTTCGGATGTCCACACGACGAACCCGGGGAGACCATTGATCTGCACGCGCTCGACGCGCTCGAGCGGCAGCGCCTTCCGCGCGACTCCGAGCAGGAACCGCACGATCTTGTCGCGCCCATAGATCGGGTTGAGCGCCGCGTGTCGCTTGCCTCCACCGTCGGTGTAGAAGACCGCTTCCTCGGCGAGCAGCCGCGCGATGCCGTCGACGTCATTGCTCGCGAGTGCCATCGCGAACGCATTGGTCAGCCTCTCCTGCGACTCGGGCGTGGTCGTGAACCGAGGGCGCTCGTCGCGCACGTGCTCGCGTGCCCGCGAGGCGAGCTGGCGCACGGCGGCTTCGCTGCGCTCGATGGTCTGCGCGATCGCGGAGTAGTCCATGTCGAACACGTCGTGGAGCAAGAACGCGGCACGCTCCAGCGGCGAGAGGCGCTCGAGGGTCATCAGGAGCGCCATCGAGAGATCTTCGGCGAGCGACGTCGCGGGAGCAGCCGACGCATCGGAAACGAGCGGCTCTGGCAGCCACGTCCCGGGATATTCCTCGCGGCGAGCGGCCGCGGACTTCATGCGATCCAGGCACAGGCGCGACACGATCTGCGCGAGATACGCGCGCGGATGCTCGACGTCGCTGCGGTCGGCAGAGCTCCACCGCAGGAACGCGTCCTGCACGATGTCCTCCGCCTCGGTGAGCGAGCCGAGCATGCGGTACGCGACGCCGATGAGGAATTGCCGATGTTGCTCGAAGTCGGTCATGCGGCGATCTCGTGCGCGTGGACGGGAGTGATCAGCACGTCATTCACTTGGATGCGCGAGCATGCGTGACCGTAGCCGATGGCCCATTTGAATGTTGGATAGAGGTTCGCGGCGCATAGCGCGAGGCCGGCGGCGATGACCGCGCGGTGGCCGTAACGGGCTTCGATGATGGCCCGCATCTCGTCGGCGACCGCGCCGTCGCGAGCGATCACGGCGCGCGCGAACTTCACGCCGATGCGGGCCGGCTCCTCCATGTCGTCGAGATTGCCGCGCAGAATGCGAGTGAGCGTGGATGCCGGAAGGCCCTCGCGCAGAGCGAGCGTGACTCCGAGCTGCGCGCACGGGCCGCAGTCCGCGGCGACGACGCCGGTGAACATCACGGCCGCGTAGACCTCGGTGGGCAAGTCCTTGCGGTACTTCCCGATCATCGTCGCCCGCGCGAACTTCATGAACGCGCCGAGGTCCGTGTCGAGCACGTCGTGCATGTAGGCCGCGTCGTAGCCGGTGTCCTTCTCGAACTTACGGAGCTGGCGGTGGAGGAGCCATTTCATCATGCTGAGGAGACGAGGCAGCCTTGCCCGCTGTGACATGGCGCAGCTGCGATGGGTAAATACTTCGGCGACCCGTCAGTACGTACGCGATAACACTCACGATCACGACGTGAGGCAGCACGTTCGCGCCGAGGAGCTCGACGGCCATGATGGAGAGAGCGAGCGGGGTCTTGGAGGCGGAGGCGAACACGGCGGCGAGGCCGACGCCAGCAGCGAGCTCGGGCGGAATACCGAGTAGCGGACCGAGCACCGCACCGAGCGCCGCGCCGATGAAGAACAGTGGCGTGACCTCACCTCCGAGAAATCCCGCGCCGAGAGTGACGGCGGTGAACACCAGCTTCAGCGCGAACGCGTAGGGCGCGACGTGACCGGTGAACGACTGCACGATGGTCGGCACGCCGAGGCCGAGGTAGTCGCTCGTGCCGACGAGCTTCCACATTCCAACGACGATCGCGCCGCCGAGCGCCATACGCAGACCGAGGTGCGGGATCAACGTCTCGCCGCGCTTCTTGATGACGTGGGTGAGCTCGATGAACGCGATGCTCGTCGCGGTGACGGCAACTGCGAACGCGAGCCACTTCGCACACAGCAGCGGATCGAGCGCGACGTGCGGCGCCGTGGGGTAAGCGATGTGAACGATGCCGAGCGCGCGCGTCGTGTAGTCACCCACAACAGCCGCGACGAGCGCAGGGACGAGTGCGCGGTACTCGATGCGACCGAGCACGACGAACTCAAGGCCAAACACGGCGCCGGCGATCGGCGTGCCGAACACGGAGCCAAAGCCGCCTGCAACACCGGCCGCGAGCAGGACGCGACGCAAGTGGCGCGGCAGCTTCGCCCGATGCGAGAGCCAGTCCGTCAGTGATGCCCCCATCTGCACGGCGGTGCCTTCGCGACCCGCGCTGCCGCCGAACAGGTGGGTGAGCACGGTGCCGGCGAGGACCATCGGCGCCATGCGGAGCGGGATCTCGGGCCCGTCGTCGTGGATGGTGTCGATGACGAGGTTGTTTCCTCCTTTGATCGAGCTACCGAAGCGCGCGTAGAGCGTCCCGACGACGAGGCCCGCCACGGGCAGCGCGTAGATGATGACCTCGTGCGCGGTGCGGTAGTCCGTCGCGAGCTGCAGCAGATAGAGGAACAGTGCGGACGCAGCGCCGCAGCACAGCCCGACGATCGCGCCCGTGGCGATCCACTGGGCGAGCGCGACGATGTGGGCTTTGAGGTGATTCATCAACAATGGGTCGTCGTGCCGTTCAATTGTTGATCGCGAACGAGTCCACGAACGCGTTCGCCGCGTCCTCCTGATCCTTCTTCGGATACAGGGCACGCACGTGGAACACGTTCTTCTCGTCCGCGACGACCTTGCTGCGCGCGTACAGATGCACGTCGTCATCGGTCTTGTAGGTGAGGTCGAACCCGCGCACCTTGCCGTCGGCGACGTCGTCCTCGTTCAGCTTCACGGCCGCCGTGAACACGATCTTGTCGCGCACGAGCGATGCCGCTTGCAGACCGTTCTGGTCGGCGGTCACGGGATGGATGCGGACCTCGTAGGTCTCTGTGCCTGCGGAGTTGAACGTGTAGACATCCTCTTCCGGCTGTCCGTCGGAGAGCCGTCCCTTGCTGACGGTTGCCGCGCTCGCCGCGACGACCGTGAAGCCGGGCCCCGTTTGTGGAGAGCCCTTCGCGGCCGTCATCGTCTCCGTCGCGACAGGTGCGGCTTCGTCGCGCTTGTCGGGCTTCTTGCAGCCGACGAACGCGAAGAGAAGTGCGAGGGCGAGATGCTTCAATGCCATCCGATGTTCTCCAGTGCATCGCGCACAGCGTCCGGCGCCTCGAGCAGCACGTCGTGCCCAGCGTCGGGAATCACGATGGTGCGGCACGGCAGAGACTTCGCGATCTCGACGTACTTCTCGTCGTCCGCGCCGACGATGCACACCGCATTCTCGGCCGTGATCACGCTGCGGTAGTCGGGCATCTGACCGATCGACATCATGATCATCGCCTTTGCGAGCTGCTTGGGATCGTGCGCGAGTCGCTGCGTGCGCCGCGCCGCGAGCCGATCGGGAGCAACGCGCGCTTGGGTCGCGAACAGCGGCTGCGCTTCCCACGCGTCGAGCACCTCGGCGAGCGGCTCGCTCCAGAAGCGCTTGGACCACCCGAGGTCCGAGTAGATCCGCGGCGGCTTGTCCTTGGTGTCGAGCCCCGGATTGCCGCTGATAAGGACTGCGCGCTCGACCTGGCTGCGCGCGAGTAACGCCAGCGCGACACGTGCTCCCATCGAGTAGCCGATCGCGGTCGTCGCCCGGGCGAGCTTCCCCTCGACGAGCTCGATGTTCTTGTCCCACCCGGGATACACGCCGCCACGCCCATGACCGGGCAGGGTGAGCGCGCGGTCCGTGGCGATTCCCTCCCACACGCTCGGAGCACCGAGGAAGCCGTGGAGGAGGACGCGCGTCACGCGTTGATCTTAGACCAACGTCGTCGGTGGCGCTGTCACGAGCTTGATGAACTCCTCGCGGGTCACCTGCTGATCGAGGAACACGCCGCGGACGCCCGAGGTCACCAGGCGAGCCTCGTGGGCACCGACACCGCGCGCGGCCATGCACATGTGCAGGCCCTCGATGTAGACGGCCGAGCCCTGCGAGTGGAGATCCTCGTGGAGAAGGTCCGCGAGCTCGTGCGTCAGGTCCTCTTGCAGGCGCGGTGCGCGGGCCATCAAGCGAGCGAGGCGCGACAGCTTGGAGAGACCGAGCACCTTGTCCGTCGGGATGTACGCGAGAGAGATGCGATAGATGACGGGTAGCAGGTGGTGCGGGCACACGCCAAAGCACGTGTTGTGCTTGGAGATGACCATCTCCGTGTACTTCGCCGGGAACGTCTTTCCGACGAGTGCATCGATCTCGCCGCGCACTTGCTTCTGATCGTGGATCAGCTCGTGGAGCCCTTTGGCCGCCCGCGCTGCCGTTCCGACGAAGTTTTCGTCGTCGGTCGGGAAGCCGAGGGCTTTGATGCCTTCGAGGATCTTGGTGTAGCCCTCGGTGAAGAGAGCGAGCGCCTTGGGGTCGAGGTCCATGGGGTGTCCTGGTACTTCGTCAGGATCGCCGTCGTTGCTGCCGCGACTCCGAGGCGTGCTGCGCTGACGATTGTGACGCGAGTGAGGGCGTCGTAACCCGATCCAGCGGGAGCCACAAGGTTCGCGCGCTTCGCCTTCGCTGGATGTTCGGGCAGGCTGCCGACCACGACGGTGACGCGCAGTCGGCGATGCGACAGCGTTTGGTCATGAAACGCGACCGGCGTGCGATTTGGCGTAACGCCGAGCGCCTCTGCTGCGTCGATATCGGGCAACTCCCACAGCCCGCCGAACAGACCATCGGGGGCACGGCGCGCGAGCAGGATCTCGCCACCGTTCTCGATCCACACGAGCGTACGCGCGAGGATCGGCAGCTCGCTCTCCTTCTTCCGCTTCGGCATCACGGGAAGCTCGTCGGTGCGTTTCTCGCGATTGGCGACGCAGTGGTTGGCGACGGGGCAGACCATGCAGCGCGGTTGCGTCGGTGAGCACAGCGTCGCGCCGAGCTCCATCAGGCCTTGGTTCAGCTCGCCGGGTGCGGACTCCGTTGGCAGCGCGGTCATCAGCTCGCCGGCCGTCGCCCACAGCGCTTTCGTGCCCGCAGTGGACTTCACATCGACGGTCAGGCCGAACACGCGAGCGAGCACGCGCGCGACGTTGCCGTCGACGAGTGGCGTGCGTTCGCCGAACGCGATGGATGCGATCGCGCCCGCCGTGTACGGCCCGATGCCGGGCACGCTACGCAGATCGGCGGCGCGACCGGGGAGGGCGCCCGCGTGATCGCTCACGACGGCCTTGGCGCCCTTCTGGAGATTTCGCGCGCGCGAGTAGTACCCGAGACCGGCCCACGCCGCGAGCACGTCGTCGAGCGGTGCGTCCGCGAGCGAGCGCACCGTCGGAAACTTCGTCATCCACCGCTCCCAGTACGGGATCACGGTCGCGACGCGCGTCTGCTGCAGCATGATCTCGCTGACCCAGATCGCGTACGGATCACGCGTGCGTCGCCACGGCAGATCGCGTTGGACCTGCCGGTAGTGCGCGACAACAGCAGTCGCGATGGCGCGGGCGTTCACGCCCCTTCGTAGCGCCCCCTGCGCTAGTGATACAAGTGCATCATCACGACGAGCGTCGGATCCCAGACGATGCCGATATCCGTCGTCGACATGCTACCCATCCCGTCCCTGCTGGCGTGCGAGTACGAGACGAGCGGGTTGTAGCCGGAGACCGAGAAGTCCCAGTGCTGCGTGATCCAGTAGTTCACGGCGAGACCCCAGTTCAGGGCGATCGTCGTCGTCGTCGTATTGTTGTTGTCGCCATCGGGGTTGTCGACGACCACGCCGAGGGACGCGATGCCGAGACCCTCGAGCTCGAACTTGCCGTCGTGCAGCAGCGGCAAGCGGATGCCCGTGCCGACGCGGAACGTCGTCGTCGAGTCCGTCGACGAGTTTCCTCCGTCGGGGCTCGTTGTCTGACCTCCGTACGCGAGCGCCACGCTCGGCTCGAACGTCAGCCCCGACGGGAGGCGAAAGCGGACGCTCGCCGTCGACGGCGTGTGAATATCGACGGTGCTGTTGATCGTGTAGCCGATACCAAAGCCGAGCGAGAACACGGCCGGGCGACCATCGACCGGTGCGGCCGGTGCCGACGTGGTCGTGGTTGTCGTCGTGGTCATCGTGTTCATTGGCGGCTGCGGCGGTTGCGGCGGCTGTTCGGTCGAGACTCCTCCGCCGAGCGAGGACTCGCCAGCAGGGTCAGAGGGTTGCGCGAGTGCGGTGGAGGTCGCGAGCAGACCAAGGGCAATGGCCCCGAGAACGGGCTTTTTCATCCAAGAAGTGTCGCGGGCGCCGAACACCTCTCGCAACTTTTCGTAACCTGCCGGTGCGTCAGATCGCGCTGACCTATAGAAGTCACTGCGCGCTGATCGGCCAGATCCGCCACGCGACGCCGCCGTCGGGCGCGCGGACGACCACTGCGAGCTCGCCGGTGACCGAGTCGCCATCCTGGACGCGCAGGAACGAGGTCGCGACGTCATCCTGGAACAGCGTGCCACACGAGCTGAACCAATTGACGCGCCATCCGTCGGGCACCGTCGTCGACAGGTAGACATCGTGTGTACGCGAGACCACCAGCGGGTCATCACTCATCGGCGCTCCGTCCATGGATGCCAGTGGTTGCGCGGGGTTCGCGACATCCGTCGGCGTGTCGTCGAACCACACCCGCTTCTTTGCGTACATCGGCTTCCCGTCGCGGTCGGCGAACGCGGCGTAGATGTCGAGCGGGACCGTCGCATCATCCGCGAGTGCGAGCTCCGTGCGCGCAGTGGCGAGCGTCGCGGCATCCGGTGCGGTCACGGTTCCGTCGAGCGCGACGACATCGACGAGCGAATCGGGTGCCTGCAGCGCAGCCGCTTCGAGCGGTGCCTGCGTGATCGCACTGCCCTGGAGCGCGATCAGCGCGTCCATCGACGACGTCTGCCCCGGCGTCATCGCGGGCGCACTCATGCGAACGGCGATCACGCGGTCGTGGTCGAGCGTCCATTGCGGATCGAGACTATCGATGCAGCCGGTCAACGCGATCACGAGAACGATCCAACGCATCACCATTCGCCTCGCAGTCCCGCCGTCGGGAGGATAGGCAGGTTGTGAAATGCCGCGCGTTGCGTGTAGTCGAAGCCGTACACGTAACCGACCGCGGACTGATTCATGTAGACGTTCTGCACGTCGATGAACTTGGTCATCTTCACCGGACCCCAGGTCCACTTCTTGTCGAAGCGGATGTCGAGCTGGTGGTGCATCGGCGCGCGCACGCTGTTGGTGGCGCCGAACAGCGGGTCGTACCTGTTCGCGTCGCTGTCGAACACGGCGACGTCGACGGGCGTCGAGGGCAGTCCCGATGCGATGCGCCAGCGCGCGCCAAGCGTCCACGACTTGTGCTTGTAGCTCGCGGCGACGGTCGCGTTGTGCGGCTGGTCGTAGTCGAACAAGCGCGGCTGACTGCCGGGCGTATCGATGCGCGTCGAGTGCGAGTACGCGTACGACAGCCAGCCAAACCACGGTCCGCGCGCGAGAACAGCCATCACCTCAGCGCCGTACGTGGTGCCGCGGCCCGTGTTCGCGAGCGAGCCATCCATCTGCCTGGCGATCAGTTGCGTGCGATCGGAGTAGTAGAGCGACGTTTGCACGCGCAGACCCGCGAACGGATCGAACTGCATGCCGGTGATGAATTGCTTGGAGCGCTCTGCCTTCAGCGAATCGTCGAGCAGCTCCGTCTGATGCTCGGGCGATCGCGTGTACAGCCCCGACGCGATGCGAGCGGTGACCGTCGACGTGAGCTTGAATTCGAGCTGGCCGCGCGGCTGCAGGATCGAATCGTGATTGCGCATGAACGCATCCGCGCGCATTCCGACCGTCGCCCGCACGCGAGGATCGAGAGATGCAGCGACGGTGGTCCATGCCGCTACTTCTGGTGACGTCACGACGCCCTTGTAGCGAGTCGACGTGTCCATCGGGTCGTCGACGGTGGGGTCGCCTTCGCGCGGATCCTCGCCGATCGCGATGTCGAGCGAGTGCCGCGCTTCCTGCGCCTCGACGCCGTTGCGGATCTCGAGGTCGGTGAGGCCGATCGCGCTGCGCTCGAACCGCGTGACCTCCGCGCGCGCGGTCACCGTCGGTGACGTCACGTTGTAGTGCTGCGCTTCGCCGCGCGCCATGTCGTGTTGCTGCGCGATCGCAGACAGCGCGACCGTCGCTGCCCACGCGCCTTCGTCGTCGCTCTTGTAGTAGTTCGCGGACGTTGTCGCGCGGATGAAGCGCGTGCGGTCGTAGAAGCGCTTGTCCGCATTCTTGTCGCGGCTCGCGTACAGCTCCAACACGTCGTCGGAGCCAATGCTCGACGCGCGCAGCGTCCAGTGGTCGGTGGCGGCGTAGTCCAACCGGATCTGCTCGTCGTAGAACCGCGGCACCGTCGTCAGGGCGAGGTCGAGGTTGTCGGGCAAGAGCGCCGGCAGGATGAAGTCGATGACGCTGCGCCGACCCGCGACCAAGTAGCGGAGCTTTCCCTCGGTGCCTTGCGCGAGGACGCTCGCATCGTTGCCACTGATCTCTGCCTGCTGACCGGTTTCACCTCCGGCTCGCGTCGTGAGCTTCACGATGCCCGAGGCAGCGCGGCCGTACGCGACATCGAAGCCGCCCGGGATGTAGTCGAGTGATTGGATCGCCTCCGCGGGCACGACCGACTTGAAGCCGATGTCGTGATAGAGCGACGGCACTTCGAAGTCGTCAATGAGGATCTTGGAGTCCTCGGGCGAGCTGCCGCGTATGACGATGCCGCTATCTCCAATCGGCAGCGGATAGCTCGCGACACCCGGCATCGCCTGCAGCGTCCGCATCACGTCGTTGCCGGCGCCCGGGAGCCTCTCGAGATTCTCGCGGCTCAGGTGTGCGGCACCCTGCGCGGCTGGCGGCGCATCGCTCTCGACGGTGATCTCCTCGTCGCCGGTGATTGCATCGCCGTCGTCTGCCGACGCCGCGCGCGCCAGCAGCAAGATCGTCCACCCGAGACGTCGCAAGCCCGGCCATTGTTCTGTCACCGGCTCGTCGGGGCAACGATCAATATGATCGGTTAGACAGTTCTCTAGCGCGGCTCAGAAAATCACTTGGCCGCCGATGCGATACGCCGGATGTTCGTAGGATTCGACGATGCGGGCGCCCTTCTCTACAGCGATGACGCTCATGGCGCCACGCGCTACGTGCTGCGCCTCGATGGAGGTGAAGGCACCGAGACTGAGATTTCTCGCCTTCTTCCCGACGGCGCGGAATTCACTCCGTACTTGCTGACCGTCGACGGCGCGATCTGGGGAATCACCGAACGCGTCAATCCGGGGGCGCAGGTCACACCCGGCTACGGACGCTATGCCGTCGACCACGTCGAGCAGTTTCGCGACTGGGCTGGTCACGAGCCGACCAATCAGATCGGGCAAGGGCCGCGCGGCGTCGACGCGGAAGGACGCGCCGTGTTCTGCGAGAACCTCGTGGACAACAGCGGCGAGAATGGTTTGCCGCAGACGTTCTGCCGCATCGTCGCCCTCGACAACACGCTGACCGACATCGGCACCGACGTGCCAATGCTGTGGAGCGTGCTGACTCTCCGCGTGATCACCCCTGGTGGTCGGCTCGGTGGATCGGTGGCCGTCGGCAATCGGGGATTCGGGGGAACGTTTCCAGCCCTGTTCACGGCGAACGGGACCGAGCTCCTCGGCGACACGACGGGCGACGTGCTCGGACTCAACGATCGCGGCGACGTCGTGTTCTCGCAGCTCCACACCGCACAATCGATCCGGGTGCGCTCGCCGCTCGGAGACGTGACCGACCTGACGCCGTATCTGCGGAACGCAAATGCACCCGCAGCGGAGGTGCTCGGCGGCGAAGTGCTCGCGCTCGCCCCCGACGGGCGGATCCTCGTCTCGCATCACGCGCTCGACGCGCCCGAGAACACGATCGAGCTGCTGACGCCCGAGTAACTACTTGTTCGCGTCGGCCGGAATCGTGGCCGGGTCGACGTGGATGGTCCACGTCTTCCACGCGACGCCACCGTTCGGCTTGCGCAGCACGACGGCCAGATCGCCCATCAGCGGATCATCTTTCTCGATCCGGATGTACGAGTGCTCGAGGTCGAAGTCGTGCTCCGTGCCGCACGACGTCAGCCAGTTCACGTCATCGCCGTCATTGACCGACGCATCGATCCGCATCGGCGTGTCGACGGTGTAGTCGAGCGTGACATCCGTGATCGTCGCGCCATCGACACCATTGATGTCGATGCCGGTGATCTCCGGGTTATCGCGGTGCTCGCCGAGCCACACCGTCTTCACCGCCGCGATCGGATCGGTACTGGTGCGCGCTGGGAACGTGGTCGCCGGAAACGCGATGCCGACCTGGAGCGGCACCGGTGCACCCGCGTCGAGCGCGAGCTCGGTACGCGCGGCAACGAGCGACGCCTCGTCGGGCATCGAGACCGTCCACTGGCCACCGTTCATCGACAGCGAGCTCGCGAGGCTCTCCGGCCGCACGACCATCGCGAGCGGCGGATTCATCACGGCCGGCGGCGCGCCCTTGAACCCGACGAACGCATCGAGGGTCGACGTCTCGCCCGTCACGATACCCGGCGAGCTCGCGCGCACCGCGATGACGCGATCGTGATCGAGGAACCACTGCTCGTCGACGTCGCCCGTGCAGGCAGCGAGGGACGCGACGAGGGCAAATGCATAGAGGCGATTCATAGGACACCTCGCAGACCGATCGAGGGGATGATCGGGATCGACTTGAACGCAGAGCGCTGCGAGTAGTCGTAGCTGTAGAAGTAGGTCACGACACTCTCGTTCATGTAGACGTTCTGGACGTCGAGGAACGCCGTCATCTGAGCAGGGCCCCAGTGCCAGCTGTAGTCCACGCGCAGGTCGAGCTGATGGTGGATCGGCGCGCGAGCAGAGTTGGTCGCGCCGTTGATCGGGATGTAGATGTTGCGATCGCTGTCGTAGACGCTGCCGACGATGGGCGTGTTCGGGAGGCCGGAGTACAGCTGGAAGCGACCGCCGAGCTGCCAGCGGCCCTTCTTCCACGACAGCGCCGCGTTCATCGAGTGCGGCTGGTCGAAGTCGAACAAGCGCTCCTTTTCACCGGGGCCGTCGATGCGGGTCGAGTGCGAGTACGAGTAGCTGAGCCACGCGAACCATGGACCGCCGCGATACGTGCCGAGCACCTCGGCGCCTACCGTCTTGCCGCGCCCGACGTTCACGAGCTCGACCTTGCCGTTAGGATCGATCTGGTTGCGCAGCAGCTGCGTACGATCGTTGTAGTACGTCGACAGCTGCAGGCGAGCGCCTTCCCGCGGCTCGTACTGCGCGCCGAGGATGGTCTGCTCGCTCTTCTCGGATTTGGCCGTCGTGTAGAGCGACTCGCTCTGGAACTCCGGCGGACGGCTATAGTAACCCGACGACAAGCGCAGGGACCACGGCTTGGTGATCTTGAACTTCACTTCGCCGCGCGGCATGAACAGGAACTCGTCCGGTCGCGCGTTGTACTCGGCGCGCGCACCGACGGTGACGCGGAACCGCGGATCGAAGTCCGCCGCCGTCGAGGTCCACGCCGCGAAGTCGGGCGTCCAGATCTTCCGGTTGACCGTCTGCGACGTGTCCTTGGGATCGAACACGGGGTTCGGATCGCCTTCGCGCTGCTCGGTGGGGAGCGCGAGCTGAACGTTGGAGCGCGTGGTCTGCGACTCCGCACCGATCCGCCACTCGACGTTCTTCAGGCCGCCCGCTTCGGCTTCGGTGCGCGTGGCCTCGAAGCGCGGCGTGACGCTCGGGTAGTTGACGCGGATGTACTGGTAGAGGCCGATCTCGAAGACGAACTGCGGCACCAGTGCCGACAGCGCCATCTTCACGTTCCACGGACCTTTGTTGTAGTTGAGGACACCCGTGAAGCGCGCGAACCGCGTGCGGTTGAAGAACCGCTTGCTGTCGGCGTTCTCGTCCTTGCTGCCCACGAGCTCGAACGTGTCGTCGGTCGCGATCGTCGAGAACATCGCGTTCCAGTGCGAGTTGATCTCGTGATCGATGCGCAGCTGGCCGTCGTAGTAGCGCGGCACCGTCGTCAGCGAGAGATCGACGCTGTCGGGGATGAGCGCGGGCAGGACGAAGTCGATCGTCGAGCGGCGGAGCGCGAACATGTAGCGGGTCTTGGAGCCGACCGGTCCCTGCGCGAGGAGGCCACCGTCGATGACGCTGATCTCGGCCTGCTCCGAGCGCTTCTCGGAACCCTTGCGTGTCTTGAGCTGCACGATGCCCGAGGTCGCGCGGCCGTATGCGACATCGAAACCGCCCGGGATGAAGTCGAGCGACTCGATCGTCTCCGAGGGCACGATCGCCTTGAACCCGATGTTGTGGAACAGCACCGGCACTTCGAAGTCGTCGACGAGGACCTTGGAGTCCTGCGGCGAGCTACCGCGAATGACGACGCCCGAGTAGCCGAGCGGAATCTGTAGATTGACGACGCCGGGCATGATGGTCAGCGCGCGAACGATGTCACCGCCCGTGCCCGGCACGCGCTGCAGCTCCTGACGATCGAGCTTGGCCGCACCTGCCACAGGGGGCGGTCCTTCGCCCTTCACTTCGATCGTCTCGCCGAGCTGTTTTTCGGTCAGCAGGACGGTGTCATCGAGTGCGCGGCCCGTCACGGTGGCGATGCCGACGCCGAACGCCTTGCTCTCGATGACGAGCGTCGCGTTCATCGGGGCCTTCACGGTGAAGCGTCCCTGGCGATCCGTCTTGCCGATCGGCTCGGTCTGCCCCTCGAGCGTGACGGTCGCGCCGCGAACGGGCTTACCGAGGACGTCGATCACACGGCCGACGACCACGATCACTTCACCGGCCGGAGGCTCGACGTTCTGTGGAGCCGGGGGCGTCTCCTGCGGAACGGGCGTCTCGGGAGGCGCAGGCGTCTCCTTCGGCGCTGGAGCGGGAGGCGCCGGCGTGGGTTGCTCAGGTCCCGGCTGCGCATAGGCAGCGCCGGTCGCTAGAGCGAGTACAAAACTAACTCGCCGAACCAAGTGCATTGGTGCGCGAAGGGTAGCAACGCACGTGCCCTCGATTCTTGTCGCTGCGGCAACAACTTAGCCATTCGGGCTGCATGGCAATCCGACAGATTGGCCGCCGGCTGCGTGTAGCCGCGACATGCGACGGAATGGGTCAGCTACGCTTTGCGTGCGGCTTTGTCGGAAGTGAGCGCTTCGTTCGCGCGGCCGGTGAGCTGCTCGAGCGTCTCTTTCTCGATCGCTTCGACAACACCAAAGCTCGCGGTCACCGAGCCCTCGCACAGCTTGGCGTCTGCGATGTAGCCGCGGCAGCGCTCCGTGAACGTCTTGGCGCCGTCCATCGCCGTGCCCGGCATCAGGATCGCGAACTCGTCACCGCCCAGGCGGAAGGCGGCGTCCATCACGCGCGTATGCGTGTTGAGAATCGTCGCCACGTTGCGGAGCAGCTCGTCGCCGGCCGCCTCGCCGAAGCGATCGTTGGCGACATTGAACCCGTCGAGATCGAGCAGCGCGAGCGAGAACGACTGGCCGTAGCGCGTCCGGCGTGCGAGCTCGATCCCGGCGCGCTCTTCGAACGCACGGCGGTTCAATAAGCCCGTCAGCGCGTCGTGCGTGATGTCCTTGGGCGGGCGCGGGAAGCTGCGCGTGCGGTGCAGCGCGATCGAGACGATCGGGGCGAGGAGCTTCAACGTCTCCGCGTCCTCATCTCCGAACTTGCCACCGGCGATACCGACCGTACCGACCGCGTACTCGCCATGCATGAGCGGGAACACGCACGCGCTGGCGTCGTCCGCGCGCAGCGGCTTGCGCTCCGCAACCGACTTGCCCGCGAGGCTGGTCTTGGCGGACTGGCGCCGACCGAGCTGCGCCTTGTTGCTGGCAGCCCGGGTCACGATGTCGTCGCCTTCGATCAGCTCGACCGTTGCGCTCTGCGCACCGATCAACGGAGCGGCGCGCTCGGCCACGAAGCGCATGACCTCGTCACCGTTCATGCCCGCGGCCGCGATCGCGTTCTGCAGCTCGATGATCGCGAGCAGCCGCTCGGTCCGCGGTGGGGTGTCGCCCATGCGGCCGATAGTACCCTAAACCCTAGAACGCAATGCCGACCTCGGGCCCGAACAGCGCCGGTCCGACGTCGAAGTCGAGGTACCGGAAGGCCGCTTCCATGTGGTGGGCCCGGACCCCAACGCGCGCATCCCACGCCTTGATGTCGTGCTGGAACGCCATCGCCCGTACGTCTCCGACGAACTTCCACTCGGGCACGATCGGCGTCTCGACGTGCAGGCCTAGCGTGCCGCCGGTGATCGAGTTGTTGTCCTCGGGCATGACGTCGTTCGCGGTCTTCACGTAGGCGACGCCGGCCTGGGCGAACACCTTGGTCCCGCCGAACGAGGTCGTACCCACGCCGAGCTCGATCGTCGGCATCGTCAGGGTCAGCTTGCTGCCGTCGTTCTGGCCTTCCCAGTAGCGGGTCAGCGAGCCGGCGAGGCGCAGGCGACTATCCGTGATCGAGACCATCAGCGATGCGGACTGATCCGATTGATACGTGTCCTCGACACCGAGGAACGCATCGACCACGGCCGGGTCATCGGCCGGCTCGGGTGTCGGGACATAGCGTCGAAGGACGTGGCCCTCGCTATCGGCGAGCGTCATGTAGCGTCCGTCGAAACGGCGGTCGTACCGTACGCCACGACACTCGATCCACGTCCCGTAGTCGTAGCAGGGACCATCGGAGACATAGCCGTCTCCGTTGGTGCCGCTGTTGCCGCCGCCGCTACCGCGATTTCCTCCCGGTTGATCGCTACCGACCGACTGGCCGATCCCATGCGCGACCCCTCCGAGGCGCCCACCACCACCACCCGAGCCTCCGCCTCCATGCGATGGCGAAGCGAACACGGTCGTGGGCACCAACACGAGCAGAGGAAGAAACTTCTGGAGTGACGCCATGAAGGACCCCAACGCAGATCGCGTGCCTGCGAGTGACACAAACCGAATTGAATGATCGCGCGGAGCTAGCGTCCAAGGCGGTCGCGGGTGTTGCGCGTGCGCCACACTATCGCTGCGAATTCGGCAGGGGAGGCATGACGCTTCCCCACCCCGCGTCGGGCACACCGTGCACGCATGCCCGCGGGATCATGTCCCATATGCGCACCGTGCGCATCGGTAGCAACGACCAGTGCAGCGTCGGCTTTTCGTGGTGCGCCGTGTGATGGCCGACGTTGAGAAGCAATCGGCTGACGAACCCAAAGTGATTCATCGAGCCGTCGTACGTGCCGGTCGCGGGCACACCGTCGTGCTGCGTGAAAGCGACCCAGCCGACGAGCCAGCGCAACAGGATGTTCGGGACGATGAACACGGCGAGCGCGGCGATCGGATCGATCGCGAGGAGCGCGGCGAGAGCAGCGAGCTGCAAGCTGACGTGCAACACGAGGCGCGTGCGCAGGCGGCGCCGGCGCGCGGGGAACGATGCCGCGATGCGATAGGCGTCCGGAATCGTCAGTGCATCCGCGGCAACAATGAAGATCAGGCGGCGCAGGAGGCGAGGGCCACCGCGCGTGAAGCGCTCCGCACCTGCGACGTCGGTCCGCGCGTCGAGATACTGCTGATGGTGGCCGAGCGAGTGCTGTAGCTCCCACACGGCAGTCGTGTGGCCGGTCGCGAGTGCGAGGATCTGGTCGTAGATCGCGTCGACAACTGGGCTGCGAAAGATCGAGAGGTGACCCTGCGCGTGCTGATGCGCAGGAGCAGCCAAGCGCGCCGCGAACGACACGGGGACGATCAGCCACAGCCACGCATGAGGCAGGAACAGCGCCGCGATGCCGAGGGCGACGCCGGCCGTGATGACGAGCGTCGGCGCTAGATCGAGCGCGTACTTGAAGACGCCCGAGCTGGCCGGCCGCAGGACCGGATCACGCATCGCCTTTGCCGTAGACGATCTGGCACAGGCGGAGGTCCTTCGCGCGGAACGCCCCTGCGATCGACGTCAAATAGAAGTGCCACATGCGGCGGAAGCGCGTGTCGTAGTTGCGCGCGCGCAGCGTCGGCCAACCCTCGCGCAGGTTGCGATCCCACGTCATCAGCGTCGGAGAGTAGTGCTCGGTGATGTCGTGAACGTCGGCAGGGGCGCCGAACGAGCCTTTCGTTGCCGCGTTGAGCTGCGCGAACGACGGGGAGACGCCGTTGGGAAAGATGTAGCGATCGAACCACTCGTTGCACACGTAGCGGCTCACGTTCGAGATGAACGACTGCATGAGAAAGCGACCGCCGGGCTTCAACGCAGCGTGCGCCGCATCCATGTACGTCGTGTAGTTCTTGGGGCCGACCGCTTCGATCATCTCGATCGACGAGATCTTGTCGAACGTGCCGAGCGAGCGCAGATCGCGATAGTCGCGCAGCTCGATCGTCACCGGGAGATCGGCGCAGCGCGCGCTCGCGACCTCGTGGTGCTGCGTCGCATTGGTGATGCCGACGACGGTCGCTCCATAGTGACGAGCCGCGTGCTCCGCGAGGCCGCCGAACCCGCAGCCGATGTCGAGCAAGCGCTCGCCTCGACGGAGATCGAGCTTCTTGCACACCATGTCGAGCTTGTTGCGCTGCGCATCGGCGAGCGATTCGCTCGGGTCGCGCCAATAGGCGCACGTGTACGTGAGCGTCTCGTCGAGCATCGCGCGGTAGAGCTCCGTATCTAGATCGTAGTGCGCGGTCGCGACCTGCGTGGCGCGCTCGCGAGACTGGCGGTTGGTGAGGCGCGCCCACGTGTTGCGCACATGAAACGTGACGTCTTCTTCGTGCTGGCCTGCGACGCCCGAGCGAAGCATGCGCTCGGCGAATTGATCGATGGCGGGGCAATCCCACAGGCCGTCCATGTACGTCTCTCCGAGCTGGAGGCCCGAATTGCGCAACACGCGGAAGTAGAACGACGGATCGTGCACGCGCAGATCGAACGGACGCGAGCCATCGATGCGGATGTCCGCTTCGTCGAGAGCGCGGCGCACGATGCGCTCGGCGATCCGATCTGTGACGCGGCCGAATGAGCGAACGGTCAGCGCAAGCATCGAGCGGGGATCCTTTCCAGAATGAACGACGTGCGCGCCGGCAGCTTCGACCAGTGAAGCGTTGGCTTCTCGTGGTGTGCCGTGTGGTGCCCGACGTTCAGATAGAAGCGGTTGGTCCAGTGAAAGTGGGTGACGGAGCCGCTGTAGACGTCCTCCATCGGCACGTCGTGGTGCTGCGCGTAGCTGAACCAGAAGATGAACCAGCGCAGCAGCACCCACGGCACGACGACAAACGTGATCGCGAGCACCGGGTCAACGACGAGAAGTCCGACGAGGATGGCGAGCTGGCCGAGGAGCTGGCGGGTCAGGCGCGGGCGCGTGCGCGGCGTGGAGAGACGGAATGAATCGATGGTCGACATCGCGTCGCCGAGGACGGTGAACGTGAAGCGGCGATGCTTGCCGAAGCGATCGTTGTTCGCGGGATCGCCGTCGCGCTCGAGGTAGTTCTGGTGGTGGCCGCGCACGTGCTGGTGCTCCCAGATCGACGTGGTGTTGCCGGCGGCGAGCATGAGAACTGCGTCGTAGAGCGCGTTCGCCCAGCTCGCCTGGAAGATCGCGTGGTGCGAGTGGCAGTGCTGGTGAACGGGCGCGATGCTGCGGAGCGCGAGGCTCGTGATCCAGACCGCAACGAGCATCGGGAGAGGGAGCGGCGTGAGGAACGGGATCGCTGCGAGCGCCACGCCTGCCGTGATGGCAGCGATGGGAACGCGGTCCGCGCGCTCGCGCAGGACGCTAGCGCCAGTCGACATGCTGCACGTCCATGCTGGGGCGAGAGGGGGGCACGTTGTCGTCGAACGGGCGCTGCAGCTTCTTCCACAGACTCGCGACGGCGGAGGTGAACGGGACCATCTCGTACGGCAGGCCGTGATCGCGGCACAGCCCGCGGATGTCGTCCTGGATCAGGCGCAGGTTGCGGCGCGGCATCGTCGCGAAGAAGTGATGCTCGATGTGATGCGTGAGGCCACCGAGGAACCATGCCGTGGCCCGAAAGCGCGACGTCATGTTCTGCGTCACCGTCGCGACGGAGCGCGCGAAGTTCCAATCCGCGACGTCCGACATCGGGCGATGGAAGTGGTTGAGGCTCGCGGTGAGGCCGAGCAAGTACGCGGAGAGGAGGCTCGGCACGAGGAATACGAGCAGGTGGTCCCAGAACAGCCACAGCGCGATGGGCCAGCGGATCATGGCAGCGAAGATCGACCAGTAGCGCTTCTCGGCGAACGCGTGCTGGAAGCCCGTGAAGATGAAGTACGGCAGCGTCAGCGGCAGCACGACGAGGAACCAGAACCACGACTGGACCTGGACGAACGTGTCGCCCGTTCGTGCTCGCATCAGCTGGTGCCACACGACGGGGCCCGTGTCGATCGCCTGGTCGGCGCCGATCGTGTTCGTGAAGCCGTGGTGCATGCGGTGGACGACGTACTGGTAGTGCAGCACCGCCGTGCCGACGAAGAACAGCGACATCATCTCGGCCCAGCGCTTCGCGACCTTACGATCGGTGAAGACAGAGTCGTGACAGACGTCGTGGACCCACCACATCACGTTGAGGCGGGCGACGAGCAGCGCGAAGAACGCGACGATCGGCGCGCGACTCATCGTCACGTAGCCGAGCGCGAACAGACCGAGGCCGCGCAGGAGGTCCTTCGCGAACCACCACTTCTTGTAGATGAAGTGGCCGCGGTCGCGGAACTTGGTCCACAGGCCGCGCAGATCGCGATCGACGGGGCGCAGCGTCGACGGATCGATCTGGCCGACGCGCAGCTTCTTCGGCAAGCGCGGGAGCTCGCCGCGGATGCCGTGCGCGTTGATCAACGGGAACGTCGCGTCGCTGCCACGCAGGTGGAGGATCTCTTTGCCGCCGGGGTGCTTCTCCGCCCAGTCCGTGATGTCGTAGACGTCATCTCCGACGACGATCCAGCCGTTCTTTTGGACTTCGGCGAAGGTGATCACGACGCGGACCTCATCGCGACGGATACGCGGGTGGTCGCTGCGATCATCCGCAGTGCGTGATTGCGCGCGTTCTCGGCGACGCGGGCCATCGTCGCAAACGACAGCGCCTCCCCGACGAGGTGCGCCCGGTGCTGTCCTTGCCAGCGGTCGATCTTCGTGAGGACACCGCTCTGCATGGCCGCGCTCGTGAAGTGCGGGAAGAATCGCCAGCGCCGCACAGCGCGCACGGCCTCGAGACGACCACCGAGGCGCGCGACGTCCTCGCCGATCCGACGCGCGAGCTCTGCATCGGGCAGGGCATCGGGCGCGAGCAGGTGAAAGACGTAGATGTCGCGATCCGCATAGCGCTTCACCCACGCCGTGGGATGACCGGCGCGCTCGCGACACATGTTCTCGTCGATGTAGCCAACGGAGGTGCGGCCCGCCTCGAGTCCCGACACGTCGGCGGCGACGGTGGAGTACGGGTACGTGCGCACCTGCGAGAACCACGCGCGCTCCTGGTCACTCGCATCGAGCACCTGGAGTGCAGCTGCCGGATCGATCGTGATCGCGAGCTCGTCGAAGCGCTCGGCGCCGTGCTTGCTGTAGACGGTGACGCCACCCAGATCGCGCGAGATGCGCGTGACCGGCGTTCCGCGCCGGATCTCGACGTGCTGCTCGAGGCGACGAGCGAGCGACGTCCAGATCGGCTGCGTGCCGCCGGTCCACACGAGCGCGTTGTCGACGGCGAGGCCGAGGAACGTCTTGGGGCGCAAGAGGTTCGCGTACATCACCGCCGGAACTTCGTCGTCGAAGCCGTAGCCGTAGCCAGCGCGATAGCAGAGCAGGCGGCGACTCACGGCGTGGAGTCCATGGCGCTCGACGGTGTCGTTCCACGGTGCGTAGAGCGCTGGATCCGCGCGATGCAAGCCGCTGCCGTCGACACCGCGCCACGTGGCGTGCAGGCCGATGTACTTCGCGGCCTCGAACATCACGCGCGGCATCTCGCGGCGTCGGTTGAGCGGCACGGGACCGCCCCGCGTCAGGCTGAAGTGCTGCTCGCGCGGGAACGGTGACGTCGCGATGCCGCCCGCGCGCGAGAACGCGAGGACATTGTCGTAGTCCAGCGGCACGCCCATCGTCGCGCCGAGATCGTGCGCACGCCCATCGATCTCGACGGTGCATGACTTGCCGCCGACCTCTGCATCGCGCTCGAAGATGACGATGTTCCGAAAGCCGTTCTCGACGAGCGTGGCTGCGAGCGTCAAGCCCGAGATGCCGGCGCCGAGGATCGCGATGGACGTGCGCGTGTCCATCAGCCCTCCACCGCGCCGCTGGATGCGCCGGTCGAGATCGCGCTCGCCGGAGTCCACAGCTCGCGCCGTTGGCGGCTGGCTTCGATGATCACGGGCGTACCGTCGAAGTTCAGGCGCTTGCCCGGCCAGACGAACGTGCGCCACATGTAGACGATCAATGACTTCTCGTCGAGGCGCGGGTCCATATGCGGCACGACGTCAGCGTGGTGCGCCGCGCGGCCCTTGCTCCAGTGCATCGCCGCCTTGTTGTGGTGGCCCGTGTGGTAGCCGTTGTCGAGGATGAACCAGTTGAAGATCGGCGAGAGGAAGTTGCGCGAGTGGTTGTACTCGCTCTCGTGGTCGCAGCCGTCGTGCTGCACGTAGCCGAAGCCGACCATCAGCATCTGGCCCGCGAGGTTCGGCGCGAACACGAGGAGGAGCGCGGCGAGTGGGCCGGCGAAGAATCCGATCGCGGTGAAGTACGCGAGGACGGTCAGGATCTCCCAGCGCACCTGCGCGAACCACTTGGGCCGCGACTTCCGCATCTCGACGAGATAGGCGACGTGGAGCAGATGCACGTGGACCGTGCCCATCGCCATGTGATGGATGAGGTTCCACATGTTCGAGCCGTGCCGCACTTCGGTCGTCCGCAGCACATCGCGCGGTGTCTGCAATCCGAGGTGATGACTGAGGTTGTGCACGGGGACGTAGACGCTGACGGGGTAGCCGACGCACGTCGACAGCGCGCACTGCCACACGCGGTTCATGCGCTTCGAGAAGAACAGCGGCGTGTGCATCGTGTTGTGCGTGGTGATGAGCTGCACGAACGCGGAGCACGCGAGCACGGGAACGGTGACAGCGGCGACGATCCAGCCGAACCGCTGAAAGGCGAGCAGCGTTCCCACAACGAGCGCTACATGCGTAGCGGCAAAGCCGAACGCACGAACATCCTCGCCATGGCGCAGAACTGCGCGCTCACCCTTCATATCTGCCTCGCACTCAGGCCGTGGGAGGAGGTCCGTAGGATAGCGCGAACCAGCTGGCGATCGGAGCTGCCGACCAGCCAGCCTGATAGATGCGTGGATAGATGACGCGGGGCTCGTCGCGCTCGAGGGCGCGGACGACGAGCTCTGCGAGTTTCGCCGGCTCTCCCGTTGGTGCGAGGCGGCCAAATAGACCTGCGCCACCGTAGTCATCTCGCGCACCTTGCTCCAGCGCTGACCGCACCGGCCCTGGATACACCGTGACTACACGCACTCCGCGGGGGGCCAGGTCTGCGCGCGCGATCTCGGACGCCATGCCGAGCCCCGCCTTTGCGGCGCCATAATACGTGCAGCCCTTGAGCGGCACCTTGCCGGCCATGCTCGCGACATTGACGATCACGCCGCGCTCGCCGCGCTTGACCAGGCCGTGAACGACGTGATCTTGGAGACGCAGGGGGGAGAGCAGGTCGATCGCCATCAGCGTCGCCGCGTCGTCCCACTCCCAGTTCGCCACGTCGCGGACGCGCATCACGCCGGCGCAATTGACCAACCCATCGAGCGGAACCTCGCGCTCGATCTCGGCGAGAACATCGCCGATGTGATCGACACGCGCGAGGTCCGCGCCGTGGGTCGTAGCGTTGCCAAGCTCGTCCGCGAGCTCGGCCATGGACGCCGCATCGCGATCGAGCAACGCGAACCGCGTCGTCGGCCACACGCGGCGCATCTCGCGCGCGATCGCGCTCCCGATCGCACCTGCCGCGCCGGTGATCAGAACGTGGCGCGGCGCGGGAATCACGAGAACCTCGCGTCGAGCGCGAAGAACAGCACGAGCGTCTTGTCGCTCACGGGCGTCTTGATCGCGCTCTTCCACATCGCCGGCCCGAGGAACAATCCGGGGACGACCTCGCGGATCTCGTCATGCACGTGGCGGATGTAGTTGGGGTTCACGTCGAGGTCGTAGTCGAGCAGCAGCGTCGGCTTGCCGTCGATCGCCGACTCGCCAAACAGCGTGTCGAACGGGAACAGGTTCTGCCGACCCAGCGCGCGCGGAATGGCGACGCGGTTGTGGCCGACGCCGCGCGTGTCGCTCGACGCCTGGAACGTCTTGCCTTCCCACACGAACGACGAGGAGCCGGCCCAGCGCTTGACCGCCTTCGAGAGGGGACCGGGCAGCGAGCGCACGGTCAACATGCGACCCTTGAGCGCGCCATCCGCAGCATGCATCGAGCGCGAGACGGTCGCGCCGCGATAGATCGCCGTTAGCTCGTCGATCGAGCAGCGTGCGAGCGCATCGAGAGAATCAGGAACGTTCGACGAGGTAACGGCGCGTGGGCGGTTCGTCGACGGGGCAGAGGTCGTGGTGGCCATGGAGGAGTCCTTTGCGAGAAGTGAGTTGGCTATCGGGCGGTCGCGATGAGCTGCCAGGCCGCTTCGCCGGCGAGCTTGATCTGTTCGTCGTCGAGAACGAGGTATCCGAGGCGGCTCGCCTTCACGAGGCCGACGAACGCGCCCCACAGGAGAGCGATGAGCGTGTCGACGCGCGCGCCAGGAGGCGCTGCTCCGCGCTTCTTGGCCTGCTTGCTATCGAGGATCTGCTTGCCCGCGAAGAACAGCGGACCGAGCAGTGAGAGCTCGAGCTCGCGGCTCTCGTGATCGAGATACTCGACGTGGTCTTGCATCTCGAGAAAGCGGAACGCCGCCGGCTCGGTCATCGCGAAGCCCCCGAGGCGCCGCCACAGCTCCGTGAACCAGCGCTTGGACGACGCGGCGTCATTCGGGTCGAGAGCCGGAGCGTTGTCGAGCATCGCCGCGCGCAGGCGGAGCTTCGCGTCGCGGAAAACTTCATTTACCAGTCCTTCTTTGTGCTCGAAGTACCGATAGAGCGTGCCCGTGCCTACACCGGCCGCGGCGGCGATATCCGGAACAGATGTTCCGTGAAAGCCGCGCTCGCCAAAGACGCGGATCGCCGCATCCAGGATGATTCGACGCTTGTCGTCGACGAGAGGACGCCCGCGTCCGCGCTTAGCATGCGCGGCCTCAATTTCGGAGCGAACGTTCATTCCGTAATTGATAGCGGTCCTGGGTGCGGGCGTCAACGACTGTTTTCGCCGCGCACGCATTTGCCCGGTGAGGGACGCGTCAGGGCCGATGCGGGACCGAGCGCGGAGCCTGATGATTCAGAGATGCGAATGCACAGCGCCGTCGGCTCGCCTGGTCTGCTCGTCGCGCTCGCACTGCTGATGACCAAGCGGCGTCGCCAGATTCACCAGATCCAGAAGAAGGTCGTCAACCCGAACTGAGCTACTTGATCGTCAGCGCGTCGAGGCCGGCTCGCGCGCTCTTGCGCACCGCTTCATCTGCATCATCGACGGCAGCGCGGAACCGCTTCACTGCTTCGTCGCGGTTGCCGGCCGATACCAGTAGCCACCCGAGCATCGCGCTTCCCTCGCCAGCGCGCTTGGCATGCGGATATTGGTCGAGGAAGTCTCGGAACGCGGCGATCGCGCTGGGGCTCTGCTTGCTGCGCGCGAGAGCAACGGCATTCCAGTACGTCGCGTCCTCGGCGAGCGGCCCGACGGGATCGAGAAGAAGCACCTTGCGGAACGCGGTCGCTGCGTCGTCGAACTTGCCGGTCCGCATCGCGGCCCAGCCGCTGCCGTACTCGCGCTCCTGCGGCGTCGCGTCGGCCGTCGCGGGCTTGGTCTCGGTCGTCGCCGGTGGCGCGTCGATCGGCGCGCTCGCGACCGGAGCTTCCGTTGCCGTCGTCGATGCGAGTCTTGCGGGACGCACCGCCGGGAGGTGAGCGCCAGAGGGGGCGGCGGCAGTCTGCACCGCGGGTTCTTCGACGGGCGGTGGCGTCGGCGCAGCGGGCTGCTCGAGGTGCGCCGGGCGCCACGATTCACCTGCGTACAACATGCGCGTGGGACCGGACTGCGGGCGAACTTCGACGACGCCGTGATCGACGACGACGCCGACGAGCGAGCCGTGCTCCGCCGTCACGATGAAGCGCGTGCCGTGCACCTCGACTTCCGCGTCGCCGAGGATGATGCGGAAGCGCTCGCCGCGATGGAGCGGAGAGACCTGCACGTCGATGGAGCCTTCGGTGAGCACGACCCGCTCGTCGGGCGTGGACGCGACCTGCATGTACTGCGCGCCGGCGAGGGCGGTGATGGAGCCGTGCAAGTGGCCCACGGACACACCGGGCCGCGTGACGAGATAGATCGCGACGCTCGCGGCGAGGGCCGCGGCAGCCCCGATGACCACGCGCCGGTCGACGCGACGGCGGGGAGCAGAGAGCGAATCGGTCAGCGACTGCGTGCGGCTCGCGGCGAGCAGCGCCGAGCGGACATCCTCGCGATGCGCGGCCGACGGTAGCGGCGCCGTGAGCTCGCGCGCGAGACCGATCATCCTGGCGGTGGCGGCCCACTCGTTCGTGCACGACGGGCACGAGGCGAGGTGCGCTTCGATCGCCGGATCCGCACCGTCGGAGAGCGCGCGGGAGAGCTCGTGGCTCGGCGGGCAGTTCACTTTTGCCCCCGTTCGAGCGCCGCGCGCATCGTCTTGCGTGCGTCGTGCAGGCGGCGGGCAAGCGTGCCTTCGGGAATGTCGAGCACGCGCGCGACGTCGCGACAGGGGAGTTGTTCGAGATCGCAGAGCACGAACGCGACCTGGTGGTCGTGCGAGAGATCGGCGAGCGCTGCTTCGATCCGCGCCATGAGCTGACGACGCTCGAACTGCTCGTCGACACCGCGGGGCGCGGGGGCGGGGAGCGCGAGGAACTTTGCTTGGCGCGCGCGGCGGCGCTGTTCGCTACGAAACTGGCGACGCGCGATGTTCGCCGCGATGCCGAGGATCCACGTACGCACCTCCGCGATCCCGCGGTAGGTGGGCGCCATGCGCGTGATCTGGAGGAACGTCGCCTGCACGATGTCATCGCGCTCGAGCTCGTCGATGCGCGGGAAGCGCCCCGCGATGCGATAGACGTCCGCGTTGAAGCGATCGAACAGCGCGCCGAGCGCGGCCGAGTCGCCGGTGCCGCACGCGGCGAGCAGCGCGTCGTCGGACATCTCGGGCAGGTCGCCCTCGACGCGGCGGAGCGGAATGATCTTGCCGCTCATCGGTGCCCGTACCTCAAGGCGACGCCGAGGCGGAGGAATCCCCACGGCTCCGAGGGCAGCACCATGCCGGTATCGCCTCTGCGTTCGTCGACGCTGATCTGCTGCAGGAGGTTCGCAGCGAACGTCACGTCGACGGCAAAGCGCGCGGTCAGTGGAATCGAGAGCGTTGCATGCGCGTCGGCGCGCAAGTTGTTGGTCGAGAACTGAGAGCCGTTGTCGAGCTCGGTGATCGTGTGGCTCGGGCCGGCACCGAAGCCGGGCGAGAGCAACCAGCCGTGGATCTGGAACGGTACATCGATCCCGACCAGCAGCTCGGACGCGTTCCGGCGGGTGATCCCCATCGCGCCGTCGTTGGATGCGCCCGACCGGAGACGACCCGCGAGGCAGATGGGGCCGACCATCTTGCAGACGCCGATCTGAAAGCCGAGCCAGGTCGAGTTGTCGCTCGCGTACGAGGTCTCGAGACCGGCGAAGGCGTGGAGACCGCGTGGGAGCGCTCCTGGTTCGACGGCGCGAGCGGTCAGCGATGGTTCGTCGAACGAGCTATGCGGGACTGTTTGGATCGCGAGCAGCGGCGAGCCGACATCATCGCTGCGCGCGAAGGACTCGATCACCGTTGCCGCGGTCTCGGGGCCCCGCACGACGCGCTCGTCGTCGGTGAGCTGCACGACGATCATTTGATCGCGCTGCGCCACATGCGCGGCGACGGCGGGGCAGCTGTCGGGCGTGAGCGAGATGCCGCGGTCGAGGAGTGCCTTGCCGACGCTCGCGACCAGCGTTGCTTCGCCATCCAGGTGGACGGAGGGCGGGCACGGCGCGGCGCCCGCCGTGCTCGCGCACAGCAGGACCGAACCGAGCGCTATCCCGCGCAACACCATGGCGTCACACTTTAGTGCCCACCGACGGAAATTTCCTTCACGGAAACAATTAGGCGAAGAAAATCGCCGCGGGTGGGCACGTAGGGGAGAGCATGCGCTGGAGTCTCGCGGTCCTAGCAATCATTGGGGGAGTGGCAGTCGCCGACCCCACGTCGGGCCCACCGCCAGCGGCACCCGTAGATCAGGCACCTGCGGTCCCCTCCGCTCCATCCGTGGTGAACCACGCACCGGCGCTGCTCGGTGAAGATCTCCCTCTGCAGCTGGAAGCGGGGTTCGCGGCGGGCTTTCCGGCGGCGCTTCCGACCGGACTCTCGCGGGGAGTTGGTGTGGGTGCGAGCCTCGGTTGGTGTCCGTTCCGCATCGGCGTACGCGCGGCGTGGATGACCGCCACGGAGTCCTCCGAGTCCTGGGAAGTCACCAACTCAGATCTTCACCTGCGCGCCACTGCCGGAGTCGAGCAGGTGGCAGGACGCGGCAGTTTCGGCCTGCGCCTCGCGGCCGGCGGCACGCTCGTGCACGAATCACGGATGCGCCAACAGGGCGCGCGGGCCGGGTTGATGGGCGACGAGCTGGAGACGTCGACCTGGGCGATGCTGCCAGCCGCTGATCTCGAAGCGACGGTGGATCTCGCCGTTTACGACGCCTGGCACTTCGTGATCTCGGGCGGGCCATCGATCGCGTTGCTCGATCAGCAACCGCACTGGAGCTGGATCTCGCAGATCGGAATCGGGTGGCGACGATGAGGGCGCTCGCATGTCTCCTCCTGCTCGGTGGGTGCGGCGACCTCGTCGGCTTCGGTGGCCCGACGGCGCCTCTCGCGACGCTGAATGTCGAAGTGACGGGAACGCCACCTGCGGACACGGATCTGCGCGTCGCGCTCGTGTGGGGCACGCAATGGTTGCCCGAGCCGCTGTGCATCCTGCCGCCGCCTGACGCGAGCGTCGCAGCGGTGATCGCGGCCGGCTGTCGCAATCCGTTGTCGTTCACGCCGGATCGCGTCGCGTTGAGCGTTGCCGTCGCTCCCAACGTCCCCGCACAGATCGAGCTCAACCAGCTGCCATCGGCAGACGTGATGGTCGGCGATGTCACCGCGCGCGTCGCGTACGCCAGCCTCGTCGTGTTCGACGATCGCGATCACGACGGCACGCTGACTCTCGGTCGCTCGATCCGTCTGCCTGCGCAAGACATGCGCGGCCCCGACAACGAAGAGCCCGACACGAACGACTCCAAGGATGTGGTCATCGGCGCGAGCTTCGTCGCGATGACGGAGCCGGATCAGCGGATCGCGTATCGCGAGGGCGGCTTCAACCTCACGGGCTACTATCCGCGACGCAACTGCGGTTCTCCCGCACCCGGCTACTCGATCGTCTCCGCGGGAGGCTTCACGTACGACGCCGCCGTCCAGGCCACGCTCGCGGGCGTGCTCCCCGAGGAGGATCCGGCGAGCTGCGCTGAAGAAGATATCGCCTCTCTCGTCGAGATTCCGGTCCGCCCGACGGAGGAAGTCGCCGAGGTCGCGTGCGAGATCCGTCGCACCGATAGCTCCATTCGCTATCGCGAGCCGCCACAGGACTCGCCCGATCTCTCGACCCATACGTACGCGTGCACGTCGATCCCGGCGTTCGGTGATGACATGTCGACGGCTGGCATCACGCAGCTCGCCGTCGCGACCGCCGCCGGTGATCAGTGCAAGGGTCTGACGCACTACACGCTCGTCGGGTGCGACGAAGGCGTGCTTGTCTGCGACAACTTCGACTGGGACATCCGCGCGACGCCGCCCTCGTGGTGGCCATGTGACACGGGGGCGCCATGAAGCGCGCCGTGATTGCTCTCGCGCTGATGACGAGCATCGCGCACGCCGATGAAGAAGAAGGCGAGCCCAAGCTCTCGTTGCCGACTGAAGCGGATCGCACGGCGTGGCTGAAGGCGGGCTTTCGCCTCGAGCTCGGCGCGGAGTACGGCTTTGCCGACGGCTTGCGCGGCGCACCGAACGGAACGCTGAAAGGAGTCGTGCTGCGCGCGGGCTGGCGACTCGATGCGGATTGGTCGCTGTTGTTGGTGTTCGACTACGCGTCCGCATCGGGCACGGGCTCGGATCTCTCGGGCCTCAAGTTCGCGGGCACCATCGATCCGACGTGGCATGTCACGCGATGGTTCTCGCTGTCAGCGGGTGCGGGCTTTGGCGGCATCGTCGAGAGCGCGAACGCGCGCAAGGATCCCGATCCGCTCGGTGACTCGCTCGAGACGAGCTACACGTTCCCGAACGCGAGAACGCCGCTCCCCAGTTGCAGCGGTGTTGGCTACGCAGGTCGGCTTCGCGCGCAGTGGCAGTACGTGCTCGGCCCGCGCTCGGCGGCGACGGTGTCGCTCGAAGGCTTTGGTCAGTGGACCGGGTGCATCAGCGACGCGGGACGCACGGAGCCCGATACCGGCAACGCGATCGTTCGCCGCCAGTTCTGGCCGCACGTCGGCGGAACGCTCCAGCTGGGAGTGACGTTCCGATGAAGTGGCTCGTCCTTCTCGTCTTGCTGGTTCCCGCGCGCGCGTGGGCGCAGGATGCCGGCGTCGACGACGCTCCGCCCGCGGATGCAGCGCCGCCCGCCGATGCGGGACCGCCCGATGACGCTCCGCCTGCAGATGCGGCGCAGGGCTTCGAGCCGCCCAAGGCGACATCGAACACCGAGATCCCCGAACCGGTCGGTGCTCCTCCCCATGACGCGGTGATCGTCGTGACAGTGAAGCTGTCCGTCGGGGTCGACGGTCACGTCGCGAAGGTCGATCTGTTGACCGACCCGCAGCCGCCGTTCGACGACGCGGTGATCGAGGGCGCGAAGCACTTCGTGTTCGAGCCAGGTCGCTTCAACGGCGCACCCGTCCCCGTCGAGATCACGTTCACGCAGAAGTTCCAACCACCACCACCACCACCGACGGTGACCACAGCGACCGGAACGACCCCCGCGCTTCCGTCCGTGTTGCACGGAAAGCTCATCGAGCTCGGCACGCGCGTGCCTGTCGCCGCCGCCACGATCACCGTTCAGGTCGATGGACGCACGTACACCGCCGAGGGAGATCAGAAAGGCCACTTCTCGCTGCCGGTGCCTGCCGGCCACCTCAAGATCACGATCACCGCCGGTGCTCACAACACGTTCGTCCAGGAAGAGACTGTCTCCGCGAAGCAGGACCTCGGCGTCACGTACCTGATCGAGCGCGATCGTTACGATCCGTACGAGATCGTCGTCACCGGCGAGCAACGCCGTGAAGAAGTCTCGCGCATCACGCTCAAGGGGCCCGAGATCAAGCAGGTCCCCGGCACGTTCGGCGATCCGTTTCGCGTCGTGCAGGCGCTACCGGGCGTCGCATCGGCGATCTCGCTGCTGCCGTTTCCGATCGTGCGCGGCGCGAGCCCCAGCTCGACGGGCTTCTTGCTCGATGGGACGCGCGTTCCGCTGCTCTATCACTTGCTCGCCGGTCCGAGCGTCATCCATCCCAACTTCATCGACGAGCTCGAGTTCTATCCGGGCGGCGCGCCTGTCACGTACGGCGGCTACACGGGCGGCATCATCGACGGACGCACGGCGCGCGCGCGGCCCGACGAGAAGCTGGTCGATATCGACGTGAACCTCCTGCAAGCGGGCGGCATGGTGCGCGAACCGGTGCACGGCATGACGTTCACGGCGGCGGGCCGCTACGGCTTTCCGGGCTTTCTCATCGGCCTCGCGACGAATCAGATCTCGCTCAGCTACTGGGACTACCAGCTGCGGCTCGACGGCGGCACGGCGCGCAACGGCTGGACCGTGTTCGCGTTCGGTGCCAACGACACGCTCTCCACTCCAGCGGCGACGGCGGATCCGGCAGATAAGAACCCGCCGCTCGAGCCGTCACTCGATCTCGGCTTTCATCGACTCGACCTTCGCTACCACCGCACGATCGGCAACGTGACGATCGATCCTCGCCTCGTCACCGGCTACGACTACTCGCAGACGCGCACCCCGCGACTCACGACGTACGTCGTCGAACCGTCGCTGAGGTCCACGTGGAAGCCGGACGCCAAGCTGACCGTCAACACCGGGCTCGAAGGCTGGTTTCACCAGATCTCGCAGCCCGCGAGCGCCGCGACCGCGATGGATGCGCAGGCGCAGATCACCAAAGGCCTCGATCACTTCACGAACGGCGCGGCGTTCATCGACGTCCTGTATCGACCGACCAAGAACTGGTTGATCCGTCCGGGCGTGCGCGCGGATGTCTACGCAGATGGAGAGACCACGAAGACCTCCGTCGATCCGCGTGTCACCGCGCGCTATGTGCTCGGCGAGCGCGATCTGGCTGACGTCCCGCCCGGCAGCGACGACAGCAAGATCTGGCTCAAGGCGAGCACGGGCATCTATCACCAGCCGCCGCGCTTCGTGCTGCCGTTGCCGGGCTTGGACCTCATGCCGCTCCGCTACGGCCTCCTGCGTTCGTATCAGAACAGCCTCGGTGTCGAGGTGCCTCTCGAGAGTCGCTTCCAGTTTACCGGCGAGGGGTTCTTCAACTACATCGATCCATCCGTCTTCGATCTCGCGGTGAATGACAGCTCCGTCGTCACCGACGCGAACTCGACGCTGTTCCCGACGTCGACCGTGACGAACACCGATGCGCAGGACATCATCAACCGCCTGACCACGCCGCAGACCGGTCGCTCCTACGGTCTC
Source organism: Kofleriaceae bacterium (assembly GCA_036499725.1). Lineage (GTDB taxonomy): Bacteria > Myxococcota_A > Polyangia > Haliangiales > Haliangiaceae > JABFXX01. The sequence goes on from DASYDE010000138.1 coordinate 136,249, forward strand.
GAGCTGATGCTTCGCCGCGCGGCCAAGACAGGTGTCTACGGATGGGTCTCGTACACGCTGTCGCGCTCCGAGCGAAAGCGCAATGGCGAGTGGATTCCGTACGACTTCGATCGCACGCATCTCTTGAACTTCGTCATCGGCGTTCCGGTCAAGCGCAACTGGGATCTCGGCGCGCGCGTCCAGTATCAGAGCGGCAAGCCGGTCACGACGTCGAGCGGCTACAACGACGCGCGCACGGCCGGCTACGTTCGCTTCGACGTCCGCGTCGACAAGCACGTCGTCTACCGCAGCTGGCTCCTCGACTTCTACGTCGACGTCACGAACATCGCGCTCCTCCCCGAGGAGGTACAGGCCGGAACCACCATTCGCTACGTGCTGCCCACGGTGGGCTTGCGTGGCCGTTTCTAGGAGCATCCATGCAGCACACAGACACGATCGACGCCCAACTCCTCGACCTCATGCTCCGCGCGGGCTCGCGCTGGGTGCTGTGGTTGATGCTCATGCTCAGCCTCGCTGCGATCGCGGTGATGATCGACCGCGTCTGGTTCTTCATCCAGGAGCGTGCGCCACGCGAGCAGCTGGCAGCGGCGCTCAAGACGTTGCGTGAAGAGGGCCCGGCTGCCGCGCTCAAGAAGCTCGCCGGTGCGAGGTCGATGGAAGCGGAAGTGGCGCGCTCTCTGCTCGCTCACGCGAGCGACGGTATCGCGTCCGTCGAAGAGCACAAGGCCGCAGCGATCGAGCACGAGCGCATGCGGTACGAGAAGCGCATCGCATTCCTGGGCACGCTCGGCAACAACGCGCCGTTCGTCGGTCTGTTCGGCACCGTGCTCGGCATCATTCGCGCGTTCTCCGACCTCGCGGCCGGTGGCGGGCAGGGCACGACGGCCGTGATGGCGGGTATCGCCGAGTCTCTCGTCGCGACGGGCATTGGACTTCTGGTCGCGCTCCCCGCAGTCGCCTCGTACAACGCGTTCATTCGCCGCGTCGAGACGACAACGTCGGCGACCGAAGCTCTCGCGCACCAGATCCTCGCCTACCTCAAAGCGCCGGCGAAGGAGAGCTAGGTGGCGGGCGGCGCAACGCGACGGCGCGGCATCGTGGCGGAGATCAACGTCACGCCGCTCGTCGACATCATGCTCGTGCTGCTGATCATCTTCATGCTCACGGCGCACCTGATCGCGAAGCAGGCGATTGCCGTCGACCTCCCGAAGGCATCGCAGTCGGCCGAGCTGCCGGCGATCACGCTGAACATCACACTCGATCGAGAAGGCGTCCTCTACCTCGACGCACTCAGGGTCACGCCTGATGCACTGCGTGCGGCGATCAAGGTCGCCATCGCAAAGGATCCCAAGACGCAGGCCGTGATCACCGGCGACAAGAACGTCGCGCACGGTCGCGTCGTGTGGGTGCTAGACACGATCAAGTCTCTCGGCGTGACGTCATTCGCGATCCAGATCGATCCCTCGGTTTCTACCGCACCGGATGTGAAGTGATCGATCAGCGCCTCATCATCTGCGCGGTACTCTCCGTCGGAGGGCACCTTGTTTTCGGCAAGCTGCTCGAGCAGCTCCCGGCGCGCGACCGTCACGTGGTGAAGCCGCCGTTACAGGTGCGCGTGATCGAACCTCCTCCGCCGCCAGAGCCGGTCAAGCCGCCGGAACCGCCTCCGCCTCCGCCCACGCCGACCCCGACGCCGACCCCGGTGGTCGCGAAGCAGGTGAAACATCCGAGCTCACCGCTGACGCCGCCACCTCCGACGCCACCACCGCCCGTCGACACGCCGCCGACGAACGCGCCGACGGGCCCTGCGACGACGAACCAGCCCGTGTTCGGCGTGTCGATGGAATCCACGACGGGCGGCGGCAACGGCCCCGCGATGAACGTGGGCAACTCGACGAACGCAACCGCGCCCAAGTCGGGAACTCCGCAAACGTCGGGGGCGGGCGGCGGTCACGATGCAGCTGCGCCCGTGGCGGCCTACGAGGTCACCAAGATGCCGTTGCCGCGCGGCCGCTGTGCGGGCACGTACACCGAGGAGGCAAAGGAGGCCGCGATCGAGGGTGTCGTCGTACTCGACCTCACCGTCGATGCGACCGGCCACACGCGCGACATCAAGGTCGTCGAGGGGCTCGAGCATGGCCTCACGGAAGCGGCCCTCGCAGCGCTGCGCGCATGCACGTTTGATCCGGGAGAGCGCGACGGGGTCGCAGTGCCCGTGCGGGTACGCGGATTCAAGATCCGGTTTGTGCTCGACCGTTGAGCTTCATCGTTTCTTCATCGAGAAAACCGCGCGCTCTTGCGAGTGAGAGGGTCAACTGAGGCGTGCCGTCCGCCGCGATTCATCTCGCGATCGTCGAGGATGATGTCTTCGCTTCGGCGATCGCTCAGCAAGCGATGGCTGCGGGTTTCACGGTGCAAATCGCCTCCTCCGAGCAGGCGTTGCTCGCGGAGCTCGAGAGCAAGCCGCCCGATGCGATCGTGCTCGGTTCTCTCGTGAACGTCGATCCCATCGCGTTGTGCCACACGATCCGCGAGCGCAGCGAAGCTCCGGTGGTCGCCGTGCTCGCGAGCCTTCGCCCCGAGTCACGGATCGAGTTGCTCGACGCCGGTTCCGACGATGTCGTGACGCGCCAATGCCACCTCCTCGAGATCATCGCTCGTGTTCGCGCTCACGTTCGACGCGCGCGCGGCGAGCTTCGCCTTCGGCAGTCGGCGCTCGTGGTCGGCAACGTTGTCATCGACACGGTCTCGCGCACCGCGAACGTCGAAGGCGCCGAAGTGTCTCTCTCGCTCGGCGAGCTCCTCGTCCTGACGGCGCTCTCGCGGGCATCCGAGCGGGCGCTCACGCGCGAGCAGTTGCTCGAGGAGCTGCATGGCAATGCGGACGACGTCTTCGACCGGTCGATCGACGTGGTCGTCTCGCGCTTGCGCGCAAAGCTCGGTGCCGAGGCGCGTCGGCTCAAGACCGTGCGCGGCGTCGGCTACATGCTCGTCGTGCAGTGACCGCTACAGCGCCGGGATGTCATAGCCGGTCGCGGCTTCGATCTCGGCGACGGTCGACTTGTACTCGTACCAGTGGTCGTACTTCACGCCGTCGATGTTCGGCATGAGCACGGCCGCCACCGTCGCCGTCGCTGCATCGAATGGCGCTCCAGCGGGCATGAAGGCGACGATCTTGAACGTCGCCGTCGGAAGCGCGATGCGGTGCTCCGGGTCCGTGTCGTGCCCCATGTCAGGACATCCGTCGCCCGCGGCGCGCGGTTGATGCGTCCGACACGCCGCCGGAAACACCGGGCCTGCGATCACGTACGCGTCCTTGGGTTGCGTCCCTTCGACCTGATACTGGACGTACTGCTCGAAGTCGAACCACACGCCGCGATTGAGATCAGCGGTCTGCGGCACCACGTTCGTCATCACGAACGTCTCGATGTTGTGGGCCTCGGTGTCCGTGCGCTCCTCCGAGCGCAGCATGTGGCCGCGGTCGTAACCAGGGCCGTCGTATGCGCTCGTGTCGACGCGATACATGCCCGTCGGAAGCATCGTGTCCTCGGCGAACGCTCCGGCAAACCGAGGCGCCGGCCCGAAATCCTGCGGCCGCGTGCGCCAGCTGACCCAGTTCGCCTCGTTGAGGATCGGGTTGTACGAGACGACGTACTGGTCGTGGACTAGCAACAGATCATCGGCCGGCGTGTCGTCCGTCGCGATCCCGAGCGCGAGATGCGGCGAGTCCAGCGGATCGCTCGGAACGTCGGACGAAGTGACATCTGGCGGCATCGCATCTGTCTCGGGGACAGCGCTCGAGGTCGAGCAAGCAACGAGCAACGGCAACGCGAGGTAGCAGCGCATGCGCGGCATGAGAGCGCCACTCGCTACCATTCGTCCAAGACATAGTGGTTATCGAATCGATAACCAAATGGCATGTTACTCCTCTTCGACGAACGAGCCGTCGGCCTTGAAGGTGGCCTCGCGCTTCTTCTTGCCGTCCATCCACGCGAGCTCGTAGCTGACCTCGGTGCCCTTCTCGATCTTCTCGGCCTTGGTCGCCTTGGCCTTGGGATACTTCGCCGCGAACGCCTTCGTGACGGCGACCGGCACGTCCTTGAGCTTGACGACGGTCTCCTTCTCGCCCGCTTCGTCCTTCTCGTCCTTGTCGGCGAACGCGGGGACGGAGGTGGCGAGCAACGAGATGAGCAGTGCTGTGCGGATCTTCATGCCGTCACTTACGCCACAGTCGCGGCGCGCGGCGCGTGAAATCTAGATGAAGTCTCAGAGCGCGGAGAGGAACGCTTTGAGATCCGTACTCTCTTGGCCTGAGAGATCGAAGCCGAGCTTGCGATCGTAGAACCGCAGGACTGCATCGAAGTCAGCAGCGATGCCGTTGTGGAAATACGGCGGTCGGCTCGCGACGCCGCGCAGTGACGGCACCTTGAACTTGCCGATGTCGCCCCACTTGCCGGTGACCATCGCGTAGCCCGGATCGGAGGTGCTCACGGTCGCGCCCGTCGCGATATTGCGCAGCGTATAGAGAGGAAGATCGCCGGGGCGCTGATCTTGATCGCTGACGCCAATGTCGAGCGGCGTCGCGACCGAGCGATTGCCGACGTTGGGCGTGTCGTGACACGTCGAGCACGTGCCTTGCTGATCCGGAAGACCGCCGATGTTGCGGATCCGGAAGGTCTTCGTGTTGAAGAGGCGCTCGCCGCGGGCGATCGATGCACGCTTGCTGCCCTCTGCCGTCGACGTGTCCGCGCCGATCCACGCGCCGTAGAGCGAGAATACGTCGCGGTTGAAGGCGCTGGCGTCGTTGATGCCGAGATGGAATTCCTGCGCGGCGAGGACTACTGCACCACCGAGTGCACCGTCGCTCGCGAGATCGCCAGCCGTATCGTCATAGCGCTTCGCGGTGTACACGGCCGACTCGAACGTCACGATCTGGTCCATCGCCGTTGCGGAATCGATCTGCATCGCTTGGGCGTGACCGAGCGTCGCGTCCATTGCTTGCTGTGCGAGCGTGGTCTCGCGTCCGTCCCACATGATCTGGGCGGCGAAGCGGAGGTTCGTGGAAGGGAGAGGGCGGCGGAAGAGTGAGAGCTCGGCCGCGCTCGCGAAGCCGTTCGGATCGGTGACAGCGGTGAGCTCGAACTCCGCGTTCGCGGGGAGCTTCATCCCCACGCGGATGAGGCCGCGCTGCAGCATGACGCTGTACGCAGTGCGCCGTGACGTGGCCGATGCGACGTCGGCAGTGGGCGAGTCAGCACCGTCGACGGGGCGAAAGATCGGGTCGTTGCCGTCCGTCGCGTCGAAGCGCGTCTGCAGCATCGCTGGAGTGACGCTCCATGCCGCGTCGCGGTCGTGACACGTCCCGCACGTGCGTTGATTCGTACCGAGCTGCTGAAAGAACGGATTGGATGGATCGTCCGTCGCACCGACGAAGACGGACTCGAGCTCGCCAGTCGGCTCGGGCACGGGTTGCAGTGCAGCGTCATCCGCTGCGCACGCGGTCAACGCGCACAGCACCCAGCGATGTTTCATGCTGAGATGTGGCAACGAACGTCGGACGTCGTCGCCGCCGAAATGTTCCGAAACAGTCAGAACCGAAAGGAGAGGCCGACCGTGGTGCTCTCGTTCGTCACCGACGGCGTGATCGCGAGATCCTTGATGCGCTCGCTCGACCTGTGGTGGTCCTGGAAGCGACGCTCCTGATACCAGTAGAACAAGAGCGAGGTCGTGGTACCGAGCGCAGCGCCGGCTGCCACGTCGCTCAAGTGATGCCGGTTGTGCAGAATGCGCTCGGCGCCGATCGCGGATGCTCCGGCTGCGAGTCCGACGTAGCTGAGTCCTTCGTACCAGGGCAGCACGCGGTCGCCGCGGTACTTCGCGAACACGTGATCGTGGAGGAAGAGGCCGGCGTACGTCGCGATGGCGAAGCCCTGCGTGGAGTGTCCCGACGGAAACGACATGAGCTCTCCGCCCTTGTCGGTCTCCGGCGTCCAGTCGGGGCGATGGCGACTGAACGAGAGCTTCAAGACGCCCGTCAGCAGCGCGCCCGTCATGAGCGTCTCTGCCATTCCCTTCGCGTGATAGAAGCGCGACTCATCGCCGGTCGCGATCATCGCGAAACCAACACCGATCCCGAGGCCCGTGACGGCCGCCCCGGGGACCTCCCACGATGACTTCGCGGCGCCGCCCTCGGTGGCGCTGAACAGCAACGGTTCGTCGTCTGGCTTCCAGTAGCGGTCGATCGCGACGCGGCCGAGCATCGGTGCCCAGATGAATGGCACCGCGCCACCGTCCCACAGGTACGACAGATCGAGATGTTCGCCCTCCGGCGCGGGCGGAGCAGCGTTCGTCAAAGGTTGCGCCGACGCTACGCGCGCGGCGAGGAGAGCCGTGGCCACCACCACGGCGCGGACGTACTGCATCAGTTCCAGACTAGATGGCGCGACCGCTCATTGGAAGAGGTTCGTGTAGTCCGTGACCCCGATCGCCTTTGCATCGGCGAGCGGCTGCACCAGCTCGTCGGAGAACTCGGGCAATTTGATGTAGATCGCGTCGGCCGGCACGCCAGCGCTCGTGTACGCGGTGATGTCGCTCGCCCGATTGCCAACACCTGCCAAGATGGGGAGCGGCAGGTCGGTCAACGTGGTCGTCTTGTAGTCGATCGTGTCTCCGCCCGGCAGCGTGATGAACGACGGCGAGAGGCGGACAGGACCGCGCGGGAAGCCGCGCTCGGCCAGCCAATGGCGCGTGTCCTCGGTGTACTGGCTACCGCGAGCCGTGATGTAGAGGAGCTGCGCTCCCTGCGCCGTCGCGCGGTGGTACGCGTCCGCAGCGCCGGGTTGAGCGTCGGGGAGCGTGCCGAAGGCGATGGTCGAGTAGAACGCGTTCTCCGAGCTGGTCAGCGTGCCGTCGACGTCGGAGGCCACGAGCGCCTGATCGTCGGGCGCGACGTACGCGAGGAACGCGACGCCCGTGCGGTCGCCAGCGACGGAGACGTAGAGATCGCGCATGCCGATCGGAAGGCGGTCGGCGTCGGAGAGGGCGAGCGAGAAGAACCCTTCGTCATCGGTGCGCGTACGACCGACGCGCTTCCACGCGCCGGCGCGGCACGCGAAGAGATCGACGTTCTCGTCCTCGAGCGCCTTGTCGGCGAACGTGTACGAGATCCATCCTTCGAGACGCTGATCGCCATCGCTCGCTGCGGCGATCAGGTCGTGTCCGCGATGCTGCACGCCGCCGAGTGCGGAGATGCCGCGGCTCGTCCAGTGGCGGAACGACTCCGACGCACCGGCATCCGGCACACCTGCGCATGTGACCTCGGGAACGACGAGCGCGGTGTCGGTCTTGCCTCCACCGTCGTCGCCCTCGGCTGGGTCGACAGCGACCGGCGAGCTCGCGGAAGTTGAACAACCAACGCACGCGACGAGTAGGAGTAGTCGGTTCATGTCGGCAACTTTATGGATCTGCATGGGGCCTCGTCGATGAGAATCTGCAAAACCCTTGTCGTTGCTGTGAGGTGCTGAAGGTTCTGTAAACTGCCTCGCTATTCCAACGTCCATTCTTACGGATTGTTTCGGATCGAGCGGAAACCGCTCGTGGTGGCGACACGAGTAGTCAGTGCGTTTCGCCATCCACGCCATGGTCCTCTCGGTCGCAGTTCCTGCGGCTGCGCAGCCAGTCACCCGTCCCGCGCAGCTCGAGTGCGCCGTCGACATCGTGCTCGCGCCCGACGGAGCTCGTGAGGCGATCCAGCAGTGGGTGGCGAGCGAACCGCGGTGCGTGCGCCACCTCGCCGTTCGGGTCGTTCCGACGGACGGTGGCCTCTACCTGAGCGCGCAGGATGGCAGCAAGTTGCGCGAGCGCGTGGTGCCCGATGCGCAGAGCGCCGCGCTGCTCGTGGTGAGTTGGATGGCCGACGATTCACTCGGCACGTTGCCGGTGCCCGAGATGAGCGACGCCGAGCCCGCGCCGTTTGCGACGACGGTGTCTCGCCGCTACACGCCGGCCGAGCAGAGCCGCTCGTTGATCGTGGGCGGTACTGCTGTCTCCGATAGTCGCGCGGGTGTGCGCGCGCAGATCGACCTGCTGCAGTTCGACCGCTTCTCCATCGGGGCGGCGGCGGGTTGGCTCGGCTCCGTGGATCGCCACCGCGGCATGGATGGCGCTACCGATACGGTCCAAGCGCGACTGCTCGCCGCTGTCACGTTCCAACGCGGACGCTGGACGCTGCGTGGTCAGGTCGGGGTTGGTGCCGACGTCGTCGGTCAGAGCGGCGGAAGAATGGACGGCGACGAGAGCAAGAGCGGCGTCTCCCCTCATGTCGAGGCAGGCGCGATTCTGCAGTTCGACATCTCGCACGGACTCGGCATCGTCGGTGGCCCGCTCGTCGATGCGTCGCTCGGCGACGGCAATGTCAACGGCGGTGGATTTCTCGGAGTGCGGGTCGGCTTATGAAGATGGGCGTCCTCGTCGAACTGCGGCCGCAAGGCTTCGAAGATCTCTCCGACGAGGGACTCGCCGCTGCATGCGCGATCGGAGATCGAGCGGCTCAAGGGCTGCTCGTGCGCCGCTACCTCGACGGCGTGCATCGCTTCGTCGCACGGATGCAGGCCGGCTTTCCTGCGTCTGTCGACGATCTGGTCCAGGCGACGTTCATCGCCGCGTTTCGTAGCGCGGCCAACTTCCGTGGCCCGAGCTTGCGAAGCTGGCTGTTCGGGATCGCCGCGAACACGATCCGATCGCACGTACGTACCGAGGTCGCGCGCAATCGCCTCGTCAGCTCGCTCGCCGATCATCCGCGCGAAGAGTCGGTCTCGCCCGCGTCGGGTGACGTGCCTCGCCTCCGTGAAGCAATCAGCCAGCTCCCGCCAAAGCTGCGCGAGGCGCTCGTGCTCGTCGATCTCGAGGGAGAGCAGGGCGCGGATGCTGCGCGCCTCCTCGGCATTCCCGTAGGCACGTTGTGGCGACGGCTGTCCGAGGCTCGCGCGCGGCTCCGCACGTCGCTCGGAGGTGGCTCGTGAGCTGCTTGTCACGCGCTCGGATCGCCCTCATCGCTACCACCGGCGAAACCGACGCGCACGTCACGACGTGTCTGGCGTGTCACCGCGCTCTCGACGACGAACGCGCCGGTCGCGATCTCGCTCGCCGCCTTGACGTGCCGGAGCTCGCGCCGCGGCGCCACGCGGAGCTCGCCGCAGAGATCATGGGGCTCGTCGATGCAGAGCCGCCGCCTGCACCGCGGTGGTTCGCTGCGCCCAAGCGTCGTCGTGCGATTGTCTTTGGTGGACTGCTCGCGAGCGCGCTCGCAGCGGCCACGGTTGCTCTCCTCGTTCGGCCGGCACCACCGGTTCACGGATCGATCGCGATCGCTCCAGCGACGGAGACGCCGCGTGGGACTTCCAACGTGCCGCCGCTCGTGACGCCAGAACTGCCCCACGAGCCACCGCAACGACAGCCAAGCGCTCCTCGGTCGCGAGACGTGGCCCGCGTCGATCCCCCGGAGACGAACAGCCCTCCTCGCATCGAGCTTCCCGTCTCGCGCAAGAAGCACGCACGCATCGCCCCCGAGTCGCACGTCGTGATCGGCGCGCAGGACGAGGATGCGGCGCATCCGGCGATCGAGCGCGGCGACGTCGAGCTGGTCGCACCCGTCGATGCCTCGAAGCAGGCGTTCTCCGACGGCTGGGTCGCGATGCGTGCGAAGGACTATGCCGCCGCCACCGCGGCATTCGATCGCGTGACGTCACCGGCGTTTGCTGAAGAAGCGGCGTACTGGTCGATCGTCGCATCCCGTCGAGCGGGTAGCGACGCGCTCGCCGAGACGAAGCTGCGCGCGTTCACGCAACGGTTCCCGCAGTCCGCGTTCCTCGCGACCGGCGCGCATTGAAAATTCAGCGATGAATTGTTCGATGACGCGCGACTAGCAGCAGAACCCCCGCTCAGGAGTCTGCATGCGCCCCCAACTTCTTCTGCTCGCGTCTCTCCTCGCTGCTCCCTTCGCATTTGCCGACGACGAGCCTCGACTCGCGTCTCCGGATGCTCCGCTTCCCGCCGAAGCTCCACCGCCGCCTCCGCCCGTGCAGGCCCCCGCGCCACCGGCGCTCCCAGCTCCTTCGGCGAACCCGCCGTCGACGACGATCACGGCACCGAGCGGTACGCCGATCACCATCACCATCACGAACAACAACACGAACACGAACACCAACCCCGTCACGTCGACGAACACCAACGACAACGGCAGCACGGCGACGGCGACCGCCACCGCAGCACCATCGGCGGCACCTGGCGCATCGATCGCGTACGCGCCGCGCAGTGTCATCGAACACTACGAGCTCGAACGCACGTCCTCGTCGCGCTGGCTCACCGTCGGTCTCGTGACGAACGGCGAGCGCTCCGATGGCGTCCGCGCGAGCGTTGATCTGATCGGCCGCGGCGCGTGGACGTTTGGCGTCGCCGCGACGTTGACCGGAGGCGAGCACGGCCGCGAGAAGCGCGAGGAGCGTAGAGGCGATTCCGGTGCGGGTGCCGTCGCGTACATCGCGTATACACGCACGCTCGGCCCGCTGCAGATGCGCGCGCAGGTCGGCCTCGGAGCAAGCGTGCCGATGGCGGGCGAGATGGGGCGCGAAGGCGACAACGAGCACGAGATCGCGCGCACCACAGGTGACGGCAGGAACGGGCGCGCCCACCAGGATCTCTCGCCACGCGCGGAGGCAGCGCTGTTGTTCGCGCTTCCGCTCGGGAAGCATGTCGGTCTCGTCGCTGGCCCGGTCGTCACCGCGGACGAGCAACGCGCAGAAGCGAGCGCTTTCGGTGGCCTGAGGTTCGGGTTCTGACCATGTTGCCGATCCGCGCCGTTCTCGTCGACGATGAGCCCGAACACGAGGCGATCATCGTCGCCGCACTCGAGCTCGCGAGCATCGTCACGCACGTCGTGCGCACCGCCAACGATGCCCTCGCCGAAGTGCCGCGCGTAGAGCCCGAGATCATCCTGCTCGGCAACCTCACAAACATCGCACCGGTCCTGATGCTGCGCGCATTGCGCGAGCGGACCACTCTGCCCGTGATCGCGTTGCTGGTCGACGCGCGATCGGTCGATCGCATCGCGATCCTCGACGCGGGCGCGGACGATGCGCTCGCTCGTACGAGCAACCCGGCAGAGATCGCGGCTCGCGTACGCTCGACGGTGCGAAGAGCGCGAGGACTCACTCAAGGCGAGCGCCTCGTGCTCGCGATCGGCAGCGTGACCATCGATGTCGAGACCCGGTCCGTCCACCTCGGGGACATCGAGATGTCGCTGACCACCAGCGAGTTCCTCGCGCTGCGTGCGTTGGCGCATTCGCACGGTCGTCCGCTGTCTCGCGATCAGTTGCTGCATGCGCTGCACGGCGCCGCCGACGACGCCTTCGATCGCTCGATCGACGTCGTGATCTCGCGCCTGCGCGCGAAGCTCGGCCCCGAGGCGGCGCGCCTCAAGACGATCCGCGGCGTCGGCTACATGCTCGGCGTCTAGGGCTCCGGAGATGAAGATTCGGTGAAGTGGCGAAGGTTCGCGCTACAAGCGGGCACTATGGGGCGTGCGCTATTCGCCGCTGGTCGTCTGCCTGCTCGCCGCGTGCTCCTCGCCGGCGTCGTCCTCCTCGGACCCCGATGCCGCCCCCGGCGCTGACGGAGGCTCTGACTCTGGGTCCGGCGCTGACGGGGGCGCGAGTCACATCACGACGGTCTTTGTCCTGCCGTTCGAGAACAAGTCCAGCACACAGATCTACGGCGATACGACTGACGCGCCGTATCTCAACTCGCTGTTCACGCGCGGCGCCCACGCCACCATGTTTCAGGACGAGCTCCCGTCGCTGCCGAGCGAGCCGCACTACCTGTGGATGGAAGCAGCCACGAACGCGTTCTCGGACCGCACGTTCACGACCGATGCGGATGCATCGAAGACCAACTCCACGGCGTCGACCGATCACCTCGTGAACCAGCTCGAGGCGGCGGGAGTTCCCTGGGTCTCTTATCAGGAAGGGATCACGACCCACACGTGCCCGATCACGACGAATGGCAACTACGTGGCGAAGCACGACCCGTTCGTCTTCTTCAAGGACGTTTCTGGAGCGACGCCCTCCGCGGGTACCGCGCGCTGCGCAGACCATCACAAGTCGTATGCAGACTTCGCGACCGATCTCGCGGCGGGGATGACGGGCTACGTGTTCATCACGGCGAACGTGTGCCACGAGATGCATGGAGGGCTCACGTGCCCGTCGTTCTTCGATACCGCCGCAAACATCCAGGCCGGTGACGCATGGCTCGGGACGGAGATGCCGCGCCTCCTCGCGTACACCGACAGTCATCGCGAAGCGATCATCCTGCTCGTGTGGGACGAGGGCGATACGAACAACTTGATCCCGTTCCTCGCGCTCGGCTCGCACGTGAAGCCGGGCTACGTGTCGAACACGGTCTACACGCACAGCGCGCTCGTCGCCTCGGTGCAGGATTGGTTCGGCGTACCGCGCTTTGCGGCCGACGCGAGCAGCGTCAGTTTTTCTGATCTGCTGCAGTAACGACGATCAACTCGAACGTCTTTCCATCCCCGAGGTACGCCGTGCCGCGCGCGTCGACGACGCCGTTGCGTGCGCCCTGCTTTGTCGGGACTGTCTCGACCGCGGCAAGTGCGCCCTCCGGCGAGACGCTCGCGATGGTCAGCGTTCCGGAGGCCGCGGCGACATACAGCCGATGCGTTGCCGCAGCGTAGTCGAGGTCATCCACGCCATCGCCGGTCGCGACGGTGCCGAGAATCTTGCCGTCGTGTGCGACGTCCATGACCTCCGCCTTTGCGCTGCACGCGATGAACAACTGGCCTTCGCTCTGCGCGAGCCGGAGCCCGTGCGGTCCTTCCTCGCCGCACGTGGACGGCCACGTCGCGACGGTCTTGTGCGTGACGAGGTCGATTGCGAGCGTGACGTCCTTGTCCTCGAGGTTCGTGTAGAAGCGGTTGCGCATCGGGTCGACCGCAAAGCCCTCGGGCTCGCCGTCGAACTCGAGACGCGCTTTCTGCACGAGCGTCTGTGCGTCGAGGATACGGATGGACTTGTCGCGCGGCGTCGTCACCCACACCTCGTTCGTGGTGGTCACGAACGCGATGCCATCGGGCATGGAGTCGAGGCTGGGCCCACAGGAACCGCGCGCGGGAACGCGTTCGTTCATCGTGCAGATCGCCGAGTCACCGCGATTGCCGATGAAGACCAGGCCGTTGCCGAACGTGACCGAGCTCGGACCCACGACGCGCTTTTTTCCGTTGCGCTCGATCTCCTTCGTCGCAAATCCTTCGACGCGCGTGAGCTTCCCCGACGCCGTGTCGACGACATCGACCGATCCCGTCGGTCCTGCGGGAACCCAGACAAAGCCGGTGCTCGCGTCGAAGCCGAGGTAGTCGAGGAAGATCCCGTCGGGGGTTCCACCGGGCAGCGCGATCACGGAGACGCGTGCGGCCTTGGGCTGCGGTGTGGAATCGCGGTGCTCCGAATGGCAACCGACGACCGCGCATCCGAGGACAACGTAGCGAACCGAGCGAGAGGTGATCACCGCCGTATCTAGGCCGCAACTCGCGACGACGCTCGCGAGGAATCTGTGAAGAGTTGATGAAGGCCTCCCGAAAATGCGAAGGGCCCGCCGAAGCGAGCCCCTCACTACCAGACGAAGTAGTCGCTAGAAGCGCTTACTCGTAGTCGTGGCCGTGGCCTTCGTGGCCACCGGACGACTTGTCTTCCTTCTTGGGCTTCTCGGCGATGAGCGTCTCGGTGGTGAGCATGAGGCCCGACACCGACGCCGCATTCTGGATCGCCGTGCGAACGACCTTGGCCGGGTCGATGACGCCCGCCTTGATCAAGTCGCCGTACTCGAGGGTGGCCGCGTTGAAGCCGAAGCCATCCTTGCCCTCGCGAACCTTGGAGACGACGATCGAACCGTCGACGCCCGCGTTGCCAGCGATCTGGCGCAACGGCTCCTCGATCGCGCGGCGGATGATGTTGACGCCGTAGCGACGGTCATCATCGAACGTCAGCTTGTCGAGCGCTGCGATGCAGCGGATGAGTGCAACACCGCCGCCGGGGACGATGCCCTCTTCGACGGCCGCGCGGGTCGCGTACATCGCGTCCTCGACACGAGCCTTCTTCTCCTTCATCTCGACTTCGGTGGCCGCGCCGACCTTGATGACGGCAACGCCGCCAACGAGCTTGGCCAGGCGCTCCTGGAGCTTCTCGCGGTCGTAATCCGACGTGGTCTCTTCGACCTCGCGGCGGATCGACTTCACGCGTGCCTCGATGGCTTCCTTCTTACCGGCGCCTTCGATGACCGTCGTGTTGTCCTTGTCGACCGTGATGCGCTTCGCGCGACCGAGGTCGGCGAGGGTGACACCTTCGAGCTTCAGGCCGAGGTCCTCGGTGATGGCGTTGCCACCCGTGAGGGCCGCGATGTCCTGCAGCATCGCCTTGCGGCGATCGCCAAAGCCCGGGGCCTTGACGGCGCAGATCTGGAGCGTGCCGCGGAGCTTGTTCACGACGAGCGTCGCGAGAGCTTCACCGTCGACGTCCTCCGCGAGGATGAGGAGCGGCTTGCCTTGCTTGGCAACCTGCTCGAGCACCGGGAGGAGCTCCTTCATGTTCGAGATCTTCTTCTCGTGCACGAGGATGTACGCGTCGTTGAGGACGACTTCCATGCGCTCTGAGTCCGTCACGAAGTACGGAGACAGGTAGCCACGGTCGAACTGCATACCCTCGACGACGTCGAGCTCGGAGGTCATCGTCTTCGCCTCTTCGACGGTGATGACGCCTTCCTTGCCGACCTTCTTCATCGCCTCGGCGATCATGTTGCCGATCTCGGCATCGCCGTTCGCGCTGATCGTGCCGACCTGCGCGATGTCGTCCTTGCCCTTGGTCGGGGTCGCCATCGCCTTGATCTGCTCGACGACCGCCGCGACCGCCGCGTCGACGCCGCGCTTGAGGTCCATCGGGTTCAGGCCGGCGGCGACGAGCTTCGCGCCCTCGTTGTAGATCGCCTGCGCGAGCACGGTCGCGGTGGTGGTGCCGTCGCCGGCCACGTCGGAGGTCTTGGAAGCGACCTCCTTCACCATCTGCGCGCCCATGTTCTGGAACTTGTTCTCGATCTCGACTTCCTTCGCGACCGTCACGCCATCCTTGGTGATGGTCGGGGCGCCCCACGACTTCTCGATCACCACGTTGCGGCCGCGCGGGCCGAGGGTGACCTTGACGGCGTCCGCGAGCGTGTCCACACCGCGGAGCACGCGATTGCGAGCCTTCTCGTCGAAGATGATGTCCTTGGCGCCCATGACTTAGCCCTCCAGTACGCCGAGGATCTCGTCCTCGCGGATGATGATGTGCTCCACGCCGTCCACCTTGATCTCGGTGCCGGCGTACTTACCGAACAGGATGCGGTCGCCCGCCTTGACGTCGAGCTTGGCGATCGTGCCGTCCTCGAGGCGCTTGCCGTTACCGACCGCGACGACCTTGCCCTCGAGCGGACGCTCCTTGGCCGAGTCGGGGATGATGATGCCGCCGCGGGTCTTCTCGACCTCCTCGACGCGGCGCACCAAGATGCGGTCACCTAGCGGACGAACGTTCATGTCTTGCTCCTCGGAGTGAACAGAATTTTGTTAGCACTCACCTA
>DASYDE010000139.1:0-56915 GCA_036499725.1 Kofleriaceae bacterium
TCGCGCAGGCGATCGCGCCAGTTCTCCCAGTTGTGACCATCGCGCGCCTCGACGTAGCGCACGTCCATGCCCGTGGAATTGAGGACCGGCACCAGCGTGCGGTTCTCGTAGATCAGCGACTCGTACATGCCGACGCTGACGTACACCTTCTCCGCGATCACCTTCGGCTCAGCTCGGTAACGATTGATCATCTGGACGATGCGATCGAAGAGCGGCCCGCGATGGTTGCGGTCGCCGATGTCCGTGAACGCGAACGATCCGGACTGCAGCATCAGCCGGCCGTAGAAGCCCGGGTAGCGATACGCCGTGGACATCGACGCGACGGCACCGAACGACGCGCCCATCAGGCAGCGGTTCTGCGGCTCGTTGCTGATCGGTAACAAGCGCTCGACGTACGGCACGAGCTCTTCGGTGATGAACTTCGCGTGGCGCTCGTCGTCGGCGTATTCCTTCAAGCGATCCGGCGAGCTGGTCAGGATCACGATCGAGTCTGCGATCTCGAGACGATCGATCAGGTTGTCGAGCACGGTGTTCAGCGACGCGTAGCGGACGTAGTCGTGCCCGTCGTGCGCGATGATCACCGGGTACGTGCGGCTGCGTTGGAACCGCGCCGGGATGTAGAGGCCAAACCCGCGCCGACCGAACGTCTTCGAGTCGATCCAGATCTCGTCGAGCTTTCCCTTCGCGGCCGTCGGATCCGCGTGGACCCATCCGGGGACCTCGTAGCCCGTGCTGTGCGCGACGGAGTTGGCGCCGAACGGATCGCGCGCGTAGTTGGGGTTGAGTGGATCCTGCATCCACTCGCCGTGACCGTTGCGAACGACCTCGAGCTTGTACTCGACGCGCGATCCGGGCGGCAGCTGCAGCGTGAGGTGCCAGATGTCCGTGCCGTCGACGCGCGAGAGCTGCTGCGAGCGCTCGAGACCGAACACCCAGTGCTTGAGGTGCACTGCTTGCGCTTCGCCGCGCCACACGAACGTGCAGTTCGCACCCAACACGATCGGGAACGAGTTGTTCGCGATGAAGGCGTCGACATCCTCGCGCTTCTTGGGCCCATTGATGAGCGCGTCGATCGCGAGGCTCATACGTGCACGCCGTGCATGTAGGGAGTGGAGAAGCGGCTCGCATCGCCGGTCCAGTTGCGCTCGGCTTCGCCCTTGGTGTTGAGCAGCGTCGCGTTCGCGTGGATCAGCTCGGCACCGTCGAAGATCATGCGCGCGCCGTGATCCATCGCGACACACGTCGCGGGGGCCATGCGACGCGCAAAGCGTTGAATGCCGGCCTTGGCTTCGAGGTTGATCCGTCGGCGCGCATCGGGCAGCACGACGTAGCCCGGCACGAGGCCCATGCCCGCATCGAGCACCTGCGCGATGTCCGAGCCGTACGGCGGGTAATCGTGGAACAGCACGATGCGCTCCGTCAGTACCATCGCGCCGGCGGACCACGCGACGATGGGTCGATCGGGGCCGAATGCCGGGAGCACGTCGAAGATCTGCAGGCGGTTGAGCAGCGACGCGACGTGACCGCCCGTGATCACGAGCGCCTCGCACGGCGCCATCAGGTCCTTCACCTCTTTGCGATGCTTCGCGATCAGCTCGACCTTGCTGCCCGGCCACGCCTTGTCGAACGCGGCGCGCACGGCCTGGCAGCGCTCGATGTGATCGTGATCCATGTAGCGGTACTGATCGACGGAGACCTTCTCCTCCTGCGCGAGGAGCTCCGGCTCGACGTAGCGCAACGAGATCTTCTTCGCGGCCTCCTCGGTGCCTTCGAGACGCGTGTGATAGAAGCCCTGCATGTGGCGCAGGCGCTGTTGGCGCGCGCCGTACGCCGTCGCGAACTCCGTCGCCTTCTTGAACAGCTCGTTGCCGCGCGCGTGCAGCGTGAGATTCACGACGGGCACACCGATCTCGGCGACGAGTGCTTCGTCGTCGGACTCGCGCTCTTGATAGCCTGCACGCACGAGCGCGACGGGGCCTTTGATGCCCAGATCTTTGATCGCTGCGCCGACATCCGGCGTCGGTCCCTGCGGGCCGAGCAGTGCGATCTTGCGGCTCACGCGGCGTGCACCTTCACGGTTTGGCCGACGTTGTTCATGATCTGCCGCAGCCGATCGTAGTCGGGGTGCTTCATGCGGATCCACGCGTTCGCCATGTAGCCCGCCTCGACGCCTTGCGTGGGCGTGCCGGCCGGCGGCGTGTGCCAGTCGATCAAGCAATCGCCATACGCTTCGCGCACTGCATCCAGGCCGGAGTAGCCGGTGATGCGGCCATCGCAACTGGGCCGCAGCGCGATGATGCCCGCCGAGTACCGACGCGACGGACGCTGCGACGGGCGACCGGCGGCAACGAGCATCGACCACTCGCGATAGAGATCCATGTCGTTGCCGACGTTGTAGAGATCCCACGCGCGCACGCCGGGAGGACGGCAACCGATCTCGGAGAAGCGCAGGCCCTTGGGTCCCGCAAACCACTCCATGTGCGTCGCGCTCGTCTCGATCTCGAGGATGTCGACGACCTTCTGGCCCATCGCCTTGATCTCGTTGTAGCCCTCGGCTCCGTCGATGCGGTTCGTCGCGATGAACTGCGGCGAGATCCACCGCGTGCGCATCGCCTCGAGGACGTTCGGATAGTAGTGGCAGGCGAACTCGTGCACGACGCGGCCGCGCAAGGTGAGCGTGTCGAAGAAGCCCTCGTGTCCCTCGACGAACTCTTCGATCGCGACGGAGCGCCCGTTCTGGAGACCGAGGTCATGCGCCGCGATCTCGAGCTCGCGATCGCTGTCGACGCGCGCTGCGCCCGACGCGCCCGCACCGTCGCGCGGCTTGAGGATCAGGGGATAGCCAACGCGCTCCGCGAACGCGCGAGCCTCGGCGATCGACGACACCGCATCCGACGCGGCGCATGGAACACCACCAGCGCGCAGCGCGGCCTTCATCGCCGGCTTGTCGCGGCACAAGTACGCCGTCTTCACGCTCGTGCCCGGAATGCCCGCTGCTTCGCGGACCTTCGCCGTCGACATGATGTGCGCTTCGACCGTCGCTTCGATGCGATCGACGTGCGCGTGGCGCTGGATGAACTGCACGGCCTGCAGCACGGAGCCCGGATCGGTGACGTTGCGGACTTCCTCGTAGTGAGTCAGCCAGCGGCGCAGCTCGTCGTCGAGAGAGTCCTTGCTGCCCTCGCCGATCGCACTGATACGGACGCCAATCTCCGCCAGCGCACGGATGAAGTGCTTCTGGTTGGGAGGGAACCGGGGCTCGATGAAGACGACGTGGGGAGTCACGATGCGGCGAGCCTCTTGTAGACCAGCTCGTACAATTTTCCCTGCGTCTGCCACGAGAAGTCAGCAGCCATGCCGTTTTGCACGAGTTGGTCCCACTGTGCGGGTTGTTTGTAGGTCGACAGCGCAGCCTGGACGGCCCAGCGGAGGCCAGCCTCGTCATGGCGTTCGAAGGCGAACCCGTTGCCCTTTCCAGTGGTTGGGCTCCAGGTCTGGACGGTATCGGCGAGACCGCCGGTCTTGTGGACGATCGGCACGGTGCCGTACCGCAGGCTGTACATCTGGTTGAGGCCGCACGGCTCGTAGATCGACGGCATCACGAACATGTCGGCGCCGGCCTCGATCAGGTGGGCGAGGTCGTTCTTGAAGCCCTGGTAGAAGCAGACTTGCTGCGGAAACGCGCGCTGCAGTGTGCCGAACATTTGCTCGAGCGCGGGCTCGCCACTGCCGAGGACGACGAGTTGAAACCCGAGGCGGGCGAGCATCTCGGGCATCGTGCGCGCGAGTAGCGAGAAGCCCTTCTGGCTGACGAGGCGCGACACGATTCCCAGGACCGGCACGCCCTTGCGATACGGCAGGCCGAGCTGCGCGAGGAGGTGCTGTTTGTCGTGCTCCTTGCCCGACAGATCGCTCGCGCTGAACTTGTGCGGGATGAAGCGGTCGGTCTCCGGAGACCACTCGTTGTAGTCGACGCCGTTGAGAATGCCGACGACAGTGGAGCTGCGAGCGCGCAGCATGCCGTCGAGGCCGCCGCCGAGCGTCTCCGTCTGGATCTCCTTCGCGTACGTGGGACTGACGGTGCTGACCCCATCGGCCCAGATCACGCCTTGCACCATGCAGTTGATGCGGCCCTGCTTCATCAGATCCTGATGGAAGAGGTCGCTCCATTTGTCGAGGTTGGTATCGGAGCCGTTCTCGACGGGGAAGCTGCCCTGATACATGATGTTGTGGATCGTCAGCAGCGTCTTCGTACGACCGAAGTGCTGCTTGAACATCGTCTTCACGAGCAGCGGCAGCATCGCGGCCTGCCAGTCGTGCGCGTGGATGACGTCGGGGATCCACTCCAGGCGCTGGCAGAGAAACAGCGCGACAAATTGCAGCGCGAGAAAGCGACGGTGCTCGTCGCCATCGCTCGTGTAGAGCCCGCCGCGCCGGTAGAGCTCGGGGCAGTGAACGAAGTAGACGGTCGGTGCGGTGCCGATCTTCTCCATCTTCCGGAAGACACGCGCGGAGTAGTTGTGCTTGCCGAGCGGGATGTTGAAGTCACCGATCGCCTCGAGCGTGATCTTCGACGTGTCGACCTTGTCGTAGAGCGGCAGGACAACGCGAACGTCGTGGCCGGCCTCGGAGAGGTACGCGGGCAGCGCGCCGATGACATCTGCGAGCCCACCTGTCTTTGCATACGGCGCCATCTCTGACGCGACGAACAGCAGCTTCACTCGACGATCAATTTACCACGTCGACTCACCACCATCGGCGTAGCGCACTGACAAACGGGCCCGCCAATCGCGCGACCTTCGCAGCGCCGATCTTCATCTGGGCGAACGGCTCGAACGGATCCGCGAGCAGGTCTCGGCGCACCTCGACACACAGCGCGCGCCCGGGCATGGCCTGGACGTGGTCCCACGCGACCGTACTCGGGTGAAGCGGGTACGTCAGGCCGTCAGCGACGGTGATGCCTTCCTCGGCGAGCGCGCTCTTGAGGGTCGCGACGACCTCCGCGGGGGCGTAGTTGGTCCCGTCCAGCGCGCGCGAGATGACGTCGATCTCCGGGCGGAGCGGCCAGGTCGGTTCGACCTCGGGCAAATAAGCGCGCCGCAGGTTCTTGACGATGTCCGCGTCGACTTCGACATCCACCGTTCGCGGCGCATACGTGTGGAGCATCAGGATCGCCGCCCCCTCTGAGGATGACAGCGCGTCGCGCACCGCTTGGTGATAGCCGTCGTACAGGCCGCGCAGCAGCGCGCGGTCCTCATCCGTCGTGATCCACGGCATCAGGCCCGGTGTGACCTTGCCCGCCTTGAAGTCCGCGGGCGACGCATCCATGCGGCGGTTGCAGTCGATGAACGTGCGCGGGATGCGGCAGCGCAGGATCGCCACGCTGCGGGTGGGATCCTCGGTGACGAGACGCGCGGCAATTCCTTCGGCGAGCTCAGGTGCGCCCGCATCGGTGTTGACGTGAAAGAAGTCGACGAGCGCTTCGGGCAGGGGACTCGTGAGTCGGTCTTGAAGGCGCGTGAAATCCACGGTCTCCGTCGCGCCGTGGGGAATCTCGATGACGAGGTCTGCGCGGGCGCCCGCGTGCGCGCCTCGGACCATGTGCAACTCGTAGACATCCGTCCTCGACTCGAGCGTCATCGTGATAACCCTCGCACGAAAGAGGCCGTCGTTCCCGGTTCGACGTTCAGCGCTTCTTGGCGCGCGCGAGGATCGCGGCAACCTCGTCGGGGAACGCCTTCGCGAAGAGCTTCAGATCCTGCTCCACCGTCGGCACCGGATCGATGTTCCATTCCTTGATCGCTGCCGGCGTCAGGTACGCGAGATACCAAGTCGTGGCGCCGAACTTCTCGAAGTTCTCGACGAATTGCTTGAAGGTCAGCTCGAGCGGAAAGAACTGCGCGCCGCGATGCGCGATCGCGAGCTGATACGCCGCCTTTCCCTTCGGAGGGGAGAAGTCGATCACGATCGCCTCGCTCCTACCCGCGATGCGCACGAGCTGCTTGGACCGGACGAGCGCGTTGAAGTGCGCGAGAGCGCCCTTCTCGTGGATGTCGAAGTCGTCGCTCCAGACGTCGCCGTAGAACGGGAGCTCGCTGATCTCGCCATTCTCGTCGGCCTTCTCGTACGCGGCGACCGTCTTGAATTGGCGATGCGCCTTGAACTCATCGAACAACGCGGCGACGCCGAGCAGCGTCTCGTCGAGGCCGAGTGACTTTTTTCCCTCCACTGCGGCGTAGCTGACGCCATCGCTCTGCGCGTAGAACGCCGCGACGTCCTTGGGCAGTGCGTGTCCGAGGACCTCTTTGATGCTCCCCAGGTGCTGGGCGAGCGTCGACGCCGGCCGGGTCAGCGTAATGCTCAGTGTTCCGCGCGTGCCGACGTCTACCTTTGGCGCGGCAATCTTTACAGATGCGGCCTTGGCGGGCGCTTTGGCTTTCTTTCCCCCCAACGCATCGGCCAGCTGCGGCGCCGGCGCGCACGCATCGAGCTCGGAGACATCCCACCGCTCCATCGCGCCATCCTCATGATCGACGACGAGCAGCGTCGCACCGTCCGGCAACCACGCGAGCAGCGGAGACCGCATCTTCGTCGGAAGCTCACCGATCTTCTTGGTCACGTCGCTGCCAAAAAACAGCACGGGCGAGTCCGGGCCGGCGGCGGCGAGCACCGCTCCCGTCGGCGAGAACGCAAACGACGTCAGTCCCTTCTTCAACAGCGGACGCTTGAGCGACTCGCCCGTCGCAACATCGATCAGCACCGCGGGCTTCAACGTCGACGCCAAATTCACGAGGCGGGAACCACCCGGCGCGAGCCACACGTTGTCGGAGATCTGGGCGACCGCGTTGCGTACGATCAAGCTGCCGTCGTTGGCATCGTGAACACTGAGCGTCTTCTTCGGGTGCTCCGATCCGACGACGAACAACTCGGGCGTCGCCCACAGA
The DNA here is from genome assembly GCA_036499725.1 of Kofleriaceae bacterium. Classification (GTDB taxonomy): domain Bacteria; phylum Myxococcota_A; class Polyangia; order Haliangiales; family Haliangiaceae; genus JABFXX01. Next base: position 6,945 of record DASYDE010000139.1, read on the forward strand.
ATCGTCGTCCAGCGCGTGTACGCCTTATCCCGGTATGCCCAGCGCTGCTTCTTCTCGTCGAAGAGGGCGATGCCATCGTCGGTCCCTTGAATGCTCGTGAATTCGGTCGGCGCCAGCGCGCCCGGACCCGATGGCCATGGCAGCTGTTTCTCGGGCTTGCCCGACGGAAGCGCGAGAACAGACACGGTCGTCTCGTCGTGAGCGACCAGCGTGCCGTCGGCGGCGAACTGCACCGCGCGAATTTTCGGCGACAGCTTTGTCAGCTTCGACGTGCCGGCGCCGACATCCCACACGACCGTTTCGGTGCGCATCGGCTCGACGTTCCAATTCAGGCCCTGCACGAATGCGCGGGTCCCGTCGAGAGAAACCCTCAGATGGATCGCGGGCGACTTGGGCGCGGCAGACGTACCGATCAGCTTCATTGCCGCCTAGTCTGACGCGGACCGAGACCGGCAGCGCCTAGCGCGCGCAGGTTTTGTGCGATGCCGGGTTGTTGCGGAACTCGTCCGAGTCCGCCGTCGTGCAGTTCGCGCGGATGAGGGTCTTGAGCGACTCGAACTCCGCCGCGGTCAGCGACATCGGCGGGAACGTGAGCGGGATGGTCGCGCTCGTGGAGATCGTGTCCTTGAGGCCAGACAACAGATTTTGCGCGCGACCGGTCTCCCAGATGGTGCCGAAGTTGCCCTCGAACGATGCGAGCAGCGGCGCGAACTGCGCCCCCGTCACGTGCAGCGCGTTCTCGAACGTTCCCTGCTCGGAGTTCATCGACAGGTTGTACGAGCCCGACAACAGCTCCTTGCCGTCGACGACCATGTACTTGGAGTGCATCTGGGCTGCGTACGTCGCATCCCAACGATATGCGAACGACTTGAAGCGGACGTCGATGCCCGCGTCGATGAGCTCGCGTGCGAACAAGAAGTCGTTGAACTTGCAGTCGCGCTTCGCCGCATCCGTCGTCGCTGCGGCCACGCACGCATCGACATCGGCGAGCTGCGACGCGTTGCCCGACGACGAGATGTACTCCTGCTGGTCGAGATACACCTGAATCTTGAGGCCCGGCTTGGCCGCGTGGCGCGCGAGCAGCGCCTCTGCCACCGGACGCAGGCGCATGTGGCCCGACGCGATATGGATCGACGTCTCGGCGTGGTTGATCGCCTTGACCCACTCGTTCGCCATGACGGTGGAATCCTTGTTCACCGTCCAGGTGGAGCCATCCGCACCGCCCGCCTTGAAGTTCGGCGACGTGAACAGCGCGTCGATGCCCGGCTCGTCCGGTACATCCGACGGCTTGATCTGCGCGGTCGACTGCCCCTGCGCGGCGGCGGGCCCCGTGAAGTCGCGCGAGCCCTTCCACAGCTTGTCGAACTCGGCTTGATACGCGGCCGACAGCTCCTTGCTGTTCTCGATGAACATCGTGTTCTCGTCGTAGACCGTCGCGCCGGTGCTCGACCAGTTCGCGCTGCCCATCGCGATCTTCGCGACCTTGCTCTTGTCGTCGCGCGGACCGTCGACGATCAGGATCTTGTGGTGGAGGATCTTGTTGACGTAGCGGACGTCGATGCCCTGCCCCTCGATCTTGCCGCTCTTGCTCGCCTTGCGCGCAGCCTCGTCGGTGATGCTCTTGTCCTCGCCCGCGACTTCGTAGAGGAAGCGGATCTTCACGCCGCGCGCGACCGCGTCGCTGAGCGCCGCCGCGATACCGGCATCGCTGTACGAGTAGATCGCGATATCGACCGACGTCTGCGCGCCGCGGATCATCTGCGCGATGCGCGCGTTGTGCGAATCCGCTGCCGCTTGCGGTGAGAAGATGACGTCGATCTTTGCGCCGGTGCCGGTCGAGACGAGGCCCTTGTCCTTCGCCGCATCGAGGAGCGCGTTGAGCGTCACGGGGCCGACGTACGGAATCGCATCGAGCTCCGCGAGCGTGTCGAACTTGTCGTCATCCTCGGAGCTCGTCGTCGCACCATCGCGATGCTTGGTGATGTTGTCGGCGACGCGCTTGGTCACGCCCGCATCCGAGCGGAGCTTCGCGGACGTCTCCGCCGTGTCGTTCACGAGCGAGAGAATCCCGGCGACCTCGGCCGCGGAGTAGCCGCCGTCTTCCTTGCCGTCCGTCGCGATGGAGTCGTTCTCGCCGTCCTCCACCTCGCCGGTCTGGACGCAGGAGGCAGCAACGGTCAGGGCGAGGGCGATGGAGGCGAAGCGACGCATGCCCCCGCCATGAGCAACTACCGCGCCGCGTCACATCCGTGTGATCACGCGGAGTTAGATCTGCTCGATCGCGTGTCCGGCGACGCGGTTAGCCGCTTGTCCGGTAGCCGGCCAACTCGTTGCAGCCCCTAGGGATTGGATACCTAGGAGGGTGCGTTCGTGAATGGCGATTTCATCGCATCGCGTGCGGCGCGATCGACAAACCACTGCACGTCCGCGCCCGCCACCTTGCCGGCGGGCACGTCCCCCAACCCGACGAGATCCAGGGCGGGCCCCTTGTCGGCTCCCGTCACGAGGAACCGCGTGTGGCGCGCATTCGCGAGCGCTGGAAACGTCAGCGTGATGCGTTTCTGGTTCGCGGGCGAGATGCTCGGCACGACGTTGCGCGACTTCTCGTCCAGCGCGAGCGTGCCGGGAAACAGCGACGCGGTGTGCCCGTCGGTCCCGAGGCCGAGCCACACGAGATCGAACACGGGAGGAGCACCCAGGGCGCCGATCATCTCGACCGAGTACTTCGCCGCAGCCAGCTCGGGCGCGAGCTCGCCTTCCATGCGGTGAACGTTGATGAGATCGAGCGGACGGATCAGGTGCTTCTCCGCCATGCCGAAATTCGAATCGGGATCGCCGGGCGGAACGCAGCGCTCGTCGCCCCACCACAGGTGCACGCGCTCCCAGGGAAGTGCATCGCGGCCGCGCCGTGCGAGCTCGTCGAACAATACCTTTGGTGTCGAACCGCCCGACAGCGCGACGTGAAACACGCCCTCGCCGATCAGCGCGATGAAGTCATCCGCCGCCGCCGCTGCGAGCGCGGCAGGATCATCGAACGTCCTCATTTGGGCTCGACGTGGCCGCCGAACTGGAAGCGCATCGCGCTCAAGATCTTTTCGGCGAACGAATGATCCACGCGGGACCGGAAGCGCGTGAACAGCGCGGACGTGATGACCTCGGCGGACACCGATTCCTCGACGGCAGCTTGCACCGTCCAGCGACCTTCGCCGGAGTCAGAGACGTTGCCGGAGAACTTCGCGAGCGTCGGATCGCCAGCGAGCGACTTCGCGGTGAGATCGATCAACCACGACGAGAGCACGCTGCCGCGGCGCTACACCTCGGCGATATCAGCGACGGGCAGCACGAAGCGATGCTCTTCGGCGACGGTCGCGTTGTTCGCGCCGGCCATGATGTCGAAGCCTTCTGCGATCGCCTGCATCACGCCGTACTCGATGCCGTTGTGAACCATCTTGACGAAGTGACCGGAACCCGTCGGGCCGCAGTGGAGATATCCCTCCTCGGCGGAGCCCTTCGCACCCGGCGTGCGCTCGACGTCACCGGCACCCGGCGCGAGCGTCTTGAAGATCGGATCGAGGCGCGTCACGACTTCCTTGTCGCCGCCGATCATCATGCAGTAGCCGCGCTCGAGGCCATACACGCCGCCCGACGTACCCGCGTCGACGTAGAAGATGCCTTTGGTCGCGAGCGCCTTGCCGCGGCGAACGTCGTCTTTGAAGTACGAGTTGCCACCGTCGATGATCGTGTCGCCGTTGGACAGCTTCGCGCCCAGCTCCTCGACGGTCGATTCCGTCGGAGCGCCGGCGGGCACCATGATCCACACGTGGCGCGGACCACTGAGCGCAGCGACCATCTCGTCGAGAGATGCGACGCCCTTCGCACCTTCTTTGGCGAGACCCTGCACCGCCTCTGCACTGCGGTCATACGCGACGACGGTGTGACCACCGCGCATCAAGCGACGCGCCATATTGGCGCCCATACGTCCGAGTCCGATCAGTCCGATCTGCATCTACTTGCTCCTTACAACGGGGTCATGCCATCCGCCCACCGACGCGGCCAAGTGTTGGGCCTCGTGCGGGCCCCAAGAACCTTTGGCGTACTCGTACACGGGCACGGAGTCGTTGAGCACGGGCTCGACGATCTCCCACGCCTCTTCCACGCCGTCCTCGCGCGCGAACAACTGCGCATCACCGTCCATCGCGTCGCCGAGCAAACGCTCGTACGGCGTCATCTCGTCCGTCGATGCTTTGTGCACGAACGACAGCTCCGTCGCCTCGCCCACCATCGCGTCGCCCGGCTTCTTCACCTGCGCGCCGATCGCGATCTCGACGTCGGGAGAGAGGCGCAGCCGCACGTAGTTGCCGTCGCCGAGCATCTGGCTCAGCGGAGGGCGCTTGAGCTGCACGTAGATCTCCGTCGTCGTGACCGGCAAGCACTTGCCCGCGCGGATCAACCACGGAACGCCCCACCACCGCCACGAGTCGACCTCGAGGCGCACCGCCGCGAACGTCTCGACGGTGGATTTCTTGTCGACACCTTCCTCGTCGCGATAGCCGGCGAACTGGCCACGCACGAAGTCATCCGCATCGAGGGGCTTGATCTGGCGGAACACCTTCACGGCCTCGTCGCGCACGCCCTCCTTGTGCATGTTGCTCGACACGGGCGCCTCCATCGCGAGGAACCCGACGACCTGCAGCATGTGGTTCTGCACCACGTCGCGCAGCGCGCCCGCCTCCTCGTAGAACTTGCCGCGCCCGTTCACGCCAAACGACTCCGCCATCGTGATCTGCACGCTCTCCACGTACTGGCGGTTCCAGATCGGCTCGAGAAACGTATTCGCGAACCGGAAGAACAGGAGGTTCTGCACCGCCTCTTTGCCGAGGTAGTGGTCGATGCGGAAGATCGCGTCCTCGGGAAAGATCGCGTGGAGCGTCTTGTTCAGCGCCTTCGCCGACGCCAGGTCACGGCCGAACGGCTTCTCGATGATCACGCGCGCGCCCTGGGCACACCCGGACTCCGCGAGGTGCGTCGCGACGACAGAGAACATCTGCGGCGGAATCGCGAGGTAGTGGAGCGGCGCCTTTGCATCGCCAAGCTCCTTGCGCAGCGCATCGAATGTCTCGCGCTTGCTGTAGTCGCCCTCGACGTACTTCATGCGGGCCGCCATCTTCGCGAACTCCGCCTCGTCGACTCCGCCGTGCGCCGCGAGGCTCTCTCGCGCGCGCGCCTTCAACTGATCGACCGTCCATCCCGATCGACCGACGCCGATGATCGGAACATCCAGCTCTCCACGCCGCGTCATCTTCTGCAGCGCGGGGAAAATTTGCTTGAATGCGAGGTCACCAGAGGCGCCAAAAAACACGAATGCATCACTGCGCATGAACGAGCGCAGCGTAGCTCACTGGCTCCTAAATTCTCGGGAGTGCGCCGTCCGCCTAGCTGTGACCTGACCGTTTCTGGCCCCGCGTCTGCACCATCGCTGCCCATGGCCGCTGCATCTCTCGACGAACTTCGCTTCTTCCTCGACGACCGTGACGATATCGCTCAGCGCATTCTCGAGACGGGCGCCACCACCACGCAGGTGATGGCCGCGATCGGGGCGGTGGAGCACGGTGAGTCCATGACGTCCGTGCCCGACGGCCAGCTGCACGAGGTCATCTCGATTCTCGACGAGGACTACGAGTCCATCGAGATCGATGTCGACGACTTGATGGAAGCAGCCTAGGCCGCGCGCCGCTGCAGGAACGCACTCGGCGTGATGCCGGTGAGCTCGCGAAACTCGCCGCTCAAGTGCGCCTGATCGTAGTACCCGGCTTCGCGTGCGATCGCGCTCCAGTCGCTCGAGCGTGCAGTCCCGCGAATGGCGCGCTCCAGGCGAACGCCGCGGGCGAACTCCTTGGGACCGATGCCGACGTTGTCGACAAACGCGCGGCGCAGATGGCGGGCCGTGACGCCAAGCTGCTCCGCGACCGCATCGACGCGGGTCTCGGTGGTCTCGAACAGGTGAGCGGCGCGCCGTGCGAGCCGTGCCGACGACGATTCGAACGTGGCGCGTGCAGCGACCACGCGTGACAACCGCTCCAGCACGGCGGAGACGCTCGGGGCGGCAAGGATGTCGGCGGTGAGATCGCTCGGGCCCCACAGCTCGTCGAGCGTGACGAACTGATCCGTGAGCGCGCTCGCGGGGACGCCAAACACCATCGGCGCCCACCCGGGCTTCACGCGAAGCGTGACAGCGCGCGAGACGCCCGTCGTGCGTTTGAACTTCGCGCGCGTGCGCGGTCCTACGACAAACACGTCGCCCGGCCCCTCCTCGGGCACGCGAATGACGAGGTTCGTGCGGCCGTTCGGCAAGAGGTCTACGTTCATCGGCACCGTCGAGGCGACGCGAACGTCTTCGACAAAGCGCGCGATCGAGAACATGTACGCAGTGTCGCGCACAAATGGGCCGCGTCGAGCCGGGAGTCAGTGCGGCCGCCGCGAAATGTCCGTTTTGTCCAAGCCCGCGCGCCCTTGGCGCACCACCCTGTGGCCATGAAACTCCTCGTGACTGGAGCGACAGGCAAAGTCGGATCTCGCCTCGCCAAACGGCTAGCAGCGCACCACCAGGTCCGCGCGCTCGTCCGCGATCGGGCCAAGGCAACGCTCGGCGACATCGAGCTCGCGGTGGGCGATCTGCTCGATCCACCGTCGATCGCTGCGGCGGTCGCGGGCGTCGATGCGATCGTGCACTGCGCGGCGTTCTTTCGCGGCGCGACGCCCGAGCAAGCCCACGCGGTCAACGATACGGGCACGCAGCACCTCGCACGCGCAGCGATCGCGGCGGGCGTGAAGCGCTTCGTGTTCACGAGCACGGGTCTCGTCTACGGACCCAATGGCGGCAAGCTCGCACGCGAGAGCGATGACTGCGCGCCGATCGCGGCGTACCCCGTGAGCAAGCTCGCCGCGGAGCGGTTCCTGCTCGCGCTCGATCTCGACGTTCGCGTGGTGCGCCTGCCGTTCGTCTACGGCGACGGCGATCCCCACATCGCAGAGGCGCTGCCGATGATGAAGGCGTTCCCGCCGACGAAGCGCATGTCGCTCGGGCATCACGTCGATGTGGCCAAGGCCATCGCGCTCGTGCTCGAAGGCTCGCCAAAGCACCGCATCTACAACGTGTGCGACGACGAAGCGGTCACGAACGCCGAGCTGTTCGCATCCGTCGGACAGCCACCGCCCGATGGCAGCGAGGCCGAAAAGGCCCGCGCGTTCGAGGCAGTCATGGACGGCCGGCTGCTCCGCGAGGAGCTCGGCTTCAAACCGACCTATCCGCGCCTCGCCGACGCGATCGCGGCAGGCACTGCTTAGGGGACGAGCTTGAGCTTGTGCTTCACGGCGAACGCGTCGAGATCGGCGGTGCTGCCGCCCGAATATTCGGTGAGCCGGCCGGTGTCGTAGAACTTCACCTTCCACGTCTTCCCGTTGTCGGCGCTCCGCGCTTCGATGCTCTTCTTATCGCCGCTGTATTTGCGAAGCATCCTCTACCTGTACGTCGCTTGCTTGCGAATGAGGTCGCGCCAGGCAGCTTTCGTCATCAGATCGGTCGGATCGATGGCATCGAGGAGCGCAGGACGAGGTTTCGCGCGCCAACTACCTGATGCGCGTGTCCACCCACGCTGCGCAGCGGCGGGTTCCATGCGCGGCACCGAGCGCCACCAATTGATGAGCATCGTCACGCGCGGCCAGCGACTGGACGGCACCGGCAACACGCCGTGGAGCAGCGCACCAGGACAGATGATGAAGCGGCCCGCGCGGGGATGAACAGCGATGCCCGCGGACGGCGTGGATCTCGTCGGCGTCGCGTCGAGAAACACTGTGGGGCCGCCTGCATTGCTGAGGTAGAGGATCGACGTCACCGTCGGCGGTACGACCGAGCTGCGAATGCCCTCGTCGCGATCGAAGTGAAACGGAAAGCCGGCGTCGGTCGTCGTCGCGCGATACCACCACTCGGCGCCCGCGAAGTCGCCCGGCACGAGCCGCCGCAGGTGCTGGATCGTTTGCTCGAAGGCGAAGCGCGGCGGGCCGAACGCGTACCACTGCGTGCCGTCACTCTTTGGCGGGGACGCGATGATGTCGGTCCGTAACGCAGCGACCGCGTGTGCGGGAATCGCGCTATCGAACACCAAGCTCTGCGAGAGAGCGCGCATCACCACGTGAACTATAGCGCCTGATCCGCGATCAGCCGGCAACTCGAGTAGCCGCACGGCGCAGTGTCGCGGACTTCCGTGGGCACTCGTCGTGCAGCTCTCACAAACATATGCGTTCGCTGGCTCTTCTCCTCGCCGCTGCTGCCCTCGTCGCCGGCTGTGTCTCTGCCGACGAAGCGTCGTCCTGCTCGACCGACAACCCCGACTATCCGGACTGCCTCCCGGATGACGACGGCGGCAAGGCGGACAACGCGAACGCAGCGCGGGCGCAGATGAACGACCTGACGATCGTGGTCCCCCTCGCGGCGTCGCAGGCAGAGCTCGACGCGGGCTACCTCAAGGCGAGCGACGGTGGAACGACCCCGCTCCTTCCCAAGAAGCTCTACACGGATCTGTTCCCGGATCCGACCGGGCCGCTGAACCCGGGCGCTGATGTGAAGATGCGCTACGCGAACCTCCGCGTCGTCGCCGTTCGCTTTGATCCGTGCTTCGCAAATGTGGGGCCCGTCGTCGACGCATCCACCTGCGACAACCAGATCCGCCTCGTCTTCCAGTCACTGGACTACGCGGATGGCGCGACCGCCGTCGACGGCGCAGTGCACGCGTTCTATCGCGTACCGCGCGCAGAGCTGACGCAGATCATTCAAGACGTCATCACACTGCGTAAGGCGAACGGTCAGACCACGGCGATGGGACCGCTCGCGCCCCACCCGCTGCTCGTCAAGCAAGGCCTCGACGGTGCCTTCGGCAAGGGCCTGCGCGCGATCATCCTCGCGCACGCGTCGTCCAAGAACCTGATCCGCTTCACGCACTTCGAGTCGGCGAACCTGCAAACCGTCTGGAACTTTTCCGGCTTCGACATCTCGGGCACCACGACGCAGACCGCGAAGCCGATGGTCATCCCGACCATGCCGTCGCACGGCACCGGCGCCGGTTTCTTCCAAGGCTTCGCCGCCCCGATGGCGGGTGGCTTCACCCCCGAGTCGACGTCCGCCGACTCGATCTCGCTCCTCGTGAACGCGACAAAGGCAAAGGCCGCGACCAAGACGAAGCAAAAGGCGGCCTACGCGGCTGCGCTGCGGATCGAGAATCCCAACTTCCACTCGCCCAACACGATCGATTGCGCGAGCTGCCACCTGGCGCAGCCGGCGCGACTCCTCGTCGGTGATGACGTTCTTGGTTTGTCGGCCACCGACAACCCGAACCTCTTCGCGCGCGATGCCAAGTACGTCTCGGCGCGCAGCATGAAGCAGACGACGTCGCTGCGCGACCAGCCGCTCAACGTGCACATGTTGAGCTATCGCGGCGACCAGCTCATGATCGGCCAGCGCGTCATCAACGAGACCGCCGCCCTCGTCGCGTACCTGAACTCGACCGTCTTTAACTAACGCTTGTCGGTCGTCACGTCGATGCGCCCGTCGGCGAACATCGTGACCATCACATCGCCATCCCAGCCCGTCGCGTAGATCGGCGCCGTGATGCGCTTGTCCACGAACTGATCATGCGCGCGGCCGATCGGCTTGGTGACGGGACGACGACGCGGACCAGAGAGCGCCTTCTCGAGGAGCTCGACGGACTCGATGCGCGGGTGACCGTACTCCTTCGCGGAGAACGACTCGTTGCGCGTGGCGGGCCCCATCGCGATCAACGCGATCTTCGGCGTGATCGCGTCGAGTAGCTCCTTCGTCGTCGCGTTGTAGGAGCCGTGGTGCCCGACCTCGTACACATCGGCGTCCAGGGCGTTCGTGCCTTTGAACCGCTCGAGCATCGCTTCGATTCCGTCGAGCTCGAGATCGCCCGTGATCACGATCGACGCGCTCCCGAGCGTGATCTTGGTCGCGACGGAGTGGTTGTTATCGTTCTTGTACGCTCTGCCGTCCCAGTTCACATCCGAGCGATCCGCCGCGCCCCACAGCACCTCGATCTTCGGATCGCTGTCCTGGCACTTGATGGGATCGATGATCGAGTCCGTGAATCCCTGGTGCTTGATGACGTTCGCGTTGATGTCCTCGACGCCGATGCCCGCCTTCTTCGCCGCATCGATCAGCTCGCCCTGCTCGTAGCCGCCGGAGCTGGCGGTGAGCCCGTCCGTGACGACGTTCTTGACGTGATACCGGGCGAACACCGGGTTCGCGCCGCGCGTGTGATCGATATGATCGTGCGTGAGCAGCAAGAGCGAGAGCGTCTTGTCGAGATCCGGCCGGCTCGCAAAGAACGCGTCGAGATAGGTGAGCAGACTGTCCGTCGAGTCGAACTCGGAGTTCGCTTCTCCGCCCGTATCGATCAGGATCGCGCCGCACGAAAACTCCACGAGCGTCGACGCGCCCTGCCCCACATCGATCAGATGCACGCGCATCCGCGGTGCGGATGGGTCCGGCGCTGTGGACGCGATCTTCAGATCGGGGTGCTTTCCCTCGATCGGCTGGAAGAACGCCGGATCGATCGTTCCGGGATTCGGGTGAACGGCGGGACCGCAACCGACGACGCACGCGACGAGAGCGATCCACGACTTCATCTCGGCGCGAGAGTATCCCCATCGGAACCCGCGTAACCGCGGCGGCGTTTTTCAGAACGTTTCGTTCAGCGCAACCTGCCATTTGGCCTGGTGTCTTCGGTCCATGCGCATGCTCTTCGTGGTCGGGCTCTTGGCGGCGTGCCGCGCGGATCCACCACCCGCCCCAACGCCGGCTTCCGTAGCTCCGTCGAGCATTCGCCCGCGGCAAGCCAAGTTACCTCTCGTCAGCATGCGCAACATCGTCGCTGTCACGACGCAGCTCCGCGCCGAGAGTGCGTGGACCTCTGCCGAGGCTGCCGACACGCTGGATGCGTGGGCCGCCGCCGCGGACTTGTTCGAGCAGGCGCGCGATGAATGCACGAGCGACTGCTCGGAGCTCGCCTACGCCGCCGTTGTCGCGCGCGGCAAGGAGATCCAGCACGATCCCTCGCTCGAGCAGCCCGAGGAGAAGCCGACCGAGCCGCAGTCGATCCCCGAAAGAGTCCAGACCTTCATCGCCGACGCGGACTCGTTTGTGGAGTCTTCACCCGATGCCGAGGCGGCACCCTCTGTCGCGTTCCTCGCCGCGGTGAGGTTCGATAACTATGGGTGGGTCGATGAATCGATCGCTCGCTACGACAGCCTCATCCAGAAGAATCCGGCACACGAGGTCTCGGAGTTTTCAGCGAACCTCTTGCTCGACGCGCTCGACCGCGCCGGGCGTTACGACGAGCTCGTGCGGTTCGCAAACCTCCTCGCCGGCAATGTGCCGCTGATGACCGCGTATCCCGATCTCGCCGAGACCGTGCAAAACATCCTCGCTCACGCGCCGCACTAGTCACGGTGCTCGAAGGCCCGTGCGCGACAGCGCACATCCGCCCCGCTAGTTCGTGCACGTATGCACGGCCTATTTCGCAGCGGCCCGCAGCTTGTCCTTCTTGGACATGCGCTTGCCCTTGATACCGCCCGTCGACGGCGGAGCGATCGCCTCTTGCGTGGGCTCGAAGCCGGCGATCACCTCGCGCGGCACGGCGTGCTGATTGCGTTTCTCGATCAGCGCGAAGTGAGCCGTCATCTCGGCCGTCACAAAGCTGATCGCGACACCGGTCTCGCCCGCCCGACCGACGCGCCCGATGCGGTGCACGTAGTCCGTCGGTGAGCGTGGCAGATCGTAGTTGATCACCGCTGGCAAACCGGTGATGTCGAGGCCGCGCGAGGCGAGGTCCGTCGCGACGAGGACGTGCACCTGCGACGCGCGGAACATACCCAGCGCCTTCGTGCGAGCACCTTGGCTCATCTCTCCGTGCAGCGCGATGGCGTTGATCCCCGACGACTGCAGTTTTGCCGCGACGTGCTCGGTGGCGTGCGTCGTGGCGACGAACACCAACACGCGTTCCCACGCATGTTCGCCGAGCAGATGCTTGAGCAGCGCCGTGCGCCGCGGGGTGTCCACCTCGATCGCCCGCTGCGTGATCGCGGGCACCTCGGTCTCCGGCTCCTTCACGTCGATGCGCACTGGCTCGCGCATCAGCTCCTTCTCGAGCTTCTTCAGCGCGGGCGAGAACGTCGCCGAGAACAACAATGTCTGCCGGGCCCGCGGCAGCAGCGCGACGATGCGCGCGAGCTCCTCGCTGAAGTTGTTGTCCATCAGCCGATCGGCCTCATCGAGGACGAACTGCCGCACCGTATCTAGATGCAGCGCGTTCTTGTCGACGAGATCGAGCAACCGCCCCGGCGTCGCGACGATGATCTCCGCGCCACCGCGCAGCTCCATCATCTGCGGATTGATCGACACGCCACCGAGCACGGCGACCGTCTTGGGCCGCTGCGGCAAGTACGTGCGCAGCGACGAGATGACATCCACCGTCTGCTTCGCGAGCTCGCGCGTCGGAACCAGGATCAACGCGCGCGTGAAGCGCGGCACCGTCAGCGGTCCCAGTGCCTGGAGGATCGGCAGCACGAACGCGGCCGTCTTGCCCGTGCCGGTGCTCGCCTTGGCCCACACGTCCCGCCCGGCGAGGATTTCCGGAATCACGGCCGCTTGCACGGGCGTCGGTTCCTGATAGCCGAGCGCCTCGACGGCCTGCAACAACGGCGCAGACAAGCCGAGCGAAGCTAATGACACGGCGCGAGGGTATCTCACTCGGCGTTCGCGACGACGCTCGCGACGGGCACGATCTTTTGTCGTTCAGTTCGGTGCCCCGCAGCACTTCTTGAACTTCTTGCCGCTGCCGCACGGGCACGGTTCGTTGCGCCCGACCTTGGGCGATGACCTGGTCACCGGCACGGACGGCCGACGTTTCGCCAACCAGTACTGATATCCGTCGTGAGCTGTCTGATCCAGCCGCGCCAGGCACGCGCGCAACTGCGGCGTCGGGTCTTCGATCACCTTGCCATTCGCATCCGTATTTCCGACGAGCGAAAACTCTCCCGAGAGCGCAGACATCGGGAACACGTAGATCAACGAATCCTCGTCCGCCGTCCATGCCGCGTCCATGTGAACCGCCTCGCAGTAACCAGCGCACCACTCCTCGACGTCCTCGTCGGTGCTGACTTGCTCGCCTGCAGCGAGAGCGTCGCTCTGCTTGTTATTCAGAGCGATCAGCAGACCAAAGATCCGATCCGCATGCTCCTGCGAATCGAAGTCTGGCTCCTCTCCCAGCACGACGTCGAGCCAGACGCTCGGCGGTGTCAGCGTCGGGCCGGTCACGATGGCCGTCAGATATCCCTTCGCCTCGGCGAACGACATCGATCCTTCGGAGCTGTCCAAGAAGTCCGCGAGCTCGGCATCGTCACCCGTCAAGGACGATTCTGCGGCACGCTCCGCTTCGAGCTTCTCGCGCACCTGCTCCACTCGCTGCTGTTGCGCGGACGTCAGCTCACCACCGAGCTCCTCGATCGAGTCGCAGAGATCGATCACGGCGTGATCGCGAAGATCCTCGCGGTCGATGCCAAAGCGACTCTCGTCGAGCGCCTTGCTGATCACCGGAATCGCGCGGTCATCGCCGTACTCTGCGAGCTCGCAGGCATACCGCCATGCGTGGCGTTCAAATCCTTGCACCAGCGCTTGGTAGACGCGTTCGTCGTCGGCGCCGCAGCTCGCGAGAGCCCCGAGCAGCGCGGGACGCACTTCGTCGTCGTCATCGGTGCCGTCGATACCTTGAAGTCGCGCCAGCACGGGCTCGACGATCGCCGGTCCAATCTCTCCGAGCGCGAGGATCGCCCTGTCGTGGAGCATGTCCTCCCAATCACTCGCGACGACGATCTCGATCAGGCGCTCGATCGCAGCCTCCGCCTTGAGGACGCCGAGGAGTCGGGCAGCATGGACCGCGGAGAAATCGTCCTCGGTGCTCTCGAGCATTTCGAGCAACGGCGCGATCGCCGCAGCGCCGTGAGCAACGATTGCTTCCTCGATTTGCGGTGAGAGGTCCCATTCGGAACCGATCAAGCGCTGGACGGCCTCTGCCACAGGATCTGACGACTTCGCCACGCTGGGACCATATCGGATCTCCCTCGGTGACGCGCTAGAGTGCGCGCCATGCTCGCGGACCTCGTCGATATCGGGATCAACCTGACGCACCGATCGTTCGATCGGGACCGGGATGAGGTCGCCGCGCGGGGCGAGGCCGTCGGTGTGACGACGCTGGTCATCACGGGAACGAGCGTCCGCGAGAGCCAAGCGGCCCGCGAGCTCGCCAGAACGCGCCCCGGCCGGTGGTTCTCGACGGCGGGCGTGCATCCGCATGCGGCCAAGGATTGCGACGCAGGAACGATCGATACACTGCGTGCGCTCGCCGCGTTGCCAGAGGTCGTCGCGATCGGTGAGTGCGGCCTCGACTTCAATCGCAACTTCTCGCCGCGCGACGAGCAGGAGCGGTGGTTCGAGGCGCAACTCGAGCTCGCCGTGGAGCTGAAGATGCCGGTGTTCCTCCACGAGCGCGACGCGGCGGAGCAAATGCTCGCCACGCTCGAGCGCTACCGGCCGCGCCTCGTCGGCGGCGTCGTGCATTGCTTCACGGGGACGAGAGAGATCGTCGAGAAGTATCTCGCGCTCGATCTGCACATCGGCGTCACCGGATGGATCTGCGACGAGCGGCGCGGTGCGGACCTCGTGAAAGCGGCGGGCGCGATTCCGCTCGATCGCCTGATGATCGAGACGGATGGGCCGTACTTGATGCCGCGCAAACACCTTCCGCCTCTCCCGGCCGGCCACGACGGTCGGCGCAACGAGCCGCTGTTTCTGCCGGCTGTCGTGACGGGTATCGCAAAGGCGACCGGCCGCGACGCGACCGAGATCGCGACCGAGACGACGAAAACCGCGAGGCAATTCTTCGGGTTGGACGCCCCCTAGACGAAGTTCGGGGCTGGCCGACCTCTTTCACCAAGAGAGAGCGTGTCATGCCCGAGTTTCCCACCGCCTACGTCCATCGCCTCGACGGCCAACCCATCGTGCCCCCGCGTCGGTGGGTGCTACCAGGTGCAGGGCTGCTGCGGGTGGTGATCGGCCTCTGGCCCGCGACGGTGACCGTGCTCGTAGCGGCCACGCTCGTCGTGACGAACGCCCTGTAGACGCGCGCGGGGCGCGTGATAGCGTCCGCGCCGATGATGCGATTTAGCTTCGCGGTCCTGTTCGTCCTCGCCGCATGCGCGAGCCCGAGGCCAGCGAGTTTCTGTGATCACGGCGACTGCACCGACGCGAGCGTCGACGGGACATCGATCATCGACTCGCTCGATCCGCCGCTCTCGATCGACGCGCCGCCGGATGCACCGCCCAAGCCGTTCGGAGATCCGTGCACCGATAGCTCGCAATGCGAGTCGAACATCTGCATCCAGGTCTCGACGGGCGGCGTCTGCACGCAAACGTGCCCGACGTGCCCCGACGGGTGGGGCTGTCTCGGAGTCACGGGCGCCGTCGACGTCGGTCAGGTGACCAAGGTCTGCGTGCCCATCTCGGATCAGCTCTGCACGCCGTGCGTGAACGACAGCGAGTGCACGTTGCTCGGCATGGACAAGTGCGTGACCGAGGACGACGGCAACAAGAACTGCGCGCGCGAGTGCTCGACCGTCGATTGCCCGACCGGCTACGACTGCGTGCAAGAAGGCGCGACCAAGCAATGCGAGCCGCACTCCGGCGCGTGCTCGTGCAATGCCGCAACGCAATCTGGCACGACCGAGGCCTGCACGATCACGACGGCTCTCGCGACCGCGTGCGCGGGCACCTCGACGTGCGCGGGCGTGACCGGGTGGGGCACGTGTGCACCGCCGTCGACGACGGATGATCCCGACGACGCGTATGCCGACAGCAACTGCGACGGTATCGACGGTGACGCTCTGAAGGGAATCTTCGTCGCGGGCGGTGGTGCAAACACGCCGACGTGCGGCCTCACGTACACCACACCGTGCCAGACCATCTCGTTCGGCATCATCCGCGGCGTTCAATCGAGCCGCCCCAACGTCTACGTGCAGTCGGGCACGTACAACGAAGTCCTCGTGCTGCTGAATGGCGTGAACATCTACGGCGGCTACGACATCACGTGGCAACGCGGTCCGTATTCGGACATCGCGCATCGCGTGATCGTCACGGGCGGCCAAGACACCACCACCGGTGGCGACGGCGAATACCTGACCGTGCGCGCGCACGATCTCATCGTCCCCGTGAAGCTCGACAACCTGGTCCTGCAAGGTCCCAATGCGCAGGGCACCGGCGGCTCGAGCGGTCGCGACGGACGCTCGAGCTACGTCGTGCACGCAAAGGCGGCCGGCCTCTCGCTCACGCACGTCCAGATCGTCGCCGGCAATGGCGCCGGTGGAGCGGCCGGCTTTGCGGGAACCAGCGCGTCCAACGCCGACGGCTTCGCGTTCATGACCGGTGGCAACGGCGGTGACGGCGAAGAGAAGACCGATTGCGACAGCACGTCGCGCGGAGCAGCAGGAACCGCGGGCACCAACACGTGCTCCGGTGGTCGCGATCCAAACGGCGGCATGGGCGGACGCGGTGGCACGATGGACACGAGCTGCGGCGTCTTCAGCCTCAACCTCAACGCGCGCCCTGGCGACGACGGCATCGATGCATCGTTCCTCAGCAACCCGTTCGGTCTGCACGGCACCGGTGGCACGGGGCGCGGCGACTGCGGCCCGACGACGAGTGGCCACCTCGGCCTCGCCTCCAACGGCGCGGGCGGTAGTGCCGGCAACGCGGCTGGTTATCTCGGCGGTACCAACTCGCTCTACTGGTACAGCGCGTCGGGCGGCGGCGGCGGCAAGGGTGACAACGGCGGCGGCGGTGGCGGTGGTGGTGGTGGCGGCGGTTGCGACACCGGTCAGGACGCATACGGCGCGGGCGGTGGTGGCGGTGGCGCAGGCGGTTGCGCGGCACTCTCGGGTGGCACTGGCGGTGGTGGCGGTGGCGGATCGTTCGGCATCTTCGCGGCGGGCGCGTCGACGGTCACCGTCGAGACCTGCGAGCTGTTCCGCGGCGTCGGAGGTAACGGCGGCGCGGGCGGCGACGGTGGGCGCGGTCAATCAGGCGGTGGCGCGGGTCACGGCGGCTCGTCGCACCAGGGCAGCGCGGTCCCCGGGGAAGGTGGATCGGGCGCGCACGGCGGTCACGGCGGCGGCGGCGCGGGCGGCACGGGCGGTCGCTCGGCCGGCATCATGCAGACGAACGATTCGACGGTGAACGGCAGCTGCACGCAGAGCCAGGGCACGGCTGGGTTCGGCGGTGGTGCCGGTGTCTCCGCACCGACTGCTCCCGCGGCTGATCGCGACGGCAACAACGGCGCGATGGGCGCGAGCGGTGTGCTCGAGCCGACGCACGTGTGCGCCAGCCCGTCTAGCTGCTGAGATTCTCGCGCGACATTTGCCACCTTCGCGCCACTACTAGACACCGATGGCCTGTCTCGATGACGACGTAGTCGCCGCGTACGTCGACGGAGCGCTGACCGTAGGCCAGGTCACGGCGGTCGAGACACATCTGGCAATGTGCGATACGTGCCGCAAGGACGTCTCTGCACTCGCCGTTGTGCAGACGATGAGCGCGCAAGCGGATCCTGCGGATGCCCTCGAGCTGATTCCCGGCGATCGCATCGGGCGCTACGTCCTCTCCGCCGAGCGCGCACGCGGTGCAATGAGTATCGTCGCCGTCGCCGCGGATCCCGAGCTCGGTCGCGACATCGCGATCAAGGTCCTGCGCCCCGAGCTGTCCGCGCACCTGCTGCGCGCCGAAGCACGCGTGATGGCAAAGCTGAGCCATCCCAACGTCGTCGCCGTGCACGATGTCGGCGAGCACGCGGGCCGCGTCTACGTCGCGATGGAGCTCGTCGATGGTGTCGATCTTCGTCGGTGGTTGGCCGTCGAGCCGCGCAGCCGGCGCGACATCATCGCGGTGATGGTGGAGGCAGCAAAAGGCGTCGCCGCCGCGCACGACAAGGGCATCGTGCATCGCGACATCAAGCCGGAGAACGTGTTGTGCGGGCCCGGCGATCGCGTGCGCGTCACGGACTTTGGCCTCGCCTCGTATGCGGTGGATGCAGCGACGGGCGTGACGGGAACGCCGCGCTATCTCGCGCCCGAGCTGTGGGCCGGGCAGCCCGCGACGGCGAAGTCGGATCAGTGGTCGTTCTGCGTGACGCTGTACGAAGCATTAACAGGCAAGCCGCCGTTCGAAGCGGATAGCGTTGCTGCGTTGCGCGCTGCGATCGAGCGCGGCGCCACGAATGTCCCCGGGCAGATCCTGCAGCGCGGGCTCGCGAAGGATCCAGCGCAGCGCTGGGCGTCGATGCACGAGCTCGCGGCGGCGTTGTCGGCGTCGCAGCGACCGCGCAAGACGTGGCTCGTCGGCGGAGCTCTCGCGCTCCTTGGTGTGGTCGCGTTCTTCGCGATGAAGCGTCGGCCCGAGAATCCGTGCGAGGTGCCGGCGTCGCTGATCGACAACGCGTGGAATCGCAGTGCGATCGATGCCGCGTTCGCTGCCAGCAACCGACCCTCTGCCGCGGATGGTGCGCGCCGCGTCGACGAGAATCTGGATGCCTACGGCAAGAAGTGGCGCACGGCGCGCATCGAGTCGTGTCGCGACGCGCGTGTCGACGGAACCGCGGCTGGTCATGCAGTGTACGAGGCGCGCACGCGGTGTCTCGATCGCCGTCGCAACGATCTCGAAGCGCTCGCGCGGCTGTTATCGACGGCACCGGATGCGAGCGTGATCGACCACGCGGTGGAAGCGTCCCTCGCGTTGCCGTCACTCGCGACGTGCGATCCCACGGCGGTACAGGCGGAAGTGATCCAGCCTCTCGACGCTGCGCTGCAGCCGCGCGTCGACGCGATCGATCGCGAGCTCGCGGCGACACGGGCGATGGTGTTGAAAGAGTCGGCCGCCGACGAAGCGATCAAGAAGGCGCGGGCGCTGGTCGCGGACGCGCGGGCGATTGGCTATTCACCTGTCATCGCGCGCGCCGCGAAGTTGCTCGCCCATTTGTCGACGGAAGCGACCGATCAGGACGCAGCCGAGCATGATCTCGACGAGGCCCTCGTCGCGACGGCGGCAGCCCATGACGATCGCGGCACGGCAGAAGTGTGGACCGATCGCATCGTGTTCCTCGCGATGACGCGCGGCGCGCCACAACGAGCGATGGAGCTCGCGGTCGCGGCCGATGCCGCTGTGGTGCGCGTCGGCTCCCCCGCTGATCTGCTGACCCGACTGCAGCATGCACGCGGAGTAGCTGCGTTCGAGCGCGACGACAACGCCCACGCGGTCACCTACCTGACATCCGCGCGCGACCACGAAACGGATCCGCTCGATCGGGCAGCGATCGATATCGCGCTCGGCTCCGTCGAGATGCGGCTCGGCCACTTACCCGAAGCGCACGAGCGTATGACCACCGCGATCGCCGCGATGGAAAAGCAGCTCGGCCCGCAGCATCACCAGATCGGTCTCGCGCTGATGAGCCTCGGCAGTCTCGAGTCCGACATGGGTAACTACCCGGCGGCGCGTAAAGCATTCGTTCGATCGATCGACCTCATCCGGAAGGGACTCGGCGAGCAGCACGTCGCGTACGCGCTCGCGCTCAGCAACCTCGGCATGGTCGAGAGTCGCGGCGGCGATGCAGCAAAGGCGCGCGAGTACCTGACCGAGGCGATCACCCGCCTCGGTGCGCTCCATCACCGCGACGAATACATGGCGCTCGCGAACCTCGGCAATCTGGAGCGACGCCTCGGCAACACCGACGCAGCGAACGCGGCGTGGAACCGTGCATTGAAGCTCGCGCGCGATGCACACGATGCGAGCACCGAACGCGTGGAGCGGGCGCTGTACTCGCTCGGTGCGATCGCCTCCGACGCAGACCAGCTCGATACGGCGATGGCCGCGTTCCAGGAAGCGCTGCCCCTCGCGATCGCCGAGCACGGAGAGAACCATCTCCGCTCGATCGAGGTCATCGATTCGATCGGCCTGGTCTACCTGCAAAAAGATCAGTGCGCACGCGCCGTCCCGTTCATGAACCGCGCGGTCGCTGCCTCGGTGGCGGTCTACGGCGCAGACGACCCAAACGTCGCGCGGTCACTCTCGACGCTCGGCGAATGCATGATGAAGTCCGGCGACCGTGCTGCCATCGCGCAGCTCGAGCGCGCGCTCGCGATCTACGACACGCATCCCGTTCTCCCGGCCGACAACGGATACCTCCACTGGGTGCTCGCGCAGGCCACGTGGAAGTTTGACGGTGCGAAAGGTCACGCGCGCGCGATCGAGTACGCGACCAAAGCCCGCGATCTCTACAACGCCGATCCCAACGATGCCTACGCCCTGGGCATGGCGCGTGACGTCGATCGCTGGCTCGTCGGTAAACGCTGAGATCCAGGCAACGCGACAACGTGGTCACGCGGTCCCTCTGCCGTGCGTGTTAGCGTACCGGCCACGTGACGGATCGGCCGGCCATGTTGCTCGCGCACCTCGATGTGCGTCGCGACGAAGTCTCCGCGATCTCCGATCTGCGAGCCGTGCTCGATGCGCAGCACACCGCGATCGCCGAGGCCCTCCCGACGCTCGAGCTCTCCGACGAGCTGTATCTCACCCACCTCGCGCACCGGGTCACCCAGCGCGCCGACGAACCCGCCGATCGCGTGATCCGGACCATGCACGCCGCCGATCTCTACCTCGCCGCCGCCTGCGCAGAAGGAGAGCCCGCCGCGATCGCGGTGTTCGAAGCCACGCTCGTCCCGCCGCTCCGCCGCGCGCTGACCAAGCTCTCCGCTGCCTCGTCCACCCTCGATGAATCCGTCCAGCGCGTCGTGATCATGGTGCTCGTCGGTGACGGCAAGCCGCCGCAGATCGCGGGCTACAGCGGCCGCGGCACGCTCACCAGCTGGCTCCGCACGATCGCCGTGCGCACCACGCGCCGCATGCTCGGCACCGAGCAGAGCCAGGCCACCACCGACGACGACGAGATCGCCGCCCTGCCCTCCGCCGTTCGCGATCCCGAGCTCGAGCTCCTCCGCGTTCGCTATCGCGACACCGTGCGCGCTGCGTTCGCCGCCGCCTTCGCCAGCCTCGAAACGCGCGAGCGCAACGTGCTGCGCCAGTACCACATCGACGGTCTGACCATCGATCAGCTCGCCGCCCTCTACCGCGTCAACCGCGCCACCACCGCGCGCTGGGTTGCGGGTGCCCGCCTCGCCGTCGTGAAAGCGACGCGCGACCAGCTCGTCACCGCCGCAGGCGTCCCGGCCGGCGAAGTCGACAGCGTGATCCGCCTCGTGCGCTCGCAACTCGAGCTCAGCGTCCGCGATCTAGCGGTCTGATCCCACGCAGTTAAAACTTTCGCGCCGAAATCGACGCGCGCCGCTGCGACATTTCTTCGCCCGCCCCTACCCCGCGAGTGATGAAGACATTCGCATGGCCTTTGGTGGCTCTCGCCCTCGTATTCGCCGCCTGCAGTTCGTCAGGAGGGCCAGACAACAACCAGCAGGACGGAGGCGTCACACCTCCGCCCGGCACGTCATGCAGCTTCGCGAACTGCTCGGGCTGTTGTGACGGCGATCGCTGCATCAAGACGCCCACCGACTCGCAATGCGGCACTCCAGGCCAAGCCTGCCAAGCGTGCGATAGCGGCGACACCTGCGCTGCCGGCCAATGCGTCCCCGTCGCTGACTGCTCCGACTGCTCGGGCTGCTGCCTCGGCGGAACGCAGTGCGTCCCGGGCAACGCGCTCAACGCATGCGGCACCGGTGGCGAAGCGTGCTCCGCGTGTGGCTCCGGCACCGGTTGCGACGCGGACACCGGCTCGTGCAAACCGCTCGCGTGCGACGCGTCCAATTGCTCGGGCTGCTGCACCGCGAACGGCGCGTGCATCACCACCGGCGAACAAACCACCGACGCGTGCGGCACCGCCGGTCAAGCGTGCGGCGTCTGCTCCCCCGACGCGACCGCATGCATGGGCGGCTCGTGCATCGTCGATCAACCCTGCCTCGAGTTCTGTACGAACGGCTGCTGTACCGCCGACGGCCAATGCATCGAGACCGCCGATCAAAACAACAACGAATGCGGTGGCAACGCGGGCCCCGAGCTCTGCGGCGTCTGCAACAACCCGACGAGCTGCGTCGGTGGCGACTGCATCGCCGACATCGCATGGCGCGTCAGCGTTGTCTCCGCCGTCATCTCGGCCGACAAAGCCGGTGTCCCGTGGGACGGCGCGCTGTTCACGGATCCGCGCCCCGATCCGTACGCCGGCCTCGCGCTGAACAACGACACGTTCCTCGACGGCTTCACGCCCAAGATCGACAACACCACGACGCCGTTCTGGAACCACGCGATCGGTAACTACAAGCAGAGCGACATCCTCGCGCAGGGCTTCGGCGTCGACATCCGCGACTCGGACGGCCTCGGCATCTTCGAGACCATCGGCTCGTGCACGATCGACGTCACCGCCGCGAACCTCTCGGCGGGCTTCGTGATCGAGCCGACCTGCGGCTACGCGTCGAACGTGAAGCTGTCGTTCACGCACCCCTGATGCCCGCAGACGTCCGGACGGCTAACTACTGCGCGTTGGCGCAGCAGCGAAATCCGGTGGAGTAGTCGCCGTAGCTCGCCGCATGCGCGGTCGTCGCATAGAGGCAGCCGTCACCGTTGAGCTTGGTGTCGACGTAGAAGCCGCCGCGAAACGTGCCGGCAGGATCGGCGGTCCATTCGTGGAGGTTGCCCATCATGTCGAACGCGCCCTCCGCGGTGACGCATCCCGCATGCGATCCCGTGAGCGCCAACCCGTTCGCCTCTTGGCCGAGACACGGGCTATCGAGATGCGAATAGATCCACGCGTCGCTCGTGCCGTACAGCTCGACGGCGGGATGCACGCTCCGCGCGTCGTTGCAGACGCCGGGCTGCCGCGTCGCGCCGTACGGATACGTCGTGCTCGCAGGGCCGCGGCACGCACGGAGCCATTCGTCGTCGGTGCAGAGCCGCTTGCCTGCCGCGACGCACGCCGCGGTCGCCTCCACCTGCGAGATGTTTCCTTGCGGCACCGCACCGCGCTTCGACACCGCGCGACCCACCGGCTGCGGATGATACGGCGAGTGCCCCGCGATCGACGCCTCGTAGCGGTCCACGCAGAACGCGTCGACGCGCGCCATGCCGGCGGGACAGCCAGGATCGCCAGGCTCCTCGTCGGGCAAGCAGGCGTTCGGGTCACGCTGCTCGTTCGGATCGCAGGTAATGCCGTCGGCAAAACGCGGCGTGCAGCACTGCACCGTCGACGGGCCCGCGCACTGTCCAGCGACAGGCGAGCGCGAGTCGCGACACTCGCTCGTGGCGATGCACGCGCCCGGCAAGGCGTTCGCGGTGCATGTGGGGCCCGTCGCCGCGATCGCAGCGTCGGGAATGGCGCACGCGGCGGCATCGACAGACGCATCAACGGGCGCATCGATGGCAGCGTCGTGCGCGATGCTCGACGCGTCATCGCGGCAGCCGACGAGACACAGGAGGATCCACGCGTGCTTCATGTTGGAGCGAGCACCGCGGCCATCTTCTGATGGATCAAGTTGATCGCCTTGAGCGGACGCACCATGACCTTGAAGTCGACGATGCGACCGTCGTCTCCCCACCGGATCATGTCGACGCCGTTGACGTGGATGCCGTCGATCGTGGTCTCGAACTCGAGCACGGCGTCACGGTCGCCGACAACCTCGCGCACGTAGCGGAACGTCTCGTTCATGAACACGAAGAACGCGCCGGTCAGGTACATCTGCGTGAGCGCCTTGCCGACCTGCGGCTTGTGCACGATGGGCGAGTGAAACACCGCGTCGTCATGCAGGAGCGCGGCGAGGCCCGCCACGTCTCGAGTGCGGACGATCTCGTGCCAGCGCTTGATCGTCTCGCTCATGCTCGTAGGTTTGTTCATTTTGAACGGGCGCGTTCGCTGGTGGTGGGGGCGCCTACGAGGATTGGTAATTACCGCGTACTTACCGGGGCCGTAGGGCGAGGGGGCGCGTCCGCAGGTAGTGGGGCGCCTACGTGGATTGGTAATTACAGCGTAATTACCGGAGCCGTAGATCGGTCGAAACCGCGCTATCGCGACCTTTACTGTAGGGCCCGCGACGGCGCCGGCCGGCCGATATTCGAGGCCCGAGCTCGCGGCAATACATGCATAGCCGCCCAACCCGCCTGCCACGATCCGTCAGGAGTTCGCGCTCTTAGCCGGAAACACACAGGTTTTTCGGGCCCGCGGCCGCGCCCGCCGAACCAGCCTCGTCGTGAAAATCGGGACCGCGATCACGAAACGGTGTGGCATTCCCCCCGCGCCGCGAGTACGGTTCGCGCGCCACAGCTCCTGGTTTCAGTGCGGTGGGTTGAGTTTCAAGTTTCAGAACCACTGCGAAGTACCGGGCCCTCGTCGCAGTGGGAATGTTCTCTGGGCCAGATTGAGCAAGAGCGATGAACACCCGTTTGTACGTTGGTAACCTTTCCTTCAACGCGACCGCTGATAGCGTCCGCACCGCTTTCCAAGAGTTTGGAACCATTAGCGATGTCCACCTCGTTTCCGACCGCGAGACGGGCCGCTCGCGCGGCTTCGCGTTCGTGACCATGGGCACCCCCGAAGAGGCGGCCAAGGCCATGGAAGCGATGGACGGTCGCACCCTCGACGGTCGCCCCCTGCGCGTCAATGAAGCCGAGCAGCGCCAGCAGCGCGGCGGTGGCTACGGCGGCGGTGGTGGCGGCGGTGGCTACGGTGGTGGTGGTGGCGGCGGTGGCTACGGCGGCGGTGGTGGCGGCGGTGGCTACGGCGGCGGTGGCGACGACGGCGGTGGCCGTGGTGGTCGCGGCGGTCGCGGCGGTCGCGGTCGCTAATCAACCGGCTCTGATCTAAACGATCAAAGCTGCGCGGCGTGCGCCCTTCGGGGTTCACGCCGTTTCTGTTTTTCGGGCTTCAGCGCGAGAGCGTGGAAACGCTGTCGAGGATCGCAAATAGCTCGGCGATCTTGAACGGCTTTTGCAGCACGCGCACCGGCGCCTGCACCTTTGCATCGGACCCCGTCACCACGACGACCTTGGTGTTCGCGAAGCGCTCGTTCTTTCGCAGCGCGCCGATCACTTCCCACCCGTTTCCGTCGTCCATGTGAAGATCGAGAAGCACGAGCTGAGGGACATCGTGCGCCAAGAACGCGAGCGCTTCCGAACCGCTGCCGACGGCGACCACTTCGAAGCCGTGGCGCTCCATCGCATCTTGCGTGGCCTCTCGAACATCATCATCGTCGTCGACGACGAGCACGCGTCCCTTCACGCGGACAGCATAGTCACTTCGCGCGATTTGGGGTCGGCACCCCCGTGAGATCACCGTTGGGGCAGATCAGGGGACGAGCTTGACGACGTCGAGATAGGCGCCATCGTACGTACGCGTGCCGAGGATGAGCCCGACGACTGCGTAGTAGGCGCCATCCAGGTAGCGGAGCTGCGACAGCGTCGGTCCATAGGCGTCGCCATCGCTCATGGCGGAGACTTCACCGAAGCTGGTCTCGCCAGACGCTGTCGCCTCGACGACCTTGTACGTCTGCGCGTCGTTGACGATCGCGTACACCGTGCCGTCGATCCGACAGTCGACGCGATCGCGCTGCTTGACCAGAAGATCGCCGAGCGCCGTCGAGATCGCGACCGCGTGATAGAGCGTGCGGAATGTCGTCTCGCCCTCGGTCCAGGAGTACGCGCTCAGCGTGTACTGCTTGGTCGCGTTGTCCTGCGTGGGGAGAACGACGGTGACGGTCTGTCCATCCGTGACGTACGCACCGACGGTCGTTGTGCTCGCGTAGGTTGGCATCACGCCGTTGACGCCCGACCGCGCGTATTCGGGATGCGCTTCGATGAAGCGTGCCGCATACGGGGCCGCGGGGAACGAGGCGCCGGGGACGAAGTCGGCGATCGAGAGGAACGCTTGATCGCCCTCGCTGTACAGGCGGAACGCGAGCGTGGCGCCACTCGCGAGCACGAACGGTGTGTACGCGATCAGCCACTGGTTATCACCGGCGCTCTGATTGATGAATGTCCAGGTGTTCGCGGCGCGGTCGTAGTGATCGAGCTCGCCGACGGCGGAGAAGTTAACGTCGCCGGCGAGAATGTCGCCGTTCGCCAGCATCTTCGAGCTCAGGCTCGCGTCGAACGACGGGTGCTCCACGGTGATCTGGGTCCCCGCCTCGTCGTAGTCGACGAGGTTGCCAAACTGATCTCCGGCGTTTCGATAGAACAGCAGGGTCTCGAAGACGTCCGAGCCCGCGCGAAAGATCGGGCGTCGCGTCGTCGCGATGATGTTCTCGTTCGGACGAGTGTTCGCGATCGTGATCGGCGTGACGGTCGGCGGTGTGGGGCTATCCTCGACGGTGATCGCCTTGAAGTCCGTCGTCAGATACGGCGAATCGGTCTGGTCGACAGGCGGGATCAGCGTCTGCACGCTGTAGATCACGCGGACCGCGGTTCCATCGACGCTGAGCTCGTGCGGTGCGATCGCGTACGGTTCGTGATCGTTACCGAGAGGCGTGGCTGGCGACACGGTCGCGATACGCTTCCAACCGGACGACGCGGGCAACAGCGGCCCACTCGAACCGTTCTCGTCCGTCGAGCTCGAGCCGCACGCCGCGATCGCGAGCAACAGACAGCTCCAGCCTCGTGAGTTCATGCGCGACGACGATCATGCATCCGAAGCGTCGGCGGGTCCATGCCTACACGCCAGGCGAACCCGACTCCTACCCCGCGATGTGCCGCGACGATTCTTGCTGTAATACGGAGCCATGTCCTCCACGCCGCTGAACAGCCTCAACGCGTTCGTCGCAGTCGCGCGGCGGCGCAGCTTTGCGGCGGCGGCACGCGAGCTCGGCATTTCCAGCTCGGCGCTGAGCCAGTCGGTGCGGCAGCTGGAGACCAAGCTCGGCGTGAGCTTGCTCGCGCGGTCGTCGCGCAGCGTTGCCCCGACAGCGGCAGGTGAGCGGTTGCTACGCGAGGCGGGCCCTGCCGTGGATCTCGCGCTCGAGTCGCTCAAGGCCGTCACGGCCAAGGAAGGTGCGCTCACCGGCAAGCTGCGGCTGACGGTGCCGACGATCGCGGTCTCGCAGGTGCTCGCGCGGCTGTTGCCGGTGTTCATGGAGCGTCATCGCGGTGTCGATCTCGAGGTGCACGTGGAGGACCGGTTCGTCGACGCGATCGCCGAGGGCTACGACGCGGGCATCCGGCTCGTCGAGACGATCCATCGCGACATGGTGCACGTGCAGCTGACGAGCGAGTCGCAACTGGTCGTCGTGGCTGCGCCCGCGTACTTGAAGAAGCACGGCACGCCGCAGGCTCCGCCCGATCTGCAGAAGCACGTGTGCATCAACTCGCGCTGGCCGCTGAGTCGCGAGCCCATGCCCTGGCAGTTCGCGCGCGGCAAGAAGACGTGGAAGGTTGTCGTCGAGGGGCCGATCACGACGAACAGCTTCGAGCTCTCGAAGAGTCTCGCGGTTTCGGGCGCCGGGCTGCTCTACTCCATCGAAGCGCTCGTCGCCGACGAGGTTGCGAGCGGCGCGCTGCGGGTCGTGCTCGAGCCGTACGCGACGAGGATGCCGGGCATGTATCTGTACTTCCCGAGCCGCGCGAACCTGTCGCCACCGCTCCGAGCGTTCGTGGACGTGGCGCGCGAGATGACGAAGTCGGGCAAGAAGAAACGATAAGTTTTCCTTACGAGTGCGTGCGTAATCGGACTGTTTTCACGCGCAATGCGGCTGCGTACCTTGAGGTCATGCAGAACAGATTGAATGGAAAGACCGCCGTGATCACGGGCGGCGCAACCGGCATCGGCCGTGCGGCGGCAAAGCGCTTCATCGAGGAGGGCGCCATCGTGTTCATCTTCGCCCGTCGTCAGGCATCCCTCGACGCAGCTGTGGCCTACCTCGGGCCCAACGCGCGCGCGGTGAAGGGCTCGGTCTCGAATCCGGCCGACCTCGACCGACTCTACGCAGCGGTAAAGGCCGAGCGAGGAACCCTCGACATCGTGTTTGCCAATGCGGGTGCGGGAAGTCAGCTCGCGCTCGGCAAGATCACGGCCGAGCACATCGACGAGACGTTCGACACGAATGTGAAGGGGACGATCTTCACGGTGCAAAAGGCGCTGCCGCTGATGGGTAAAGGCGGTTCGATCATCCTGACCGGATCGAGCGCCGGCACGACGGGCGCCGCGGGAATGAGCGCGTACAGCGCGAGCAAAGCGGCCGTGCGCAACCTCGCGCGAACCTGGGCGGAGGACTTGAAAGGCACCGGCCTCCGCGTGAACGTATTGTCGCCTGGCGCGACAGCGACCGAGCTCGCGAAGGAAGCACTGGGCGAAGAAGGTCAGAAGGTCTACGCGTCGATGACTCCACTCCAGCGCATGGCAGATCCGTCGGAGATCGCAGCGGTGGCCGCGTTTCTCGCGTCGTCGGACAGCAGCTTCATGACCGCCAGCGAAGTCGCCGTCGACGGCGGCCTCGCGCAACTCTAGGAGCTCTCCATGTACGACCAATCCAAACTACAAGAGTTGATCAAGTTCGCCGGCGTCCACGCGGGCTCCACCGTCATCGACGTCTATCCAGGCGACGGCGACTGGACGCGGATCTTCTCCGACGCCGTCGGCTCCGAAGGTCGGGTCTACAGCTTCGTGCCGGGCGAGGTCGCTCACTTCAAGAACGATCCGGTCGGCCGCATGCAGACGCTCGCGAGGGAGCGGAAGAACGTCGAAGCGGTCTCGGCGAACCTCGTCGCGATGCCGACGGTCACGCAGCACGCGGACGTCCTGTGGCTCCACCTGTTTTATCACGACCTCCACACCGAGCTGATGCAGTCCAAGGGCGCGACAGCGGGGCAGTTCAATCGCGCCGTGTTCGCGCAGCTGAAGCCGGGCGGCTTCTACGTCATCGTCGACCACGCCGGCAAAACCAAGGGCGACGCGCAATCGCTGCATCGGATCGATCCAGCGACGGTTCGCACGGAAGTCGAGGCGGCCGGCTTCACGCTGGATGCGGAGAGCGCCCTGCTCGCGAACACGGACGATCAGCACACGATCAAAGTGTTTGATCCTTCGATCAAGGGCGCGACGGACCGCTTCGCCTATCGCTTCGTGAAGCCTAGGGCGTAGTGACGGTCTCGATGTAGTCGAGATTGGGAAAGCTCGCCATCAGGTACGCGTTGCCATCCGAGCTGATCTTGTCCTGATCAGGCCGTTCTCCATACTCGGCGTTGATCATGTCCACCACGTCCAAGCCGGACGTCACCACCGCGAACGGCGCGAAGTGCATGTCGTCGAGGAACGAATTGTCGACGAGGTTGAAGAACAGTTGCGTCGTACGCGAGTTCGCAGCGGCGGTCGCCGCATAGGTGACGTACCCACGTACGTTCGACTGCGCGACCGGGTCGTCGTCGATCGTGCGGTTGCTCCACATCGCGTCCGTCGCCGGCGTGCCGTTGATCCCGAACTGCACGACAAACCCGCTGACGACCCGGAAGAAGCGCGTGTCGTTGTAGAAGTTGGCCGCGACGAGCTCGGCAAACCGGTCGACGCCGTTCGGCGCCCACGAGCGGTGCGTCTCGAGCGTGATCACACCCTTGCTCGTCGTCATCGTGTACGCGGTCACGATGTCGTCGGCCGGTGCATCCGGGATGACCCGCGTGCCGTCGCTGCAGCCAACCATACAGAGGAGCGCGAGGAGCGTGGACCTCACGACCGGTACGCTATCAGAGACAACTTCTCGACCGTGACCTGGCGACGGCGGCGCGGGATCACCGCGAGCACGACGAGAACGAGCCCGAACGCACCACCGCCGCTGGTCGTGCAGCCACCGCCGCCGCCACCGCCATCGTCACCCGTCCCGGCATCGTCACCGCCCGGCCCCATGCCATCGAGGGCAGTGACACGGAGTGCGTCGAACGCGAGCATCTGACCAGACACGCCCGTGTTGTCGCCGAGCATCACGTACTCGGTTCCGTCGCCGGTGAGATCGAAGTCGCCGAGCACGACGTAACCGTCGGCGGTGCTCTGGTCGATCGAGACGACCGACGTCTGACCGCCGTGGAAGACCTCGTACGAGGCAGACGTCGCCTCGCCGCCCTGGATGTTCGCCTCGATGTGATACGTCGTTGCCCGCTCGGGACGCAGGAGCCACCGCGCGAAGTTCGACGGCTGCTGCGACGTGGTGGTGCCGGTCCATTCGTGGTTATCGCCAACGCCGCCGCTCACCCGGCGCCAAAACCGCGGCTCGCCACCCGCGACGTAACACTCCGTGCGCTGGTCGATGATGCCGTCGACAGGAAGCCCGGCACAGCGGTCCTCGGTGCGCCAGAAGTCGGCGCCGAGCTGGTCGTGCAGCAGGATCGCGTTGTCGCGATAGCCGTTCCTACGCGTCGTGCACGTCGTCGACGTCGAGCAGCAGCCGTTGTAGCGGCATGCCATCAGCTGCGCCCACTGCTCCGTGAGTGGATCACCGACGACGAACGGAATCGAGTTGAACCACGCGACGGCCGACATCCAGTCGGTGACGCCAGGAATGTCGAGCTCGGCCTTGTCGACGAAGAACGACACGGCCTGCGCGGTGTTTCCCTCGACGGTCAGGATGCTGTCCGTGTACGTCGCGATCGTCTGCGCATACGTCCCCGCATCGAACTGAAACATGCCGAGTCCGCCCTGCATGTCCGTGCACGGACCGTCCGCCGCGCCCGCGATGACAGGACCTCCGTTGCACGAGGAGCTCGCGGGCCCCATGCACGCGAACTGCGCTTCCGACCAGCAATGAGCAAAGCCGGTCTCGCTCTCGGCGACGCCGCCGAGGAGAGCCGCGTTGTACAGGCCCATCTCGGCGGCCGTGTCGCGGATCAGCGCGGCCCGCTCCTGCTTGACCTGCGCGCTGACGGAGAACTGCTCGACGTCGGACAACGTCGGCTCGGCACACCCCGCGACACACGCGAGCACTAACCAGCGCATCGATGGATGATATCGCATGTGCGACGCGCTCAGCTCGAAGGATTCACGGGCCCGGTACAAGCTTTAGCGCAATCACGAAGCTCGCTTCCACCGGATGTCCCTTGGGGCCCCTGGGGACAGGAAAGCGCCAACTCGTCATCAGCCCGCCGATACACGTATCGAGCTCGTCGTTGATGCCCGTCGCTGTACCGGAAGCCACACGTCCTGTTTTGTTTACATCGAGACTGAGCGTGACCTTGCCTTCAAGCTTCGGATCGCGCTCGAGCTGCGTCTTGTAGCAACGTCGAATCCCCGCCATGTACGCCGTCTGAATTTTGGCGAGGACGATGTCTAGCGTAAGCGTCGACTCGTCCGAGGGTCGCGCTGTGTCGCTCGCTGCATCGGCGGCTGCGTTGCCGCCCAAGGCCAGCACACATCCCACAGCACCCAGCAGCGGCATGTTGCGCATCTTGTCCACGATATCTCGATCTACGCTTCAGTGGTGCAGTCTCCGGGGACGCCCAACCATCAGAGCCGCAACTTCCTCGATGCGCAGCGCACGACCGGCATCACGGTGATCGGCGAGCGTCGCGGCGGTGCGATCGGCTACGGTGCGTGCATGCGATCCGCTTTGACTTGCGTGCTGTTCCTCGCGCTCGTGACGTCCTGCAAGAAGAAGGAGGAATCGGCTGCGAGCGCGCCTTCGCCGAAGCCCGCTCCATCGGCACCCGCGCCGACAGCCAAGGCGCCGCGTGGACCGGCTGGACGGTGAAGGCTCCGGCCGACGCGAAGGCCGAACCCAACGAGGGCACGTTCCCCCACGCGATCGCGATTCGCTGGGGCAACGGCGCCGGTGCGATGGGGTTCGTGCAGGGCAAGACGAACTTCGCGAGCGTGAAGCATGACTTCACGGTCACGGGCGATACCAAGGTCACCAACGAAACGCCGGACCGGCTCGACGCCACGATGACGATGGCGGGCCACGACCTCAAAGGCTTCTATCAGAAGCGCAAGGTCGGCGACGTCGAGGTCACGTGCTGGACCGTGTCATTCGTCGAGAGCGATGCAGACCTCGCCGCGGCGCATGCAATCTGCGAGTCGCTGAGCAAGTAAGGCCTACTCCCCGAACGCTTCCGTCTCCGCGCACGCGTGCGTCAGCGTGCCGTCGTCGCCCATCGACGCCGTGCAGCTCTTGCCATCCGCACCGAACGCGCGATGGGTGCAGTTGACCCCACCCTCGGTCGGCTTGCAGATCAGATACTCGACGCGCGTCCACGTCGTGTGGACGGGCTTGGCCGCATTTGCGACGACGCGGTCGAGCTTCACCTGCACCTCGAGCACGACGAACTTCTTCGCGATCGCGCGCAGCTTGGGCGTCGCGGAGACGACGGTGTCCTTCGCGGCCATGCCGTCGTTGCCCTGCACGGTGATCGAGTCGCTGAGATACGTGTGCTTGTCGGCCCCGGCGATTCCGACCGCAAACGCAACGCCTGTCTTCGCCGAACCAGCGGTCAGGAGCGAGGCCTTGCCGAGCTTGTCGACGCTGACCGTCGAGCTCGCCTTGCACTTCGCCTTGCCGTCGGGCGCGGAGACCATGTCACACGGCGCCTTGCCGCCACCAACGCCCATCATCGGCTTCGCCGCCTCGCCATCCGCGCGCGCATTCCCCGCGACGACCGCCACCATCAAACCCACCAGAATAGAAATCTTCGTCATTGGCGCACACTACTACGAGCGCGCGGCCGTTGTAGGCGCAGCCACGATCACACCGGACGCGGGCTGAACGGTCTCGTCGGAAAGGCCGCCGACATCGACGGTCACGCGCGTCGAGGCGAAGGCAAGACTACTGGATCGTCAGCGTCGTCGTGCCGGTCACGTTCGCCGCGTCATAGGCCGCGTTGATCGTGTACGCGCCGAGCGGCGTCGCCGGGCAGCCGTTCGCTTGGTCGGAGCTTCCGGTGACGGTCGCCACTCCCATGGCGCTGAGAAACGGCCCGATGTTTCCGCCGGCAGGCGCGGGAGTCGAGGTCCATGCCGCGAGCAGCGTCATGTCGTTCGTCGTGCCGTCCGAGTTCATCCCCGTGGCGACGTAGTGCACCGGCTCGGCGAATGAGCACTGGCCAACTCCCATGGCTGGCCGCACGATCGTCGCGGCCGCCGGCGTGACAGCGATCGATGCGAGCGTCGTCAGCGCGTGCCACTTGATCGTCTTTCCGATGACCCCGCCACCCGTCGACACGATGTCGGCGTCCACGTAGACGGCATAGAACAGCTTCAACCCATCGTTCGTCTTCACGACGAAGCCAGTTCCGGTCGCGGCGGACGCGGTCTGCACGAAGCCGCTGGACGGAACCGTCGTGATCTCGCCGACGCCCGAGACCGGGCCGTACGGAACGACGGACCCCTGAAAATTCAGACTGCTATCGATCGTGAGATCGATCGGCCCACCGCTCGTCGAGCCGGTGAGAAATCGGATCGACGTCCCCGTGCGCAGCTCGGTCGTCACGGTTCCCACCGGATCCGCGACCGGTCCATCGTTCGAGGTGGAACATCCGACGGCGAGGACCGCGATGAGCGGATGAAGTGCGCGCATTATCTATCAGCGTAACACGAGCGCCGAACACCACGGACCTCGTGATCGACGACGTCCAGCCGCGCGAATTTCCGCACGTTCTCAGGATCACCCATCGAGAGCATCGTGTCCGAGCGCGGAGCCAGCACCGGCTGAAGAATTTATCCTGGGACTGCCACCACCACTCGACGCCGTCTAATGGTGCTCGAGCGCCAGCGTCAGCGCGCGTTGTGTCGCCGGAGCACGCGTCGATGGCAATGCGACATTTGTCCACCCGACTAAAATCACGGGCTTTTGCGCGCCATCTTGTGTGTGAAGGGCTCGGTACACCGGCTGCACTCGGAGAACGCATGGACAGCTCGGAGACAAAGCGCACGACCCGGATGAACCGGCTCGCTCTCGGGCAGCTTCTCGACACGATGACGCCGGCGCAGGAACAGACGGTCACCGCGCGTGTCCGCCTCTCCGATATCGAAGCAGCGCACGCCGAGGAGCTGGCGCTAGACAACGCCGCGACGACCCCGATGCCCCGCAAGAGCGACGCGCCTGCACGACCCGTCTCTCACGTGGCTGCGCTGCTTCCTGCAGTGTCGGTGAGCTCGCCGTCTCCGTTGCGCGCTCCGCGGAAACAGACGCTGCGCATGCGGATGCATCCGGAGGAGGCAACGCCAATGAGCGAGGTCCGTCATGAAGAGCTCGCTCGAGCGATCAGCGACGCCCGCGTCGAGACACCGATGCTGGCGCTCGGAACCGGCGTGGCGATCTCGGTCCCTGCGCCGCCTCCAAGCGTGCCCACGCGAGAGCTCGAAGGGATGGTGGTATCGGTCGCTGTCGCCGCGATCGTGCTGGTCGCGTTCTTCGCTGTCTATCTCTGCATCTGATACCGCGAGCCCGGGCGAGGCATCGCCACGTCGGCGCCTCCGAGGAAGCGACGTTCTAGGTGATGCGCGCTCGTCATCAGCCCTTCGGCAACATCGTCTGGAACTCGGCGAACGCCTTGCTCGCCTGCTCGATCGGATACTCCTTGAGCGGATGCGCGGGTCCGATCACCGCGATCATGTTGGAGTAGCAGTACATCACCGGCACCTTGAGCGCGACGCGTGCCAGGTTCGCCGCCACCGGCGTGTGATAGAGCAGATCGTACTGCGCCGGCGTGAAATGCGCTTTGAGATCAGCAGGCATCGCGGGAAGCAGCTCGTCGGTGCTCATGACGACCATCTCTTTCCCGTTGATCATCACGTGCTGGTGCTCGTCGGTAGGTTGCTTCCCGTTGGCCTCGTAGCCGTGCTGCACGAGAAACGCCTCGTAGGCGGCCGCGGCTTCGGCGGGCTGGGTCGCGATCGGGATCTTGGCGGTCGCCTTGTTGCCCATGAGCACGATCGTCTTGTGGTCGATGTCTGCGTAGATCGCAGGGTTGTTACCTCCAGCGTGGTACGCGCCACTCGCGTATCCGACGAGATCCTCGAGTGACAGGGTGTCGAGAATCGCTGGCTCCGCGCTGAGCTTGGTCTCGACGGGAGCGGGTTGCGGTTCCGACTTGCTACAGGCGACGAGGGCCAGGACCAGCACGAGGCAACGCATGCCGCACGATACCGCTTCGCCGTTACTTTGCTGGTCGCGTTCTTAGCGGTCTCTGAAGCCCGAGCATCAGCGTCTCCCTACGAAGGCTCGTGGACATCTCGGCGACGCGTCACGAGGATCAACTCCCACACCGCGAGAGCAAAGAACGTCAACGGAATGAACGGCGGCTTGACCCCGAGCGGAAGCACTGCGGCTGGAACGCTCGGCTGGAGATGCACGTACGTCGCGACGCACATGTTGAGGATGAGACCGAGACTCGTGGCGACGATGAGCCATTTCCGGTACCGACCAAGTCGTGCCTTGGCCGCAAAGGACACCAGGAACGCGATGCCAATCGACAGCTCACCCGCGATCCCCAGCGCGAAGGCGGGCGGTGGGAGATGGCTGTTGCGAATTTGGATCTGAAACCAGGTGTGAAACGGATCGAAAAATTTGAGGAAGCCGAACATGAACATGATCACGCCCAGCGCGACCGCGATCACATTGGCGAGCTTTTCGTTGTCTGTCTTCATATGAACACCTCTCGTTAAGCGACGGCAGGAGACACCGCGGAGCTCTGCACGGAGAGCTGCCGTCCCGACGCCAAACAGATGTACGTCGCCCGATGCAGCGGCGGCAGACGCGGCACGCGCAAGGCCGGCCTTGCGTGCGGCGCAAGAATCACCGAGCGTGGAGGCAATGGACCTCCTGGCGCAGATGGACACGTTCGTGCGAGTGGTCGAGATGGGAACGCTCAGCGGAGCGGCGCGCCGTACGGGACAGTCTCTCGCCGCGGTGAGCCGGCAGATCTCCGCGCTCGAGGCCGACCTCGGCGGCGCGTTGCTGATTCGGACCACGCGGAAGCTCTCGATCACCGACGCGGGTCACACGTTCCACGAGCGCTGTCTGCGAGTTCTCGCAGAGGTCGACGGTGCGCGGCAGAGTGTGCGTGGAGATCGGGCGATGCGGGGGCGACTCGTCGTGAGCGCGCCGGTGAGCCTCGGGCTCGAGCGCGCGGACGCGCTGTTCGGGCTCACGGAAGCGCATCGCTCGCTATCCATCGATCTGCGCCTCGAGGATCGCGTCGTCGATCTCGTGGCGGAGGGCGTCGACGTCGCGATCCGTGTCGGCATCGCACCGCCCGACAGCACTGTCTATGTCGCGCACACGCTGCGTCCGGTTCGGCGCGTGGTCGTGGCGGCGCCAAGCTGGCTCGCGAAGCATGGCCGGCCACGAAGTCCGAGCGCGCTTGCGTTGCACAAGGCGCTACTTCATCTACCGGCGGCCGGCGAAAGTGACACGTGGGTGCTTCGCGGCGAGGACGGCGACGAAGCGCGCATCCCGATGCAAGGCGCCATGCGCTCGAACGCGCTCGTGGTGCTTCGCGATCTCGCGATCGCGGGCCACGGCGTCGCCATGGTCCCGGACTTCCTCGTCACCGAGGCGCTTACGCGCGGCGCGCTCGAGCACGTGCTGCCCAAGTGGGAGGGTCCCAACGCGACTGCCTACGCTGTGCATCCCGCGGCCCTACGCAGCAGCGCGAAGATCCGAGCGCTCGTGGAGCGACTGCGCAGCGCTTGGTGAACCGGAAGGTG
This sequence comes from Kofleriaceae bacterium, assembly GCA_036499725.1. Taxonomy (GTDB): domain Bacteria; phylum Myxococcota_A; class Polyangia; order Haliangiales; family Haliangiaceae; genus JABFXX01. The sequence continues at coordinate 43,778 of DASYDE010000139.1, forward strand.
TGCAGGGTTTTACCAGCATCGACGGTCACGCGCGTCGAGCGCGGCTTCGACCGGCCCAGGCGAAGGGACCGAGCTGCATTCTCACCGATAGCTGACCTTGCGGGCGGTGCGACGTTCGACAGTGCCGTTATAGTTTCCGTATCGCGAGCCCCACCGAGCACCGCAAACCGAAGACGTGGCTCATGGTCACGCTCGGCCTTGTCCTCGCTGCGATCACAGGCGTCGTGATCTGGCAGACACACCATCTGCTTACCCGCGGATGGATCGTCGCCCTCGTTGCGGTCGTGTGGGTCGGAAGCACGGCCATACTGCGCGCGCGACAAGACACGCTCGGGATCGAGGGCGCGATTGTCGACTGGTGGTCGATTCCGCACCTCATGTCGGGCGTGATGCTCGGCATCGTCGGCGTGCCGCTGTTGTTTATCGTCGGGATCGCGGTCGCGTGGGAGATCATCGAGCTCACCTCGCACATCGACGAGTACCGGCTGAACCGCGTCGCTGACCTCGCGCTCGCAATTTCGGGCTGGTTTCTCGTCAACCTGTGCGCAAGCGGCAGCTTCGACCTCGTCTGACCGGTCTTCGGGTCGTTGGCGCCGCAACCGTCTCGAGAGCCGACCGCGCGGGCCTACTGGATCGGATCCCACAACGTCTCGCGTTAAGCTTGCTCCGCGATGGTAACGATTCGAGCAGCCGCGAAGCTTCTTCGCACGCTCGGTACGGCAGACCCGGCGCCGCCACCGCCTTCGACGCTGCTCGGTGATTGGTACGCGACCATCGTCAGGAAACGTCATCGACACGTGGTCTTGGCCATTGCAGGCACGACGCTACTTCCGGTTGTCGTTCCTGCACGCGAGATCAAGACGCTCGTTCCTCGCCTCACCGCTGGTCTTGTCGAAGTGCTGAGGTCTCTAGAAGTCCCCGCCGCCGACATCGCATGCGAGATCGCAGCAATGGCCGAGTGGCGGATCGCGAAAACCGACGATCGAAGCACCGTCGGTGTGCTGATGAATCTCGCGCAGCAGCTCGAGTTCTACATCGAGGACGTTCCAGACCTAGACGAGCTAACGTTGTCGCTCAAGCTGGCGGATACGCCCATCACGGCGCGCGATCTGATCCCGGTCCCCGCTACCTGTGAGCTGTTTGGCGTCGAGCGGCCAGCCTACTGGCGTCGCTCGCACTAGGCGAGGACGGCGTCAGCTAGAACCTTCACGCGTTCGACACGAAAGAGTGTGTCGCGCGTGATATCGAACACGAGATGCGTAGACATCTCGTGATGGTGCCGGGGTTTGGCGGGTTCGACGCACTGGGGCAGATCCAGTACTACACGGGCGTCACCAAGGAGCTCACGACGTGGCTTGCCGCGCACCGCGAGCACCGTGGCGCGGTCCACTACTTCGACAATCTGCCGACCGCCGCGGTCGCGACGCGTGGAGCTCGGCTCGCCAAGTTCGTCAAGAAGCTCGTCGAGCGGCACGTGATTCAAGACGACGATCGCGTCGTACTCGTCGGTCACTCTACGGGCGGCCTCGACATCCGGCAGATGCTGCGCGATCTACACAACGCGGCAGCTGGCACCTCTCCGGCCGTCACCCGCGCGAATCCACGCGAATCGGACACCGAGGATCGCGAACGAGCCGCGTGGCTTCTGCATCGGATCGACCGCCTCATCTTCTTGTCGGTCCCCCACTACGGCACCAACATCGCTGACCTCGTTTGCGCGCATCGCTATCTGCGCAGTGCTGGAATCAGGCTGTTACACCGCTCGTTCGAGGAGCGCATCCCCCTCACGGCGTTGTTGAAGCTATTGCCGATGGGATGGATTGCACCAGGACACTCCGAGCTAGCCGATGCGTTGGAGGACGCACACAACGAGCTGCATCCAGCGCATCCAACTCCGCTCGAGCTCGCCGACGCGCGTGAGGCTCGCGCTGACATCAGCCTGTGGCTCGAAAACACCGACGAGGACTTCATGGCAATCGAAGATCTCGCGGTGACGGGCAGCGCCGAACGCATCGTGGCGACGCCAGAGATCGATCGCGAGATCTGGTCGACATGGAAGCTCACCTCGAGGTCCTACGCGTCGCTCGGTAAATGCCCGTTCGACCCGACCGTCCTGAGCAGCGAGGCGTCTGTGTTGGCGAACAAACGTGAGCTGGGCCGGGCCCTCCACGCTGACATCGACGGAACCGACGCCATCTACCGCGTCGCCTATCGCGGCTGCGCAGGAGGCCCCTTCGATCGCAGCGTCACCCTGCCCTATCTTCACACGGGCAAGGAACGCGTCGTCCAGCGGTGGGAGAACGACGGCATCGTGAACACGGCATCCATGGTTTCGCCGGACGGTGTGCTGCCCTTCCTCGTAGACGCCGACCACGGTGACGTCATCGGTCATCATTCACAGGCGCCGTCCAACCGGCCCGGTCGCCAGCGCGAGGCGTACGACCTACTGGGATCCGGCAAGTACTTCGGTGACCAAGAGCTCGTCGCGCTGTGGGCACACGCATTCGAGTTTGCGTTTGCAACCTAGCGGAGGAGCATCACTCCACCGACTCCGACACACGCGATTGCCACGGCGATGAGCGTAGCCCACAGAAAGGCACGCTTCTTCGTCGACTGTCTCCAGAAGAGCTCGAACGCCTCACCACCGTAGAAGCGTATGAACTTGCCCACCGCTTCGAGCTTGACCAGTCGGCTCGAACCAGGGGACTCGAATGACAGAAAACTGTGAATTCCGTCGCTCAGCGGAATGTACAGTTTACCGCCGGCAGACTCCCCACTCGGATACTCCGGCGGATCGTTCTGCGGCTTGGATGTCGAGATGCGTGGCACTTCACCGTCGTAGACCCGCATGAACAGCGTCGTGATGTCGCCCCACAGGTCAAAGCCCGGATCATCGTGAATCTTCTTGTTGCCCAGCATCGTGCGCACGGCCTTGTTCGAATCGACGAACACGATCCGGTAGTACATGTGTTTGATGCTTCGATCCGTCGTCGCGACGAGCATGTCGAACTCTGCCGACACGATCGGGCACTTCTCATTGCCCCACAGAACCGTCCCCGTCATCGGAGCAGCATGCGTGGGATCTTTGACAAACTTGTCGATATCCCCCATCTGGATCAGCACCTCGTGCTCGAACCGAATTGATTTGTTCGTCGCGTGCTCCGTCACCGAGCCCCGCATCCACTCCGTCACATTCAGTGGCGCACCCATTGTGTACGAACATATCATCGTGATTGATAAGACTCGTGCCTCCTCCTGGATACTTCGACACGGTGGTAGTTGGCTCGGGCTTTGGCGGATCGGTGATCTCGTATCGCCTCGCCAGCGCGAAAGAGAACGTTGCAGTTCTCGAACGAGGACAGGCATACAAACCCGGCGATTTCACGCGCACGGTTCACGAGGTCAGCGACAGCTTCTGGGATCCGAGCAACAAGCTCTACGGTCGTTTCAACGTGTGGTTCTTCAAGAAGCTCGGAGCGCTCGTGTGCAGCGGTCTGGGCGGTGGCTCGTTGATCTACGCGAACGTTCTTATCCGCAAGCCGAAGGAGTGGTTCGCGGCTGAAGAGAACTGGCCCATCACGTACGACGATCTTGCTAAGCACTACGACGCTGTCGAGGCAATCCTCAAGCCCGAGGAATATCCGTCGGGCGAGCACTACGACGTTCCCAAGGTAAAGGCATTCCGCGCTGCGGCCCAAGCTCTCGCGGACCGAGACACGACGCTGAAGCTCGACAAGCACCTCAAGCTCGGCATCGCGTTCGCCCCCGACAAACCGCTCGGCTCTCCTATTGCGAGCGTCAACATGCACGGTGTCGAGCGACGAAGCTGCACGCTGTGTGGAGATTGCGTCGTCGGTTGCAACGTCGGCGCAAAGAGCACGCTCGACTTTAACTACCTCTCGCTCGCAAAGGCCGCCGGCGCGTCGATCTACACCAGTTGCGAAGTCCGCGAGTTCCGCCCGATCCCCGGCGGAAAGATCGAGGTCAGCTACGTCCTTCACGACCCGACGGACCAGACGACCTCGGAGGTCTACACACTCCAGTGCAAGCGGCTTGTCCTGTCAGCCGGGACATTCGGCTCCACCTACTTGATGATGAAGAACGCGAAGAACTTCGCCGCACAGCCCGCTCTCGGCACGCGCTTCTCCTCGAACGGTGACCAGCTCGCGTTTGCCATCAACTGCACCGAGCCCGTGAACGCGATGCGGGGGCCGACGATCACGACCGCACTGCGTGGCTCTGATCCACTCGACCCGAATTCCACATCGACCACACGTGGCTTCTATCTGGAAGACGCTGGATTCCCGCACGAGCTGAGCTGGTTAATCGCGGGCTTTTCGCTCGGCGGGTGGCTCACTCGCGGCGTTCGCTTCGCTCGTCAGATGTTCCGGAAGATGTGGTTCTCGGATCCCGACTCGGACTTCGGCGAAGAGCTCCACGAGTTGCTCGGCGACGCAAAACTGAGCCGACACTTCATGCCCCTTCTCGCGATGGGCCGCGACTATGCCGACGGCACGTTCTCGCTGACGCCGAAGCTCGATCCCGAAAACCCCGAAGCTCGTACGTTCCTGGCGCTCGACTGGAACGGCACGCGGTCAGCCGAATACTTCGATCGGGTCACCTCCGTCTCCCGTGATCTAACGGAAGAGCTCGGCGGCAAGTTCATCCGCCACATCCCGACCGCGCTCTTCTCACGCGAGATCACCGTCCATCCGCTCGGTGGCTGCCCCATGGGTACGGACCCCACGACGAGCGTAGTCGACTCCTACGGCAAGTCCCACGTCCACGATGGTCTGTTCGTCGTCGATGGCTCGATCCTACCTGCCTCCGTGGGACCAAATCCCTCACTCACGATCGCGGCAGTAGCGAACCGCGCCGCCGACAACATGTTGGGCATCGCCTGAACGCCAGACGATCTACTCCACGGGGCCGTACGTGATCCACGCATCCGATTGCGAGGCGTAATCCGCGCCAATCCACGCCGCCGTGCGCGCCGCGGAATCCAGGCGCACTTCATCGATGCGACCGACGACGAATTCACCGTCAGGAGTCGTCGGCGGCGCCGAGTTGGAATCCGCGCCGAAGTGGATCGGGTTGTTGCTCTGGGCGAGCGCACCGGTGGCCGGCGTCCTCAGTCGCTCTGTCCCGTCGACGTAAATGATCTGGTTCGCGCCGTCGTATGTCATCGCGATGTGCGCCCACTGATTGAGCGTGATCTTGTCAGTGCTCGGATTGGTGTCGGGTCCCGTGACGAGGTCGCACGCGACGGAGAGATCGCTCGCGTAACCGAGCGCGAAGTCATCCGCACCGCCATTCCCGTTCTCCCTGCCAACGATCGTCGCGTAGGCGTCACTGGGAAATGCCTCCGAGCGGATCCAGGCGCTGACGGTGACGTGGCCACTCGTCCAATTCGTCGACGACTGCGCCGCGATCGCGACGTACCCCGTGCCACTCACACTGAGACCAGGCCCGATCTCGCCCGTCGTTCCGGTGCTGGCCGTGACCGCCCCGTTGTTCTGGCGCGGAGATGAATCGTCGGCGGTATCCAGGTGCCACACGCCGATATAGCTGTCGCTCCACACGGAGGCCGACGCCGGTTGGACCTGACCACCAAAGTAGAGATAGATCGGCGACCCGGTGACCGTCGGCACGTGCACCCAGATCTCCGGGACTGGATCGACGGCGTCGATCTCGTAGTCTAGCGTGGCGCCGTCGAGCTCGAACCGCAGATCGGACAGATCACTGCGAGCGTCTTGCCGAGGGAATCGCGACGAATCGAGAGAGACGCGCAACGCGAGATCGTCGACGGGACCAATGGGCGTGTAGCGATCGAGATCGAGCCGGATGCGATGCTCCCCGTTCGGTGAATCCACTCCTGATGCGGAGCCACCATCACCGAGCGGGACGAAGTCGACGCGACCGCACGCGGCGACGAACATCACAGCCCACAGCGATCGCACCGACCAACGGTACTTGCTGTCGACCTGGCGTTCAACGGAACACGCCAGAGGCTGCCATACCTGCTGCTTGCGTTCTTCGCGGTCTATCTCTGCGTCTGATCACTGGATGACGACAGGCGCGCACGTCGAGACGCCTGCACCGACGATCGTCTTCGTCGTGTGCGTGGTCGTCATGATCGCGCCACTCGTATTGATCTCGTAGACCGACGTGCCGCCGGCCGGGCCGCTGAACACCCAGAACTCGCCGCCGTACGCTGCGAACGCATACGCATCGCCGCTGCTGCCGATGGTGTGCTCCGGCAGGGTCTGCAGCACGTGACCGTTCGTCTTGTCGAGCTGCGATATGTGCGTCGTGCCGTCGCCCGGGAAGTAGCCCCACAGCTGCGCTTCGCTCGTTCCGGTGAGCTCGGGCCAGCCGCTGATCGTGCCGACGTTCGTTATCTGCAGGGTCGTCGTATCGAACGTGGCGAGCGTCGAGTTGCTCGTGCGATCCGCCCCCGCCGCGATCGTGCCGCCCGCGATGAACAGCTGGTCGGTGGTGCCGTTCGCCATCGTCGTCGAGAATCCCATGCCGAAGTTCTGCAAGTTGCCGCTGAGCGACGTGGCGTGAGTGCACGCGAGTGTCGTCGTGTCGACATGGAAGACTGCACCATCGTCGAACAGCACCCACGCGGTCGCGTTGCGATCGATACCCATCGAATACGGCGAGGCGCTCGACGGGCACGAGAGTGTGCCGAGCGGTGCAAACGTCCTCGTGACTGGATCAAACGTCGAGAACGTGTTGTCGGCATCGATCACGTAGACCTGCTTTGCCGCACCGGAGCAGCCGTCGTCACTGCTCCCACTCCCCGAATCGGTGCCTGGTTGGCCATCGGGCGTCACATCGCGGCTCGGAGCGCCGCACCCGATCAACAACAACGCGAGCCCGATCGTCCTCATCCAGGCAGTCTATCCCTTGTACCTTCGAGCTCGATGGCAGACCGAGACAAGATCATCGAGGCGCGCATGAAGCTGCGTGCGCGGTTCCAGGCCGAGTCACACGCAACTCCGTCCATGTCCGACGAGGCGCCACTCGGCTCAGGTCCGCCGAACCGTCACGGCATGCCCCGCCTCCCGATCGATCAAACCGAGACAAGGAAGTGGCCGGTGCTCGACCTCGGAGCGGAGCCGTCGATCTCCAAGGAGAAGTGGAAGCTCGTGGTGGACGGCGCGTGCGAACGCCCCTACACGCTCGACTGGGCAGCCTTCGAAGCACTCGAACAGGTCGACGACATCAGCGATTTTCACTGCGTGACGAAGTGGTCGAGGTTCGACATCCCGTGGCGCGGTGTCCGCGTCGCCGACCTGATCGCGCTGGCGGAGCCAAAGGAAGAAGCCCGCCACGTGATGTTCCATGCGTCGGACGGCTACACCACGAACACGTCGCTCGCGGACGCGCTGAAGCCGGACGTCTTGCTCGTGCACACAGCCGATCACAAACCGCTCGCGAAGGAACACGGCGGCCCGGTCCGGGTGATCACGCCGCAGCTCTATGCGTGGAAGGGAGCGAAGTGGGTATCGCGGATCGAACTGATGATCGCTGACCGCAAGGGCTTCTGGGAGGAGCGCGGTTATTCGAACACCGCGTACCCGTGGCGCAACGACCGATACTCGTGACCTGAGAGCAGCGAGTCGTTCGACGCGCGCGCTGGCCGTTTCCGTGATGGAAGGAGTTTAGATTTACGAATGGTCGCCCCGCCAAAGCCGTTCAACTTCTCCGCACTCGAAGTTCAGGCTCGGAAGGCTGCTAGACGCGCCGTCAAAGAGGTGGCGTCGGCGCACCCCGATGAACAACTCTGCGCCTTCGCTCTGTACAGCGACGACGGTGCGATGACGGTGTGCCCATCGATCAACACGACCCAGCACCTCGCCGCGATGCAGCGCCAGCATCCCGACGAGGCCATGTTCGACTCTACGGAGACGGTCAGAGCACGTACTTCGCAAAGGCCGAGAACTCGAAGTTGTCGGAGTTCGCCCACGTACGCTCGTCGTCGCTACGGCACGTCTGCCCAAAGAAGCAGTAGGTGAGGCCCTCGGTGCGGTTCTCGACGCGCCAGAAGTGGAACGCGATGCCGACACCGATGCTGAGATTGGACGAGAGGCCAGGCAGGGCGAAATCGAGATCGAGCCGCGGCGCGACCAGCTGATAGGCGAACGTACCGATTCCGTACCAGCTGAAACCTTGACGGCGCCCGAGCGCCGAATCGCGCAACGCGATCTCCGTAAATGGCCCGAGCGCATCGATGAGGGTCACGTGCGCGGCGATATAGACGTTCTCGTTGTACCGGAACGGAGGAAATCTGATCGACCCGAGATCGAGCGAGACGACGGTGGAGTTGTCCTTGATGTCGGTTCGATGTGCCTTCCTGAGTCCCAACGAGGGGACGAAGAAGGAAACGTGGTCATTCACACGGCGAATACCGGCACCACCCGACGATTCGATCAAATCGACAGCGGCCTTACGGAAGTCCTCGCTCGCCGAGGAGGTCGTGTTGCCGGACGTGGCGGCGTCCACCGTGTACACCACAAGCTTGCGTACGAACGTCAGTGCTTTTTGTCCCGTGTCGCTGCATGCATCGCCTTCCTCCTTGTCGCACTTGGGTGAGGCCACGAGTTGCAGCAGTTGGTCGGCAGCGGCTCCGTAGTTCTTCGCTTGTAGATGACGAATGACCGACGTCAGCGTTTTCAGTTCATTGTCATGATCCTTCGTGAAATCAGCGATTCGCTTGCAAATGGTGAATTTGCCCCTGCAGGTGTCGGTAACGTTTTCAATGGCAGCAAGGAACTGCTCGATGGTCACCTCCTCTCCCCGTGACCGCGCCACGACGAGCTTGACGAGGTCATTGATCGTCGATGCACTCTTCTCGAACGAATCTAACGAGGCGTTCAAGCTCGTCAGCTGCGCTTCGATCGCGGTCCGATCGACCACTAGTGCGCTTTCGAGATGTGAGAGGAGACCCGTTACCTCCGCTTCTACCTTCGCTTGCTCAGCCGGGCTTGCAAGTTTTGCGATCTCCTTAGGAAGCGCTGAGAGCTGAATCGTTCCTCGCAACGTCCTGTCGATCAGAACGACGATCTCCTCGCGATGAGAGGCAACAAGCGCCTTGACCTGCACGACGGTCGAGCTCTTAAACGACCCGATGATGATGTCGATAGTCGTTTGGCTGCTAGCAGCGGCAAGTAGAAGACGAGAAGATAGCGAAGCGATCTCTGCCTGGATCGCCGCTCGATCGCCGAGCCCGGCAAGCTTCGCGATGGACTGAGGAAGCGACGAGACCGGGACGTCTCCTCGAAGAGCTCGATCGAGAACGTCGACGAGCTCATCTCGTCGATCCGTAGCCAGCGTCTGCAGTTGAGGAATCGGCGCACGCTTGAATGCACCGATGATGATGTCGATGCCAACGCGTCGGAGCGAGGGCGAGACGGCCGAAGTGTCTCCGTTGATCGCGTCTCGCGCTACAAGCGCGACGGAACAGATCATGTCCGTCTCGAGATCGTTGTTTCGAGACATGCACGAGCGCATGTACTTGGTTCCGATCGACTCGGCGCTCTTGAAGTCGCAGTTCGTGTCCATGGGCGCGGAGACCACACCGGTGAGTGCGGCATCTGCCGACTTGGACCATTTGTTGCCTTCGCCGATCGCGTTCAGCTTTTCGTTCGCCACTTCTACGCGAACGGTGGTCGCATCCTTCATCGACTCCGTCGATTTGTCGTTGGCTCGATTCGCGTCCACCTTGGCTGTGGTCGAGAGACTGATCGCTATCTGGTAGCCGACGGCATCTGCGAATTCGCGCCGCACGATCGACGGAAGTCCGCTGAAGCGTTGCTGTTGGACCGCCGAGATCGAAGCTGGGAAGAACTTGCAGAGGCCAGGTACCTTCGCCGCTGCGTTCGGAATGACGTTCTTAGCGATGTCGTCCTCGATTAGCTGCTGAACGATCTGGCGAACGTCTTGGTACCAGTCAGCGCGAGCGTCGGAGCTCCGCAGCAGCAGCCCTCCAATGAATAGAGCGCAGGTAATACGCGTGATACGAACCATGTTTTCCCCTCCACCACCCATCTGATCACGTCGTGACCGCTGATGCGCACGAGGCGCCTATAGCAAATTGCTTCACTGCACGTAGGCGCAGCCACCGTGCTCCAGTGCGTGCAGCGCGGTGCACCGGCGCTGGCATCGGCTTCTACTTCAAGCGAAGCCTTTGTCTACGTGGCTCGCAAGAGGAACCAAGAGTTGGTCATTGCTGCCAGTGGAGACCGCTGAGATGGGACCTCAAAGGCGTACCGTCCACTTTTTCGTCACCGTCTTCACACGATCATTCTTCCCAAAGATCCTCACCGCCGACTCCGGCTTCGGATCGCCAACGCGGACGTGGATCTTCGCCAGCCATACAGTCAGCTTGTTCTTGAGATTTCCTAACGCATGAAGCTTCGTCTTCGACTCCTCATAGCTCGCCCAGATGACGTGGCAGCGTTCGTACTGGGTAACACTTTGTGCCGGACACGCGTCCTCCCCGAGGAGTGAGGCAGGAGTCGCCCCGGTGAACATCTCGCGTTGCTCGTAATCTGCCGGAAGTCGGACTCCCCGATCTGCGAATTCCCGACGCAGCTTCGCGAACATCTGTGTCTCCAGCAGGCGGTATGAGCTCTTGCCGTTCCCATTCACGTAGCTCAGGTAGAACTCTGTCTTCTTGTTAGGTACTCGCGTGTACGCCCAGGCGGTGCATTCAGTTTCGAGCTCGGCGGCTACGCGATGAAATTCCATCGAGACATTCGTCTCGGTAGCAGCTGGTTGGACGCTCAGGTACTGGTACTCCATGGGCCAGTCAAGGACGGCGCCCAAGCTCACCTCTAGGAAGCCGCCACGAATGCTCTTGTGCATACGCTCAGTTGCGGAATTATGCGTATGAGCGCTGATATAGGTAGCAATACGCGGACTCGCGGTGATCAGCGCCGACAACGCTGCCCTGCTTGCCGCATCTAGCGAATCGATTGGGTGGTGGCCGCCGAGCACGATCACGCCAGGAGTACGGTCGACGAACTCCTTGATCTTCTTAATCTGAATATCGTCGATGCCGCCGGTGACTCCTCCAGGATCGGACCCATCAGGCCGTTTTCGGAATTGCGTTGTGTCGACGATAACGAAGTGCACTCCCTCTTTAAGTTGAACCGCCTGGAGCAGAAATGAGTTGTAGCCGTACTCGTCGGGCCGCAGACACGTCTCTGCTTCAACGCCCGCCGGCGTCGCGAACAGAGAACATTCGTACTCGTCCGAAGTCGTAACGGATCCCTTGGTCCATCCTTGTGCGAGCCGATACGCCTCCACAAAGCGCTTCTTGTCCATCGCGCCGGCGACTTGGGGGCCCGCGCACTCATTGTTCCAAGCCGTTTTGACTGCCGGGTCGGAGGCAACGTACCCCCAGTTTCCCATATCTAACGTGTCGTGATTCCCCGGTGCCATGAACCAACGTTTCTTGTGCTCCTTCATGACCGTGACTAGGCGATCAAGCTCACCGGCACACCCGATGTTTCCAGCGTCACCTAAGTGGAGGATCGTGTCGTAGCCGACGGGCTGTTCGATGATCCAGTCGACGATGCGCGACCCCCACTGGTCCATGTGTGGCGGCCGGATCGCCACCTGAGTCACATAAGAATCTGCGATGTCGTCGTCACTATGGAGCACGTGCTCCGCGTAGGGATTGGAGGCATGCGTGTCCGCGATGACTAGCGCATCGAAGGTGTTCGTTGGAGGCGGCTTCTCTTCTTGCTTGGGGCAAGACAGCGGATCCCGATTGGGATGCGTCGTGTCTGCCGCTGCGCCTGCACAGCCAGACGAGAAAGCCAGGGCGCACAACGTTAGGGCGATACAACTTGCCCAGGTCCTCATAACCAGATCCATTTTTATCTCCTCCGGTCTAACTGCACTCAACTTGGATTCGCGCGCCTGCAGATCCGCAGGCGAACGTTACACGTCGATCGACAACCTCGTAACGACATGACGCGGTGATGTGGAACGATCCAAGTCCTGGGGGAACCGCAATCATCGTGGAGAAGCCCTGGGCGAGCGTTGGCCCCGCCGTTACCGAGAGTTCTCGTTGACGGGACTCGACCGATGAAAGCTCGCCGCTTGCTCTAACGACGAACAGACGGAGAATCGTCTCGTCTCGTATCGATCGTGGTAGGTCAGCTTGTTCTGAACGCGGCCGGCGACAGAGAAGTGCTCCCCCCACCGTATCAAGACAACGCAACGCGCACGTCGGCGCTTCGGTCACGCCTCGGGTACTCGCACCGTCGCAGAACGCGACACTGTTCCACTGAGCGTGGAGCCCGGTTCGAGTGGCGCAGGGCAATCGAGACGATCGCTGTAGGGCTGACCACGACGGCGGGGTTCGACAGGGTTAGCCGTCGTCGTCGACGCCCCATGACGTAACCGATTCGGCAGGTGCGTTCGTGGAAGCTACTTCGATGCGTAGCGCGGCTTTGATTCTCTGTTTGGTGTTCGGATTTACAACGACGGCAGAGGCTCGCGGTCATCACGGCGGCGGTGGTGGCTCGCATCACTCGTCGCACTCGAGAAGCTCTTCTGGCTACGGAACAGGTTCGTCTTCGAGCAGTAGACACGTAAGCGGCTACACGACGAAGCACGGAGCTCACGTCGAGGGCTATCACCGCACCACGGCGGATGGGACGCAACGCAACAACTACAACACGAAGGGCAACTACAACCACTGGACTGGCAAGACTGGCTCGCGCTCGGCGAAGTGGTGAACGGCGCCAGCACCGTAGCCATCACTCAACATCATCAACGCGTCGACACCTCGCAGCGTCGAGCCACACACATTTCAGACGTCGACCTTCGATCCGTACGTTCACTGCCGCTCGATATCCGGGCGGATAGCAGATGCCGCAACCGACCTTGGGGTTGCCGTGCTTCCGCCGCCTACAGTTGCAATCGTGCTTCTTTGGTTTTGCGTGCCACATCGATGCCTCCAAACGCGCCCACTAGAACGCATCTCAAAACTGCCTCCAGAGGATCTGTGCGCAGGCTAACTGCACGAGTCCGAGGAAGTTCTGAGCTTTCTCCTCGTATCGAGTGACGAGACGCCGCGAACGGAAGATCCAAGCAAAGAGCCGTTCGACCT